>JACKDC010000001.1:0-600000 GCA_020633725.1 Candidatus Latescibacterota bacterium
CACGGAGTACTGCGACCGTCACCAGCTCTCGACCGCGCAGCGGCTCGAGCTCTTCACCCTGGCCTGCGCCGGCGTGCAGCACGCGCACCAGAAGGCCGTGATCCACCGCGACCTGAAGCCGGGCAACGTGCTCGTCACCGAGGTGGACGGCCACGCCCGGCCCAAGATCATCGACTTCGGTCTGGCCAAGGCCACGGCCTTCCGGCTCACCGAACAGACCATGTTCACCGAGCTGGGCCAGCTGCTCGGCACGCCCGAGTACATGAGCCCCGAGCAGGCGGACCTGACGGCGGAGGACATCGACACGCGCAGCGACATCTACTCGCTGGGCGTGATCCTCTACGAGCTGCTGGTGGGGGCGCTGCCCTTCGAGGCGAAGGCGCTGCGCGCGGGCGGCTTCGACGGGCTGCGCCACACGATCCGCGACGTGGATCCGGCCACGCCGTCCACGCGGCTGTCCTCGCTCCGCGCCGAGCTGGAAGAGATCGCCGCGCGGCGGCGCGCCAAGCCGGCCGAGCTGCAGCGGCAGGTCCGCGGCGACCTGGACTGGATCGTCATGAAGGCGCTGGAGAAGGATCGCAGCCGCCGTTACGAGACGGCCAACGGCCTGGCCGCGGACATCAGGCGCCATCTGGCCAACGAGCCGGTGGTGGCGGGGCCGCCGAGCGCCGGCTACCGCATGGGCAAGCTGATCCGCCGCAATCGCGGGGCTTTCGCGGCGGTCTGCGCGGTCTTCGTGGCGCTGGTGGCGGCCGTGGCGGGCACCAGCTGGGGCATGCTGCGCGCGGTGCGCGCCGAGCATCGCGCGGCCGAGGAAGCCGAGATCGCGCAGGCGGTGAACGCGTTCCTCAACCAGGACCTGCTGGCGGCGGTGGCGCCTTCCACGGCGCGCGGGCAGGGCCGCGACGTGCCCATGCGTGAGGTGCTGGACGCGGCCGCCGCGCGCATCGCCGAGGCGTCCGCGCCCGGTGGCCGCCTGGCGGACATGCCGCGCGTGGAGGCGGCCGTGCGGACCACGTTGGGGAGGACCTACGATCGGCTGGGCGAATACGAGGCCGCGGAGCCTCACCTCGAGGCGGCGCTGCGGCTCTACGAACAGCATCCCGGTCCGCGGCGGCGCGATCTCGCGCAGGCGCTGGCCAACCAGGCGCTGCTGGAGGAGGAGCTGAGCCGCTACGACGTCGCCGAGGAGCACCTGCGCAAGGCGCTCGCGATCTGGGGGCCGATCGAGGGACCGGAGGACGGCAACGCGCTCATCTGGACCACCTCGCTGGCGCGCACGCTCAACCGGGCGGGACGGGGCAGCGAGGCCGAGCCGCTGATGCGGCAGGCGCTGGAGGACAACCGCCGCCTCTTCGGCGATACGGCTGGACCGACTCTCACCGCCATGGGAACGCTCGCGAGCCTCTACCAGGAGCTCGGCAAGTTCGAGCCCGCGCTCGAACTGGAGGAGCAGGTGCTCGCCGTCCGCGAGGGGCAGGCACACCCGGACAGCATCGCGCTCGTCCACTCGCTCAACAACCTGGCGAACATCTACGGCAACATGGGCCGCATGGAAGAGGCCATCGGGCTGTGGAAGCGCTCGCTGGCGCTCAAGCTGCGCGTTCTGGGCGAGGACCACCCGAGCACGCTCAACACGCGCAGCAACCTGGCGGAGGCGGCGGGCGTGCTGGGCCACTACGACGAGGCGGTGGCGGGGCAGCGCGAGGTGATCGCCGCCCGCATGCGCGTGCTCGGACCCGAGCACTACCGCACGCTCGACTCCAAGTCGGCGCTCGCGTTCTGCCTGGGCAAGCTGGGCCGTCTCGACGAGGCGGCCGCCCTGGCCACCGAGGTGCGCGACGCCTTCTCCCGCACCCAGGGCCCCGACCACCCGGGCGTGCTGGATGCCGAGGACATCCTGGCCACGGTGCGTCTCCAGCAGGGCCGCACGGACGAGGCCGTGGCCATGCTGCGTCGAGTGCTCGACACCTACGTCACCAAGCACCCCCAGGACGACTTCGGCCGCACGCTGGTGTCCGCCCACCTGGGGCAGGCGCTGGCCGCGCAGGGGCATTACGCCGAGGCTTTCGCGCTCTGGGACGCGTCCGTGGGCAACCTGCCTACGGACGACGCCGGGACCCGCGACATCCTGCGCGACGTGGTGGCGCGGCTCGAGGCCTGGCGGGAGGCCGAGCCCGGCGCCGTGGACGACTCCACCCTCGCGGCCTGGCGGGCGCGCCTGGCCGCGGAAGAGGGCCGCTAGCCGGGTCGGCCGGACCCGGCGGCCGGCCTGCGGCGGGCCGTAGCGCGAGCGCAAGTCCATGCGCCGGGCGGGCTTGACAGGGACCCTCGGGATGACTACCCTGCTGTCCGCATGCGCCACTAGCTCAACTGGCAGAGCATCTGACTCTTAATCAGGTGGTTCGGGGTTCGAGTCCCTGGTGGCGTACCTGGCTGCTGAGCCGCATCGAGGGCCCGCCGTTCGGCGGGCCCTTTTGCATCCCGCTCGCGCGGCCGTCCGCGCGCGCCCCGAAACCCGGCAACGCCGCCTCCGTAACAGCCCCACGTTCGAAGCTACCCCATTTCACTGCGCAGCAAGCGTTTGGAGGCGAGGGCATGAGGAAACGGGCCCTGTGGATCGGCGGAATCGTCCTCGTGGCGGCGGCCGTGGGTGGCACCATGGCGATGCGCAGCCGCGGCGACAAGCTGCTCAGCGTCGAGACGGCCCCGGTGGCGCGCCGCGAGATCGTCCAGAAGGTCAGCGCCACGGGCATGATCCAGCCCAAGACCCAGGTCAAGGTGAGCGCGGACGTCAGCGCCAAGATCACGCGGCTGGCGGTGGTGGAGGGGCAATGGGTCGAGAAGGGTGCGTTCCTCGTCGAGCTCGATCGAGAGCGCTACCTCGCGGCGGTGGAGAGCGCCGAGGCGAGCGTCCGCTCGGCGCAGGCGAACGCCAGCCTCGTGCAGCAGAATCTCATGCGCACGCAGAAGGAGTTCGCCCGCACCAAGGAACTCAGCGCGGCCGGGCTCAAGTCCGACGCGGAGTTCGAGGCCGACCAGGCCGCCTACCAGGTGGAGGTGGCGCGGGCCGAGGCCGCCGCGAGCCAGGTGGAGCAGGCGCAGGCCCAGCTCAAGCAGGCGCGCGACGACCTCGCCAAGACCACGATCTACGCACCCATGGCCGGCACCGTCAGCGCCCTCAACAAGGAACAGGGTGAGATCGTCCTCGGCTCGCAGTTCCAGGAAGACGTCATCCTGGTGATCGCGGACCTCTCGGAGATGGAGGCCCAGGTCAACGTGGACGAGAACGACATCGTCGCCGTGGCGATCGGCCAGTCCGCCGAGATCGAGGTGGACGCGCTGACGGACCAGGTCCTGACCGGCGTCGTCCAGGAGATCGCCAACAGCGCGAACAACCTCGCCGGCGGCGGCAACACGCAGAAGACCGAGTTCGCGATCAAGATCGGCATCGTCGATCCGCCGGCCTCGCTCCGCCCGGGCATGACGGCCAGCGCCGACGTCGCCACGCACAGCAACGACAGCGCGCTCAGCGTGCCGATCCAGAGCGTCGCCGTGCGCACGCTCGACCAGCTCACGCGGCCCGGCGAGTCGCGCGCCGACGCCGAGGCGCGCTACACGCCCGACCGCGACGGCTTCGTGGAGATCGTCTTCTGCGTCGACGATGGACTGGCCGTCGCCCGCCAGGTCACGACGGGCATTCAGAGCGACGAGTACATCGAGATCCTGACCGGTGTCGACGAGGGCGAGACGATCGTCACCGGCAGCTACCGGGCGCTCTCCAAGGAGCTCGAGAATGGCGCGGCGGTGACCGTGAGCGCGTCGAAGGACCGTGCCGACGACGCCTGAGCGCGATCCGCGCAGGAGGCCGCGATGAGACTGCTCACCTCGGACATGCTGGAGTCGCTGCGCATCGCCTTTCGCGCGATCGCCGCCAACAAGGGCCGCGGCGCGCTCACGACGCTGGGCATCATCATCGGCATCGTGGCGGTGGTCCTCACCATGACCGCCGCCAACGGCCTGCAGCAGACCTTCCGCCAGAGCCTCTCCGCCGTCGGCTCCGACGTGATCTACGTCTCGCGCATGCCCTGGGTCATGATGGACGACTTCTTCCTCTACCGGAACCGCCCGCCGCTCGAGCTGCGCCAGGCGCAGGCCCTGGAGGAGAAGATGACGGGCCGCGCCATCGTGAACCCCTCCATGAACGGCGATCGCGACATCAAGTACCGCTCCGAGGTGATCGAGGGCGTCACCATCTTCGGCACCACCGAGAAGCAGATGCTGGTCTCGAACGCGGTGCCCGCCGAAGGCCGCTTCCTCAGCGCCTTCGACGTGCAGCACAAGAAGCAGGTCTGCGTGATCGGCGCCGAGATCCGCAAGGGACTCTTCGGGGACGTCGATCCGCTCAACAAGCTGATGAAGGTCGGCCGCAGCGACTTCCGCGTCATCGGCGTCATGGAAGAGCAGGGCGGCAACAGCTTCGACGGGCCGAACTTCGACCGCATGGTCTACGTGCCCATCAGCAGCTACGTGAAGTCCTTCGGCGGCCAGCACGGCCGGCAGGAGGTGAACGTCGCCGTGAAGGCCTCGAGCCAGGAGGCGGTCGACGCGCTGCAGTACGCGGTGATCGGCGAGATGCGCAAGATCCGCCGGCTGCGGCCGGCCGAGGGCGACGACTTCTCCATCAACCAGCTCGACACGCTGGTCGCGGCCTTCAACAACATGATGGGCATCGTGCTGCTGGTGGGGCTCCTGGTGACGAGCATCTCGCTCTTCGTTGGCGGCGTCGGCGTGATGAACATCATGTTCGTGTCCGTGACCGAACGCACGCGCGAGATCGGCATCCGCAAGGCCATCGGCGCGAAGAAGCGCAACATCCTGCTGCAGTTCCTCTTCGAATCCTCGGCGATCTGTCTGCTGGGGGGGGTGATCGGCATCGGCATCGCCGCCGGGCTCACCGCGGTGCTGAACGCGACGCTCATGCCCGCGCGCATCTCGCTGCCCATCCTGCTCGCGGCCATCGGGGTCTCGGTAGCCGTTGGCGCGCTGGCGGGGATGGTCCCGGCCTACCGGGGCGCACGGCTCGACCCGATCGAGGCGCTCCGCTATGAGTAGACAGCGCGGCATGCGCCCCCTCGACGCCCTCGCGATGTCCTTCCAGGCCATCCTCGGCAACAAGCTGCGCGCGGTGCTCACCCTGGTGGGCATCGTCGCGGGCATCGCCTCGATCATCGCCGTGATGACGGCCGTGTCCATCATCCAGAGCACCATGGAAGCGGAGATGAGCGTGCTCGGCGCGCAGGTCTTCCAGGTGCAGAAGTGGCCGGCGGGAGGCTTCAGCTCCCAGGAGGAGCGCCGCAAGGCCATGCGCTTCCCGCCGCTGACGGTGGAGCACGCCAACCTCATCCGCGAGCAGGTGGACACCGTGGACCTGGTGGGGGCGGAGCTCTGGGACTTCGGCCACACCGCGTCCTATCGGGGCGACAGCACGAACGACAACGTCACGCTCTGCGGCGGCACGCCGGAGTACCCGGCCAACAACACGCACTACGTGGGTCTTGGCCGCAACATCTCGCCGGTGGACATCAAGGCGGGCACCCAGGTGGCGGTCATCGGCTACGCGATCGGGCAGAAGCTCTTCCCCTTCACCGATCCCGTGGGCAAGACGATCCGCGTCGACGGCCGCAAGTTCCGCGTGATCGGCGTCTTCGACCAGAAGAAGTCCGCTTTCGGCGGCGGCTTCGACCAGTATCTCCTCATGCCGATCAGCACCTACCTCAAGCTCTACGGCCTGCGCGGACGCGACGGCTTCACGCGCTCGGTCAACATCACCGTGCGCGCCAAGACCCCCGAGCTGGCCGCCGACGCCCAGGAGCAGGTGCGGCAGCTGCTGCGCCGTGAGCGGGGCCTGAAGGCGAACGAGGAGGACAACTTCCACTTCTTCAGCAGCCAAAGCCTGATCACGCAGTTCAACACCATGAGCCGCGGGGTCAAGCTGGCGGCCTTCGTGATCGGGATCATCGCGCTGGTGGTGGCGGGCATCGGCATCATGAACATCATGCTGGTCTCGGTGACCGAGCGCACCAAGGAGATCGGCATTCGCAAGTCCCTGGGGGCCAGGCCGCGGTACATCCTCTCGCAGTTCCTGCTCGAGGCGGTGATCCTCTGCAACGTCGGGGGCGTGATCGGGGTGGCGCTGGGCTTCGGGCTGGGCAACGTCATCACCCTCTTCACCGACTTCGCGGGCGTGGTGCCGCTCCAGTGGGCCGTCTACGGGCTGCTCTTCTGCTCGGCCGTGGGCATCGGGTTCGGGCTCCTGCCGGCCGTGCGTGCGGCGCGGCTGGACCCCGTCGACGCCCTGGGCTACGAGTAGCCGGGCCCCGGGGGGCCGCAGCCGCCCTGCCTGCGGGAAGTTGTTGACGCCGCCGTCCTCTCCATGCTGTAATTATCTTGCCACAGGTAGCTGATACCGGATTCTCCCATGTGCAGTGTCCCTTCCAAGGGCTGTAGGGCGACCACACAGCGTTGTCTCAACTCTGGGAGGAGTCTCTATCCATGAAAAAGCTACTGGTTCTTCTCGGCATCATGGCGCTGGCCGTCCCGGCCTTCGGCGCATCCTCTGACATCAGCAGCGGCAGCATCGACTCCAATAGCTGCGTGGATCGCGACATGATCTACTGCCAGAGCCCGCAGGGTTCGGCCATGAACGCCAGCTCCGCCTTCGACGCCGAGCTGTCGGACGACATGCCCGACGGCATGGCCGGTCAGGCGTTCAACGTGGTCGGCGGCTGGGTTCTGGAGTGGAGCGGTACCTGGATGAACCCCACCGGCGTGACGATCAACATCTACAACGGCGAGTGCCCTCCGGACCTGGCGCCCGCCTACAGCTACTACTTCGCCTGGGGCGACATGTTCACGCAGTACGACCCGCAGGGTGGCTTCGACACCTACTACTTCGAGGCCATGCTGCCGGACGTGATCACCATCGAGGCCGGCATGTCCGTCGGTTTCGTCGCTGAGATCAGCTGGGGCCAGAATGCGCCCTACGTCGGCTGCGCGCTCGGCGCCACCACCACCGGCTGCGGCTCGGCCTACTGGGCCGGCGACTACTGGGGCTACCCCCGCTGGTACTCCGCCGCCGCCTACGGCTATCCCTACGACCTGGCGTACTGCCTGGGCTACACCGTGACGGCCGCCGAGGAGGCGACCTTCTCCGCGGTGAAGTCGCTGTACTAGGCCGCGACCTAGACGCATCGAAAAGGCCCGGCCCCCGCGAGGGGCCGGGCCTTTGTCGTGGTGGCCGCCCTCTAGAACGCGAAGGATGCCTGGAGCGCGGGCATCAGGTACTCACTCTCCCAGCCCTCGCCCACGTCCGTGGCCTGCAGCACGGCCTTGATCACCAAGTCCCGGTTCACGTGGTAGTTCACGCCGCCCTCGAGGCGCTGGACGTCCTCGTCCCAGCTCTCGCCATCCGCCTCGGCAAGCGTGGCGTAGCGCAGGGTGTCGTAGCGCAGGGCGAGGTTCCAGCCGGGGAACAGCTTGTAGAGCCCCTGCAGGTAGAACGCGTTGTTGGCGAGCCCGTCCGCGCGCAGCGGCGTCTCGTAGCGATTGTGGATGAACTCGCCGATCGCGGCCAGCCGCCGCCACTGCCAGTCGAGGCTGAGGCCCCAGAGCGTCTGCCGGTAGTCGTTGATGGACTGCCCGGCGGGCAGGAAGGGCGCCACGTCACGCGAGAGATAAGCGCCCCGCGCCCAGGACAGGTAGAGCTTGAAGCCGGGCGTGATGCCGTAGCCGAGCTTGGCGTGCAGCGCGGTGTCCTCGTTGGTGTCGAGGGCGGCCACCGGCGCCGACGGGCTGCCCGTGGTGGCGCCCAGCACGTACTGCAGCGAGCCCTGCGTGCCGAGCAGGTAGAGGCCGTAGTTCCAGCAGTTGTCGTAGAGCAGCGGCATGGTGGGGTAGTCCGCGCCGCGCAGCTCGCCGCCCTCGCGGTACTCGGGCGTCAGCTGGCCCGTGCCGCGGCTGGCCAGGAGCTGGTCCAGGTCCACCGGCAGCTGATGGCTGGGCAGCGTGGAACGCCAGGTGTAGGCCAGCGGCACGCTCACCAGGGGATTGCGGTTGGAGTAGGTGTGGGCGGCCCAGATGCCGTCGTGAACGGGCACCTTGCCGGCCTCCACGTAGAGCTCTCGGCCCTCCAGCGGCTTGTGCAGCACGTAGGCGCCGAAGAGGCGGTCCTTCGCCGCGCTCTCCTGCGAGTAGAGGTACTGCAGGAAGACCTGGGTGCTGGACGACCCGCCCTCGATGAACAGCCGCACGCGCAGCGGGTCGAAGTTGGTGTCACCCAGGTTGGTGGTGTTGAGCGCCCGGGTCGTGGGGGCGTCGTCGGCGATGACGATATCGGCCAGGCCGCGCACGCGCAGGCTGCCGGCGTCGAGGGCCCGGGCGTACGTGGCCGCCGCGACGAGCACCGCCGCCAGGGTCAGGGTGATCGCGCCCTTCATAGCAGAACCTCCTCCGGTTCGACGTCCTTGCTGTCCTGCGCCGGCTGCGCGGCGCCCGGCAGCGCCAGCGTGAAGTGGCTGCCACGGCCGGGGGCGCTCCTCACGTCGATGCGGCCGCCGTGCAGATCGACGATGGCCTTGCAGAGGGCCAGGCCCAGCCCGAAACCCCGTGAGCCGAAGGCGTGCTTCCCCGAGCTGTGGTGCATGATGTCCCCGGCCTCGTAGAGCTTCTGGAAGATCCACTGCAGCTCGCCTGGCGGGATGCCGACGCCGCTGTCCTCCACGCCGAGCAGGGCGAGGCCGTCGCCGCGTCCCACGTGCACGCGGATGCGGCCGCCGTCGGGGGTGAAGCGGATGGCGTTGTCGAGCAGGCAAAGGAACGCCTGCTCCAGCCGCTCGCGATCGGCGCGCGCATGGACGGGCGCGCCCGCCAGTTCCAGCTCGAGCGTCAGCTTGCGCTCGCCGAGCACGCGCTCCCGCAGGGCCGCGGCGCTTCGCGCCAGGGCGCCCAGTTCCACCGCGGCGAAGTCGAAGTCCTGCAGGCCCTGCTCGAAGGCCGAGAGGTCGAGCATGTTCTGCACCTGCTGGTTGAGGTCCATCAGGTGCCCCTTGATGCACTGGCTGGTCTCCTGGATACTCGCCGGGATCTCGCCTAGCGCGCCGCTGCCGATGAGATCGTTGAAGCCGGAGATGATCGTGAGCGGCGTCTTCAGCTCGTGGCCGGCCAGCGCGATGAAGTTGCTCTTGGTCTGATCGATGTTCTTGAGGTGGCGGATGTGGTCGCCGAGGGAACGCCGCATGGACTCCACGCTGCGGCCGAGGGCGGCCACCTCGTCGTGGCCGGCGACGTCGACGGGCGCGTCGTAGTCGCCGCGCTCGATGGCGCCCGCCGCCTGCACCAGGCTGGACAGCGGCCCCGTGATGCTGCGCGCGACGGCGTAGCCCACGAGCAGCGTGAGCAGCACGCCCGCCAGCCCACCCAGCGCCAGCCGCTTCTCCAGTGTCAGGATCGGCGCGAGCTGGGCGCGCAGCTCGCGCGCGACGATCGCGTCGAAGCCCGCGTCGGGCTCCACGCCGCTGACCTGGATCCGCAAGCTCAAGTACTCGGTGTCCCCGCGCCGCAGCGTGAACGCCTCGCTCTGCGCCACCGACTCCTGGGCGCCCGTCGAACGCGGCGCGGCGGCGGCCAGCGTCGCCGGCGCCGCCTGCAGGGGCGGCAGCGTGCTGACCAGCTCGCGGCCGTCGTGCACGAGGCTCAGCTCCGCGCCGGTGAGGCGCTTGACCTCGTGGACGAAGCTCTCGTCGAGCCAGGCCCCGATCCGCAGCACCGCCTCCTGTCGCCCGTTCACGACCACGGGGACGGCGGCCGCCACCACCAGGCGCCGCCCGGCGACGTAGAAGTCCGTCACCGCGCTGCCCGTCAGCGCCTCGCGCAGGCCGGCCGCGCCGTCGGCGGCGTCGGGGGGCGCGGGCTCGCCCGCGCGACCGACCCGGGCGACGGGATGTCCGCCGGCGTCGACGATCTCCAGGAAGTCCGCTCCGGTGATGCGCAGGAAGTCGCGCGCCAGCTCCTCGAGCGTCGGCCCGAACTCGGGCCCGCGCTCCTCCAGGGGGATCGAGAACGGGGCGAAGAAGCGCGGATCGCGGGCGGTCACCCGGGCCATGGTGGCCAGCTCGCCCTTGCGGGTGCTCACGAGCTGCACGACCACCGAGCCCGCGTCGGCCAGACTCTTGCGCACGTTGCTGCGCACGGCGCGCGTGGCGGTGACCAGCGTGCTGACGAGGAAGACGGCCAGCAGCGTGATCAGCGGGACCGTCGTGAAGAGGACGATGCGGGCGCGCAGGCTTCCGAAGCGCAGCATGGCCGCTCCCGCCGCCTAGAGGCTCAGGTCGAGGCGGGTGTCGCCGTCGCCCAGGTGCACGCGCCGCTTGCTGCCGCCCAGCTCGGGATGCCAGAGGTGCAGCGTGTAGTCGCCCGGCGGCAGACCGCGAAAGCTGTAGTTGCCCGTCGCGTCCGGCTGCGTCACGAAGGGCGACGCCACCACCAGGATGTAGGCGCTCATGCTCGCGTGGATGTCGCAGAAGACCTTCACCAGGCCAGGCTCGTCGAAGCGCACGCTCTTGGACTTGCCCTTGCCGTAGTAGCCCAGGTCGAAGCGCTTCGTCTTCGAATAGGAGAAGACGTTGTGGAAGACGACGTCCTCGTTGGGGAACTCCACCGACGTCCCCACGCTCACCCCCAGCACGTGCGGCCGGAAGCTGCGATCGATCTGCGCGAGCTGGGGGGTGGCTTCCGGCGGCGCCGCGAGCTCGAGCCCCGGCGGCGCCTCGATGTAGAGCACGAGGTCCTGGGGGCCGTCCCCGCCGTGCGTCGCGTGGCCGTCGTGGGCGGAGGTCGCCGAGCCGATCTCCCCGGGGTAGGGGCTGAAGCCGGCCTCCTCGGGTGGCGCGGCGACGCCCAGGGTGACGTGACCGCTCAGGCTGGCGGCGCCGGCCTGGCCCGCGACCAGCAGCGCCGCGGCGAAGGCTGCCAGACCCGGCAGGATTTGCCGCCCGCGCGAGGAGCGCGCCGGGCGATTGCATCGGGGATCACGGTGTTTTGTGGCCATGGTGGACGAGATCGCAAGGGCCATGCCTTCGCCTCACCTTGTGCCGCCGAGATTGTGCCTCAGCTTTCGCTACCCAGATCTTGGGGTGTGAACGACGTCTACACCCCGAATGCAGTAGCTCCGTGCTCTGCTGCGGCGCTTAGGTGCTCAAGACACAATTTCGGCGGCACAAGGTTCGCCTCACGCAGCGGAACACGCGCGTTCGTGGCCTCCCCCGAAAGCGCAACAATCGTGTGACAGATCTGGGATATCGGGGATTCCCCTCAAGCGCCGCCTCCCCCCAACCGACCACCTAAACAACGCGCAGCGTGCGCGAACCGCGGAGGCGTCTGCATGCACGATCCCAACGATCGATCGGGCCGTCGACCCGGCGAGGACGGCGGAAGCCTGGGCGTCCTCACCGAGGATCGGCGCCAGGTCGAGCGCCGGATCGACGCGGCCGTGGCGGACCTCGCCGAGCCCGACCTTGCCGTCCCGCCGCCTGCTCCGGACAGCCTCCCGCGCGAGTCCCCGAGCCCCGGGCGCCCGTCGCCGCGCGCGGGCAACCTGCGCGCGCGTCTGGAAGAAGTGAACAAGGAGCTCTGGATCCTGCTCACCCTGCTGGTGCTGGCGGGCGCGATCAATCTGCTGCTCACCGGACGGCAGATGCTCCTCGGCCTCTACACCCTGCCCACGCTCTACTCGGCGTATCACTTCGGCCGACGCCACGCGGTGCTGACGGCGGTGGCGAGCGCCTTCCTCGTCGCGCTGATGGCGCGCCTCAACCCGGCGCTCTTCGCCGAGACGCCCAGCTCGCTGGCCGTGAGCGGGGAGACCCTGCAGCTCCTGGCCTGGGGCGGGATCCTGGTGCTCACCGCCTACGCCATGGGCACGCTGCACGAGAAGCACGCGCGGCGCATGGTCGAGCTGCGCGAGACCTACCAGGGCCTGCTGCTCATCCTGCGGCAGTTCGTCGCCAAGGACACCTTCACGGAGAACCACAGCTACAGGGTCTCCGTCTACGGCGCGAACATCGCCATGCAGATGGGCCTGCCGGCGCATCGCGTGGAGGATCTGCGCGCGGCCGCGCTGCTGCACGACATCGGCAAGCTGGAGCTGAGCCGCGAGCTGCTCTACAAGGCCAGCAAGCTCACGGCGGACGAGTACGAGGAGATGAAAACCCACCTCGACCGCGGCGTGGACTTCCTCCAGCCGGTGGGGGGCTCGCTGCAGCGGGTGATTCCCATCATCCTGGCGCATCACGACCGCTTCGATGGATCGGGCTACCGGCCGACGAAGGAGCAGGAGATCCCGCTGGAGGCGCGGATCATCGCGGTGGCGGATGTCTTCGACTCGCTCACCAGCGACCGGCCCTACCGCAAGGCGATGTCGCCCTTCGAGGCGAAGGAGATCATCGAGAAGGGCGCGGGCAGCGACTTCGACCCCGCCGTGGTGACGGCCTTCCGCGCCGCCTTCCAGCGCGGCCTCATGGAAGTGCCGCACGTGGTCGTCTAGCGCGGCGGCTAGGCGTCCTCCATGGCCGCCTTCTGCGCCCGCCGGCGCGCGTTCTCGTCCAGCACGGTCTTGCGCAGGCGGATGCTCTTCGGCGTCAGCTCCACCAGTTCGTCGGCGTTCAGGTACTCGAGGCACTCCTCGAGGCTCATCTTCACCGCGGGCGCCAGCTTGAGCGCGCGGTCCGAGGCCGCGGCGCGCATGTTGGTGAGCTTCTTGGAGCGCTGGGGGTTCACCAGCATGTCGCCCTCGCGGGCGCTCTCGCCGATCACCTGCCCCACGTAGACCCTCTCGCCCGGCTCCACGAAGAAGCGGCCGCGGTCCTGCAGCGCGTCGAGCGCGTAGGCCTCCGCCTCGCCCGCGGTCATGGCGAGGATGCTGCCCGTCTGCCGCTGGGGGATGGACCCCTTGAAGTACTCGTACTGGAAGAAGCGGTGGTTGAGGACGATCTCGCCGCTCGTGGCCTTGAGCATGCGGCTGCGGAAGCCGATGAGCCCGCGGCTCGGCACGTGGAACTCCAGGCGGCTGCGCCCGTCCTTGGCCTCCATGCGCAGCAGCTCGGCGCGCCGCGTGCCCAGGTACTCGATCACCGTGCCGCCGTGCTCGGCGGCGACGTCCACCGTCAGCACCTCCACCGGCTCCGCCTTGCGCCCGTTGATCTCCTTGTAGATCACGCGCGGCTGGCCGACCATGAACTCGTAGCCCTCGCGGCGCATGTTCTCCATGAGGATCGACAGGTGCAGGATGCCCCGGCCCGCCACGCGCAGGGTGTCCGGGCTCGGCGTGTCCTCCACCCGCAGCGCCATGTCGCGCTCGGTCTCCTTGTAGAGCCGCTCGCGCAGCTGCCGGCTGCTCGAGTAGCGGCCCTCCTGCCCGTAGCCCGGGCTGGTGTTGACCATGAAGTTCATGGAGAGCGTGGGCTCGTCGATCGCGATGAGCGGCAGCGGCTCGGGCTGCGCCGGGTCGGCCAGCGTGTCGCCGATGTCCACGTCGGGCAGGCCCACCACGGCGCAGACGTCCCCGCAGTCGACGGCATTCACCTGCCGGCGGCCCAGGCCGTCGAAGACGAAGAGCTGCTTCACCGGCGCGGTCTGCTGGGTGCCGTCGCGCTTGATCACCGCCAGTGGCCGCTCGGCCACCAGGCGCCCGCGGAACACGCGGCCGATGCCGATGCGCCCCACGTAGTCGCTGTGGTCGAGGGCCGTCACCAGCATCTGGGCGGGGCCGTCCACCTGGGGTGGCGCCGGGAGCTTCTTCGCGATCATCTCGAGCAGCGGCGTCAGGTCCTCGCGGGGGTCGTCCAGCTCCGCCACGGCCCAGCCGTCGCGCCCGGCGGCGTAGACGGCGGGGAAGTCGAGCTGATCCTCGGCCGCGTCCAGCTCCATGAAGAGCTCGAGCACCTCGTCGTGCACTTCCAGCGGCCGCGCGTTCGGGCGGTCGACCTTGTTGATGACGACGATCGGCGCCAGCCCCAGCTGCAGCGCCTTCTGCAGCACGAAGCGCGTCTGCGGCATCGGTCCCTCGAAGGCGTCCACGAGGAGCAGCACGCCGTCGGCCATCTTCAGCACGCGCTCGACCTCGCCGCCGAAGTCCGCGTGGCCCGGCGTGTCGATCAGGTTGATGCGCAGCCCGCCCCAGTTCACGGCGATGTTCTTGGAGCGGATCGTGATCCCGCGCTCGCGCTCCAGGTCCCCCGAGTCGAGCAGTCGCTCGACCACCTCCTGTCCCTCGCGGAACACGTGGCACTGCTTCAGCACCTGGTCGACGAGGGTGGTCTTGCCGTGGTCGACGTGGGCGATGATGGCGACGTTGCGGATCGAACTCGTGCTGATCGCGGTCATGGCGCTTTCCTGGTTCGTGGGCGAGCGGCGTAATGTGGTCTCGGTTCGGCGCGGCGTCAAGCCCGCCCCTGGCCCGGCCACCGGGCCTGTGCTAGGCTGCCGGCGGTCCAGCCTCGGGGGTTCGCGTGCAGCGCCGCCTCTTCCTGCTCTTTCTCCTCCTGTCCTTCCTGCCGGCCCTGGCGCTCCTGGGCGTGAACTGGCGCATGAGCCAGCGCCTCCTGGACACGCTGGACAGCCCGGGGATGGCCCAGGCCACCGAGAGCGCGCTCGGCCTGGCGCGCTCCACCCTGGAGCGCGAGAAGGCGGGCGCCCTGGCCAGGGCGCAGGCCATGGCGGCGGCCCGCGCCGCGGGTCTCGCGCCGGCGCTCGAGCCCGGCGCCGCCTGGCGTCTGCCGGGCGGCCCGGTGGAGGGCCCGGATTCCCTGGCGACGCTGCTCGCCGGCCTGGGGCCCGCCGAGTCGCCCGCGCCGGGGCAGGTGGCGAGCCTGGAGCTCGGGGGGCGCCGCTATCTGCTGGCGGCCGCCGGCGCGGGCGAGGGCGCGCTGCTGCTCCTCGAGCCGCTGGATCCTGCCCTTGCGGACGCCCTGGCCCGCGTAGCCGCCGGCAGCGGGCGGCAGCGGCAGCTCCGGGGCGTCTATCGCCAGTTCCTGCGCAGCGACGCCGTGCTCACGCTGATCGTGCTCGGCGCGGCCCTGCTGATTCTCGCGCTCTGGCTCTCCCGTCGCCTGGCGCGCCAGCTCGCGGCGCCGCTGGCCGAGCTCGTGCGCGGGACGGAGCGCATCGCCGCGGGCGATCTGGAACACCGCGTGACGGCCCCCGCCAAGGACGAGCTCGCCGAGCTGGTGCGCGCCTTCAACGGCATGGGCGAGCAGCTCCAGCGCAGCCGCGACGAGCGCTTGCGCGCCGAGCGCGTGGCCGCTTGGCAGGGCGTGGCGCGCCGGCTGGCGCACGAGATCAAGAACCCGCTCACGCCGATCACCCTCGCCATGCACCGCATCGAGCGCCGCAGCGAGGACCCCGCCGTGCGCGAGAGCATCGCCGCGGTGCTCGAGGAGACGGCCAACCTGCAGCGCCTCGCCGACGAGTTCTCGCAGTTCGCGCGCCTGCCCGCTCCGGCGCCCGAGCCCGTGGACCTGCGCGCGCTCCTGGCCGGCGTGGTGGAGCTCTACCTCCCGGCGGAGCGCTGCCGAGCGCGCTGGGAGGGGTGGCCGGAGACGCTGCGCGTCAGCGGCGATCCGGGGCAGCTGCGGCAGGCCCTGGGCAACCTGGTCAAGAACGCCGCGGAGGCGATGGGGGCCGGCGGCGCGCTGACCCTGCGCTACGCGCCGCTCGCGGACGTCCACCGCATCGATCTCGAGGACGAAGGCCCCGGCCTCGAGGGCGACCCCGAACGTCTCTTCGAGCCCTACGTCACCCACAAGGCCACGGGCACCGGGCTGGGGCTGGCCGTGGCGCGCAAGATCGTGGAAGATCATGGCGGGCGGCTGAGCGCGGCGTCCCTGGACCCGCCCGCCCACGGCGCGCGCCTGCGCGTCGAGCTGCCGCGCGGCGAACCCGCAGCCTAGGAGCGCGATGGCCAAGGCCCTCATCCTGGTGGTGGACGACGAGCCCAACATCCGCAAGCTGCTCGCGGGCGTGCTGGAGGACGAGGGCTACGCCGTGACCGGCGCGCCCGACGTGGCCGGCGCCCGCGCCCGGCTGGCCGCCGAGCCCGTGGAGCTGCTGCTGCTGGACGTCCAGCTTCCCGACGCCGACGGCCTCGCCCTGCTCGCCGAGCTGGCGGAGGCCGGCGACCACCCGCCCGTCATCATGATGAGCGGCCACGGGACCATCCAGACCGCGCTCGAGGCCGTGCGCCTGGGGGCGCTGGACTTCATCGAGAAGCCGCTGCAGCCGGGCCGGCTGCTGGTGTCCATCGCCAGCGCGCTGGACCGGCAGCGCCTGCGCGACGAGAACGCCGGCCTGCGCGCGGCCCTCGGCGCCACGGGCGAGATCCTCGGCGACAGCCCCGTGATGCGGCGGCTGCGCGAGACCGTGGCGAGAAGCGCCGCCAGCGAGGCGCGGGTGCTCGTCACCGGCGAGAACGGCACCGGCAAGGAACTGGTGGCCCGGGCGCTGCACGCGGGCTCGGCGCGACGCGCCCGGCCCTTCGTGAAGGTCAACTGCGCGGCGATCCCGGGCGAGCTGCTGGAGAGCGAGCTCTTCGGCCACGAGAAGGGGGCCTTCACGGGGGCGGTGGCCCGGCGGCGGGGCAAGTTCGAGCGGGCGCAGGGGGGCACCCTGCTGCTGGACGAGATCGGCGACCTCGCCGCCGGCACCCAGGCCAAGCTGCTGCGCGTGCTGGAGGAGGGCGAGCTGGAGCGGCTCGGCGGCGAGCAGCCGGTGGCCCTGGACGTGCGCGTCCTGGCTTCCACGAATCGCGACCTGGAAGCGCTCATGGCGAGTGGGGCTTTTCGACAGGACCTCTACCATCGCTTGAAGGTGATTCCGATCCAGGTGCCGCCGCTGCGGGAACACGCCGAGGACGTCGCCCTCCTTGCGCGGCACTTCCTGGAGCACTTCCGCGCGCAGTACGGGCGCCGGCCGCGCAGCCTCGCGCCCGACGCCCTGGCCGCGCTGGCGGCCCACGGCTGGCCCGGCAACGTGCGCGAGCTGCGCAATCTGATGGAGCGGCTCGTCATCATGGTGGACGCCGAGCGCCTGGAACTGGCCCATCTCGCGGGGCTGCTGGGCGAGAGCGCGCCCGGCGGCGGAGGCGACGGCAGTCTGGCCGTGCGCCTGGAGGACTTCGAGCGCGCGCAGATCCGCGCCGCGCTCGACGCCGCGGGGGGCAACGTAGCCGCCGCGGCCCGCGCCCTGGGCGTGGACCGCGGGAACCTGCACCGGCGGCTGCAGCGGCTCGGGCTGAAGCCGTGAGTGTGTTCCGGAAACATCGGGGCGATGTGCGCGGCACACGCCGTGGGGGCGTGGCAACCGGTGTTGTCACTTTCAATGTCGGCGATAACATGCTGGCAATGCATCGCTTGAGCGATCGTCCGAACGGTCGTGCGGCACGGCGCGCCGCTTGCCCTGGGGAAGGTGGAGACGCACTCGCCACCCACCACCCGGGAGTCCGATCATGAGACGCCTCGCCCGACTCGCCCTCGCCCTGATGCTGGTCACCCTGGCCGCCCCCCTGGCCCACGCCGTCCGCGTGGTCGACGAGCCCGACGTCAGCCCGCCCTGGTGGGCCGAGGTCAAGGATGAGTGGGATCGCGCCTGGGAGGACGCCTGGTCCCGCGACCGCCACGAGGACCCCTGGCTCCAGGAGGAGGACGACGACTGGGCCTTCGACGGCCCCAGCGCCGCGGCCGGCACCGTCCGCTTCCGCTACCGCGACGCCGGCTACACGGCCGTCGAGCTCACCGGCGACTGGATCGAGTGGGGGACCGTACCGCTCGCCTTCGACGAGGAGGCCGGCCTCTGGGAGGCCTCCGTGGACGTCGGCCCGGGGCGGCACTACTACCGCTTCATCGTCAGCGACGGCGAGGGCGAGTGGGAGGCCATCGACCCCGAGGGCGGCGGCGCCACCCGCCTGGACGATCGCGGCTGGGTGAGCGTCCTGGAGATGGGCAACCGCGGCATCCGTCTCCACGTGCGCGACGAGCGCCGGGAGCGCTGGCGCATCAACCGCGAGTTCGAGGTGGACTACGGCGACGAGGACGCGGGGCTGTCCTATCAGCGCGTGGACGGGCTCGTCCTCGGCTTCATGCCGGACTACATCGGCAGCACCGACTTCGAGCCCTCGGTGAAGGGGCAGGTGGCCTACGGCTTCGAGAGCGAGCGCTGGACCCTGGGCGTCACGCTGCTCCAGCCGCTGGCGCCGCGCAACCGAGCCTGGTTCAAGGCGCGGGCGTACACGGGCACGGGCTACGCGCAGCGCACGGGGATCGGCGACGGCGAGAACACCCTGGCGGCGGTATTCTTCCGCGAGGACTACCGCGACTACTACGAGCGCGAGGGCGCGTCGTTCAGCGTGGTGACGCGCGCGCTGCCCTGGCTGCGCGCGGAGGTCGGCCTGCGCAGCGAGGACCACGCCTCGCTGGCCAACACGGCCACCTGGTCGGTGCGCAGGGGAAGCTTCCGTCCCAACCTGCCGGTGGACGAGGGCACGCTGCGCAGTGTCTACAGCGTGCTGCGCCTGGGCAGCAGCCACAACTACCTGGAACTGGGCTGGGAGCGCGCGGGCGACGACGTCCTCGGCGGCGACTTCGATTTCTCGCTGGCCGAGGCCACCTGGCGCAGCCGTCTGCCCATGGGACCGCGCCAGCGCCTGGACCTGCGCGTCGCCGGCGGCAGCAATCTGCGCGGCACGCTGCCGCTGCAGCGACGCTACCTGCCCGGCGGGCTCGGCACCGTGCGCGGCTTCGACTACCAGTCGCTGGTCGTGCCCGATCCGGCCGACTCCGGCCTCGAGCCGGCGCGCTACGGCGGCGAGCGCATGCTGCTGGCCAACCTGGAGTACGGCTTCGAGGTGGACAGCGACGTCACGCTCTACGGCCTCTACGACACGGGCCTGGCCTGGGCGGACCGCGACGCGGACGTCCACCTGAACGACCTTCGCGACAGCGCGGGCCTCGGCATCGGCTTCGACGACGACCAGCTGCGCATCAACGTCATGCGCCCGCTGGACGAGGACGCCGACCTGGTCTGGGAGCTCCGCGTGGAGCACGCCTTCTGATGTCCTCGCCCCTGCAATGGACCCGCCGCGTGGCGGCCGCGCTGCTGGCGCTCTGCCTGGCGGCCGCCACGGCGGCCGCCGCGCCGTCTCTGCGCATGGGCGTGCCCGAGCCGTGGGGGGAGGGCCTGCGCGTGGACATCGCGCTGCGCGGATTCCTCGACGACGAGCTGCGCGAGTCCCTCAGCGCGGGCCTGCCCGTCACCCTGTTCCTGCGCTGGCGGCTTTTCGAGTCGCGCGAGAACTGGTGGGACCGCGAGCTGGCGGCCGGGCTGCTCAGCGAGCGCGTCTACTGCGACCTGCTCGAGGGGAGCTACACGCTCTTCGACGCGCGGGGCCGGCGAGCGGCCGTCTGCGCCGACCTGGCCGCGCTCGAGGACGCACTCGGCGCGCCACGGCCCCTGCACCTCGCGCTGCCCGGTCCGCTGCCCGCGGACCGCCGCTTCGTCCTCGAACTGGAGGCGCGCCTCGAACCGGTGAGCGACGAGGAGCTGGCCGCGCTGGAGCGCTGGGTCGCCGGCGAGGACGGCGGCCGCTCGGGCCTGCTGGGCGACCTCACCGGCCGCTCGGAGGAACTGCTCCGGCGCATGGCCGGCTTCGGGGGACGCAGCGCGAGCGTGCGCAGCGAGATCTTCGCCGCCGGCGGCTAGCCGCTCGAATCCCTCGCCAGGCGGCGCGTTCCCTGCTACTGTGCCCGCGAGACGGACCTCAACGCGGCGGTGCACGGTGCTCAGCGACGTCCTCCCCGGCAGCACGCATCCCCTGGGCGCCACCCTGCAGTCTGGCGGCGTCAACTTCGCCATCTACTCCCGCCACGCCACCTGCCTCGAGCTGCTGCTCTTCGACGCGCCCGAGGACGCCGCGCCCGCGCGCGTCATCCGCCTGGAGCCCGGGCGGCACCGGACCGCGGACTACTGGCACGTGCTGGTGCAGGGACTGGGCGCGGGGCAGCTCTACGCCTGGCGGGCGCACGGCCCGCTGGCGCCGGAGCGCGGCCTGCGCTTCGACGGCGAGAAGGTGCTGCTCGACCCCTACGCGCGCGCCGTCGTCATGGGGGAGCGCTACGACCGCAAGGCGGCCACGCTGCCGGGCGACAACTGCGCCAGCGCGCTGCGCGGCGTGGTGGTGGACGCGCGCGGCTACGACTGGGAAGGCGACCGGCCGCTGCACCGGCCCTACGGCGAGACGATCATCTACGAGCTGCACGTGGGGGGCTTCACGCGGGATCCGTCGTCGGGCGTGAAGCCCGAGCTGCGCGGCACCTACGCCGGGCTGGTGGAGAAGATCCCCTACCTCCAGGACCTGGGCGTCACCGCCGTCGAGCTGCTACCAGTGCAGCACTTCGATCCGCTGGACGCGCCGCTCGGCCGCGTGAACTACTGGGGCTACAGCCCGCTGGCCTTCTTCGCCCCGCACGGGCCCTACAGCTCGCGCCGCGACCCGCTGGGCCCCGTGGACGAGTTCCGCGACATGGTGAAGGCGCTCCACCGCGCGGGCATCGAGGTGATCCTCGACGTCGTCTTCAACCACACGGCCGAAGGCGACGAGCGCGGCCCCACGCTCTCCTTCCGCGGGCTGGAGAACGGCGCCTACTACATCCCCGGCGAGGATCCGTCGCGCTACGCGAACTTCAGCGGCTGCGGCAACACCGTCAACGCGAACCACTCGGTGATGCGCCACCTCATCCTCGACTGCCTGCGCCACTGGACCGCCGAGATGCACGTGGACGGCTTCCGCTTCGACCTGGCGTCCGTCCTCAGCCGCGACGGCAAGGGCAAGCCGCGCGAGAACGCGCCGATCCTGTGGTCCATCGACTCGGATCCCGTGCTGGCCGGCAGCAAGCTCATCGCCGAGGCCTGGGACGCGGGCGGCCTCTACCAGGTGGGCTCCTTCACCGGCGAGCGCTTCGCCGAGTGGAACGGCCCCTTTCGCGACGACCTACGCCGCTTCCTGCGCGGCGACGAGGGCCTCGTGCGCCCGCTGGCCCTGCGGCTCTCGGGCAGCCCCGACCTCTACGCGAACCCGGCGCAGGAGGCCATGCGCAGCGTGAACTTCGTCACCTGCCACGACGGCTTCACCCTGGCCGACCTCTTCCGCTACGAGACCAAGCACAACGCGGCCAACGGCGAGGAGAACCGCGACGGCAGCGACCAGAACTACTCCATGAACTGCGGCGTCGAGGGCGAGAGCGACGACCCCGCCGTCCTCGCCCTCCGCTCCCGGCAGATGCGCAACGCCCTGGCGCTGCTGCTCCTCGCCCAGGGCACGCCCATGCTGAGCATGGGCGACGAGCTCGGCCGCACCCAGCGCGGCAACAACAACGCCTACTGCCAGGACAACGACCTCGCCTGGATGGACTGGTCGCTCCTGAAGTCGAACCGCGCCCTGCACGGCTTCGTCCGGGGGCTGGCCACCTACACCGCGCGGCTGGCGATCTTTCGCGACGAACGCTTCTGGCAGGAGGCCGCCGACACGCGGCTCGGCTGGCACGGCGTGAAGCTGGGCAAGCCCGACTGGTCCGGCAACTCGCACACGGTGGCCTTCACGCTGTCACGTCCGCAGGACGGGGAGCTGATCCACGTCTGCGTGAACGGCTGGACGAAGGCGCTGACCTTCCAGTTGCCGCCCCCGCCGCCGGGCCAGTCCTGGCACCGCGTGCTGGACACCGCCCGCGAGCCCGGCGACGACCTGCTCCTGCCGCCCGCGGCGCCGGCGGTGCCGGGCGGGGCCTACCGGGTGGGGGAGCGGAGCGTCGTGCTGGTCCAGGCGCTGCCGATTTCCACGGGAGCCGACGGGAGTTAGTGGACAAAAGCGTCTCCGCCCAGCTATAGTATTATCTGTAAACTGCCCCACACGCGTGTCATCGTAGGGCGGCCCTGTCCCCGGGGCCGTCTCCGGCGCTACTCCTGCCAAGTGAGGGCAAGTGATGTCGCTCAGACCCCTGCTGCTCGCTATCCTGACGATCTCCCTGACCAGCGCGACCGCCATCGCCCGCGAGAGCTCCGAGGCCTCGCGCCGCTTCGTCACGGCCGAGATCCCGCGGCCCGGCGAGTCGCCGGAGTCCGTCACCCGCGCGGACACCCTCTTCCTCTTCGCGGCCTCGGGCCCCGGCGCCTGGGGCGCGCCGGGCACCGACGCCCGCGGCTACACCTTCGACGACGGCGCCGGCGGCCCCGCCACGGCGGGCTGGACGCTCTGGGACAACACGGCCCAGCACGACCTCTTCTGGCACCTGCAGGCGCTCACGCTGAGCAACGGCCACGGCACGGACTTCTCCAGCGCCGACGACTTCGCCGACGGCGGCCCCACGGCCGGCAACGACTTCGCCTGGTGGTGCGGGGTCGAAGGCGCCTGCGGCTGGGTGGGGGAGGCCGGCTACGGCACGCACTGGGATCAGTATCTCGTTCTCGACGTTCCGCCCGGCGCCACCGGGGGCACGATCGCGTTCGACTACGTCGGCGACTTCGAAGGTCAGAGCTTCGACTACTTCACGCTCTATGCCGCGGCCGGCGGCGTGCTCGACGTGCTGACCGACAACCACGTCCAGGGCGAGCAGGCCGTGCTGCACGTCGGGCCGCTGGCCTTCGGCGACGTGGACTCGCTGGTCTTCGCCTTCCACTCCGACGGCGGCTGGTCCGACCAGGACGGCAGCTACCTCAGCGACATCGGCGCCGTGTGGATCGACAACCTGGTGGTGGACTACGACGGCGCGACGGACATCGCCTGGGACTTCGAGAGCGGCATCGAGGCGGACTACCCCGCGCTGCACGCGGCGATCCCCGCCGGCGCGGGGGCCTACGGCGCGCTCTATCGCGGGCTCTTCGCCGAGGACCCCTGCATCGTCAACGCCTCCTACGCCTGGGCCTTCTTCGATCCGGGCACCCTCAACGCCGAGTATCCCATCCCCGTCACCCCCTACGGCCCTCCTTACTTCGACAACGGCATCCGCAGCCCGCTGCTGGACGAGGCCCACGCGCTCGGTGAGGCGACGGGCACGCCGCTGCTCGACGCCACCGACGGCAACAGCCGCTACCTGCTGCGCTTCATGGCCTACTGCGATCTGCCGCTGAACGCGCTGGTGTTCTACACCGTGGACGTCGGCACGCAGACGCTGCAGTCCGACTGCAACGGCGTCGTGGTCGTCGAGAACGCCCTGTACTACGGCACGCAGAAGCGCTGGCGGGACATGTTCGTCGACTGCAGCCTGACCGTGGAACTCGCCTCCTGGGGCGGCGACGTCACGGGCGTTGACTACACGCTCCGCGTGATGGACCAGTGCGACGTCTGGTGCAATGTCTACGGCGATGGCATCGAGCACACGCCGGCGCCCTACTTCGACAACGTGCAGGCGATGCTGGTCAACGACGTCTCGCCGGTGGTCTGGGACGTGGATCCCTACCACCGCTTCCAGGACAACTTCCCCGAGGCCGGCACCGGGAAGGTGCGGATCGACAGTGCGCTCGACATCCAGCCGTCGACCAGCACGACCCTGGTGATCGGCGACTCCACGACGATCGCCCTGAACATGGAGGGCGCCGGCGGCGTCGCCACGGACCTCACCAGTGTGCCCGGAGAGATCCGCCCGCAGCTCTACCTCCATTCTCGCGTAATCGCCGGTCCCCACGCCGGCAGCACCGATCCCGCGATGGGCGACCCCGACGCCGGCGACGGCATCTGGTCCCCCTGGATCGGCACGGCGGCGGTGAACGGCGAGACCTGGAACGTCGCCGTGGCCGACACGGCGCGTGAGCAGGGCGCGCCGGATCCCGGCGCCTGGGCCTTCGACTTCGCCGACGACTACTTCGAGCCCGGGGACGTCATCCAGTTCTACTACAAGGCCACGGCCGTGGAGGGCGTCACCGAGACGCAGCCGCTCTGGGCCGAGAGCGCGGATCCGCTGCTCCGCCGGCGCTACACCGTGCGCTGCCTGCCGACGGCCGGCGCGGATCTGCTCTTCGTGGAGGACGGCGGCCCCCGCACGACCGACCCCGACCAGCGGCTGCTCACCTACTGGCTCGAGGCCTTCCGCTACAACGGCGCCTACGCGGTGGACGTCTACACCACCCAGGCGCCGAGCTCCGGGCTGAACAACGGCCTCGGGGGGAGGGCGGAGCCCGGCGACCTGGACCAGTACCGGATGATCCTCTGGGACAGCGCCGACCTGCCGAGCTACACGCTCCAGAACGCCCTGCCCGACGACCTCGCCTTCGACACCCTGCTGCTCGCGGACTGGCTGAACGGCAGCGAGCACGACACCGGGCTCTGGGTCCTGGGTACGCAGGTGGCCAGCGATCTCAACGACGAGCCCAGCTTTCTCAATGCCGCGCTCGGGGCCGAGCTGGTCTTCCCTGGCGCCGGCTACGAGGATCTCACCGGCATCCGCACCCCGCGCGTGCTCGTCACGCACCCGGCGCTCGAGGTGGCCGGGCAGATGCCCTACTTCGAACTCGCCGCCGGCTGTCCCGAGCTCGAGCAACTGAACCTCGTGCGACCGCTGCCGGGGAACCCCTTGGCCGAGGGGGTCTTCGACTGGGGCGTGGATCCCAGTGGCGGGGCCGTCGCGGGTGTGCTGAACCACGATCCCGACGGAGACGGCACGGCCACGAGTCCCGCCGGCTACGCCAACCGGACGCTGTTCTGCCCCTTCACCTATCCGGAGCTGCGCAACGTCGGGTTCGGGGACGACCTCGGCATCGACTACGCCCGCTACCTGGTGGGGAGCGTGCTCGCCGGGCTCTTCGGCACCTGGCCGGAGGACATCCCCGACGCCGCCGACCCCGTGCCCGCCCACACGGCCTTCGACGGCGCGTATCCGAATCCCTTCAACCCGTCGACCACGCTGCGCTTCGCACTGGCGACCCCGGAGCACGCGCGGCTCGATGTCTACGATCTCGCGGGCCGTCGCCTGCGCACCCTCGTGGACGCCGACCTGCCGGCCGCCGAGCACGAGGCGGTCTGGGACGGCCGCGACGATCGCGGCAGCGTCCTGCCCAGCGGCGTCTACTTCGCGCGGCTGACTGCGGGAGGCTTCCGTTCGAGTCAGAAGCTGATGCTCCTGAAATAGCGCGCCCCACGTTACCCCGGACGAATGAGGCAAGCGATGAAGACGAGACCCCTGCTGCTACTTCTGCCGCTCCTGGCGGTTGCCGCAACGGCGCACGCGCGGGAGGCGCAGGCGCCCTTGCGGACCTATTTCAGCGCCGAAGTCCCGCGGGCCGAGGCGCCGCCAGCTTACTCCGAGCGCGCCGACACGCTCTTCCTCTTCGCGGCCTCGGGCTCCGGCGCCTGGGGCGCGCCGGGCACCGACGACCGCGGCTACACCTTCGACGACGGCGCCGGCGGCCCCGCCACGGCGGGCTGGTCGCTCTATGACGCCAGCGCGCAGCTCGGCGCCTTCTGGCATCTGCAGGCGCTCACTCTGAGCAACGGTCACGGCACTGACTTTTCCAGCGCCGACGACTTCGCCGACGGCGGCCCCACCGCCGGCAACGACTTCGCCTGGTGGTGCGGGGTCGAGAACGTCTGCGGCTGGGTGAACGCCGCGGGCTACGGCAACAACTGGGACCAGTACCTGGTGCTCGACGTCCCGCCGGGCGCCACCGGTGGCACGATCGCGTTCGACTACGTCGGCGATTTCGAGGGCGACGACTACGACCACTTCACGCTCTATGCCGCGACCGCTGGCGTCTTCGACGCGCTCATGGAGAATCGCGTGTCGGGCGAACAGACCGTGCTGCACGTCGGCCCCCTGGCCTTCGGCGACGTGGACTCGCTGGTCCTCGCCTTCCACTCCGACCACGCCTGGTCCGACCAGGAGGGTTGGTTCAGCACGGACATCGGCGCGGTCTGGATCGACAACCTGGTGGTGGACTACGACGGCGCGCCGGACATCGCCTGGGACTTCGAGAGCGGCATCGAGGCGGACTACCCCGCGCTGCACGCCGCGACGCCGAAGGCGGCGGGCGCCTGGGGCGCGCTCTACGCCAATCTCTTCGCCGAGGACCCCTGCTTCCTGAATCCGACCAACGCGTGGGCCTTCTTCGACTACCTTCACACCACCAACCCCGACGTCCCGCTGCCGTCGACGCCCTACGGCCCGCCCTACTTCGACAACGGCATCGAGAGCCCGGTGCTGAGCCGCGCGCACGCGCTGGGCGAGGCCGCGGGGGCGCCGCTCGAGGAGGTGCTGGCCTCCGACAGCCAGCTGCTCCTGCGCTGGCTGGTCTACCGGGATCTGCCGCTCAACGCGCTGGTCTTCTTCGAGTACGCGCTGGCGGCGGAGACCCCCGCGCAGCCCTGCCTCGGCCCCTGGGCCAACGACAACACGGTCTACAACGGCACGAGCAAGCGCTGGGACAGCTACACGCTCGACACGACGCTCGACCTGACGGCGTCCGCGGAGGGCAACGGCGCCACGGGCCTGGTCGTGAGGCTCGGCGCCGTGGACATGTGCTCCGTCTGGTGCAACGTCTGGGGCGACGGCGTCGGCCACACCTGGGCGCCGTTCTTCGACAACGTGCAGCTCATGGTGGTGAACGGTGGACCCGTGGCTGCCTGGGATGCCAGGGTGACCAACCGCTTTCAGGACAACTTCCCGGAGGCCGGCACCGGGAAGGTGCGGATCGACGCGGCCAACGACATCCAGCCGTCGGGCAGCGCCACGCTTGCGATCGGCGACTCCGCCTGCGTCCGGCTCAACATGGACGGCGACGGCGGCATCGCCACCGACTACGCCAGCGTGCCGGGCGAGCAGCGCCCACAGCTCTACCTCTACGCGCGCGTGATCGACGGCCCGCACACCGGCAGCACGGACCCGGCGATGGGGGATCCGGACCGGAGCGACGGCATCTGGTCCCCCTGGATCGGCACGACGACCGTGCTCGGCGAAACCTGGAACGTGGCGATCGCCGACACGGCCCGCTGGCAGGGCCACGATAGCCCGAACAACTGGGCCTTCGACTTCGCCGAGGACTACTTCGAACCCGGGGATGTGATCGAGTTCTACTACAGGGCCGCGTCGGACGGCGGCGCGACCTCGACGCACCCGCAGTGGGCGGAGTCCGCCGATCCCTTCCTGCGCATCCACTACACGCTCCGCTGTCTGCCGACGGCCGGCGTCGAGCGGCTCTTCGTGGAGGACGGCGGCAGCACCAGCGACTTTCCCGAGTACTGGCTGCAGACGGTCTGGCGCGAGGCCTTCGTGATGAACGGGCAGGGCGAGTGGGACGTCTACAAGACCCAGGCGCCCAGCTCGGGATTGAACAACGGGCTCGCGGGGCGCGCGGAGCCCGGGGACCTCGCGCAGTACCGGATGATCATCTGGGACAGCGGCGCGCTGCAGCAATTCACGATCAGCAACGCGCTGCCCGAGGACCTCGTCTTCGACGACGCGCTCCTCGAGTCCTGGCTCAACGGCAGCCAGCACGACACCGGCCTCTGGGTGCTCGGCAACGGCGTCGCGAGCGACCTCGACGACGCGCCGGGGTTCCTCAACGACGTGCTCGGCGCGCGGCTGCTCCTGCCGGGCGAGAGCTACGACGCGCTCACGGGCATCATGGTCCCGCGCGTGAACGTGACCGATCCGCTGCTCGAGGTGTTCGGCCAGACGCCCTACTTCGCGGTGATGGCCGGCTGCCCGACCCCCCAGCCGCTCGATCTGGTGGGCCTCGAGCCGTCGAGCGCGTTCGCACGGGCGGTCATGGAGTACGAGAACGACGGCGGCGTGGGCGCCGTGGCGAGCGTCTTCAATCCCGATCCGGACGGCGACGGTGAACTCACCAGCCCGACCGGCTTCGCCAACCGGACCGTCTTCACGCCCTTCAGCTACCAGCTCGCGCAGGACACCGGCTTCGAGGTAGACCACTACCCCGGCTACGTGCGCCGCATGGTGGACGACGTGCTCGAACGGCTCTTCGGGGTCTTGGGCGATCCCATCGCCGCCGACCCCGTGCCCGCGCGCACGGCCTTCGACGGCGCCTATCCCAACCCCTTCAACCCGTCCACCACGCTGCGCTTCGCGCTGGCGGCGCCGGCGCACGCGCGGCTTTACGTCTACGACCTCGCGGGCCGTCGCGTGCGAAGCCTGGTGGACGCCGAGCTGCCCGCCGCCGAGCACGAGGCGGTCTGGGACGGCCACGACGATCGCGGAACCGCCTTGCCCAGCGGCGTCTACTTCGCGCGCCTCACGGCGGGAGACTTCGCCCGTAGCCAGAAAGTGCTGCTGCTGAAGTAGGGAAGCGGTCGCTCACCGCCGCCCGAGCTGCTATAATAACGAGTCTCCTTCCCCTGACGAAAGGAGCCCGGATGCCCACGGGGCGCGCCTTTCTGGCCCTGGGAGCGCTGCTCGTCGCCTCGCCGGCGGTTGCCTCGCTCCAGTTCGACGCCGAGTTCAGCCTGCCCGCGCACAGCGAGACCATCGCGGTGGACGGGCATTCCGTCCCCTGCCTCGCCGACATGAATGACGACGGTGAGCTCGACCTGCTGGTCGGCGAGGGGAGCGGCCTCTTCCCCGGCCGGGTGCGGCTCTACCTGAACGAAGGCCTGCCCGGGCCGCCAAGCTTCGGCGACTGGACCTACGTCGAAACCACCGAAGGGGAGCTCAGCTACCCCGGCGGGTGATGCCTCGGCCTCTTCCCGCGCGTCGCGCGGTGGAACAACGACGACCTGCCCGACCTGATTCTCGGCACGAGCGATGGCTACCTGTACATCCACCTCAACGTGGGCACGCCCACGGCGCCGCTTTTCGACACGGGCGCGCGCGTGCAGGTGGGGGTCTTCGACAACAAGGTGGACATCAACGTGGGCGAGCGCGCCACGCCCTGCGTGGTGGACTGGAACGAGGACGGCCTCTACGACCTGCTGGTGGGCGCCCTCGACGGCCAGCTGCGCCTCTACTACAACGAGGGCGGGGGACTGCCGCCGGACTTCCGTCACACCATCTACATCGGCGACGGCAGCGGCAACCTCACCGTGCCGCTCGGCTATTCGAGCCCGGCCATGGCCGACTTCGACCTGGACGGCGCCAAGGATCTCGTCGTCGGCAACGCCGACGGCAACCTCTACTACTACCGGAACAACGGCACGAACGCCGCGCCCACCTTCAGCGCGGGCTATCGCTGCGAGAGCCTCAGCGTCCCGATCCACCTGGCGGATTCGGGCAGGGCGCGCCCCTTCGTCTGCGACTGGGACGGCGATGCGGCGCCCGACCTGCTGGTGGGCTCCAACCTGGGCCACGTGCACCGCTTCCTCGGTGAGCCGGTCGTCGTGGCCGCGCCGCCGGTGGCCCTGGCCCCGCTGCGCCTGGAGACGCCCTGGCCCAACCCCGCCAACCCCGCGACGACCCTGACCTACTCGCTCGAGCGCGCGGCTTTCGTGACGCTCAGCGTCCACGACGCGCAGGGCCGCCACGTGGCGACCTTGCTCGACGGGTTCGAGGACGAGGGGCGGCATCAGCGCGTGTGGCGGGGGCTCGACGACGCCGGCCGCGCCCAGCCGTCCGGCCTCTACCTGGTGAGGCTGGAGTCGGCGGACGCGCGCGCCACGGAGCGGTTGCTGCTCCTGCGCTGAAGCGAGGCGACTAGCGGTACAGGCTCTTGACGGCGCTCCAGTTCTGGGGCGCCGTCGCGCTATCGTCCCAGCTCAACTCCAGCAGATCGACGCGGGTCAGCGAGCCGGCGAGCAACGTGATGCGCGCGCGGTAGTCGCCGGCGCCTGCCTGCAGCAGGGCGTCGCCCTCGGCCCAGGTGTAGGGCACCTCGCAGCCGATCCCCGAGCCCTCGTGCGCGAAGTCCGCGCTCGGGGCGTCGCCGCCGGCTTGGGGGGTGAGCGTGAGACGCAGCGTGCTGCTCTCGTCCGGCCAGCCCTGCAGCGCCAGGCGCGCGCGGTAGGCGTGCGCCTCTGCGAGCGTGACGTCCAGCTCGATCCACTCGCCGGGGATGTCCAGGCCGTCGGCCGCGTAGCCGCCGCTGGCGCTGCTGCAGTAGGTCACGTGGATGGAGTAGCCCCCGAGATCGTGGCTCGCCACGTAGGTCTCGCCCTCGACGAGGATCACGTCCTCGGCCGGCGCGGCCACGGGAGTGATCTGCAACGCGGCGATCGCGAGCACGAGGCAGAGTGCGAGGCGCATGGATCCTCCTTGCGCGGCTAGAAGTCCGCAGTGACGAGCAGCCGACCGATGTCCGCCCGGGCCGTGCCGCCCGCGAGGTCGCTGTCCAGGGCGATGGCGACGTACTCGAGACTCGCGCTGACGCGGGGCGCCAGCGTCTGCTTCAGCACGGCGCCAAGGGTGAGCTTCTGGCAGTCGCGGCGGCAGCTGCAGTCCGCGCTCTCGCCCTCGAGGCGGTCCTCGCCCAGCGTGGCGCTGAGGTCGAGATGGGTGCCGGCGCATGGCGCCAGCGAGACGAGCGCGCTCGTCAGCCGGCTGCGCGCCAGGTCGCTGCCGCCGTCGCGGAACGCCTCGACGCGCTGGAGCTGCTTGTGAAAGAGCGCGAGGCCCCAGCGCGGTCGCCGGTAGGACGCCGACGCGCGCCAGCCCTCGGTGTCGGGCAGGTAGGAGAGCGCGCGATACTCGGCGCCGTAGTCACGGCCCAGGTGCAGCCAGCCGGCGGCGAGGACGAGCCCCGCGGCCGGGGTGACGCGCAGGGCGGCGCGGGCGGCCCAGTCGCTCACCGCCTGCCCGGACGCGTCCACGCGGTCAACGCGCTGGCGGCTGCGGGCGGCCTCGGCGTCGAGGGTGAGCGTGGCGGGAAGCGGCGCGGTGAGCGCGAGGCTCGTCACCTCGCCGCGCTGGACGAAGCTCGCGGGATCACCCGCGTAGAGCGGCCAGTCGGCCGATTCGGGGTTCTCGTTGGCGGCCACCCAGGCGAGGACGAGCGAGGCGGGGGTGGCGCCGCCGAGCGTCCGCCGCAGTTCCATGCGTCCGGCGAGCAGGTCCTGGCGGTAGGCGAAGACGGGATCGGCGTTTGCGTCGAAGGCGTGGGCGCGCCGCGGCACGGCGTAGAAGGCCTCGGCGCGCAGCCAGGGCCGGGGCGCGGCGGCCAGGCGCGCGCCCTCGAAGGTGAGGGGCGGCGCGAGGTCGTCCAGCGACTCCAGCGCCAGGCCGTGGGTGCTGGTGCCGCAGCTGCCGCAGCCGCCAGCCCCGCCCGAGCCGGCGACCGGCGGGTTGTCCGCGGCGTCCCAGCGCTGCAGCGTCAGCGGCGTGAAGACGGTCTCGAAGAAGCCCAGCCGCGCGCTGGCCCGCGGCGCGACGAACTCCGCGAAGGCGCTGCCCCGCGCGTTCGCCAGGTACTGCGGGCCCTGGGCGAGTACGGCGGCGGGCTCGTTGCTGAGGCGGAGGCGTCCGCCCGCGCGGAGCCGCGGCGACAGCAGGACGGTCATGTCGACACGCAGCCGGTAGACGAGATCCACCACGGGATAGAGCGCCTCGCCGTAGGCGCCGCCCAGCGCGCAGGCGCAGAGGCCGGGAGCCGTGTCGCAGGGGCCGTCGTCGAGATGGTCCGCCACGCCGACGCCCAGCCAGAGCAGACGCACGCGTCCGCTCGTGCTGACGCGGGGGAAGTCGATGGCTGGGGGCGCTGTAGCCGGCGTGCGGGCGAGGGCGTCCTCGAGCGCGGCCGCGGCGTCGGGCACGGCGCCGACGTGCCGGGCGAGGACGTCGCCGGCGCGGTTCACGAGCGCGAAGGCGAAGCTGGCGCCTTCGGCGTCGAGGGCGGCGGCGAAGGCGAGCGTGGGGTCGTGGAACTGGGGGAAGCCGAGGTCCTGGTCGAGGGCAAAGCCGAGGGCGTCCCAGGGCTCGACGGCTTCCACCGCACCGAGCAGTGGAAGCTGCGGCTGGCGGCGGCGAAGCGCGGCGAGCTGCTCGACGTTGGCGAGGCAGTCCTCGCAGTCGGTGTTCCAGAGCACCAGGACGAGCGGGCGATCGGGCGGCAGGTGCTCGGCGGGGATGACGGGCGCGCCGTCTCCGAGGGCGGGGTAGAGAGCGGTCAGCAGCGGGGTCAGAGTGGCGTCGGCCCGCGCCGTGGGGGCGGCGAGCAGCAGCAGCAACGCGCCGAAGAAGCGTCCCATCGTCCCTCCCACACCGTGCGCGCACAACGCGAGTGTAGCATAGGAGCCGGCGGGCGCGAGGGCAATCCGGGCGGGCGAATTGACATCGCCTCGGGACGGGCCTACATTGAGTGCATCGGCGAAACCGGGGGCGACCAGGTTTCGACGGGGATTCGCAAAGCCGCAGCCGCGTGTCGGGGATTTCTCGGCTCAGCCCCGTTATCAAGGTCGAGAAAACACAATTGCCAACGATAACTTGGCCCTGGCCGCTTAACTTAGTTAGGTAGCCTGTCCGCCTCACTCGCGTCGCGGGGGTGAGGGCCGGGCATCAAACACCGCCGACTGGTCCTCTGCCGCGCCCGGGAGCAGAGGGCGAGACAATCCGGGCTGGCCGCGCGACGGATCGTCCGCCGTCCTCGCGCGCGGTGAGACTCAAAGCTGTGGACTACACACGTAGACGCCGCGGGGGAGGTTTCTTCGGACGCGGGTTCGATTCCCGCCGCCTCCACCTCTCGCCTTGAGAGTAAGAGATGATTCCGAGCGGCCAGGCCGCAGCGCGTTCCAGGACACGCTGCGGCCTTTTATTTGTGCCGACCCTCCAGGCCGCCTATACTCGCCCCGACCCCAGCCGGCACCCTCAACAGGAGACGTCCCATGGCCAACACTCCCACGACCCTCGGCAACAGCACCCTTCGCCTCGGCCGCATCGGACTCGGCTGCATGGGCATGTCGGAGTTCTACGGCGGCAGCCGCGACGAGGCTGCCCACATCAAGACCCTGCATGCGGCCATCGAGCTCGGCATCAACCACTTCGACACGGCCGACATGTACGGCGCCGGGCACAACGAGACACTCCTCGCCAAGGCCTTCGCCGATCGCTGGGACCGGGTGACCGTCGCCACGAAGTTCGGCATGCAGCGCGGCCCCAAGGGCGAGTGGCTGGGCCTCAGCGGGCGGCCGGAGTACGTGAAGGAGGCCTGCGAGAAGAGCCTGAAGCGGCTCGGCGTGGAGACCATCGATCTGTACTACCAGCATCGTCCGGATCCGAACGTGCCGGTGGCGGAGAGTATGGGCGCGATGAAGGAGCTGGTGGAGGCGGGGAAGGTGCGCTTCGTCGGCGTGAGCGAGTTCTCCGCCGAGCAGATTCGCGCCGCCCATGCGGTGCATCCGATCACGGCGCTGCAGACCGAGTACTCGCTCTGGTCCCGCGACGTGGAAGGCAACGGCATCCTGGCGACCTGTCGTGAGCTGGGCATCGCCTTCGTCGCCTACTCGCCGCTGGGCCGTGGCTTCCTGACCGGCGCGATTCCCAATCGCGAGGCGCTCGACGCCAGCGACTGGCGGCTGAACAATCCGCGCTTCACCGACGAGGCGCTGGCCGAGAACGCGCGCTTCCTCTCGCTGATCCGCGACATCGCCGCGGACAAGGGCGCCACCGAGGCGCAGGTGGCGCTGGCCTGGGTACTGGCGCAGGGCGAGGACGTCTTCACGATCCCGGGCACGCGGCGCATCGAGAGGCTCGAGGAGAACCTGGGCGCGTGGAAGGTGCAGTTCAGCGCCGCGGAGCTGGCCGCGATCCGGGAGCGGCTGCCGCGGGAGACGTCCGGCGCGCGGTACTAGGCGGCTGCGGGCTTTTGCTTGGCACCTGGCCCCGGCTCGGGCCTATAGTGGTGGACCCAATGTCCCAGGACGGTCCATGAAGAGCTTCTCCCGAGCGGCCCGGGTCGGCATCCTCCTGCTGGCGCTGCCCATGTGCTCCTGCGCCGAGGACGTCACCGGCGATCCCTCCACGACCGCGCCGGTCTGGACGCCCCAGGTGCTGGCCACCTATCCCCACGACTCCGCCGCCTTCACCCAGGGCCTGGTCTGGGCCGACAGCGTGCTGATCGAGGGGACGGGCCTGCGGGGGCAGTCCACCCTGCGCCGCGTCGAGCTGGCCACCGGCGCCGTCCTCGACGGCATCCAGCTCGACAGTCAGTACTTCGGCGAGGGCGTGGCCCTGGTGGGGGACCGCATCGTGCAGCTGACCTGGACCAGCAACCTGGGTTTCGTCTACGACGCGGCCAGCTTCGACGAACTGGCCACCTTCAGCTACCCCGGAGAGGGCTGGGGCCTGGCCTACGACGCCGCCGGCGACCAGCTCGTCATGAGCGACGGCACGGCCACCCTCCGCTGGCTCGACCCGGTGACCTTCGCCGAGCGCGATCGCGTCACCGTGCGCGACGGCGGGCAGCCCGTCTACCGTCTCAACGAGCTGGAGTTCGGCGGCGGCTCGCTCTACGCGAACGTCTGGCCGACGAACCGCATCGCCCAGATCAACCCCGAGACCGGCGCCGTCACGGCCTGGATCGACTGCGCCAGCATCCGTCCCGCGGGCCTGGCGCCGGGCGCCGTGCTGAACGGCATCGCCTGGGATCCGGCCGGGCAGCGCTTCTTCGTCACCGGCAAGCTCTGGCCGAGCCTCTTCGCCGTGGAGTTCGCCCCGCCCGGGCGCTGACGATTTCCTCGAATCGCCCCCTCCTCCATCGGTAGATCCCCCTTGACGAGATATCCATGTGATATCACACTGTAATCACCCGGCCGGCCACCCCGCGCCCGGGCCCCCCAGGCCGATTGAGGAGGAGATGATGACGACCGAACGCACGCGCAGCGCCGCATCCGGCTATCCCATGCTGCTGGTTGAGCTTGTGCTGCTGGCCCTGACCACGTGGCTCCTGATCTGGACGATCCGCAACGAGGCGCCCATCGGGCTCGTGGGCTTCTTCCCGGGCCTGCTGCTGACCATCCTCGGCCTCGCCGGCTTCTTCGTGGTGAACCCCAACGACGCCCGCGTGCTGGTGCTCTTCGGCACCTACAAGGGCACCGTCAAGACGAACGGCTTCTTCTGGGCCAACCCCTTCTACAGCAAGCAGAAGATCACCCTGCGCGCCCGCAACCTCAACGGCGAGAAGCTCAAGGTGAACGACGCGGCGGGCAACCCCATCGAGATCGCGGCGGTGGTGGTCTGGCAGGTGGCCGACACCTACAAGGCGAGCTTCGAGGTGGACGACTACGAGCACTACGTGGTGGTCCAGAGCGAGGCCGCGGTGCGTCACATGGCCGGCGCCTATCCCTACGACACCTTCAACGACGACGACGACCAGGGCCTCACCCTCCGCGCCGGCAAGGACGAGGTGGCCGACGTGCTGGAGAAGGAGCTTCACGAGCGCTTCAGCCGCGCGGGCATCAAGGTGATCGAGGCGCGCATCAGCCACCTGGCCTACGCCCCCGAGATCGCCGAGGCCATGCTGCGACGCCAGCAGGCCACGGCCGTGGTGGCCGCGCGGGCGCAGATCGTCGAAGGCGCGGTGAGCATGGTGGAGATGGCGCTGGAGCGCCTGGCCGCCAAGCACGTGGTGGATCTGGATGAGGAGCGCAAGGCCAGCATGGTGAGCAACCTGATGGTCGTCCTCTGCAGCGAGTCCTCCGCGTCGCCCGTGGTCAACGCCGGCTCGCTCTACTGATCGGAGCGACCGTGGCCGCCCGCAAGCGCTTCCTGCTCCGCATTCCCGACCCGCTGTGGGACGATCTGCAGCGCTGGGCCGCCGACGAGCTGCGCAGCGTGAACGCCCAGATCGAATTCCTCCTGCAGCGCGCGGTAAGGGAGCGGAAGCAGGGCAAGGGCGGCCCGGACGCGAACCCCAATCAGGAGAACGACGACGCGTGAGCGAGGCCTGGCTGAGCTGCCGCGGACTCACCCGCCACTATCGCCGGGGCCCGCACACGGTGCGGGCCCTGGACGGCGTGGACCTGGACGTCGCCCGCGGCGAATGCCTCGCCCTGGTGGGGGCCTCGGGCTCGGGCAAGTCCACCCTGCTCAACCTGCTCGCGGGTCTGGACACGCCGAGCGGCGGGAGCATCGCGCTGGAAGGCCGCCGTCTCGACACGCTGTCGCGGCGCGAGCTGGCGGCCTACCGCGCACGGCGCGCCGGGATGATCTTCCAGGCCTTCAATCTGCTGCCGCACTGCAGCGCCCTCGAGAACGTGGAGCTGGCGCTCACGCTGGAGGGACGTCCCCGCCGCGAGCGCCGCAGCGCCGCCCGCGCCATGCTCGAGCGCGTGGGGCTCGCCGATCGCCTCGAGCATCGCCCGGGCGATCTCTCCGGCGGCGAGCAGCAGCGCGTGGCCGTGGCGCGCGCCCTGGTGAAGGGCCCCGAGCTGCTCTTCGCCGACGAACCCACCGGCAACCTGGACCGCGAGAACAGCCGCGCCATCGCGGCGCTGCTCGCGGAGCAGGCCGCCGCGGGCGTCACCGTGCTGCTGGCGACCCACGACCGCGAACTCGCCGCCGAGACGGCGACCCGCGTGCTGCGTCTCGACTACGGCAAGGTGGCGCCATGACCCTGCTCGACGCGCTGGGCATCGCCGGCGCGAACCTGCGCCGCATGAAGCTGCGGGCCGGGCTGACCGTGGCCGGCGTGGTCATCGCCATCGGGGCGATGGTGGCCATGCTGAGCTTCGGCGCGGGCAATCACCGGCTCATCACCGAGCGCGCCGAGAGCCTGGGCCTGCTCAACACAATTCAGGTGACGCCCTCGACGCCCGAGGACAGCCTCCAGTCGCCGCCGCTGGACGCCGCCGCCGTCGCGCGCTTCCAGCGCCTGCCCGGCGTGCGGCTCGCCTATCCGCTGGACGCGCTCACGCTCACGGTCGGCTTTCGGGGCCGCAGCCAGACGGTCGAGGCGCAGGCGCTGCCGGAGGCCGCGCTGTCCACGAAGCTCTTCTCGCAGCTGCGCGCGGGCGAAACCCTGCGCGGCGCGCCCGGCGAGGCGCTGGTCACGGAGCGCTTCCTCGAGGAGATGGGGCTCGCCGTCAATCGACCCGAAGACGTGATCGGCGACACGCTGTTCGTCAGCCTCACCGTGGCGAGCGTGGACAGCGGGCTCGCGCGCGTGCTGGGCACGGTGGAGGGCCGCTTCGCCGCGCTCTCGCGCAGTCTGCGCCCGGACTCCCTCGGGAGTCCCGACTATCGCCGGCGCGTCGCCGCCGACGAGTTCGGCGAGGCGGCCCAGCGCTTCCTGGACGGACTGCTGAAGGGGCGCGTCGTCGCCGACACGCTGCGAATCCGCGGCGTGCTGGACGTCCCCCGCGGGCGCAGCGCGCGCACCCGGCCCCTCATCCTGCGCCCCGCCGACGCCCTGCGCTTCGCCAGCGCCGGCCCGCCGGCCGAGCCGCTGGCGCTGTTTCGAGCGCTCGAGGCCGGCAGCCTCTTCGACGTCGCCGCCGCCGACAGCGCGCAGCAGTACCCGCAGGTGACGCTGGACCTCGATCCGTTCTCGCCCTACGAGAGCGTCCGCGACAGCCTGCGCGCCCTGGGCTATCACACCTTCAGCTTCGCTGATCAGCTGGGTGAGATCCGTCGCGCCTTCCTCATCTTCGACCTGGGGCTGCTGGCCATCGCCCTGGTCGCGCTGGTGACGGCCGCGCTCGGCATCGTGAACACGCTGCTGATGTCCATCAGCGAGCGGCGCCGCGAGATCGGCGTGCTCAAGGCCCTCGGCGCGGACGAGCGCGAGATCCGCGGGCTCTTCCTCGCCGAGTCGGCGCTGATGGGCGCGCTGGGGGCGGCGGGGGGTATCCTGCTGGGCTGGGGTGTCGCGCGCGCGGCGTCCGCGGTGGCGAAGATCGTGATGGCGCGCCAGGACATGCCCGCCCTTGAACTCTTCGCCACGCCGCTCTGGCTGGTGGCCGGCGCCTTCGGCTTCGGACTCGCGCTCAGCCTGCTCGCCGGCACCCTGCCCGCGGGGCGCGCGGCGCGCGTCGACCCCGTGGAGGCGCTGCGGGGCGACTAGCGCGGGCCGAGACGCGTCGCCAGCGCCCGGTCGAGCGTCCGCCGTGGCGACGGCAACCGCAGTTCGCGATAGAACGCCGCGCGGTCGAGCAGCGCGCCGACGACCATCAGGCCCATCACCGGCAGCCCCGCCGGCGCCGCGCCCGCGGCCACGGCGATGCCCGCGGCGATCAGCGCCGCCGCGCGCAGGCCGCCGACCCACCCGACGGGCCGCGCGCCGCCGCGGTAGCGTCCCAGCCACAGCAGCGCCAGCAGCAGCAGCGCGCCCGCCAGCGGCCAGGCCCAGCCCCTGAACGCGAGCGTGTAGACGATGGCGTTGGGCACCGCCTCCGCGCTGTGCACGCCGACGCTGCCCCGCGGCACGTCCGCCACTTCGTAGAGCCGGTCCATCGCGTAGAGCGCCGCGAAACCCGCCATGCCCCCGGCCAGCGACAGCAGCAGGTTCGGCGCGAGGAGCAGCGGCAGCGCGCCCGCGAGCAGCACGAACGCCCCCGTGGCCGCGATCTCCCGGCTCAGCCAGGAGTGACGGATCCCCAGCAGCGCGCGCCACGCGCGCCAGGGCTTGCCCAGGTGCGCCGTGCTCAGCGCCATGGCCGCCAGGCCGCCCCAGAGAATCGGCAGCGGACGGTCCAGCCGGCAGGGCGGCAGCGTGTCCAGGCGCATCGCCACGAGCAGGGGCAGCGCGGTGCTGAAGAGCAGCAGCGGCCACTCGTCTCTCAATGAAAGGCGGCGGCCGCCGCCGTCGCCGCTGCCGGGCGGGGCGGCGCCGCCCCCGCCGGGTGGGGGACCTTCGGGCCCGTCCGCTCCCGGCGGCAGCGGCGTGAAGCGCAGCGCGGGACGCACCTGCGACGCATCGAAGCCCGGCACCTCGCGCGCGTGGAGCGCGGCGGCGGGGGCGTCGAGGTCGAGGAGGTTCAGCGCGTCGGTGGGGCAGAGCGCGACGCAGGCGGGCTCGCGGCCCTCAGCGAGGCGCGGCTGACAGAGCGTGCACTTGCTCATGGTGCCGGCGCGCGCGTCGAAGCGGGGGGCGTCGTAGGGACAGGCCCAGCTGCAGTAGCGGCAGCCGATGCAGCGCGCGGGATCGAGGATCAGCGCGCCGGTGGTGGCGTCGCGGGCGTAGGCGTCGGCGGGGCAGGCGATGGCGCAGGGGGCGTCCGCGCAGTGCATGCAGGCCAGCGACAGGTGGTAGCGGGGCGCGCCGGCCAGGGCGCCCGGGTTGAAGGTCTCCACCCGGCGCCAGCTCTCGCCCCAGGGCAGCGCGTTCTCGATGCCGCAGGCGAGCTGACAGGCCTGGCAACCCGTGCAGCGCGAGAGATCGAGGTGGAAGCCGGCCCTCATCGTCATTGCGCGGCCCGCTCGATCTGGACGCGATTCTCGTGGAAGGCGGCGCCGTGGCCCATGTCCGTTTCGCGCCCCGCCGACAGCCGGTTGACGCCCCCGCCCTCGCTCTCCCACCAGCCGTTGTGCGCGAGCACGCAGCCCGGCTTCAGCGCGGAGGTGAGCGCCAGCGGCAGCGTGAGCTCGCCGCGATCGTTGAAGACGCGCACGCGCTCGCCGTGGACGAGCCCGCGCGCGGCGGCGTCGTCGGGGTGCGCCTGCAGCGTGGGCGCGGGGTCCAGCGCGCGGATCATCGCCAGGTTTCCGAACTGCGAGTGGATGCGGTTCTTGGTGTTGGGCGTCATGAGCAACAGCGGATAGCGCGCGGCGAGCTGCGGATCGCGACGGCCCGCCTCCAGCGGCTCGCTGAACTCCGGCAGCGGATTCGCGCCCCAGCGCGCGGCCGCCTCCTCCGAGCGCAGCTCGATGCGGCCCGAGGGCGTGGGGAAGACGCGATCGGCGAAGGCCACCTCCGCGAAGTCGGGGGAGAGAACGGGGCCGGCCTTGAGCGTCTCGAGGTCGAGGCCCAGCGCCGCCACGCGGGCGGCGAGCCAGCGCTCGACCGTTTGGTCGTCGGGCCCCGGGATGGCCGCGTCGACCGCCGCGGGATCGAAACCCAGGCGCGCGGCCAGCGCGCGGTAGATCGACGTCTCGGTGCGCACCTCGCCGGGCGGGTCCATCACCTTGGCGCGGTACTGGAGGTAGGGGTGCCAGTAGGCGGTGAGGACGTCCGCCTGCTCGAGGAAGCTCTTGGCCGGCAGCACGATGTCCGCCTCGCGCGCGCTGTCCGTGAGGAACTGGTCGACGACCACACGGAAGTCGAGCGCACGAAACGCCTGCCGCACGCGGCCGCTGTCGGGATTCTGGCTGAGCGGATTGCCGCGCTCGACCCAGGCGACGGCCAGCGGCGGGTCGGCGGCGAGCATGTCGGCGCCGAGTCGCGCGGTGGCGATCGTGGGGCGCAGCAAGTCGTCACTCCCTTGCTCAGGCCGGTACTCGGGATAGAGCGGCAGCGGGTCGTGGGGGCCGAAGACGTGGCTCTGCAGATTCGCGAACTGCCAGCCGCCGCCCGGGCGGCCGATGTCGCCCGTCAGCGCGGGCAGGGCGATGAGCGCGCGCAGCGTCTGCCCGCTGTTGGCGTAGCGCTGCATGCCGTAGCCGGCGATGAGCGTCGCCGGGCGGCGCTCGCCCCAGAGCGCGGCGAAGGCTTCGATCTGCGCGGCGGGGATGTCGCAAACCTCACTGGCACGCACGGGGGTCCACGTGGCGGCGAGCCTGGCGAAGTCGTCGAAGCCGTGCACGTGCGCGTCGACGAAGTCGCGGGCGACCCTGCCCTCGCGGATCAGCTGACCCGCCACCGCGAGGGCCAGGGCGCCGTCGCTGCCCGGCCGCGGGCGGAGGAACAGGTCCGCGCGCTCCGCGCTCTCGGTGCGGCGGGGATCGACCACCACCACGGCCGCGCCGCGCGTGCGCGCCGCCTCGATGAAGCCCATCTGGTGCAGGTTCGTCTCGGCGGGGTTCTTGCCCCACAGCACGATCAGCCGCGCGTTGGGCAGGTCCCAGGGCGCGTTGTGGACGTTCGCGCCCAGCGTCAGGCGCCCGGCCTCCAGCCCCGCGGGCCAGCAGAGGTCGCCGTAGGTGGTGGTCGCGCCGCCGAAGAGTCGCCAGAAGGCCTCGCCGGCGCCGTTCAGCAGGCCCTTGGTGCCGCTGGCTGAATAGTAGAGGACGCTCCGCGGCCCGTGGCGCCGCCGCGCCTCCTCGAGTTGCTCGGCGATCGCGTCCAGGGCGTCGTCCCAGCGAATGGGCGCGAAGCCGCCGCCTGGCTGCCGGCGCAGCGGGTGGAGTAGCCGGTCGGGAGACGCCACGCGCTCCACGTAGGCGAGCCCCTTGAGGCAGGGCCCGCCCGCGGTGGCGCGGTTGGCGGCGAGCGGCTCCACGGCGGTCAGGCGCCCGCCCTCCACCTGCAGGCTGAGGCCGCAGGTGGAGTAGCAGTTGCGCGGGCAGGCGCTGGTCACGACGCGGCGCTGTGAAGCGTTCAACAAATCTCCTCGGCTCCGCCGCCAGGGGCTGGCGGTGGGTACGAAATCTTGAAACCTTGGGGCGCGACGTCGTAGACTGCCCGGACCCTGCCGCCACCCTCGGCCCCCGCGCCGAACTCCCTGGAGTATGATGACAATCCGCAGTTCGAGACAACGCCCAACTCGCGTGCCCTCGCGGTGCATGCGGCGCCTGCCCGCGCTGCTGCTCGCGGTCGGTCTGGCGCTGCTCGGGCGGCCGTCGACCCTCCGCGCGGAGGCGGTGACGGCCATCCCCGGCACTGAAGTCACGTCCGCCCAGCACCTGAGCCTGGAGCAGTGCATCGACCTCGCCCTGGGGGTCGAGGGCAACGCCGCCCTGCGCGCCGAGCGCGAGCGCCGCCGGGAACTGGACGGCCAGATGGGCCAGGCCCGCGCCACCGGCCTGCCCACCCTGGATCTCTCCGGCACCTGGAGCCGCGGCCGCGACCCCAGCTTCGCCTTCAACTCGACCTTCGGCGGCGACGGCGTCGACGCCGGCGGCACCGGCAACGCCACCCTGGACAGCCTTCTCGCCGGCTTCAGCTTCATTCCGGCGCCGGAGGACATCGCCGCCCAGACCTTCTGGCGCAGCAGCCTGAACGCCCGCTGGGAGCTGCGGCCGGGCCTGGTCTTCAACGCGGTGGGCGCCGCGGGCCTTGGCATCGAGCGCCAGGACGCGGCGGTGCGCGGGGCCGAGCACCGCGCCGTGGAGACCGTGATGACCTCCTACCACGCGCTGGTCGCCCAGGCGGAGAACCTGGCCGCCCTCGACGCGGACCTCGCCGCCAAGCGGGAGTTCCTGAGCGTCACGCGCAAGCGTCAGGCGCTGGGCCTTTCCACGCCGCTGGACACGCTGCGCGCGGCCGTCGCCCTGGCCAACCTCGAGCCGGAGCGCCGCAACGCGGCGCAGAACCTGCGCGACGCCGGGGCGCGTCTCAACCTGGCCATGGGGCGCGAGCCTCTGACGCCGCTGACGGTCACCGGCGAGCAGGCCGTGGAGCTGGATCCGCTGCCCGCGCGGGTGCCGGCGGCGGCGGTGGCGGCCCGGTCCGACCTGCGGCAGATCGAGCTGCTGCAGTCGATCCTGCGCAAGAATCGCGGGGCGCAGAAGGCCCAGCACCGGCCCTATCTGTCCGCCGACGCGTCCTACGGCTACGTCACCAGCGAGTTCGACCAGCTCTTCGACACCGGGCACGACTTCTGGAGCGCGAGCGTGACGCTCACGGTGCCGCTCTTCGACGGCCTCTCCACGCGCGGCAAGGTGACGGAGACCGAGGCGTCGATCCGGCGCACGGGCATCGAGTACCGCGACGCGCTGCGGCAGGCGGAACTCGAGCTGGAGTCCACGCTGGGCGCGCTCGCGGCGGCGCGGGAGACCCTGCTCGCCGCGTCGCTGAACGAGCAGGCGGCCGCAGAGGCCCTCGCCCAGACGCAGCAGCGCTATGGCCTGGGCAAGGCCGACTATCTCAGCGTCCTCGATGCCCAGACCCAGCACCGTCTCGCGCGCCAGAACGGCATCGCCGCGCGCAGCCAGGTGCTCGGCCTCACCGCCACCGTCAAGCGACTGCTGGGGCACGATCCCCGCGAAGCGCTCGGCGCCGTGCTCGACGCCTTGCCCGCTGCCGACGCAGCGGCCTCCGGGAGGTAACCCATGGGATCCAACACTCGCGCGCGGCTCGCGCGGCCGGCGGCCTGGCTGCTCGCCCTGGGCCTGGTGGGCCTCGGCCTCGCCGCGGGCTGCGGCGGCAAGGCGGACGCCCAGGCCGACGCCGACGTGCCAGCCTCCGAGAAGCCGCGCAACGTGCGCGTCCTCGTGCTCGGCCCCACGCCGCTAGAGGAGTACCTCGAGTTGACCGGGCGCGCCGCGCCCGTGCGGGGCACCGACGTGAGCGCCGAGGAGGGCGGGCGCGTCGAGTCGCTGCCGGCCGGCAAGGGCAGCCGCGTCGACGCGGGCGGCACGCTGGTGGCGCTGGACCGCCGGCTGCTGGCGGCCGAGCTCGAGTCGGCGAGCGCGGCCCGCGACCTCGCGGCCTTCGAGGCGGCGCGCCAGGAGTCGCTGCTGGCCGAGAACATGGTGAGCGAGTGGGAGGCGCGCGCGGCGCGCACCCAGCTGCGTCAGGCCGAGGCCGCGCTGGACGTCGCCACGCTGCGGCACGAGCGGGCGCGCATTCCCGCGCCCTTCGCGGGCGTGGTGACCGAGCGCTACGTGGAACTGGGACAGCTCATCAGCCCCGGGATGCCGGTGGCGCGCGTGGTGGACCCCAGCGTGCTGAAGCTCGAATGCTCGGTGAGCGACCGCGACGTGGCGCTGCTCGAGAAGGGCAAGCGCGCCGACGTGCAGTTCGGCGTCGACGGCCCGCGCTCCCAGGGCCGCGTGCACTGGGTGGGCCTCGAAGCGGACCCGATGAGCGGCAAGTTCCCCGTGGAGATCCGCGTGGACAACCCCGACCTGGCCCTGCGGCCGGGCGTGATGGGGCGGGCGCTGCTGCTGAAGGCGCGGCACGAGAACGTGATCAGCATCCCGCGGGACGCGGTGCTGCAGCGCGGCGGCGGCCCCGCCGCCTTCGTGGTGCAGGACGGCCGCGCGGTCGAGCGCGACCTGGAGCTCGGCGCCGACCAGGGACTCATGGTGGTGGTCACCCGCGGTCTGAGCGCGGGGGAGCGCCTGGTGGTGCGCGGTCAGCGTGAGCTGGTGGCCGGCGGGCCGGTCAACGTCACCGAGACCACCGAGCGGCCGGATGGCAGCCTGGCCGGCGATCCCGCGGAGTTCGGCGCGGCGGCGTCGGCGGGGGGCGGCGGCCGATGAAGATCACCGAGATCTCGGTTCACCGCTCGCTGACGGTCTTCACCCTCATGGCGATCACGCTGATCGTGGGCGTGGCGTCCTATCTCGGCCTGCCGCGCGAGTCGTCGCCGGACGTGAAGATTCCCTACGTCATGGTCGTCGCGCCCTATGTGGGCACGAGCCCGGCGGACATGGAGCACCTCGTCACGCGCAAGCTCGAGCAGCAGCTGAAGGGCATCCCCGATCTCGAGGAGATGATCAGCAGCTCGCTCGAGGGGGCGTCGCAGATCTCGCTGGAGTTCAGCACGGACGTCGAGATGAGCGACGCCCTGCAGAAGGTGCGCGACGCGGTGGAGATGGCGAAGCCCGACCTGCCGGACGACGTCCGCGACGACCTGGTGATCCAGGAGCTCAGCTCGAGCGACTGGCCGATCCTCCAGATCCTGCTCTCGGCGGACTACGACCCGGTGCGCCTGAAGAAGGTGGCCGAGGACCTGCAGGAGGAGATCGAGCGCGTCGAGGGCGTGCTCTCCGTGGGCATCAGCGGCGCGGTGGAGCAGGAGGTCCGGGTCGACGTGGATCCGGAGCGATTGCGCTACTACGGCCTGGGTCTCGGTGACGTGATGGACGCGCTGCGTCTGGAGAACGTCAACATCCCGGGCGGCGAGCTGGGCCTCGGCACCTACGACTACCAGGTGCGCGTGCCCGGCGAGTTCAGCTCGCTGGAGGAGATCCCGCGCATCGTGCTCAATCCGGCCGCCGACGAACCGGTGAGCCTGGGCGACGTCGCCAGCGTGCGCCTCGACCTGGCCGACCGCGCGACCGAGTCGCGCCTCAACGGCGTGGCCTCGGTGAGCCTGTCGGTGACGAAGCGGAGCGGCGAGAACATCATCCGCATCGCGGACGAGATCAAGCGCATCGTGGAGGCCGAGCGGGCGAACCTGCCGGCGGGCACCCAGCTCACCATGACCGGCGACCAGTCGGTCTACATCCGCGACATGGTGCGCGAGCTGGAGAACAACATCCTGAGCGGCCTGATTCTCGTGGTGGCCGTGCTCTTCCTCTTCCTCGGCTGGACGAACTCGCTCTTCGTGGGCTCGGCGATCCCCTTCTCGATGCTGCTCAGCTTCATCGTGCTGCGCGCGATGGGCATCACGCTGAACATGGTGGTGCTCTTCTCGCTGATCCTGGCGCTGGGCATGCTGGTGGACAACGCGATCGTGGTGGTCGAGAACATCTTCCGGCACCGCGGCATGGGCATGAGCCGCACCGAGGCGGCGCTGCAGGGCACGAGCCAGGTGACGGCGCCCGTGATCGCCTCCACGCTGACGACGATCTGCGCCTTCGGCCCCCTGGTCTTCTGGCCCGGCATCATGGGCGAGTTCATGAAGTACCTGCCCATCACCGTGATCGTCACCCTGGTGGCCTCGCTCTTCGTGGCGCTGGTCTTCAACCCGGTGCTCTGCTCCACGTTCATGAAGGTGCCCACGCCCCGCGCTCCCGGGCGCGAACGCCTGGGCGACAAGCTCTTCCAGCTCGGCCTGCGCACCTACGAGCCCACGGTCCGCTGGGCGCTTCGGCATCGCGCCCTGACGCTCTTCGGCATGTTCGCGCTGCTGATCCTCGTGCTGGTGCTCTTCGGACGCTTCAACGCGGGCGTCGAGCTGTTCCCCGACACCGATCCCACCTTCGCCTACGTGAACATCGAGGCACCCAGCGGCACCCGGCTCGAGCAGAGCGACGCCTACGCCCGCCAGGTGGAGGTCGAGGTGGCCAAGGTGCCCGAGCTGGTGGCCTACTGGACGGAAGTGGGCAGCACCGGCGGCGAGATGTTCGGCGGCAGCGGCGGCGGCGGCAACCTGGCCACCGTGAGCATGGAGTTCATCAAGGCCGAGGACCGCACCGTGAACTCCCGCGACAGCATGACCAAGCTGCGCGAGCGCCTGGCCGGCTTCACTGGCGCCGAGCTGCGCATCGACAAGCAGGAGGAGGGGCCGCCCACGGGCGCGCCGGTGAACATCGAGATCTCGGGCGACGACTTCGCCACCCTGGGCGACCTGGCCGAGACCGTGACCGAGCGCATCCGCGATCTCCCCGGGCTCGTGGACCTGGAGGACGACTACGACCGCGGCCGCCCGGAGCTGCGGATCATCCCCGATCCCGAGAAGGCGGCGCGGCTGGGCCTGCGCACCATGGACCTGGCCAGCACCCTGCGCACGGCGATCCATGGCGACGACGTCGGCGAGTACCGGGTGGGGGAGGACGAGTACGACATCGTCGTCCGCTTCGCGGAGCCCTCGCGCAAGAACGTGGAGGACCTGGAGAACCTGACGCTCTTCTACGAGGGCAAGTACATCCCGCTGGCCGCCTTCGCGGACATCCGTTTCGAGACCGGTCTGGGCGCGATCACGCGCAAGGACGCCGAGCGCGTGGTCACCGTGTCGGCCGACGTGGGCGAGGGCTACAACGGCAACGCGATCCTGGCCCAGGTCCAGCAGCGGCTCGACGGCTTCGAGCTGCCGCCGGGCTATCATCTGGCCTTCACCGGCGAGAGCGAGGACCAGGAGGAGAGCAACACCTTCCTCTTCAAGCGGAGCTTCCCCATCGTGCTCATGCTGATCCTGCTGGTCCTGATCTCGCAGTTCACGAGCCTGACGGTGCCCTTCGTGATCATGTCCAGCGTGATCCTGTCCTTCATCGGCGTCTTCACCGGGCTCATGGTGCACCGCACGCCCTTCGGCATCATCATGACCGGCGTCGGCGTGATCTCCCTGGCGGGCGTGGTGGTGAACAACGCCATCGTGCTGCTCGATTACATCCTCAAGCTGCGCGAAGAGGGGATGGAGCCCATCGAGGCGATCGTCGAGGCCGGCAAGACCCGCTTCCGCCCGGTGATCCTGACCGCGGTCACAACGGTGCTGGGCCTGATCCCGCTGACCACGGGCTTCTCGGTGAACTTCGAGGGGATCTTCACCGGCGACTTCAGCCATGCCGTCACCATCGGCGGCGAGTCGAGCCAGTGGTGGGGCCCCATGGGCCTCGCGGTGATCTGGGGCCTGACCGTGGCCACCTTCCTCACCCTCGTCGTGGTGCCGGTGATGTACTCCACCATCGACCCGACCAAGGCGTGGATGCTGCGGCGGGCCAAGGCGGTGCTGCGTCCCTTCCGCCGCGCCTAGGCGAAGAAGAGGGTGAGGGCGACCACCAGGCCGGCCACGATGCCCATGATGAGCAGGTAGCCCGCCGTTCCCAGCAGTCCCAGCGTCACGCTGCGCGGCCAGCTCGCGCCGTAGAACGCGCGGTTGGCCGTGCACAGCATCAGCAGGTGCAGGGCCAGCCGCGCCGGCACCACCGCTTCCTGCCTCCAGAAGCCCACGCTCAGCAGCGCGATGTCGTAGAGGAAGAGCTGTCCCTGCACGAAGAACAGGTAGACGAGCGTCTCGGCGTAGTTGCGGTCGAAGCCCCGGAAGAGGAGGCGCTGGAAGGCCGCGATCACCGGCAGGGCGATCACCACGACCGCGTCCAGGTGCGAGGCGATGAACCCCCGCGCCGCCTCCGCCCTGCCGGCGGCGTCGCCCGGCCCTCCCGTGATCGAGACGCCCATGCCGAGTCCCGCGTCCAGGTCCAGTCCCGTGAGGCGGTGCACCAGGAGGAAGAGGGCCGTCGCGCCGAGGAAGAAGCGCAGCGGGCTCACGTAGCGCGCGCGCCGGCCGGCGACGTAGTCCGCGGCGAGGCCGCCCGGCGAGCGGACCAGCCCGCGCAGGGTGCGCAGCAGCGAGGTGTCCAGGTCGGCCAGGTTCTGCAGGAACTCCCCGAGGAGATGGCGGCCGTCGAGACGGCCCCGCCGGTTGTCCTGACCGCAGTCCGGACAGAAGTCGCTCCCGCCCGCCGCGCCGCAGTTGGGGCAGCCGAGGGACCGGTTCGGGGTGTGCGGATCGGGCGGCACGCGCGCTCCTGGAGGGGGGGCGATCGAGTAAGCACCAGCATGGCAACGGGATGCAAGGCCAAACCCGAGTCGGAGAAAAGGGCTTGCGCGAACGTGACGCCTTTGTTAGTATCTGCGCAGTTACGCAAATACTAAGGCAGGAGCCGTCATGCACCCCGACCCTCAAGCGCTGACCGAGTACCGGGACAAGCTCTTCGACCAGTTCGGCCTCCTGGGCCGGGCGCTGTCGAGCCCCCGCCGGCTGCAGCTCCTTGACCTGCTCTGCCAGGCCGAACGCGGCGTGGACGAGCTGGCCCAGGAGACGGGCCTGGGGGCCTCGAACGTCTCCCAGCATCTCCGCGTCCTGAAGTCCTGCCACCTGGTGGACTTCACCAAGGACGGCCTCCACGTCCGCTACCACGTGGCGGACCCGGAGGTGGCGGCGTTCTGGAACGGCTTCCGCAAGCTCGCGCTGGGGCGCATGGCCGAGGTGCGCGAACTGCTGCGCGCCCAGCACGAGGGCGTCGAGGGGTCCGAGGCGATCGACGCCGAGGACCTGCAGCGGCGCCTCGACGCCGGCACCGTCTGCCTGATCGACGTGAGGCCCGAGGCCGAGTTCAGGGCCGGCCATCTGCCGGGGGCCATCTCGGTGCCCCTGGACCACCTGGTGGACCGGCTCGCCGACCTGCCGCGCGACCGCGAACTCGTGGCCTACTGCCGCGGTCCCTTCTGCGTCCTCGCCGACGAAGCCGTGCGCGCCCTGCGCGAGCGCGGCGTGCAGGCGAGACGACTCGCGGAAGGACCGCTGGAGTGGGCCGAGCTCGGTCACGCGGTCGAATCCTAGGCGCCGCGCGCCAGCTGACCCGTCACGAAACGCGACACTCGACGAGAGGTGAGGATGCAAACGTCCAAGCACGCCCTGGTGAACTTCGCCATCAAGCACCCGCGCTGGGTGGTGACGCTGGCGATCCTGGTGACGGTGGCGATGGGGGCCTTCATTCCCCGCGCCGTCATCGACACGGACCCCGAGAACATGCTGCAGGCCGACGAGCCGGTGCGGGTGAGCCACTCGCGCATCAAGGAGGAGTTCGGCCTGTCGGACTACCTGGTGCTGGGCTTCACGGGCGACAGCAACCTGCTCACGCCCGACTTCACCGCCCGCCTCGGGGAGCTGGTGACGAACATCGAGTCCATGGAGGGCGTGATCGGCGACGACATCCTCGCGCCTTCCACGGTGGACGACATCTACCGCACGCCGGACGGCTCGCTGGTGGTCAGCGGCCTCGACGAGGCGCGCACGGGCTGGGACGCGCAGCCCGGCGTGGCCGAGAAGATCGACGCCAACCCCATGCTGCGCGGCAAGCTGGCCTCCGCCGACGGGAAGGTGGTGGCCGTCTACATCCCCTTGAGCGAGAAGCGCTACGCCAGCGCGGTGGCCGAGGCCATCGAGGGCAAGATGGCGAGGATCGGCGGCTTCGGCGACTACCACATCACCGGGTTGCCCGTGGCGCAGGACACCTTCGGCGGCGAGATGTTCAAGCAGATGGGCATCTCCGCGCCGCTGGCCGGCCTGCTGATCTTCCTGCTCATGCTGCTCTTCTTCCGCAAGATGCCGGTGGTGGCCGCGCCGATGATCATCGCCGTGATGACGGTGACGATCACCATGGGCGCGCTGATCGCCATGGGCTTCACCGTGCACATCATGAGCTCGATGATCCCGATCTTCCTGCTGCCGATCGCGGTGCTGAACTCCATCCACATCCTGTCGGAGTTCCACGAGCGCTACCAGACCTCGCACTCGCGCGGCGCGGCGATGACCGACGCCATGGACGAGCTGTTCAAGCCGATGATCTTCACCACCGCGACCACGGTGGTGGGCTTCGGTTCGCTGATGAGCGCGTCGATCCCGCCGGTGCGCGTCTTCGGCGCCTTCGTGGCCGCGGGCGTCGCGGTGGCCTGGCTGCTCTCGGTCACCTTCAACCCGGCCTACGCCATGCTGCTGCCCGAGCGCAGCCTGGCCAACTTCGGACGCCAGGACGACGCCCACGGCCCGCTCGGCCGCTTCCTGCCCCGCCTGGGCCGCGCGGCCGTGAATCTGCGCTGGCCGGTGCTGGCGGTCACCACCGTCCTGCTGGCGATCAGCGCGATCGGGATCAGCCGCATCGTCGTGAACGACAACCCCACCAAGTGGTTCAAGCCGGACCACCCCATCCGCGTGGCCGAGCGCGAGCTGGGCAGCAAGCTCGCGGGCACCTACATGGCCTACCTGGAGTTCGACGCCGGCCAGACCGAGGACGGCAGCGTGAAAACCCCCGCGACGCTGCGCCTGATGGAGGGCCTGCAGCAGCGCCTGGCGGCCCTGCCGCAGGTGGGGGCGACGACGGGGATCACGGACATCGTCAAGAAGGTGCGCTTCGAGCTCAGCGACGGCGACTCCGCGCGCTACGCGCTGCCCGATGACGCGAACGAGATCTCACAGGAGCTCTTCCTCTACGAGATCGCCGGCGGCGACCCCGACGACCTCTACCGCTTCATCACGCCCGACGGCGACAAGGCGGTGCTCTGGATCCAGCTCAAGGACGGCGACAACCAGGCCGTGCTGGAGACGGTCGAGGCGGCCTCCAGCTACATGGCCGCGAGCGCCGTACCCATGGGCATGACCTTCGACTGGGGCGGGCTCACCTACATCAACGTCGTCTGGCAGGACAAGATGGTCGCCGGCATGCGAAACGCTCTGCTCGGCTCCTTCGTCGTCGTCCTGCTGATGATGATCTTCCTGCTGCGCTCGGTGTTCATGGGCCTGATCTCCATGATCCCGCTGACGGTGACCATCGCCATGGTCTACGGCTTCGTCGGTCTCAGCGGCAAGGCCTACGACATGCCGATCGCGGTCCTGAGTTCTCTCACCCTCGGGCTCTCAGTGGACTTCGCGATCCACTTCCTCAAGCGCGGGCAGGAACTCCACCGCAGCCACGGTTCGATCGCCGCCGCGATGGAGGAGCTGTTCCAGGAGCCGGCGCGGGCCATCAGCCGCAACATCGTGGTGATCGCGCTGGGCTTCGTGCCCCTGCTCTTCGCCGCCCTGGTGCCCTACGTCACCGTGGGCGTCTTCTTCCTCGCCATCATGGCGCTGTCCGGCAGCGCCACCTTCCTGATCCTGCCCGGCCTCATCCGCCTGCGCGGCGAGGCCGCGTTCATGCCCTGGGGCGCCCGCAAGGGTGCCCCGGCCGTGTCCATCAACAACGATCTGGCCAAGGAGGCTAGCCGATGAAAACCCTGTCCCTGCTCTTCGCGACCGCCGTCGTCCTCACGCTGGGGAGCGCCGGCGCCGCCGCGGCCGAGGACGCCGCCGCGCTCATGAACGCCGCCCATGCGGCCTACTATTACGCCGGCGACGGCGGCAGCGCCAAGGTCCACATGGTCCTGACCGACAAGCAGGGCCGCGAGCGCGAGCGCGAGTTCTGGATGCTGCGCGCGGACATCGCCGACATGGGCGATCAGAACTACTACACCTACTTCATCACGCCGGCCGACGTGCGCAAGACGGGCTTCCTCGTCCACAAGCACGCGGATGGGAACGACGACCGCTGGCTCTACATTCCCGCGCTCGACCTGGTGAAGCGCATCGCCGCTGACGACCGCGGCAGCAGCTTCGTGGGCTCGGACTTCAGCTACGAGGACGTCTCCGGCCGCCTGCCCGCGCTGGACGCGCACACGCTCGTCGGCGAGGACACCGTGATGGACCGCAAGGCCTGGAAGATCGAGAGCGCGCCGAAGGACGCCGGCACGGCCGACTGGGACCGCAAGCTCACCTGGATCGACCAGGACAGCAAGCTGCCCCTCCGCGAGGAGTACTACAAGGGCGGCGCGCTGCAGCGGGTCTTCACGGTGGACGCCATCGAGACGGTCGACGGCTTCCCCACCGCCACGGTGCGCAGCATGCGCGACGAGAAGCGCGGCAAGCACAGCACCATCCGCTTCGACGAGATCAGCTACACGCTGAACATGAAGCCGGACGACTTCACCGAGCGCCTGCTCAAGAACCCCCCGCGCGAATACACGAGGTGATGAGGATGCGGAAACTGATCCTGGCCCTGGCGATCGGGGCCGCGGCGGCGACGGCCCAGGCCGAACCCCTCCTCGGCGGATTCGTCGAGGGGGCCTGGGCCGTGCGCACGCAGCAGAATCCCGCGCTCGACGGCGCGGGCAGCGAGCTGGGCTTCATCGAGCGCGCTTACCCGCGCGACGAGCTGCGCGGCCAGCTCACGCTGCAGGACGGCATGGGCGACGCGGACGTCTTCCTCCGCTTCGACCTCGTCAGTGACGCGCGCGCGTCCGAGCGAACCCAGCTCGACCTGCGCGAGGCCTACGTGAAGCTCTACTTGACGGACTGGCTGGACATCAAGGCCGGCCGCCAGGTGGCCACCTGGGGCACGGGCGATCTCGTCTTCGCCAACGACCTCTTCGCCAAGGACTGGCAGGCTTTCTTCACCGGCCTCGACGACGCCTACCTCAAGCCGCCGCAGGACCTGCTCCGCCTGAGCGCCTACCTGGGCGGCGCTACCGCCGAGCTCGCGCTGTCGCCGGATTTCACGCCCGACAACCTGCCCGACGGCACGCGCCTGGCCGTCTACAACCCCTTCCTCGGCGAGGCGGCCGCGGCCGGCGCGATGCCGGAAGTCCGTCGGCCCGCGCCCGGACTGAGGCACGGCGAGATCTTCGGCCGCCTCTACGGCACGCGAGGCAGCCTCGAGTGGGCGCTCTACGGCTACAAGGGCTTCTGGCCCACGCCGCAGGCCGTGCTCATGCCCGCGGACGCCGAGTCGGCGCCGGCGCTGGGCTACCCGCGCCTGGCCTCGGGCGGCGCCAGCCTCCGCGGTCCGGTGGGGGCCTGGCTCGTCAGCCTGGAGTCGGCCTACTATGCCTCGCTGGACGACGGCGCCGGCGACGATCCCACCCTGCCCAACTCCGAGCTGCGCGGCATCGCGGGCGTGGAGCGCTCCCTCGGCGGCGACTGGATGCTGGGCGCCCAGTGGTTCGCCATCGGCATGATGAACCACGACGCCTACCTCGAGGGCGTGATGCCGGGCGGACCCACCGTCGACGCGCTGCGCCATACGCTCACCTTCCGCCTCACCAAGATGGCGCTCGATCAGCGGCTCGTGCTCTCGCTCTTCGCCTACGCCGGCGTCACTGACGGCGAGTGGCACCTCCGGCCGAGCCTCTCGCACAAGCTGACCGAAGCCGTGAAGCTCACGCTGGGCGCGAGCCTGCTGGACGGTGACCACGCCTGGACCCAGTTCGGCCAGTTCGCCGGCAACGATCTCGTCTACGCGCGCCTGCGCTACAGCTTCTAGGAGGACGCCATGCACCCGCTGCCAATGGAAGCCGCCATCCGCGCCATCGCGGGCGGTTTCGTCCTGCTGAGCCTCGCGCTCGCCACCTGGGTGAGTCCGTGGTGGCTGCTCTTCACCGCCTTCGTGGGCGTCAATCTGATCCAGAGCGCCTTCACGGGCTGGTGCCTGATGCAGGACATCCTGCGCAAGACGTTCTACCGCAAGGCGCTGCAGCAGGGCGCCTAGGGCGTTCGACGGTGGCGTCCACCGGCGCTCCGTGCTAGCCTGACGGGGTCGCGGCAGCCCGCCGCGGCCCTGTCCGCAGCCGGGGAGCAGCAGCATGCCTTCGACACCCGCGATCCCCCGAGGCGCCTGGCTGCTCGTCATCGCTGTGGCTCTGGGCGGGAGCGCCGCCCCCCTGCGGGCCGCCGAGGCCGGGGCGCCCGACAGCCTCGAGATCTACAGCCTGCCGCCGGTGGTGGTCACCGCGGAGCCGGCGACGCCGCCGGTGTCGCCGCGCGAGCGGGTCGTCACCGGCGCCGCGTTGCGCGTGCGCAGCCAGCCGGACGCCGCCGCGCTCGCCCCCCTGCTGCCCTCGGTGCGTCTCGCGCTGAACTCCCGCGGCGAGGCGCAGTTCATGCTGCGTGGCGCCTCGGAGCGTCACCTGCTCGTGAGCCAGGACGGCATCCCGCTCAACCTCGCCTGGGACGAGCGCAGCGACCTCGAGCTGCAGCCCGCCGAGGCGCTGGGGGCGGTGCGCGCGCGGCGCGGCGTGCCGACGCTCCTCGCCGGCACGGGCGCGCTGGCGGGGACGGTGGAGCTCTCCTCGCGCGCGGCGCCGGCGAGCGGGGCCGAGAGCCTCGTGGACCTCGGCGTCGGCGAGGCCGGCGCCCGCCGCGGCACGCTGCTTCACGCGCGTCGGCTCGGCCGCTGGGGGCTCCTGCTCAGCCTCGCCCAGCAGGAGCGCGACGGCTGGCTGCGTCCTGCCGCCGCAGACGATCCGCATCACCAGCCGGATTCCAGGTTGCGATTGAACAGCGACCTCACCCGGCGCAGCGCCTTCCTCACCCTGGGGCGCGACCTGCCGCGCGGCGGACGGCTCTCGCTGCACGCGGGCGGCAGCCACGTCGACAAGGGCGTGCCGCCGGAGACCTATCGCAGCAAGGCGCGGTTCTGGCGCTATCCCGACAGCCGCCGCGCGCTCTTCGGCGCCGGCCTCGACCAGCCCCTCGACGCGGATGGCCGCTGGCGCCTCGGCGTCACCGCGGCGGCGGATCTGTCGCACACGGAGATCCGCGTCTTCGACGACGCCAGCTACAGCGGCCCCGCGCTCGTCCCCGGCGTGGAGCACGAGACCGACGACGACCGCACCCTGCACCTGCGCGCCCTCCTGGCCCGCCAGCTCGGCGCCGCGCGGCTCAGCCTGGCCAGCGAGCTGCGCGACGCGCGCCATCGCGAGGCCCTGGCGCTGGACGACCCGACGCTCGACTACGCCCAGCGCCGCGTCGTCGAGACCCTGGAGCTGGACCTGCCCTTCGGCGCGGGATGGAGCCTGCGCGGCGGCCTGGCCTGGCTGCGGGCGAGCACGCCCTCCAGCGGCGACAAGCCCCCCCGCGATCCCGATGTCGCCTGGGACTGGCTCGCCGGCCTGGGGCGGGACTTCGCCGGGCGCGGCCGCCTCGAGCTGTCGCTGTCGCAGCGCTCGCGCTTCCCCGCGCTCCGCGAGCTCTACTCGGGGGCGCTGGGCCAGTTCATCCCCAACCCCGCGCTGGAGCCGGAGCGCCAGACCCTGGTGGAACTGGGTCTTCGCAGCGAGCGGGGCCGCCTGGGCCTGGAGGCCGACGTCTTCGCGGCCTGGCTCGACGGCGGCATCGAGAAGGAAGTGGTCAGCGACGCCGACGAAACCTTCCGCCGCGCGAACGTCGACGCCATCCGCAGCCTGGGGGCCGAGCTGGAGCTGCGCGTCGAGGCGGGCGGGGGCGTCAGCGCGAGCGCGCACTGGCTGCAGCTGCACGCGCGGCGGCGGATCGCGGGGGACTACACGGGGCGCGTCGAGGACAGACCCGCCGCCGTGGGCGCCCTCTCCCTGAACTGGCGCGGCCCGCGAGGGCTGGAACTCGGCGCGGAGACCGGGGTGTTGGGAGCTCGCTTCAGCGCCGACGCCACCGACGACGTGGACGGCCTGCGCCCGCTGCCCACGCAGGGCCGCCTCGCGCTGCTGGCCGCTTGGCGCCGCTACCTCGGCGCGGGCAGCCTGCGCAGCCTGGAGCTGCGCATCCGAGTGGACAACGTCTTCGACAGCGTGGTGGAATCCCAGACCGGTCTCGTGGAACCGGGCCGCAGCGTCCAGCTCGGCCTGCGCCTGGACCTCGGGACCTGAATGCCGCGCCAACGCAAGGAGAGCCCAATGCCGAGACTCCGCCGGGTCGCCCTCTCGATCGCCCTGCTCATGCCGACCCTCGCCGCCGCCGCTCCCTGGCAGGGCCGCACGGAGATGCTGGACGGCGTGCAGCAGGTGCAGAACCCCGCGGCGCCCGCGGACGCCGAGCAGGAGCTCGTCCTCGACGAGCTCTGGCGCGCCGGCGACGACGAGGAGGCGGAGGACTTCTTCGGCGTGATCTCCGATGCCGTGGTGGACGCCGCCGGGGACGTCTACCTGCTCGACAGCCAGCTGGTGGAGGTGAAGCGCTACTCGGCCGACGGCGAGTTCCTCGGCACGATCGGCCGCGAGGGCGAGGGGCCGGGCGAGTTCCGCTTCCCCACCGCGCTCTTCCTCATGGACGACGGCCGCCTCGGCGTGCTGCAGGGACGTCCCGCGCGCGTGGTGCTCTTTCACACGGACGGCACGCCGGCCGGCGATCTCGTCCTGCCGACGCCCGAGGACGGCGGCTTCCGCTTCGTCCAGCGCGCCGACGCGCGCGGCAACACCCTGGCCCTGCAGGGCATGGAGTTCCGCCGCGGGGACACCGGCGGCGAGCGGACGCAGCGCCTGGTGCTCATGCCGGCCGACGGCCAGGGCGAGACGAAGGAGCTGCTGTCCCACAGCACGCAGTTCGACTTCGCGAAGCCCGAGCGCAGCGAGCTCGACGAGTACCTGCAGTGGGTCCTGCTGCCCGGCGGCCGCGTGGCCGCGGCCGAGACCTTCGACTATCGGCTTCGGCTCTGGGGCGCGGACGGCGCGCTCGAGCGGGTCGTCACCGTGGACTACCCCGACCTCGCGCGCAGCGGCGACGAGCTCGCCGCCGTGAAGGAGCGCCTCCAGGGCGGCATGCGCTTCCGCGGGCGGCGCAACATGGACATCCAGGTGCAGGTGGAGCCGCGCGAGCCCGGCGTGCGCTGGATGGACGTGGACGCCGCCGGCCGCCTCTGGGTGCTCTCGGGGCGTGGGGCCAAGGCGCAGGACGCGACGCACCTGGGCGCCTTCGACGTCTTCGACGCCAGCGGCCGGCTCCTGCACCGGCTGCGCCTCGCCGGCGACGGCGACATCGACGCCGACCGCTTCGTGCTGGCCGGCGACCGCCTCCTCGTGCTCAAGGAGTTCGACTCGGCGATGCGCGCCATGCGCGGCGGCGACGGCGAGGATGCGGAGGAAGACCTCGAGGACGCCGTGCCCATGAGCGTGATCTGCTACCGCCTGCCGGCGCTGGACAGCTAGTGGAAAGGACCCCGATGGACCAGCCGACCCTCACCTTCTGGGGCGCTGCACGGAACGTCACCGGCAGCCGCCACCTGCTCCACGCGAACGGCGAGCAGCTGCTCCTCGACTGCGGGCTCTTCCAGGGGCGCCGGGCGGAGGCCAACCAGCAGAACCGCGAACTGCCCTTCAGGGCCAAGGACATCGCTGCCGTCGTGCTGAGCCACGCGCACATGGATCACGCGGGCAACCTGCCCACGCTGGTCAAGCGCGGCTTCCGCGGCAAGATCCACTGCACGCCGGCCACGGCCGATCTCATCGGCGTGATGCTGCGCGACAGCGCGCACATCCAGGAGCGCGACGCCGAGTGGCTGAACAAGCGGCGGAAGCGGGGGCAGGAGAAGGTCGAGCCCCTCTACGCGCTGCGCGACGTGGAGCGCTGCCTGAAGCTCGTCGAGCCGCAGCGCTACCGCACGCCCTTCGCCGTGCGTCCCGGCGTGACCGCCACCTTCCGCGACGCGGGGCACATCCTGGGCAGCGCCTTTGTCGAGATGGCACTCGCCGCGAGCGTCACCGGCGACCGCCCACTGCGCCTCGTGTTCTCGGGCGACCTCGGGCGCAGGCACCTGCCCATCCTCAAGGATCCCGAGCAGCCCGACGCCGCCGATGTGCTGGTGATGGAGAGCACCTACGGCGACCGCTTCCACGAGGACATCCGCGGCGCCGAGGACGCCCTGGGCGCCGTGGTGGAGCGCACCGCGAAGCGCGGCGGCAAGGTGGTGATTCCGGCCTTCAGCGTGGGCCGGAGCCAGGAGATCGTCTACGAACTGCACCGGCTCATGTCGGCCGGGGAGATCCCCGAGCTGCCCGTCTACATCGACAGTCCGCTCACGGCCAAGGTCAGCCAGATCTTCGCGCGGCACGAGGAGTGCTTCGACGCGGAGACCTGGGCGATCCTGTCCAAGGGCGGCGATCCATTCGGCTTCGAGCGGATGCGCTATGTCGAGAGCGTGGAGGAGTCCAAGCGGCTGAACAACCACCAGGGGCCCTGCGTGATCATCTCCGCCTCGGGCATGTGCGAGGCGGGCCGGGTGCTGCACCACCTGGCCAACACGGTCGAGGATGAGCGGAACACCGTGCTCATCGTCGGTTTCCAGGCGTCCCACACGCTGGGGCGGCGGCTCGAAGAGAAGGCGCGGCGCGTGCGGATCCTGGGTTCGGAGTTCGTGGTGAACGCCGAGGTGGTGGCGCTGCACGCCTACAGCGCGCACGCCGACAAGCTCGACCTCCTGCGCTTCTACGAAGGCATGCGCGAGAAGCCCGGCCAGGTCTTCCTGGTGCACGGCGAGGAGCGCCAGTCCGAAGCGCTGGCTGACGCCCTTCGCGAGAAGGGCGCGACCCGCGTCGAGGTGCCGGACTACGGCGCCCGCTTCGCGCTCGGCTAGCGCAGCAAGGTCAGCCGCTCGCTGTCCACCTGTCCCGCCGCCGTCAGGCGCGCGAAGTAGACGCCGCTCGGCAGCGCGTGGCCGGCCTCGTCCCGTCCATCCCAGGTCACCGTCATCTCGCCCGCCGGCAGCGCGGCGGCGAGCAGCTGGCGGACCGCCCGTCCCCGCACGTCGTAGATGGACAGCGTGGCGCGCCCCGGCGCGTCCAGCGCGAAGCGCAGCGTGGTCTGCGGGTTGAAGGGATTGGGGAAGCTGGCCAGCGCGAGCGGGGCGGTCGGCGTGGCCGGTGCGGCCGTCACCGCGCTCGCATCGAAGTCCCAGATGCCGCGGCCGTAGGTGCCGAAGCGCATGACGCCCATGGCGGGCACGGCTTCCACGCTCCAGAAGAGCGTGAGGGGGACGCCGTCGCCGATGTACTGCCAGGTGCTGCTCCCCGCCTCCAGCCGGTAGGGGCCGGACTCGGTGGCGGCGTAGAGCGTTTCGCTGTCGGGACCCTGGGTCGCGAGCATGTAGACGAGCGTGGGGGGCAGGCCGTCGCCGAGGGGCGTCCAGCTCACGCCGCCGTCGTCCGTGCGGTAGACGGCCGGGCCGCTGTAGCCGCTGCCGCCGAGCCAGGCGCGCTGGGCATCCAGCGGCGAGCAGACGAGCGCGTTGCCGTAGAAGTAGTGCGAGCTCGGTCCCTGGTCCGGCGAGTGGGTCCAGGTCGCGCCGCGGTCCGCGCTGTACCAGAGCTCGCCCGAGTCGGTCGAGGCGAGGCGGCGGTCCAGGTCCACCGGGCTGATCGCAAAGGCGCTCAGGTAGGACCCGCCGGCCGTGGTGAAGTTCTGCGGGTTGTTGGTGTAGGTGACGTTGTCCGCCCCCGTCCAGCGCCCGCGATAGAGGTACTGGCCGCAGAAGTAGAAGGCCTGCAGGTCCTCCGGATCGGCCACGATCGGCGGCAGCCAGAGGTGGTTCGAGCCAGCGGGGAAGTCCAGGTAGTGCAGCGTGGGGCCGATCTCGTGGTAGTGCACGAGCGTGAAGCCCGGGTAGACCGAGAAGACGATCGTGTGCGTCCCGTCGCCCGAGGTCAGGTGCCCGTAGTCGCCGCTGATGAGCTGCTGGAAGTCCGCCGCCTGGCCGCGAAAGCCGTCCGCGCGCTGGTAGCCCTGGTCCTGGGCGCCGACCGCGATGCGCGTGGGGGAGAGCGCGCTGGTGAGCACGTCGTAGTACTGGCCCACGCCGAGTCCGGCGAGCGAGAGGTTGGTCACGCTGGCGAGCCCGTCGGCGCTGATGTAGATGCCGCCGTCGGTGCAGGGGAACCAGCGCTCGCCCACGCCGGGAATGCTCAGGACCTCGAGCCCCGGGTTGTCGGCGTGCAGCTTGTTCAGCGGGTCGCCGTAGTACTCGCCCCAGCCGTTGACCTTGGCGAAGCTCCCGCCGCCGTCCACGCTGCGCCAGACCTCGACGCCGGAGAAGGCCACCAGGTTGGGGTTGGTGGTGGAGCAGTTCATCGTCTCCCAGAAGTCGTCGATGCCGTAGCGGAAGGCCCAGCTCGCCCCGCTGTCGGTGCTGCGCCAGAGCTCCCAGACGCCGGCGATGCGCGCGGCCACGTAGAACGTGGGCGCGCCGGCCTCGCAACCGGCGAGGATGACCTTGCTCGGCGTGCTCGGCATCTGGCCGAGAGGTGTCCAGGTGGCGCCGAGATCCCCGCTGAAGTAGAGCGTGCGGCTGATCATCAGGTAGAGATCGTGCCCCGCCACGCGGTCCACCCAGAAGTCCGCCACGCTGTTGTTGGTGTGGTTGACGAGCTGGTAGCTGCGGCCGGCGTCATCCGAGCGGTAGAGCTCGGTGCCCAGTCCGGCCGAGGCGAGCAGCAGGTAGACGCGGTCGGCGTTCGCCGGATCGCGCTGGATGCGCAGGCCGTTCTGGGGCGAGGCGGGCAGGCCGGCGGGCAGCAGCCAGGTCGCGCCCTGATCCTCGCTGTAGCGGATCACCGTGCTGGTGGAGAGCACGGTGACGACCTCGGGGCTCACGCCCGCCGCGCAGACGCCGTTGCGCACGCCGCCGTAGAGGTTGTCCGAGAGCGGGCGCCAGCCGTTGCCGGCGAGATCCGCCTTCCAGAGGCCGCCCAGGTCCGCGCCGGCGTAGAGGCTGTCGCCGGCCACGGAGACGGCCGCGCAGTGGATGCGCCCCGCCTGGTTGTGGCTGCCGATCTCCGTCCAGGCGCCCACCCGCTCGCGGCCGGCGGCGGCCAGCTCGCGGGCCTCGCCGTTCGCGCGCTCCAGGGCGCGCCAGTCGGTGCCCGGCGCGGCGCGGTGCATCGCCTCGACCCACTGCTCGCGCAGTTCGTGGTTGCGCTCCTCGGCGGCCTCGTCGAGCCGGTGCTCGGTGGGGCGGGGCAGGGGGCGCTCGGCGCGGCCCAGCTGCCAGGCGAACGCGGCGCCGAGCGCGACGAGGAGGGCGAGGCTCAGCAGGGGACGTCCTGTGCGTGCGGACATGCTCTCTCACTTTCGCGATGGACCGCCGGCGGCCGCCGGCGGGAAGGGACGGTGTCACGAGCCCCGCAAGTGTAGCTCGCCGCGCGGGTTCGGCTCAAGGGGCCGGCCGCCTCGGTTCTTGCCAAAGCGGTCCGCAGGCACTAGCCTGCCCTGTTCGCCCTCGCCCGGAGCGCGGAGGAGGAGATGGAGCATCTGCAGGCCGTGCCGAGCTCGGGCGTGCAAGAAAGGACGCGACCGCGACACCCATGACTAGCCGCCGCGCATGGCCTCACCGTCTCGCCGCCCTGCTCGTCCTCCTCGCCCTGATCTCGGCGGCCGGTCGCGCGATGGCGGCGCGTCTGGAGTTCGCCGGCCCGACCTCGCTGGCGACGCCGGGTGGCCAGCGGCTCAGCCTGGTGGAGGGCGGCGAGACGCTGCTCCTCGCCCGCGCGGTGGGGGACGACGGCGCGCCCCTCGTCGACGCCACGGTGAGCGTCCTTCTCATCAGTCCGAGCTTGCGCAGCCTCGGCAGTGCGAACACCGATTCCACCGGCCTCGCGCGCTTCGTCTACCGTCCCGGCGGCCCGACGGGCGGGCAGGTGGTGGAGCTACGGCTGGAGGGCGCCCCGGGCGGCGCGGGCCGGCTGCTCTACCAGGTGCAGGTGCACCCCCGCGGCTGGATCCTGATCATGTTCTTCGGCCTCATCGGCGGGGTGGGGATCTTCCTCTTCGGGATGGACCTCATGAGCGCCTCGCTGCAGCGTTCCGCGGGCGGGCGGCTGCGCGCGCTGCTCAGCGCGCTCACCCGCAACCGGCTCATGGGGCTCGTGGTGGGGGCCTTCGTCACGGTGCTGATCCAGAGCAGCAGCGCGACCACGGTGCTGCTCGTCAGCTTCGTGCAGGCCGGGTTGATGAGCTTCACGCAGACCCTCGGCGTGATCCTGGGCGCGGACATCGGCACGACGGTGACGGCGCAGCTCATCGCCTTCCAGCTCACGGAGTACGCGCTGCTCGCCATCGGGCTCGGCTTCCTCCTGCGCACGCTGGCACGCCGTCCCGGGCTGCGGCACGCGGGCGAGGTGCTGCTCGGCGCCGGATTGCTGTTCTTCGGCATGCACGTCATGTCGCAGTCCATGGCGCCGCTCCGCAGCCACCTTCCCTTCCTCGCGCTGCTCCAGGAGCTCGAGAACCCGGTGGCGGGCATCGTCGTGGGGACGATCTTCACCGCGCTCATCCACAGCAGCGCCGCCTTTCTCGGCCTCGTGATCGTGCTGGCCCAGCAGGGGCTCGTGAGCCTCGACGCGGCCATCCCCCTCATGTTCGGCGCGAACATCGGCACCTGCGTCACGGCCGCGCTCGGCAGCCTGAAGATGGGCCGTCCCGCCAAGCGCGTGGCGCTGGCCCACACCGCCTTCAAGGTGCTCGGCGTGCTGCTGGCGGTGGCCTGGATTCCGCAGCTGGCGTCGCTGGTGCGGGCCATCTCGCCGGCGGCGCCGGCGGTGGCGCCCGACGGAGCCGGGCTCTACGCGGAGCTCCCCCGTCAGATCGCCAACGCGCACACGATCTTCAACGTCGGACTGGCCCTGCTCTTCCTGCCCTTCACGGGGCTCTGCGCCCGGGCCGTGGTGAAGCTGCTGCCCGATCGGCCCGAGCCGCCGCTGCCCGAGCGCCTGCGCGCGCGCCACCTGGAGCCCAGCCTGCTGGGGACGCCGGCGCTGGCCCTGAATCTGGCGAAGGTGGAGATACTGCGCCTGGGCAAGCAGGTGAAGGAGATGACCGAGCTCGTCATCGAGCCGCTCTGCGGCAGGCATCCGGAGCAGCTGGCCGCGCTCGACGCCGCGGAGGAGCGCGTCGACGCGCTCGACGCGCAGATCACCAGCTATCTCCTCGAGATCGGCCGGCGCAATCTGAGCCCGGAGCAGACCGAGGAGGTCTACCTGATGCTCCACGTGACCAAGCTCTTCGAGCTGAGCTCGGACGTCATCCACCGGGAGCTCAAACCCCTCGCGCAGCAGAAGCGGGCCGCGGGGCTCGCGTTCTCGGAGCAGGGCGAGGCCGAGGTGCGCGCCTATCACCTGAAGGTGGTGAAGCAGATCGCCCGGGCGCTGGACGCCTTCCGCGACAACAGCCTCGCGAAGGCGCAGCGCATGACGCACAAGCAGGCGCGCTACGTCGCGCTGGAGGAGAGCTTCCGCCGCGCGCACTTCGAACGCGTCCGCGGCGCGGTGAGCGAGTCGGTGGCCAGCAGCGAGCTGCACATCGCGCTCATGGACTCGCTGCGCAAGATCAACAGCCACTCGGCGGACATCGCGCGCGCCATGCTCACGCGCTTCGCGCGGGACAGCCGTGCCGACAGCCCCGCGAACCCACAGCCAGAGGGTGAGACGCGATGACCGTCCGCGCGGCCTTCGACATCGGCAGCAACTCGGTGAAGGTCGTGGCCGCCGAGCGCCTGGACGCGCCGCGCCTCGACGCGGTGACGGTCTGCGGGCTGGGCGAGAGCCTGCCCGCCACCGGCCGCCTGTCCGAGCCGGCCATGGAACGCACGCTGGACGCCCTCGCCGACCTGGTCCGCCGCGCCCGCGCGGCCGGCGCCAGTGACTTCGCCGCGGTGGGCACCCAGAGCCTGCGGCGCGCGTCCAACGCCGCCGAGTTCCTGCGGCGGGCCGAGGCGCGCTGCGGCCTCGCGGTGGAGATCATCCCCGGCGAGGAGGAGGCGCGCCTGTCCTTCCTCGCGGCGCGCTCCGGGGCGGGTGCCCCGGACGGCCCCTGTCTGCTCTTCGACGTCGGCGGCGGCAGCACGGAGTTCATCCGCGGCGAGGGCGACGCGCTCGGCGCGCGGCTCAGCCTGGAGCTGGGCTGTCTGCACCTGCGCGAAGCCCACGAGCGCAGCGATCCCATCCGCCCCGACGAGCTCGCCGCCATGCAGCGCGCCGCGGCGGACGCCCTCGCCCCGCTCGGCCGCGAACCCGCCACGCTCGTGGGCATCGGCGGAACGGTGACCAGCCTCGGCACCGTCGCCCTGGGCACGGACTGGGATCCCGCGCGCCTGGAGGGCATGGCGCTCTCCCGCGCGCAGGTGGAAGCCCAGCTCGAGCGCTTCGCGTCGCTGCGCGTGGAGGCGCGGGCGGCGCTGCCGGGACTGCTGCCCGCGCGCGCCCCCGTGATCCTGGCGGGCGCCGCGATCGTGCTGGCGATCCTCCGTCACCTCGACGCCCCGGGGCTGCGCCTGAGCGCCCGCGCGCTGCGCCACGGGCTCTGGCTGGACCGCTGGGGCGGCGCCCGGGGGTGAGCGGCGAGGGCGGCCTTTCCGACCTCCCTGCGATCCCCTATACTTCGAGTCTCTCGCCAGCGAACCGCAGCCGGGGAGGCCACGTGCGCGAGCACATCCACGTTCTGCTGCTCTGCCTCCCGATGGCCATGGCGCTGCCGGCGCGGGCCGGCACGGCCAGCGCGGTCAGCGCGCCGGGGCCGCTGGACACGCGCGGGCCCGTCCTGACGCCGCTGGCTCCCATCCCCGGCGAGGCGCTCTACGGCGGCGAGACGCGCACGCTCAGCTGGACGCTGGCCGAAGGCAACCCGCCCGCAGACGGGACGCGGCTCGCGCTCGTGGTGAGCATCGAGGGAACGCCGGTGTTCGCGGACTCGCTGCCGCTGGGCCCCGGGCCGGACTACGCCTATGACCTCCAGGTGCCGAACCAGTTCACGCTGGACTGCCGCTGGCGTCTCAGTCTCGTGGACGCCTTCGGCAACCTGGGCCTGGGCGAGGGGGGGCCGCATCCCATCGTCACCGACGAGGTGCCCGCCGACGGCGCGCCGCCCCAGGTGCTGCGCCTGGAGCAGAACTGGCCGAATCCCTTCAACCCGTCCACGCGCCTCCGCTTCGGGCTGCCCCGCGCCGGGCGGGTGCGGCTGAGCGTCCACGACGTGCGCGGCCGCCAGGTGGCGCTGCTCTTCGACGGCGCGCGCGACGCGGGCTGGTTCACGGCCGAGTGGCGTCCGGGCGATCTGGCCAGCGGCGTCTACTTCGCGCGGCTCGTCCAGGGCGAGACGCGCCTCACCCGCAAGCTGCTGCTGCTGAAATGAGCGCGCGACGCGCATGGGCCGCGCTGTCGATGGCGCTCGCGCTCGCCCTCGCGCCGGGCGCGCGGGCTGCCGTGCCCACGGTGGACAACGTCAGCTTCGCTCAGCGGCTGGACGGCAGCGGCATCGTGGACGTGCAGTTCGATCTCGCGGACGCGGACGGCGATCTTCTCACGGTTCGCCTACAGGGCAGCGACGACGACGGCGTCAGCTGGCTGCTGCCCTGCGTCAGCCTGAGCGGCGACGCGGGCCCCGGCGTGAGCCCCGGCCTCGGCCGCACCCTGCACTGGGACGCGGGACGGGACCTGCCCGGACGCGAACTGGACGCCCTGCGCCTGCGGCTGCTCGTGAGCGACGAGCCCTTCGCCCGGGACATGCTGCGCGTCGGCGCGGGCGGCTTCGCCATGGGCGACGGCGCGCGCACGGTGCAGCTCACGCACGACTTCATGCTCGATCGGCGCGAACTCGGCAACGCCGAGCTGCTGGAGCTCCTGCAGTGGGCGCAGGGCCAGGGGCGCCTGCTCGTCTACGGCGGCCAGGTGCGCACGCTGCCGGCCGGCACCCTGCTCCTCCAGCTGAGCGACGACGGCTGCGAGTTCAGCTGGGACGCCGGCGCCCAGCAGTTCTCCCTGCGCGAGGCGCCGGGCGCGATGGCGGCCTATCCGGCGGGCTACGACCCGTCGGCGCATCCCGCGCACGGTCTCAGCTGGAAGGCGGCCGCGGAGCTCTGCAACTGGCTCAGCGAGCGCGCGGGCCTGACGCCCGCCTACTCCACCAGCAGCTGGACCTGCAACGGCGGTCAGCCCTACACCGCCGAGGGCTACCGGCTGCCCACGGAAGCCGAATGGGAGTACGCGGCGCGGCGGGCCGACGGGCGTCCCTATCCCTGGGGCCAGGCGCCCGCGAGCTGCGAGCGCTGCAACGGCAGACCCGACGCCGCGCCCTGCGTGGGCTGGACCACGCCCGCCGGTCTTCACGACGCCGGCCGCAGCCAGCTGGGCTTCGACGATCTCGCGGGCAACGTGGCCGAACACTGCAACGACTGGTGGGAGCCGCTGGCGGACGGCGCGTTCAACGATCCCGTCGGCCCGGCCGGGGGCAGCGAGCGGGTGCTGCGCGGCGGCGACTTCGTCGCCACGGCGGACGCGCTGCGCAGCACGGCGCGCGACGCGCTGGGGCCGGGCCAGAGCGCGCTGGGCGCGGGGCTGCGCGTGGCGCGCACCTGCGAGAACTCCTTCCCCACGGCGCCCGCGTCCCCGTCGCCCGTGGACGGGAGCATCCTCTTCGCGGACAGCGCCACCCTGCGCTGGAGCGCGGACGACCCCGACGGTCTGCCGCTGCGCTACGACGTCTACCTGGACGGCGCGCTGGCGGCGTCCGATCTGGCCCTGCCCGAGTACCCGGTGACGGGCCTGCTCCCCGACAGCACCCTGCGCTGGCAGATCCTGGCGCGCGACGCCGGCGGGCTGACGCAGTGGGGCCCCGAGTGGCGCTTCGAGTCCTGGGCGCCGCTCGCCGGAGACGGACTGCGCATCGACTTCGATCAGCCCTACTTCGAGGGCGAGCCCGGGGAGCTGCTGGCGGACCACGCGCTGGTGCTCGACGAGGGCGTCTACCACTGCTTCCACATCTACGAATATCCCGACACCACGCCCGAGCAGCTCGGCCACCTGACGAGCACGGATCTGCGGCGCTGGACGCGGCAGCCCGACATCCTGCCGGTCTGGGAGGGCGAGCCCTGGGAGCAGTGGGGGATCTGGGCGCCGCAGGTGATCTCGAACCCCGACCCCACGGGGGCGCGCTGGCTCATGCTCTACACCGGCGTGGCGGGCGAGGGGCGTCCGCAGCAGATCGGCATCGCCTACAGCGACGATCTCTACACCTGGTGGCGCGCCGACGCCGCGCACGAGGCGCAGAATCCCTTCTACCACCCGACGGCGGCCTACGTGTCCTGGAGCGACGACCCGGGCTCCGTGGACTGGTACTCGCCCTGCCGCGACCCCTTCGTGTTCCAGGAGGACGGCCGGTGGTGGCTGCTGAACACGGGCAAGGCCCTGGATCGTACGGGGCTCATCCTGCTCGCCCAGTCGCCGCCGGACAGCTTCGTCTTCCAGGGGCTCGACGCGGCGGCGCCGCTGCTGCACCGCGAGGACATCCACCAGCCCGAGTCGCCGCAGCTCTGGCCCGTCGACCACGCGGACGGGCAGCGGCGCTGGCACCTCTTCTACTCCGGGCTCGGCGGAACGCGTCACCAGATGGCGATGGATCCCTACGGCGGGCCGGGCGGCTGGTCCGGCGCGGTGGGGGCGGGCGACGACCTGGGGGCGCTGTCCTACACCGCCGCCGAGCTGACGCCCCTCAACGGCCAGTGGGTGTTCAGCCAGCATCGCATCGCGGTGTCGACGCAGCGTTACTCGCTGCGCTTCGCCACGCTGGACTTCGATCTCAGCGGGGACGGCGTCCCGGTGCTGCAGACCTATTCGGGGATCGAGGGCATCGTCGCGACCCGGGACGGCGTCGTGGACTCGACCGTGACCTGGACACGCCGGGGGCCGTCCACGGGCAACGCCTTCGCCTACCAGCCGACCTGGGGCGACAACCCCCTCGCCGATCCCGCGCGCGCCGTGAGCAGCGGCATGACGGGCAACAGCTACCTGGCCACCTACGAGCGCAAGCCCACGCCGGAGACCGGCGCCGCCGGCGACCACTACAGCGACTTCAGCCGCCAGGGCTGGATCGTCAGCGAGCCGTTCCGCCTGCGCCGGAACCGGCTGCAGCTCCTGGTGGGGGGCGGCGACAAGCCGGACCTCGAGTTCGTCGCGCTGGTGCGCGCCAGCGACGGGGCCGTCCTCTTCCAGGCGACCGGCGAGGACAGCCACGTGCTCTCGCCGCGGGTCTGGGACTGCGAGAGCCTGCGCGGCGTCTGGGCCTATCTGGTGGTGGCCGATCTCGCCACGGACGACTGGGGCTGCATCGCGGTGGACGCGATCGTCGCCACGGAGGACGACACCGGCGAGCTCCCGGGCGAGGCGCCGGACGGCGCCCCCGTCACCCTCGACGCGCTGCTCGGCGCGGCGGGCTTTCCGCAGTAACCGCCCGCCGGCGCCCGCTGCCTGCGAAAAGGGGGAGCCTCGCGACTCCCCCTTCTTCTCTGCCAGGCGAGCGAGCCTTGTGCCCGGGTCGCGCGCCTTCGAAGCGGCGCGCGAGAGGGCACAAGCTCGCTACTTCAGGAGCACCGCCTTCCCCGTGTCCACGACGCCCGCGTCACCGCTGAGCCGCACGAAGTAGAGCCCCGACGGCAGCTGCCGGCCCGCGTCGTCGCGGCCGTCCCAGCGGCGCTGGTGGTCGCCGGCGCCGAAGCGCTCGTCGGCCAGCGTGCGCAGGTGCCGGCCGGAGGCGTCGAGCACCTCGAGGCGGAGCTGCTGCTCGCGGTCGCTGGTGAAGCGCAGCAGGGTGGACGGGTTGAAGGGGTTGGGCTGAACCCCCGCGAGGGCCGTGGCCGCGGGCGCGCCGTCCTCCACCGGGGTGGCGAGCAGGTTGAGATCGTAGGTGTAGGTGGCCAGGCTGGGCGACAGGTTGGCCACGCAGACGATCACCTCGTCGTAGCCCTGCGCCGCCGCGAAGTCGAGACTGCCGTCCTGGGCGCTGTCCAGGGTGACGAACTCCACCTGCGTGGGCAGGGTCCCGTCGAGACCGAGCATCGCCACGCGGAAGTTCCGACTGTCCAGCCCGTTGAAGTCCAGGTGCAGCACGCCGTCCACGCCCGTGCAGCGGATGTACTCGGCGGCCCAGCCCTGCAGCGAACCGCTGCTGCTGGCCGGGTAGGTGCCGTGGGTCCGCCAGGGGTTGAAGGGCGGCAGGGTGTCGCCCGTGTAGCCGAACTCGCCGTTGGGGACGCTCGTGTCGTCCAGGTAGTTGGCCACCGCCCAGTTGCGGAAGAGCGTGTCCGTGCCGTAGCCGATGGCGTGCGCGGTCATGATGGCGTCGTAGGAGGCCATGCCGTTCAGCGGGCTGTGGACGAGGTCCCAGATGAAGGGCTGCCCGCCGAGCTGCTCGTAGGCGTAGAGGCTCCAGAGGTAGGTCTGGATGTAGTCGGCCCAGGCGCCGCCGAAGTCGATGAGGTTGTTGTCCGGATTCGTGTTGAAGCTCGAGATCGTGTCCGGGTTGCCGAAGAGCCACATGGCCAGTTCGCCCATGCCCTCGTCGAGCCACGAATCCTCGTTCGTGTCCCGGGCGAAGTGGATCAGGTGCTCGAACTCGTGGGCCATCACGGCGAGCATATAGTTGCCGGCCGGGTTGCCGTTGTCCACCGCGAGGTAGACCACGTCCGCCTCGTTGCTGGCGAAGGGCTGGCTGCCGTCGGGGAACTGGTCGAAGGACCAGAAGAAGCCGTCCGACGAGATGTTGAAGCGATAGTAGAGCAGGAAGATGCGATCCAGCCCGTCGAGCGGGTTGGGCGGGTCGCCGAAGTGGCCGGTGTTCAGATCCCACACGCCCTGGGTGGGGAAGTTGCCGGGACTGCTGTTCTCGAAGTTCTCGACGATCTGGTCGACGTCGGCCTGGTCGATGCCGACGTTCCACTCGTCGTCGTCCACCACCACGTAGACGTTGTCGCCCATGCCGCGCACCGTGCAGGGCTTGAGCGTGGCCGCGGGGAAGCCCCCGAGGTCCCAGATGTACCAGAGCCAGGTATCGCCCACCTGGGGGTCCGAGGGCGGGGTCCGGTCGGCGTCGCCGCTGCGGACGAAGCGTCCCTCGGCCTCGAGTTCGGCCCGCAGGGCGGCGGCGTCGGCGGGACGGGGCAGGGTGGGGGTGAGGCAGCGCGTGGCGCTGGCGGTCTGGGCGGCCAGCGCTCCGAGCGCCAGGCCCAGGGCGAGGGCCAGGGCGGGACGGGTGAGGCGGGTCATGCGGCGTTCCTCCCGTTTGGGTGACGTGGGATACAGAGTCTAACCCATCCCCGCCGTCCGGCCAAGGGCCCCCGAGAGGGCGGGTCAGTTAGCGTTGTTCACCCTGTTGAACGGGATCCGCAGGACTGGTATGTTCCCCCCCTGGCATCAGCTCACTGCGAGGAGGCGAGAGGGATGACTGATCGGCTGGAGAATTACTTCCCCGGGCTGGAAGGCGTTTACGTCAACGAAAGCGGCATGAGCTTCGTCGACGGACAGCAGGGCAAGCTCTACTACTGCGGCTACTCCATCGAGGACCTGGCCGCGAACTGCAACTTCGAGCACGTGGCGTTCCTGCTGCTCTACAAGCGGCTGCCCACGCGCGGCGAGCTGGAGACCTTCAAGGAAGACCTGATCCGCGAGCGCTACCTGGATCCGCACCTGAAGGCGATCATCGTGCTGACCCCCAAGGAGGGGCATCCGATGGCCGTGCTGCAGGCGCTGCTGGCGCAGCTGGCCATGCACGACCCGGAGCTGGCCGACCGCTCCATCGAGGCCAAGCGGCGCAAGGCCATGCGCATCATCGCCAAGATGCCGCTCGTGGTGACCTACTTCGACAATCTCCGCGGACGCGAGCGCACCGTGGTTCGCCGCAACGACCTCTCGCACTCGGCGAACATGCTCTACATGCTGACCGGCCGCGTGCCCACGCCCGAGGAGGAGCGCATCTTCGACGTCGCCCTGATCCTGCACATGGATCACGGCTGCAACAACTCCACCTTCACGGCACGCGTGGTCACGTCCACGGAGGCGGACCTCTACACGGCGGTGATCGCGGCGGTCGGCTCGCTGTCGGGCCCGCTGCACGGCGGCGCCAACGAGCGCGTGATCGAGATGCTCGAGCAGATCGAGGATCTCAGCCAGGTGGAGCCCTTCGTGGAAAACATGATCAAGGAGGGCAAGAAGATCATGGGCTTCGGGCACCGCGTCTACAAGACGCTGGACCCGCGCGCCACCGTGCTGCGGCGCATGGCCGAGGACCTGGCCAAGGAGCGCCACGACGACCACGACCTCGCCAAGGCCATCCGCTTCATGGAGGTCACGCGCAAGAAGCTCGACGAGATGGGCAAGACGCAGATCTGGCCCAACGTGGACTTCTTCTCCGGTGTGGTCTACAAGGCGCTGGGCCTGCCGAAGGACATGTTCACGGCGGTCTTCGCCATCGCGCGCGTGGTGGGCTGGGTCGGCCACCACTTCGAGCAGATGGAGAACAACCGCATCTACCGTCCGCGTCTGGCCTACATCGGCCGCGAGCTGGGCTCGCCCTACGTGCCGCTCGAGAAGCGCTAGACCTTCGCCCGGCCACCGGGAGCACGCAAAAAGGGCCGGCCCCGCTGGGGTCGGCCCTTCGTCGTGACGAGGGGGGCGGAAGCGTCCCGCTAGCCCTTGCTCTTGATGCTCTTGGTGACCAGCACCAGGCTGCCGTTGGGGCCGGGGACGGCGCCCTTCACCAGCAGCAGGTTCTCCTCGGCGCGCACCGCCACCACTCGCAGGTTCTGCATGGTCTGGCGGGCGAAGCCATAGCGGCCGGCCATCTTCTTGCCGCGGAAGACGCGGGACGGCGTGGCGCTCGAGCCGATGGAGCCCGCGTGGCGCATCACCTCGTGCGAACCGTGGGTCATGCTGAGCACGCCGTGCATGCCGTGCCGCTTGATGACGCCCGCCGTGCCGCGGCCCTTGGTGCGGCCGCTGACGTCGACGCTGTCGCCCGCGGCGAACTTCTCGACGGTGATCGCGTCGCCGACCGTGTAGCCCTCGGCCTCCTCGGCCGTGATGCGGCTCTCGCGCAGGTAGCGCAGCGCCTCCAGACCGGCCTTGGCCAGGTGGCCCAGGCGCGGCTTGTTGCTGTTCTTGGCGCGCATGGGCTCGAAGCCCAGCTGGACGGCCGAGTAGCCGTCGCTGTCCGCGCTCTTCTTCTGGACGACGTAGTTGGGGCCGAGCTCGATGACGGTGACCGGCGTCAGGACGCCGCCCTCCTCGAAGATCTGGGTCATGCCGAGCTTCTTGCCCAGGAGCCTCAGTGCCATGGGTACCTCCTCGTCGACAACCATGCGGCTGAGACGTCCGCAGCGGGTTGCGCCCCTTGCCCTTGGGCGGGGCCGTTCATGTGCTCGCGGCGTGCGAGACGGGACAGGATAGGCGGCCCGAGGCGCCCTGTCCAGGGGCGCGGGCCATTTTTCCGGCGCGCCGGGGGCGGTCAGTGCGCCCGCTGGGCCAGCATCCAGCCGCCGATCTCCTCCAGGAACGGGGCCTCGAGATGGCCCGGGACGCCGAACTCGGCCGGCCCCGGCGTCCCGGTCCCCGGCAGGAAAAGATGGTTGAGCCGCGGAAGCACCTCGAGCCGGGAGCCTGTCCGGCCGTCGGCGTCCATGACCTCCCGCCACTTCTCCTGGTCGGGGGTGGTGATCTGGTAGTCCCGCGCGCCGAAGAGCACCAGCGCCGGCGCGTGCTGGGCGCGGTAGTCGTCCCAGGGCTTCCAGTAGAGGACGGACTCCCAGTAGCGCGCCTTGGCGTTGAAGATGATGTTGTCCTCGCCGACGTTGCCGCTTCGCATCTGCTCGGCCTGGTACTGGGCGCGCTGGACCTCGTCCTTGGTCACGCTGCCCTGGGCGAGCAGCACGTCGTACTGGTCCACGAGGATGGTCAGCAGGTCCCGGCCCGGCGGGGCGAGCAGCACGATGCCCGCCAGGGGCTCGCCCTCGTCCTCGAACTCGAGCGCCAGCGTGGCCGCGGCGCCGGCCCCCAGGCTGTGACCCAGCAGGAAGAGCCGGTTGGGGTCGAAGCGGCTGTCGCCCCGCAGCAGCGCGTAGGCGGCGTGGGCGTCGTCCATCACCTCTTCCTTCAGGGTGAAGGTGCGATCCTCGTAGACCGCGGGGTTCTGCTTGCCGCGGTTCATGACGTAGGTCCGCTTGTCGTAGCGCAGGCTGGCGATGCCCCGGGCCGCGAGGCCGTCGGCGAGCTCGGCGAAGACGCGGTTGGGGCCCAGCGCCATGTCGCGGTCCATCGGCCCCGATCCGTGGAGGAAGATGCAGGCCGGCCAGGGACCCTTGCCCTCGGGCAGCGTGAGGGTGCCGCCGAGCGCGGGGCCGCCGCCCTCCACCGTGACGCCCTCGGTGGGGAACTGCCGGCGCGCGGCGCTGGGCGCGGCGCCCTGCAGCGGGGCCTCGTAGCCGGGCCGCCGGATCTCGAAGTTCTGGATGGGCACGTTCAGCGCGTAGAACTCACCGTCCGCGCTGGTGTCGATGAAGGTCAGGATGCCGGCGATCGTGAAGCGGTGCCGCAGCACTTCGAGTGGCTTGCCCTCGAGGGTCGCCGTGGCGGGCTCGGCCGCGTCGCGGAGCAGCGGTCCCGTCCAGACCTGCTGGGGGACCACGGCGAGCAGGGCGTCGTGCCGGTCGGGATCCCGGGCGAGATGCCGGCCGAGCAGCCACAGGTGCGAGGCGATGCCGTTGTCGACGATGGTGGTCCTGGCCTCGCCCGCCGCCACGTTGGACTCGCGGTTGAAGCTGGGGCCGATGGCGAAGAGGTGCAGCGAGTCGCCGAAGACCGAGGCGCCGAGGCTGTCGCCGCGCGTGGTGCGCAGCAGGTAGGACACGAAGTGCTCGTCCGGGCCCGCCACCCGGGTCGTGGCCCGCAGGCGGCGCTCCATGGGCTGGTTCAGCACCAGCTCGCCCGACACGAGCAGCGTGTCGCCGCGGTTCTCCACGTCGAAGCGCTCCGAGCCGATGCTCTGCCCCCCCACGAAGTAGACGAACTGCCGCGTCCCGGCCTCGGCGGGAGCGGGGGCGGCGGCGACGGCGGGGGACAGGGAGGCGGCGAGCAGCAGCAGGCTCAGGCCGAGGGAGGCGGGAGCGGTCATGACGGTCTCCGTGGATGGATGGGTGGGCGACAGGCGCTCCAGCATAGGCGGACCGCGCCGGAATGGCAATGGTCCGCGTCCCGGCGACGGGCGACCGTGGGGCCGAGGCCGCAGTCAACTCCGCGCGGGGCGGGGAGTTCCAGCCCCGGCCTTGCGGCCCCGCCCCCCAGGTGCTAGTTAGTGGGCCGGAGGTGGGCATGAACTCAGCGACACCGCGCCTGCGCCCCGCCCACGCGGGCTGGATCGAGGTCATCGCCGGCGGCATGTTCAGCGGCAAGTCGGAGGAACTCATCCGGCGCCTGCGCCGCGCCAGGATCGCGCGGCAGGCGGTGCAGGCCTTCAAGCCGAGCATCGACGACCGCTACGACGCCGGGGCGATCGTCTCCCACGACGCCACGAGCATCGAGTCCACCCCGGTGGCGGACGTGGCCGCGCTCCGCCGCGCCCTGGCCCCCGAGACCCAGGTGATCGGCATCGACGAAGCCCAGTTCCTGGGCCCCGCCGTGGTCGCGCTCTGCGTGGAGCTGGCGCGGACGGGCAAGCGCGTGATCGTCGCCGGACTGGACATGGACTACCGCGGCGAGCCCTTCGAGCCGGTGCCGCAGCTCATGGCCGTGGCCGAGGAGGTCACCAAGACCCACGCCGTCTGCCTGGTCTGCGGCGCCCCGGCCTCGCACAGCCAGCGCATCGTGGCGGATGAAGGCCGCGTGCTGGTGGGCGCGAGCGAGGCCTACGAGCCCCGCTGTCGCGACTGCTTCGAGGCGCCGGCATGAACGAACCGCCCCGGGAACAGGTGGGTCAGCGCCTGCGCGAGGTCCGCGCGCGCATCGTGGAGGCGGCGCGCCGCGCCGGGCGCTCGCCGGCGGCGGTGCGCCTCGTCGCCGTGAGCAAGGCGGCCACGCCGGCCCAGGTGCTGGGGGCCTACGCCGCCGGGCAGCGGGAGTTCGGCGAAAGCCGCGTCCAGGACGCCCTGCCCAAGCTGGACCTGCTGCCCGACGACGTGGTCTGGCATCTCATCGGCCACCTGCAGAGCAACAAGGTGAACAAGGTGCTCGGGCGCTTCGATCTCGTCCACGCGGTGGACGGCTTCGAGCTGGGCCAGCGCCTGTCGGAGAAATCCCTGGAGCGCGAGCTGCTCACGCCGGTGCTGCTGCAGGTGAACTGCTCGGGGGAGGAGAGCAAGCAGGGCGTGTCGCCCGGCGAGGCCGAGGACCTGGCGCTGGCGCTGGCGGAGCTGCGGGGGATCGTCGTGAAGGGCCTCATGACCATGGCCCCTCCGCTCCAGAGTGGCGGGGCCGAGGCCGTCCGGGCGAGCTTCCGCCAGCTGGCGGCGCTGCGCGACGGGCTCCGCGGCCGCGACCTGCCCCGCCTGCCCGTGGAGGAGCTGTCCATGGGCATGAGCGGCGACTTCGAGATCGCCGTGGAGGAGGGCGCCACGATCCTGCGCGTGGGCGCGGCCATCTTCGGCGCGTCGCCGCTCGACGCTTGAATCCCTCTCGCAAGCGGTCTAGATTCCGAACCTTGTCCCCGCGCCCTGCGCGGCGCGGCGAACTCCCAGCCAGAGGACCCGGCATGGACGATCTCTACTCACGCGTCGAGGAGTCGGCGGCGTTCCTGCGGGACCGCGGCCTGCCGCGGCCCTCGCTGGTCATCGTGCTGGGTTCGGGGCTGGACGGCCTCGCCTCGCGCCTCGAGGCGGCCGGCAGCCTGCCCTTCGGCGAGGTGCCGCGGTTCGCGTCCTCCACCGTGGACTTCCACGCCGGCACGCTGCACTGGGGACGGCTCGCGGGCCTGCCCGTGACCGTGCTGGAGGGACGCCTCCACTACTACGAGGGCCACAGCATGGCCGAGGTGGTGCATCCCCTGCGCGCGCTGCGGGCGCTGGGCGCCGAGGGCGTGGTGCTCTGCAGCGCGGTGGGCGGGCTGGCGCCGTCGCTCGCGGTGAGCGACGTCGTGGCCGTGCGCGATCACATCAACCTGATGGGCGCGAATCCGCTGATCGGCCCCAACGACGAGCGGCTGGGCCCCCGCTTCCCGGACTTCTCCGCGCCCTACAGCCCGGCGTGGCGTCGGCTGGCCGGCGAGCTGGCGGCGGCGGCCGGCCACGCGCTGCCCGAGGGCGTGCTGGCGGGAGTGGCCGGACCCAATCTGGAGACCGCGGCGGAGTACCGCTTCCTGCGGTCGATCGGCGCGGACCTGGTGGGCATGAGCATGGTGCCGGAGACCCTGGCCGCCGTGCACATGGGGATGGAGGTGCTGGGCCTCGCGGTGGTCACCGACCGCTGCGATCCCGACGCCCTCGAGCCCGTGGACGTGCCCGCCATCCTCGCGGCGGCGGCCGCGGCGCGGCCTCGCCTCGAGGCCCTGATCCTGGACTTCGCGAAGGCCCTGAACGAACGCAAAGGTGTGGAGCAATGAGCGAGCAAGGCACGAGGCAGCGCTTCCCCGAGCTGGCGAAGCAGCCGGTGGAACTGGAGCGGGCGGTGGCGAGCTACTGGGACCGCGCGGGGATCTTCGCGCGCACCCAGGCGGCCGAGGTGGAGTCGTCGCGCCCGCACTTCGTCTTCTACGAGGGACCGCCCACGGCCAACGGCAATCCCGGCGTGCACCACGTGATCACGCGTCTCGCCAAGGACACCATCTGCCGCTACAAGTCGATGGACGGCCACTTCGTCCTGCGCAAGGCGGGCTGGGACACCCACGGCCTGCCCGTGGAGCTCGAGGTGCAGAAGCGCCTGGGCCTCAAGACCAAGGCGGACATCGAGGCCTACGGCGTCGAGGCCTTCAACGCCAAGTGCCGCGAGAGCGTCTTCAGCTACGAGAAGGAATGGCGCCAGCTCACGCGCCGCATCGGCTACTGGCTGGACCTGGAGCACCCCTACATCACCTGCGACGACGACTACGTCGAATCCGTGTGGTGGCTGCTCAGGCAGCTCTGGGATGCGGATCTCATCTACAAGGGCCACAAGGTGCTGCCCTACAACCCGCGCCTGGGGACGGTCTACTCGAGCCACGAGGTCGCGCAGGGCTACGCCGACGTGGAGGACCCGTCGGTCACCGTGCGCTTCCCCCTCGACGGGGAGGACGGCAGCCTGCTGGTCTGGACGACCACGCCCTGGACGCTGCTGTCCAACGTGGCCGTGGCCGTACACCCCGAGCTCACCTACGTGAAGCTGCGCCTCGCGGACACCGACGCGGCCGAGGCCGAGAGCGTGATCCTCGCCGAGGACCGCGTGGAGGCCGTGCTGGCGGGCCGGGAGCGCTACGAGCTCTGGCGCATGAAGGGCGCCGAGATGGCCGGCTGGCGCTACCGGCGTCTCTACGACTTCGCCGCCGCGCCCGAGGGCAAGCGCATCGCCGAGGTGATCTGCGCGGACTTCGTCAGCGCCGAGGACGGCACCGGCCTCGTGCACATGGCGCCCGCCTACGGCGCCGACGACTACGAGGCCGGCCGCGAGCGCAATCTCGCCTTCATCGACCTGGTGGGACCGGACGGCAAGGTGCGTCCCGAGGCCGCGCCCTTCGCGGGCCTGGACTTCAAGGCGGCCGACCCGCCCATCATGGCCGACCTCAAGCAGCGGGGGCTGCTCTTTGCCCGCGCGACCGTCACCCACAGCTACCCGCACTGCTGGCGCGACAAGGGGCCGCTCATCTATTACGCCCAGCCGGCGTGGTTCATCCGCACCACGGCGCTCAAGGAGCGCTTCCTGTCCGCGAACGCCGCGGTGCGCTGGGTGCCGCCGGAGATGGGCGAGAAGCGCTTCGGCGACTGGCTCAAGGGCAACGTGGACTGGGCGCTCTCGCGCGACCGCTACTGGGGCACCCCGCTGCCGATCTGGGTGAGCGAGGACGGCGAGCGCGCCGTCTGCGTCGGCAGCTTCGAGGAGCTGCGCAAGCTGTCGATGGAGCCGCTGCCCGAGCGCATCGATCCGCACAAGCCGATGGTGGACGCGATCGCCCTGCGCCACCCGGAGACGGGCGAGACGCTGCGGCGCGTGCCGGACGTCATCGACGCCTGGTTCGACTCGGGCTCCATGCCCTTCGCGCAGTGGCACTATCCCTTCGAGAACAAGGAGCGCTTCGAGGGACAGTACCCGGCGGACTTCATCTGCGAGGCGGTGGATCAGTCCCGCGGCTGGTTCTACAGCCTGCTGGCGATCGGCGTGTTCATGAAGGGCCAGGTGCCCTACAAGAGCGTGCTGGTGAGCGGCCACGTCGTGGACGTGCAGGGCAAGAAGATGAGCAAGTCCCTGGGCAACAGCGTCGACCCCTTCGCGGTGCTGGACGCCGACGGCGCCGACGCCCTGCGCCTCTACATGGCCACCACGTCGCCGCTGTGGACCGCGCTCAAGTTCGATCCCGCCGGCCCGCGCGAGATGAACAGCAAGCTGCTGGGCACGCTGCGCAACACCTATGCCTTCCTCGCGCTCTACGCGAATCTCGACGGGTGGACGCCGGGCTGCGCGTCGCCGGAATTCAGCCTCATGGACCGCTGGATCCGCTCGCGTTTCGAGACGCTCGTGGCCGAGACCCGCGCCTCGCTCGACGCCCTCGATCTCACGAAGGCCGCCAAGGGCATCGTGGCCTTCGTGGTGGAGGAGCTGAGCAACTGGTACGTGCGCCGCAGCCGCCGCCGCTTCTGGAAGGGGGAGATGACCGCGGACAAGGCCGGCGCCTACGAGACGCTCTACGGCGTGCTCGACGGCGTCAGCCGCCTCGTGGCGCCCTTCGTGCCCTTCCTGCCGGAGGCCGTCTATCGCGGGCTGCGGGGGCTCGATCTCGACGCGGACGACGCCGGCAGCGTCCACCTCGACCGCTTCCCCGTCGCGGACGCGTCGCGCCGGGACGTGGCGCTGGAGGCGGCGATGGGCGCCGTGCTGCAGGTGGTGGGCCTCGGCCGCACGCTGCGCAACCAGTCGGGCCTCAAGACGCGCCAGCCGCTGGCGAGCTTCGAGGTGGCGGGCGGCGGCGACGCCGTGCGCGCGGCGCTCGCGGATCCCGCGCTGCGCGAGCTCGTCCTCGACGAGCTCAACGTCAAGGCCGTGGGCCTCCTCGACGACGCCGGTGACCGCATGCGCTTCGTGGCCAAGCCGCGCTTCAAGCAGCTGGGACCGCGCCTGGGCGGGGCGATGAAGGCCGTCGCCGCGGCGGTGGCGACGCTGCCCCCCGACGCGGTGCTGGACGGCTACCGTCAGGGCGAGCTGCAGGTGGAGGCCGACGGCCAGCGCTTCACGCTCACTCGCGACGAACTGGACTTCGGCGCGGAGGCCGTGGGCGCCTACGAAGTGGGCATGGACGGCGCGCTCTGCGGCGCGCTGGACATCACCGTGGACGCGGCGCTGGCCCGCGAGGGGCACCTGCGCGAGCTGGTGAACCGCGTGCAGAACCTGCGCAAGGGCGCCGGGCTGGAGGTCTCCGACCGCATCCGGCTGCGCTGGGAGGGCGGCGAGCTGACCCGCGCCACGCTGGCCGAGCACGGCCCGAGCCTGATGGGGGAGACCCTCGCCGTGGACCTGAGCGAGGGCCTCAGCGGCGAGGGCGCAGCGGAGCGCTACACGCTGGGCGACGAGGAGGTTGCGCTTGAACTCGACAAGGCCTAGCACCGACTGGCGGCTCTTCGTCGCCGCCGTGCTGCTGGTGCTCGCCGCGGACCTGGTGACGAAGCACCTGGTGGTGGCCGGGCACTGGCGCGCGGAGTACCTCTGGGGCCTGCTGCGCATCGTGCGCGTGGACAACCCCGGCGCCGCCTTCGGCCTCTTCGCGGGCGCGCGGGGCGCCTTCGTGGCGATCAAGCTGGCGGCGCTGGTGGTGATCCTCGCGCTGCTGGGACGCGGCCAGGAGAGCCGGCTCACGCTGCCGCTGGCGCTGGTCTTCGGCGGCGCGCTGGGCAACCTGATGGATCGCCTGCGCGGGACCGGCGAGGTCATCGACTTCATCGACCTCACGGTGGCCGGCCGGCACTGGTACGTCTTCAACATCGCCGACGCCTCGATCAGCATCGGGGCGGTGCTCATCGTCCTCACGCTGCTGCGCGGGGAGCGCAGGCCGGCCGCGACGAACGCCCCCGGCGACGCCTAGTGGACGCCCCCGCCGGGCAGGAGCTGCGCCTGCGCGTGCCGGCCGAGGCCGCGGGCGAGCGGCTCGATCGCTGGCTGGCGGGCGCGGTGCCCCAGCGCAGCCGCAGCGCGCTGGCGCGGCTGATCCGCGAGGGCGCCCTGACCGTCGATGGCCGGCCGGCCCGCGCCGGGCAGGCCCTGCGCGGCGGCGAGGAGTTGCTGCTGCGCCTGCCCGAGCCCGTCCCCCTCGACCTCGAACCCGAAGCGGTGGACTTCACCCTGGTCCACGAGGACGAGCACCTCGCCGTGGTGGACAAGCCCGCCGGCGTGGTGGTGCACCCCGCGGCGGGCAACGCCACGGGGACCCTGGTGCAGGGCCTGCTCGCGCGGCTCGATGGGCTCGCCGGCATCGGCGACCGGCTGCGGCCGGGAATCGTCCACCGTCTGGACAAGGACACCAGCGGGCTGCTGCTGGTGGCGAAGACCGACGTCGCCCACCGGGCCCTGTCGGCCATGATCGCGGCCAGGGAGGTGAAGCGGGAGTACCTGGCCCTCGCCTGGGGCCGGCTGGCCGCGGCGGAGGGGGAGGTGGCCACGAACCTGGGGCGCGACCCGCGCAACCGCAAGCGGATGGCCGTCCTGGAGCGCGGCGGCAAGCCGGCGCTCACCCGCTACTCCCGCATAGACAGCCTTCCGGGCTTCGACTATATTCGCGTGGCACTCGAGACGGGGCGGACGCACCAGATCCGGGTCCACATGGCCCACCTGGGACACCCGCTGCTGGGAGACCCGCTCTACGGGGGACGCCGGGCGCGACTGCGCGCCAAGGAACGCGCGGCCCGGGAGCGCGAGCGCGCCGCGCTGGATCTGATGGGCCGGCAGGCCCTGCACGCCTGGCGGCTTCGGTTCCGGCATCCCGTCACGGCGGCGGAGGAGACGTTCACCGCGCCGCTGCCGGCGGACATGTGCGCGGTCCTGGCCCTGCTGGGACGCGCGCACTGGACTCCAGACCACGAAGGAGAGCTTGGATGAAGGTCAAGACGCGCGACGCGGGCCAGGTGGTGGTCTTCGACGTCAGTGGCCAGGTGATGGGCGGTCCCGACGCCGACACCTTCCACGAGCTCGTCAAGAGCCAGCTTGCGGCGGGCAAGAAGCAGATCCTGGTGAACCTGGGCAAGGTCAACTGGATCAACAGCACGGGTCTGGGCATCCTCATCGCGGGGTACACCTCGGTGCAGGACGCCGGCGGGCAGTTCAAACTGGCGAACATCTCCGACCGCATCGAGTCGATCCTGATGGTCACCAAGCTGGCCGGCATCTTCGAGACCTTCGAGACCGAGGAAGAGGCGCTCGCCAGCTTCGCCGGCTGAGGCCGGTCAGCGGGTCGCGATCCGGAGCGAAGCCATGCCCCACGCATCGAGCAGCGACAATGGAGCCGTCGACATCCTGCGCTGGGATCTGCCCAGCGACTTCAGGTGGCTCGGCGTGATCAACGCCGCCCTCCAGGAGATCGGGCAAGCCCTCGACTGGGAGCAGGACGCGCTCAATCAGATCTCCATCGCCAGCATCGAGGCGGTGAGCAACGCGATCGAGCACGGCAACCGCTTCGACGGCTCGCTGCGGGTCAGCATCGAGCTGGGCGTGGGGGAGAACCGCTTCCGCATCGCGGTCACCGACGGCGGCCCGGGCTTCCCGGTCGACCGCCTCGACGCCGAGGCTCCCTCGCCCGATGACCCCGCCTTCCTCGGCGCGCGCGGGCGCGGGATCTTCATCATGCGGGAGATCATGGACTCGATCCGCATCCGCAGGGACGAGGCCGGCCGCTTCGTGGTGGAACTGGAGAAGGCGGTGGGTGGCGACACGGTCGACGGCTAGCGGGATCCGGGAAGGCGGCCATGGCTCCTGATACCTTCCTTCCCCTCATCTACTTCGTCACCGGCGCGCTCATGCTCGTCTGGGGCCTGGGCCTCCTCAGGCGCTTCGGCCACGAGCAGCTGCACCGCGTCGTCGCCTTCATGCTCTTCTTCGGCGGCATCGCGCCGATCCTCGCCGGCGTGGGGCTCGTTCAGCCCCGCAGCGACCAGGGCGAGATCTACCTGCTCGGCGACTTCCTCGACCGCTTCAGCTACACCTGGGAGTTCTTCTTCCCGACGCTGCTGCTCTTCGCGCTCGTCTTCCCGCGGCGGCGCGCGATCCTCGACCGCTTCCGCGCCCTGCCGGTGCTGCTCTACCTGCCGCACGTGGTGCACCTGCTGCTCATCCTCTCGGTGCGGCGGGTGTCGCCCTCGCGCCTCTTCGACACGGTGGAGGACACGGCCGGGCTCCTGGGCGGACGGCTCTCCGCCCTGGACACGGTCTGGGGGCTCGGCGTCTCGCTGCACGCGCTGCTCTTTCCCGGCGTCAACCTGCTGATGGGCCTGACGGCGCTGATCCTCCTCGCGCGCAGCGAGGAGCTTCGCCGGGGCGTGGCGCTGCGGCGTCAGCGGCTGCTGCTCAGCCTGGGCTTCGCGCTGCCGCTGATGGGCTACCTGCTCGCCGAGGCGCTGCCGATCTTCCTGGGCGGGAGCCCGTCGGCGACGCTCAAGCCGCACCTGCTCGCCGCGTCGATGATCCTCTCCAGCGCGGTGGTGGCCTACGCCGCCGTGCGTCACCGCTTCCTGCGCATCCGCCTCCTGGCCCGGCGCGGCGTGCTGGACGTGGCCGTCTCCCTGCTCCTCGCGCTGCTCTACCTGTTCCTGCTTGAGCGCTTCCAGTCGCTGTTCACGGCCTACCTGGGCAACCTGGGCGCGCTCTTCGAGGCGGGGCTGACGGTCTTCGCGATCATCCTCTTCCAGCCGCTGGTCTCGCGCGTGGAAGCGCTGCTGGACCGGCGCTTCTTCGGCCACTCGGGCGACCCCCGCCGCGAGGCGCTGCGCCGGCTGGGCGCGCGGCTGGGGGACGTGAGCGAGCGCGAGGAGGTGGAGGAGTCGCTGCGGCCGGTGCTGCAGGACGTGTTCCACGTCGACACCCTTCAGCTCCTGGTCTGGGACTGCCCGCGCCGCGAGGGCGCCGCGCCCGATCCCGAGTGGTTCGTGGCGCTGGCGGGTCAGCAGGAGCTGCTGCGCCTGCTCACCGAGCCGCTGCGCTGGGACGAGTTCGGCCACTGGTGCGAGCGCAACAACCTCCACCCGCCCAGCGGCGCGCGCGACTGGGAGCAGGTGCTGGCGCTGGTTGACGAAGGTGCCTGCCGCGGCCTGCTGCTGATGGGGCCGCGCGAGGGCGGCGGCAAGCTGCGCGGCGCCGAGCGCGAGCACCTGGTGCTGCTGGGCGGGCAGGTGGCCGCGGCCCTGCGCAATCTCGCCCTGCTCGGCGAGCTGCTGGACAAGCGCATGCTCGAGGAGGAGATGCAGCTCGCCTGGCGCATCCAGTCGGGGCTCCTGCCCACGCGCAAGCCGAGCCTGCCCGGCCTGCGCCTGCACGGCCACAGCCGGCCCAGCCGGCAGGTGGGGGGCGACTACTTCGACTGGCACGAGACGGAGCGCGAGCTCTTCGTCGTGATCGGCGACGTGTCCGGCAAGGGCATCCCTGCGGCCATGCTCATGGCGACGCTGCAGGCGTCCTTCCGCAGCGTGATCCGCCGGCCGCGTCCGCCGGGGGAGATCCTCGGCGAACTGAACCAGATCATCTACGAGAACAGCCCGTCCGACCGCTTCGTCACGCTCTGGCTGGGACGCCTCCACTGCGGCGAGAACCAGCTGGAGTACGCGTCGGCCGGCCACCCGCCGCCGCTGCTCACGCGCGCGGACGGCGCCACCGTGCCGCTGCAGGAGGGCGGCATCGTGCTCGGCGCCTTCCCCGCGCGCGCGTTCCAGACCCACGCGATTCCCTTCGGCCAGGGCGACCGCCTCGTCTGCTTCACGGACGGCGTCAGCGAGACGGTCAATCGCCACGGCGAGCAGTTCTCCGATCGCCGTCTCGCGGAGTCCCTCGCCCGGCTGAACGGGGAGCCCGACCAGGTGGTGGCCGCCCTCCTCGCGGACATCGCCCAGTTCAGCGCCAGCGGCGAACCCGACGACGACTGCACCCTGCTGGTGCTCCAGGGCTGCGCGCCCGGCCTGGCGACGCCCGGGGAGGCGCGGGGTGCACGCTGATCCGCCGCGCTCACCGCTCGCGGAGCGCCCCCGCGTGCTGGGTGTCGATCCCGGCGCGCGCCGCGTGGGGCTGGCGGTGAGCGATCCGCTGGGGCTCACGGCGCAGGGGCTGGAGACCTTCGTCCGCGGGCGGGGCAGCCTGCTGGCCCATCTCGAAGCGCTGGCGCGCGACTACGCCCTCGAGCGCGTGGTGGTGGGACTGCCCCGCCGACTCGACGGCGGCGAGGGCGACGCGGCCGCCTCCGCGCGGCAGCTGGCCGCGCGCATCGCCACGGCGCTGGGCCTGCCGGTGGAGCTCTGGGACGAGCGGCTGACCAGCGCGGCGGCCCAGCGCGCCTTCCCCGCCGGCAGCCGCAAGGACTGGGACCGCCTCGCCGCGGTCTTCATCCTGCAGTCCTGGCTCGACGCGCGCGCGGGCACCGAGCCGGAGGCGTCCGCGTGAGGCGCGCGCTGCCGCTGGCGGGGGGCGCGCTGCTGCTGGCGCTGCTGCTGTCCATGGGGGCGCGCGGCGTCTGGCGGCACGCCGGCGCGCCGGCCGCGCCCGACACGGTCATGGTCGTGCCGCCGGGCGCCAGCTCGCGGGCCATCGCGCGGCAGCTCCACGGCGCGGGCGTGCTGACGAGTCCGCGGGTCTTCGTCTGGGGGCTCCGTCTCGCCGGCGCCGCCGACGAACTCCGCGCCGGGCGCTACCGCTTCCGCCGCCCCAGCTCGCCGGCCCAGCTCGCGCGTCAGCTGCGCGCCGGCAGCACCGAGAAGGTCTGGCTCACGCTGCCCGAGGGACTCTGGCTCGACGAGGCCGTCGCGCAGATCGCCGCCCAGCTCGACCTCGACTCGCTCGAGCTGGCCGCGGCCGTGCGCGACCCGGCGCGCTGGCCGTCCCACGACTTCCTCGCGGGGCGGCCGAATCTCGAGGGCTTCCTGCTGCCGGAGACCTACGCCCTGGAGTACCCGGTCACGCCGGACGGTGTGCTGCGCGTCCTGCTGGACGCCTTCGACCGCAGCGTCACGCTGCTGCGCGGCCAGGCGCCGCCGGGCTGGACCCTGGACACCCTGGACTGGACCACGCTGGCGTCCATCGTGGAGGCGGAGGCCCAGCTGGCCGAGGAGCGGCCGCGCATCGCCGCGGTCTACCTGAACCGGCTGGCGCGGGGGATGAAGCTGGAGGCCGACCCCACGGTGATGTACGCGCTCGGCCGTCGAAAGCCGCGGCTCTACTTCAAGGACCTCGCCGTGGACTCGCCCTACAACACCTACCTCAACGCCGGCCTGCCGCCCGGTCCCATCTGCAGCCCGGGCCGCGCCAGCCTGGCGGCGCCGCTGGCCGCGGACCCGGCCGACTCCAGCCTCTACTTCGTGGCCGACGGACAGGGCGGCCATCGCTTCTCGGCCACCTTCGCCGAGCACCAGCGCAACGTGGCCGCCCTGCGGCGGCTGCAGAACGGACGCTGAGCCCGGCTGGCGGCCGTGCCCGCTTCTTGCTACCCTTTGAGCATGGACCTGCCCCCCCTCGACGACCAGCTTCGCGCCAAGGAGTCCCGCCTGCGGGACATCCTCGCCGGCGGCGGCCGTACCCTCCTCGCCTACTCGGGCGGGGTGGACTCGGGCTATCTGGCCGTGGTCGCGCATCGACTCCTGGGCGACGCCCTCACGGCCGTCCTCGCCGACTCGGCCTCGCTGGCCGACTGGGAGCGGGACGAGGCGCTGGACTTCGCGCGCGGGCAGTCCATCCCGGTGCGGGTGCTGGCCACCCACGAGATCGACAATCCCAGCTACCGGGCCAACGCCCCCGACCGCTGCTTCTTCTGCAAGCAGGAGCTCTTCCAGCACATGGAGGCGCTGGCGGCGGCGGAGGGTTTCGACACGCTGATCTACGGAGGGAACCACAGCGATCTCGGCGAGCACCGTCCGGGCGCAGAGGCCGCGCGCCGCTACCGCGTGCGGGCGCCGCTGGCCGAGGCGGGTCTGGCCAAGGGAGAGATTCGCCGCCTTGCGCGGGAGCTCGACCTGGCCATCTGGGACCGCCCGGCGCGGGCCTGTCTCGCCAGCCGCATCCCGCACTTCTCCGAGGTCACCGAGTCCAAGCTGACGCAGCTCGGCGCCGCCGAGAAGCTGCTTCGCGACCTGGGCTTCAGGGACTACCGCGTGCGCCACCACGACAAGCTGGCCCGCATCGAGCTGGGCGCCGACGAGTGGCAGCGCCTGACCGACCCGTCGCGACGCGATGCCGTGGACGCGGGGCTGCGCGCGCTCGGCTTCGCCTCCGTCTCGCTGGATCTGCGGCCGTTCAGTTCGGGCAGCCTCAGCGCCATGAGCCGCGGCCCGCGGACACGGGAGAGCGGCGGCTTGACAGGGAGCGAGCCCTCCGCGTAGCGTTCACGTCGGCGCGCCCGTCGCCGACCCCCAGGAGGAGGAGAACTGTGGCCATCGCGTTCAAGGTCTTCGGATTCAAGAGCCTGTTCCTGACCGGGCTGGCGGCCGTGGTTCTCGGCTACCTGACGCTCAAGGGGGGCAGCATGACCCTGGCGCCGGCACTGCTGGTCGTGGGCTACTGCGTGCTGATCCCGACGGCCCTCTTCCGACTCGGCCACTCCGGGCCGGGACCCGGGGCTGGGGAGCGGAAGGGCGCCGGCGCCGGGCGCCGCGAGGGCGAATAGCTCAGCTGGGAGAGCATCTGCCTTACACGCAGGAGGTCACAGGTTCGAGCCCTGTTTCGCCCACCGAGTCCCCGGGCTTCCCGGTCCGGGTCGAAAAGGCCCTGCATGTCCTGTAAGCGGTTTGACAAGACAGCGTTAGTATTGCCAGTCACCCCAGAATGCCGGTTGACACGGATTTTGGGGCTCTGATATAATTCCAATCCACCGCAGGAAGTTTCCCCACGGGAGTGGAGCTGTTCAGCGAACGGTAACGCAACTGTGGCTTGAGTAAGTGGGGACGAAGGTGGTATCCTTAAGGCCCCTGCAAGTAGTGCCCTTGCTTACATACAACCGAGCGATCGCTTCGTCCTTGCCAGTCGGGACTGTCGCTCAATGCTACCTTTTGTAGGAGGTGCTTCTGCCAATGACTAGCAGGAAGGTTTTCGCGCTGATGGCTGCGCTGGCGCTCCTGGCCATCAATTCCATCGCCAACGCCGGTATCGTCGATCCTACGAATAGCTACGCGACGATCGCCTCTACCGGTATCATGACCATCGCGCCCGGCGGCGCCGACAGCTTCACGATCCCGACCAACCATCGGATCGACGTCTACCTGAACGACACGGGCAACAACCCGGTCGAGGTGGTCGCTTCCGACATCTGGCTGAGTGATCCCACTTCCATCACGTCCTTCTGCCCCGGTGGCGTCGTTGCGGACAGCTCCACCTTCGCGCCTGACGAGGGCCACACCACGTTCACGGGTACCCCCCGCGGCGGCGTGGCGGCTCGCGTGTCCGGTGTGGACTACGACTGCGCCACGATCAGCATGGACGTCGTTGCCGTGGGTAACGTGATCGAGAACCTGACGCTCAGCTTCAACAGCCCGGACCTGAATGGGAACGGCGCGGTGACGGCTGGCGACTTCGGTATCTTCGGTGCGTACTACCAGGGCAGCTTTGCTTGCGCGGACTTTAACGAGAGCGGCGGCACGCCCAGCGTTACGGTCGCGGACTTCGGTATCTTCGCTGGGTTCTACAACAACAGCGACTGCCCTTAATCGAGGTTTGACCCCACTGTGCCCCGCGGATCGCCGCGGGGCACACCGGGGCCCGCTGGAAGGGACCCGGAACCGAAGAGTGTAAGCTGAAAACGGTACGTTGGCGTTGCAGCTTGTTCACCTGTCGGCATCAACTAGTAGAGGAGTTCGCCCAATGAAAAAGAGTGTGATCGCTGCTTTGGCTCTTAGCCTGATGCTCATGGCCGGTGCGGCCAGCGCCAGCGTCATCGGTATCTTCGGTGACCAGGGTGCCCTGAACTGCACTGCGAACATGACCGCTCAGTATACGACCGTGCCCGTCTACTTCCTCGCCCAGCTGGACGACATCGGCGCTATGTCCGCCTGTGAGTTCGGCGCCTCCGGCGTGAACCTGACCGGCATGGCCATCGCCACCGTCGCCTGGAACACCACCCTGGTGATCGGTGACATCATGACCCCGGATGGCGTCGCCCTGGCCTTCACGACGCCGCTCGATGCGCCTCTGGCCTACCTGGGCAGCATCAGCTACTTCCTGCTGGCCGCCGTCCCGGCGGATCATGCGATGGAAGTCGTGCCTTCGGGCGCCGGCAACATCCTGGTCGTGGATGCGGACACGGCGGCCGAGATTCCGGCCGCTGGCTGGAGCTGCATCGTGAACTGCACGCCCGGCGGCGTCTACGGCAGCTGCCAGTGCCAGGACGGCATCGCGACCGAGGATGCGACCTGGGGTCAGATCAAGGCTCTGTACTAGTTTCGACTTGCGGTTGATCGGGGCCGCCGGTTCTCCGGTGGCCCCACCCAGAAACGCCGGCCGAGTACCTGGAGACGTCTCCGGCTGGCAAGCAGGGTTCGAAGAGCGAAGCTCAGGCTCTAAACTGGGCAAAAGGTACCAAGCTCAGGCTTGACACCACTTCTTACATCTCAAGGAGTTGCAACATGAAGAAACTGATGGTCGCTCTTCTGCTTCTGGCCGCCATGAGCAGCCTCGCCGCCGCTCAGACGCAGCCCTTCATCGGCATGTACGCCGACGATCAGGGTGTGCTCTGCCAGGCGGACGTGACGCAGTACGCCACCTCGACCGTGTACTTCTTCGCGGTCCTGCCTCCGGAAATCACCGCGATCACCGCGGCCGAGTTCAGCGTGGACAACCTGCCCGGTGCCACCATGGCGCTGATGACCCCTCACTGGGAGACCACCCTGGTGATCGGTGATCTGGGCTACGGCATCGCGCTGGCTTTCTCGCCGGCCATTCCTGGTCCGAACGCCTTCATGGGTTCCGTTGACTTCTTCGTGCTCAGCGATTTCGGTCCGGACTTCCGCATGACCGTGATGGCGAGCAACGACAGCGGCAACCTGGTTGTCGTGGACACGGACTTCAACGAGGTGCCCTGCGAGACCGCGCAGCACTTCTTCACTTTCAACTGCACGGGTGGCCTGCCCTACGGCTGCGATTGCACCGAGACGATCGCGACCGAGGATGCGACCTGGGGCCAGATCAAGGCTCTGTACTAGTCTAGACGCTAGCACAAGTCCTGGTTTTCGAAGGCCGCCGGCATCGCCGGCGGCCTTCTCTGTTTCCGCGAGAACATCGCGTGAATTCCCCACACGGCGGCCCCCTTTTTATTGACACTCCGAAAAGCCCGGTGTTAGTTTACCCGGGCTCGACGCCGTACTCAGGCGACGGATTGCTCTACTCCGAGGTACCCGCAGGAGGGTCATGATGAAGAAAATGCTCGTGGTGTTTGCGTTGCTGGCGCTGGCTGTGGGCTCCGCGCAGGCGCAGTCTCAGACCTCGTGGATCGGCATTTACAGCGACGACCTCATGTCGTCCTGCGACGCCGTCATGAACACGGCCTACGTCACGGTCACCGTGTACTTCTACGCCCACATGGATCCCGCCGAGATCGACGCGTGCACCTCCGTCGAGTTCAAGGTGGCCAACTGGCCCGGCGCCGGCGGACTCATCACCCAGAACTGGGACACCGAGCTGGTGATCGGCGGACCGGCCACCGACCTCTCGCTGGCCTTCCAGGTGCCCCTCGCGGGCCCCGATGCCTTCCTGGGCACCGTGGACTTCTTCCCGCTGAGCGACACCTGGCTCGGCAACGACTACCAGATGGAGATCGTGCCCGGCGACGTCGGCGGCGGCGGCAACATCATCATCGTGGACACGAACTTCGATGAGATCCCCGTGAGCGGCTGCACCTTCACGGTCAACTGCACCACCGGCAACTGCAGCTGCGGCTGCGGCACGGCCACCGAGGTCAGCAGCTGGGGCAGCGTCAAGTCGCTGTACTAGTCGACTAGCGCCCTCCTGGAGCGCTTCACGCAGAATCCCTCTCCACGCGGTTGTACCGCGAGGGGAGGGATTCTGCGCTTCGGGCCACGGCTGCGCCCCCCGGCCCGTGCGGCGCTGGACAGGGCCCGCGCCGGATGCTAAATTGAAGCCAGGGGCCGCTCTACCTGCCCTGTGCCACCATCCCTGCTGGATGCGATCCTTCACCCCAACCCTCACCGGGAGGGATCCGTGCAGCTTCGACGCCTGCTGTTCCCCATGCTCCTGGGCGCCGGGCTGGTCCTCGCCTTGCCGGCTGGACCCGCCGCTGCGCGCTCGGGCGCGCCCGTCAGCCAGGTCCTCCGGAACGATGCCGACGGCCTGCGCCTCCGGCTCGACTTCGACACCGACGCCATCCGCGAAAGCGCCGACGGCGTGCTCCTGCGACTGGACGGCTGCAACCTCGAGAGCGCCGGGCCGGCCGACTCCGTCCTCACGGGCGCGCCGCTGCTGCCGCGCTGGCGCGGACAGGTGGCGCTGCCCCCGGGCAAGCGCGCCGTGCTGAGCTGGCAGCTGCTGGGGAGCACGCCCCTGGCGGGTGCTCCGCTGCCCTTTCCGACCCCGCGCGACGACATCGGCGGGCCCGAGAGCCTGCCCTCGGAGCGGTACCTGCGCGATCCGCTGGCCTATGGCCGCGACTACCCCGTGGACGTCCGCCTGGGCGCCCTGCGGCAGCTTCGCGATCAGCGGGTTCAGGAACTGCTCGTCTCGCCGGCGAGCTGGACGCCGGGCAGCGGCCTGCGCCTCGCGAACACGCTCGTGATCGAACTGCGCTTCGTGCCCGATGCGGCGGCCGCGGCGGGCGCGGCCGAAACGCTGCGGCGCCCCGACCGGCTCTTTCAGCCGATCTACGACAGCGCGCTGCTCAACGCCGACGTCGCCGCGGGCTGGGCGCGGCGCGTGCCGCCGGTGAACGCCGACCGGGCGGGGCGCGCGCAGGCCAGCGTGAAGGCGCTCACCCACGACGACGGCCTCTACGGCATCACCGGCGCGCAGCTGGGCGGCTGGGGCATCGCCAGCGGCACGCCGCTCGCCAGCCTGGCGGTGTTCACGCAGCGCCTGAGCTGGAGCGGTGGCGGCGAGCCCATCTTCACCCAGTCCCCTCGCGAGCGCTACGTGATCGACCGGAACGCGGACGGGCTGCTGAACGATGACGACGTGCTCGTCTTCCTCGGCCGACGCCTGGCCGACGAGACGGACAGCCCTGACCGGCTCGAGTGGTACGGTCGCGACGCGGCCGTCTTCGTGGGCGTGGATCCCGCGCTGGTGTCCGACATGGCCACCGAGCCCGCCTGGACGGACGGCGGTGTCTGGACCACTCCCGCGGACTTCGAGCGCCGCCGCCGCGCGGTCGGCGAGGACTACTTCCTCGCCTTTCCGCCCACGGTGCTCTACGACAGCGTGAACGAGCGCTGGGCGTCCAACCTCTACTACTTCAACCTGCCCAGCGCGTCCGACGGCTTCACGCTGAACACGCCCATGGCCAGCCCGGGCCGCGTGGACGGCGTGCCCGCCCGGCTCGACCTGCACTTCCAGGGCTCGCTGAACAGCGCCACGGCCCGCGTCTTCGACATCGAGATCGTCAACGGCGGCGGCACGACGGCGCTGGATCAGTGCGTCTTCGCCTTCGCGCAACCCTACGACTACGGCGCGGTGGTGCCCGCCGGCGCGCTCGCCGACGGCGACAACACGCTGCGCATTCGCCGCGACCGGATCTGGGGCGCGCTGCTGGACAACTGGATGCTGAGCTACCGCTCGCGCTACGAGGCCGTCGACGACTCCCTGGCCTTCACCTGCGGCGATCTCTCCGGCGACCTGGAGCTTCGCGTCGGGGGCCTCAGCGGCCCCTGGCAGGGCTGGCAGCTGCTGCGCGTCGGCGCTCCCGGCGCCACGCCCACGCGGCTGCTCCTCGAGGCCGCCAACGCCAGCGGCACGGCCGGGGACTACACGCTGTCCCTGCGCCAGAGCACGCTCGGCGATGAGCGCTTTCTCCTGGTGGACGAGAACGCGCTCCGCGCGCCCACCCTCGCGGCGGCGGCCGACGTCGCGGTGCTGGGCGAGGCCGGCCCCTGCGACGTCCTCGCCGTGAGCCACCCCGACTTCGTCGCCGGCATGCAGCGCTGGGTCGACTTCCGCGAGTCCCAGGGTTACCGCGCGCGGCTGCTGGACAACGACACCGTCTGGGATCTCTTCGGCGGCGGCGTGCGCAGCGGCGTCGCGATCCGCAACGCCGCCCGCTTCGCCCATCAGCAGTGGGGGGCCGCCGCGCTGGTCCTGGTCGGCGACTCCAACAAGGACGCGCGGGAGGTCAACGCCCTCGCCCGGCCCGACTTCGTGCCGAGCTTCCAGCGGCAGGAGGACGTGCTCGGCAACTACGAGCTCGTCACGCTCGACGAGGCCGCGGTCAAGTTCAGCATCGGCGCCTGGCCTTCGCTCATGATGGGCCGGCTGCCGGTGGGCAACGTCACCGAGCTGAATACCCTGCTCGACAAGATCGAGGGCTACGAGACCTACGGCAACGCAGGCGGCGACGACTGGCGCAGCCGCTTCCTCTTCGCGGCCGACGACTGCTGGGTCTACGACGGCTACTACGAGCCCTTCGAGTGCAAGACCCACGAGATGGAATTCGAGGGCGGGCAGGAGGAGCTGCGCAGCTACATGGCGGCGGAGAACGTGCCCGGCGACCTGCACGCCGAGCCCTGGTACCTGTCGGTGCTCACCGATCCCTGGTTCGCCGAGCACCCCACGGCGATCCTCTCCGAGGTGCAGAGCAACCTGCGGCCCATCGTGTCGGCGGCGTTCACGGACACGCTGAGCAAGGGCTGGGGCTTCGTGACCGTGCAGAGCCACGCGAACCGCAACCTGCTCGGGCACGAGGAGTACTTCAAGACGCTCTACGGGGCCGACGACCAGGAGCTGCTCACCAACGGCGGCAAGCCCTTCGTGTGGTCGGTCCTGGGCTGTCACGGCAACGACTTCGCCGTCTTCAACGAGGGCAACCTCGCGGCGGACTGCATGGGCGAGAAGCTGCTCTTCCTCTCCGGTGGCCGGGGGGCGGTGGCCAGCTACGCGAGCGCCGGCTACGAGTACCTCTTCCCCAACGTCGACCTGGAGCGCCAGCTCATCCATCTCATGTTCAGCACCAGCCCGACGGAGCTGCAGCTGTCGCCCGACTGGCGCCTGGGCACCCTGCAGCTCGCCGCCGAGCTGCGCTACGGCCAGTACAACTCGAGCCTGCGCTACGACCTCCTCGGCGACCCGCTCACGCGCGTGGATCCACGCCCGCCGCGGGTGCGGCTCTTTGCCGACGGCGTGGAGCTCGGTCGCGAGGACTACATTCCCGTTCTCTCGCCGGGCGACACGCTGCTGCTGGAGGCGCTGGCCGTCGACGAGAGCCGCATGGCGCCCCCGCGCCTCGACGACCAGCTCGGCCCCCTGAATGCCGACCTCCGCGCGGCCTGGGTGCCCTTCCACGCGGACAGCGCGCTCTTCGACAGCCTGCTCACCCAGACCGACACCCTGCTGGTGGACCTGACCGCGCCCCTGGACAGCCTGGCCGCCGACCAGGGCGCCGGCGCCAGGGGCTGGTATCTCGCCGCGCGCGTCCCCTACGAGGGCGACCGCGACTACCTGTCGGTCTCCGTCACCGACCAGGCCGGCCGCGAGGGCCGCTTCGAGCTGCCGGCCGCCAAGGTGGTGCGCTTCTACAGCGACCAGGGCGACAGCCTGCGCGAGGGCCAGTGGGTGCGCAGCGAGGGGCGTCTGCACATGCGGATCCGCGTGCCGTCCACGACCTTCGCGCCGGGCGAGTTCAGCTTCTGGGAGGACGGCGCGCTGCGCGCCGACGTGGTGGCGTCCTTCGCCGGGGACAATCCCGACACCACGCTCTACCTGATGGACGCCGACTACGCCTGGGCGCCCGGCGAGCACCAGCTCGAGCTTCACCACCAGGGCGACGTCTACGACAGCATCGCCCTGCAGGTGGACGCGCGCGCGCGCCTGCTCGACGGCGTGATCTTCCCCAACCCCTTCCGCGCGGTCACGACCTTCCAGTACACCCTGAGCGGCGGCGTGCGCGACGGCTCGCTGAGCATCTACACGCTGAGCGGGCGGCGCATCCACCGCGAGCAGGTGAGCGCGCTGTCCGAAGGCGAGAAGCACGTGCTCAGCTGGAACGGCCACGACGACGTCGGCGACCCGGTGGCCAACGGCGTCTACCTGATGCGCCTGGTCTTCACGGATCTGGCGGGCGACGAGGTGGTCTGGGAAGACCGCGTCGTGAGGATGCGCTAGTGGGCGAGGAACTGCTCAGGCAGCTGCGCGGACTGAGCACCGAGCAGGTGAACCCGGACACCGTCGATCTCGATCGGCTCGACGCGCTGGGCATCGTGCAGCGCATGAGCGCCGAGGACGCCCGCGTGCCCGCCGCCGTGGCCGCCGCGCTGCCCGCGGTGGCACAGGTGGCCGAGCGCGCCGCGGCGAGTTTCGCGGCGGGCGGGCGGCTGATCTACGTGGGCGCGGGCACCAGCGGGCGCCTGGGCGTGCTGGACGCCGCCGAGTGTCCGCCCACCTTCGGCAGCCCGCCCGGCCAGGTGGTCGGGATCATCGCGGGCGGCGCGCCGAGCCTGCTGCGCAGCGCCGAGGGCGTCGAGGACAGCGCCCAGGCCGGCGTGGACGATCTCGCCGCGCTCGACCCCGGCCCCGTCGACACCGTGGTGGGGATCAGCGCCAGCCACCGCACGCCCTACACCGTGGCGGCCGTCGAGGAGGCGCGCCGGCGCGGCTGCGCCACCGCCTTCATCACCGCCAACGCCGAGGTCGCGGTGCCCGGCGACGTGGTCATCCGCCTGCTGGTCGGTCCCGAGGCCGTGACCGGCTCCACGCGGCTCAAGGCGGGGACGGCGCAGAAGCTCGTCCTCAACATGATCAGCACGGCCGCCATGGTCCTGAGCGGCAAGGTCTACGGCAACCGGATGGTGGACCTGCAGGCGCTCAGCGCGAAGCTGGTGGAGCGCGGACGCGGCCTGCTGATGGAACTGGCGGGCCTGGACTACGCGGCGGCGTCGTCGCGGCTGGTGGAGGCCGGCGGCAGCGTGAAGACGGCGCTGCTGATGGAGCTCGCCGCGGTGGATCGGCGGACGGCCGAGGCGCGGCTCGCGGCGGCCGGCGGGCAGCTGCGGCGCGCGCTCGACGGCGCTCCCGGCGCCTCGGACGGCCCTCGATCCTGACCGCCCGCTCCGGATTGACAGCCCTCCGGACCCCGTGTACCTTGATGTCCTTGGCCCCGCGCCGCGCCTGACAGCAGGCGCCAGCACTCCATCCAGCAAGCAAGTCGAGGTTCGCGATGCAGTCCATCGAGAAGGCCCTTCCCGGCAGCGGCCGCCGCGGCCGCTTCTACGCCAACGCCATGTCCCGTCTCGGCACCGAGACCGCCTTCGAGGTGCTCGCCAAGGCCCGGGCCCTCGAGGCCAAGGGCCGCAAGATCGTCCACCTGGAGATCGGCGAACCGGACTTCGACACGCCGCGGAACATCATCGACGCCGCCGTGGCCGCCCTGCAGGGCGGGGACACGCACTACGTGCCCAGCGCGGGCATCCCCGCGGTGCGCGAGGTCTTCGCGGACTACCTGTCCCGCACGCGCGGGACGAAGGTCGACGCGGGCCAGATCGTCATCACGCCCGGCGCCAAGCCGATCATGTTCTACACGATCCTCGCCTGCGTGGAGCCCGGCGACGAGGTGCTCTACCCGAATCCCGGCTTCCCCATCTACGAGTCGATGATCAACTTCGTGGGCGCCAAGGCCGTGCCCATTCCGCTGCTGGAGTCCACCGGCTTCGGCATGGACATCCAGAAGATCAAGGACTCGATCACGCCGGCGACGCGCATGCTGATCATCAACACGCCCCAGAATCCCACCGGTGGCGTGCTGAGCGAGGCCGAGCTGACGGAGATCGCGACCATCGCCCGCGAGAACGACCTGCTCGTCCTGTCCGACGAGATCTACAGCCGCATCATCTACGAGGGCGAGCACAAGAGCCTCTACGCGATGCCGGGCATGGCCGAGCGCACCGTGCTGCTCGAGGGCCACTCCAAGACCTACGCCATGACCGGCTGGCGCCTCGGCTACGGCGCCTTCCCCGCGCACCTCGCCGAGCGCGTGGCCAAGCTCATGACCAACAGCGCGAGCTGCACCGCGGCCTTCACCCAGAAGGCCGGCGCCGAGGCGCTCACCGGCCCCCAGGGCGAGGTGGATCGCATGGTGGCCGCCTTCAAGGAGCGCCGCGACGTGATCGTGAACGGCCTGAACGCCCTGCCGGGCTTCAGCTGCCTCAGCCCCAAAGGCGCCTTCTACGTGTTCCCCAACATCAAGGAGACGGGCTGGAAGTCCAAGCCCCTGGCCGACGCCCTGCTCGAAGAGGCCGGCGTGGCGGCGCTGAGCGGCACGTCCTTCGGCGCTCACGGCGAGGGCTACCTGCGCTTCTCCTACGCGAACTCCGTGGAGAACATCGAGCAGGCGCTGGAGCAGATGCGCGGCACCCTCGAGCGGATCCTCTAGGCCAGGGCCGGGGGGCATGGGGCGCTATACCCAGGCAGATCTGCTCGTCATCACCCTGGGCGGCAACGCCGTCCTGCCGGTGGGGTCCTCGGGCACGATCGACGAGCAGTTCGACACCACCCGGCGCACCATGGCGCACGTGGCCTCGCTCTGTCGCGAAGGCGTGCGCGTGGTGCTGAGCCACGGCAACGGGCCCGTGGTGGGCAACATCGTGCTGCGCAACGAGGCCGCCAAGGGCCAGATCCCGCCCATGCCGCTCTTCATCTGCGGCGCCGACAGCCAGGGCGGCCTCGGCTTCATGATCCAGAACGCGCTGCGCAACGAGCTGCACCTGATCGGCGACCGCCGGCCGGTGGCCACGGTCGTGACCCAGGTGGAGGTGGACCCCGCCGACCCCGCCTTCAGCGCGCCCACGAAGCCCATCGGGCCCTTCTACGGGCCGGAGGAGGCGGAGGCGCTGGCGCGCGACAAGGGCTGGGTGATGCGCGAGGACGCCGGCCGCGGCATCCGTCGCGTGGTGGCCAGCCCCGAGCCGCGCTACATCGTGGAGATCGATTCCATCCGCCGCCTCGTGGAGAGCGGCGTGGTGGTCATCGCCGCCGGCGGCGGCGGCGTGCCCGTTCGCCGCAACCGCGAGGGGCTGCTGAAGGGGATCGACGCGGTCATCGACAAGGACTTCGCGGCGGCCGAGCTCGCGCGCGAGCTGGGCGCCAACGTGCTGGTCTTCGTCACCGGGGTGCCCCGCGTGGCCGTGCGCTTCCGCCAGCCGGACCAGCGCGATCTGGACGGCATCGACCTGGCCGAGCTGCGCCGCCACCAGGCGGCGGGCGAGTTTCCCGCGGGCAGCATGGGCCCCAAGATGGAGGCCGCCGCGCGCTTCCTCGAGCGCGGGGGCAGGGAAGTGCTGGTCTGCGCGCCGGAGAACCTGGGCGAGGCCCTGGCCGGCACGGACGGCACCCGCGTCACCGTCTAGACCCGTTCGCCGGGCATGGAGGTCATCGTGCGACGACTCGCGCTGCTGCTCACCGCGCTCCTGCTGCTGACCGCCGCCTGCGGCTCGGACTCCGACGAGGGTGGCGACGCGCTGCGCGTGGGCATGGTCTTCGACATCGGCGGCAAGGGCGACCGCTCCTTCAACGACTCCGCCTACCGCGGGCTGCTGCAGGCCGAGCAGGAGCTGGGCGTGAAGGCCGTGGAGTTCGAGCCCGGCCAGGACTCGGACCGCGAGCAGGGCCTGCGCAAGCTCGCCGAGCGGGGCTTCGACCTGATCGTCGGCGTGGGCTTCCTCTTCTCGGACTCCGTGGGCAAGGTGGCGGCGGACTACCCCGACACGCACTTCGCCATCGTGGACGGCCGCGTGGAGGGCCGGCCCAACGTGGCCAGCCTGCTCTTCCGCGAGGAGGAGGGCTCCTACCTGGTGGGCGCCATCGCCGCCGAGAAGAGCGCGAGCGGCGTGATCGGCTTCGTCGGCGGCATGGAGGTGGCGCTCATCAAGCGCTTCGAGGCGGGCTATCGCGCCGGCGCCCAGGCCGTGCGCCCGGACGTGAAGGTGCTGGTGGGCTACGCGGGCGTGACGCCCAGCGCCTTCGCCGACCCCGTGAAGGGCAAGGAGCTGGCGCTGTCGCAGATCGGCCGCGGCGCGGACGTCATCTTCCACGCCGCGGGCACCACGGGCAACGGCGTGATCGAGGCGGCGCGGGAGAAGGGCGTCTTCGCCATCGGCGTGGACTCCAACCAGGACTTCATGGCGCCCGGCACCGTGCTCACGAGCATGGAGAAGCGCGTCGACCGCGCGGTCTTCGAGACGATCAAGGCCGTCGCGGCCGGCCACTTCGCCGGCGGCGTGCAGGAGTTCGGCCTCGACTCGGGCGGCGTGGGCTACACCGTCGACGAGTACAACCGCGAGGTGCTCACGCCCGATCTCACCGCCATGGCCGACTCGCTGGCCGCGGAGATCGTCGCCGGACGCATCCGCGTGCCCCGGGAATAGCGCGTGGCGCGGCGCCTGGCAGCGGAGGGCGTGAGCCGCTCTTTCCCCGGCGTGGCCGCGGTGCAGGACGTCAGCGTCGAGTTCGCGCCGGGACGCCTGCACGCCCTGGTGGGGGAGAACGGCGCCGGCAAGACCACCCTCATGCGCCTGCTCTTCGGGATGCTGCGGCCCGACGCGGGGCGCATCCTCCTCGACGGCGAGCCCGTCCAGTTCCGCAGCAGCGAAGACGCGATCGCGCGCGGCCTCGGCATGGTGCACCAGCACTTCATGCTGGTGGACACCTTGAGCGTGGCCGAGAACCTCGTGCTCGGCGCCGAGCCCGGCTCGCCCCTGCGCCTGGACCGCGCGGCGGCGCGGCGCGCCGTGGCGGAGAGCGCCGAGCGGCTGTCCCTGGAACTCGATCCCGACCTGCCCGCCGAGGACCTCAGCGTCGGCCAGGCGCAGATGCTCGAGATCCTGAAGGTGCTGCACCGCGGCGCGGACGTCCTCATCCTCGACGAGCCCACCGGCGTCCTCAGCCCCCAGGAGACGCGCTTCCTCTTCGCGATGCTGCGGCGGCTGAAGGGCGAGGGCAAGACCATCGTCCTCATCACACACAAGCTCGACGAGGTGCTCGCGCTCGCCGACTGCGTCGACGTGATGCGGCGGGGGCGTCACGTGGGGCGGCTCGAGCGCGAGGACGCCGACGCGGCCACGCTCGCGCGCATGATGGTGGGCCGCGAGGTGCTCCTGCGCGTGGAGAAGCCGCCGGCCACGCCGGGGCCCGTGCGGCTGGCGCTGAAGGGCCTCTGCGTGGACCGCCAGCCGGGCGTGGCGCCGCTGACGAAGGTGGACCTCGAGCTGCGTGCGGGGGAGATCGTCGGCCTGGCGGGGGTCGAGGGCAACGGGCAGCGCGAGCTGGCGGCGGTGCTGGCGGGCCTGCTGCCGCCCGACGCCGGGTCGATCCACCTGGACGGCCGGCGCGTCGGCCCGCTCAGCCCGAAGCGCGCCCGCGCGCTGGGCATCCGCCTGGTGCCCGAGGACCGTCAGAAGAGCGGCCTCGTGCTCTCCATGAGCCTGCGCGAGAATCTCATCCTCGGCCAGGAGGACGACCCCGCCCTCAGCCGCCTCGGCTTCCTGCGCCCCGCGGCGGTGGACGCCCTGGCCCGCCGCCGCATCGCCGACTACGACCTGCGCGTCACCGACCCCGGCCAGTTGGCCGCCGAGCTCTCCGGCGGCAACCAGCAGAAGCTCATCCTGGCGCGCGAGCTGGACGCCCGTCCGCGCGTCCTGGTGGCGGCGCAGCCCACCCGCGGCGTGGACGTCGGCGCCATCGAGGCCATCCACCGCCAGCTGCTGGCGCTGCGCGCGGACGGCCTCGCGATCCTGCTCATCTCCTCTGAGCTGCCCGAGCTGCTGGCCCTGAGCGATCGCGTCGCGGTGCTCTACAAGGGCCGGCTCGTGGCGAGCTTCGCGGCGGACGCCGTGGACGAGGAGACCCTGGGCCTCTGGATGACCGGCGCGGCCGGCGCCGCCACGCCCGCGGAGGGTCGCCGTGCCTGAGCGGACGGCACGCTGGGCGCGCGCGGCCTGGGAGGCGCTCTGGCCGCCGCTGGCGGCGCTGGCGCTGGCCTTCGTGGTCTGCGGCGTGATCGTCGCGGCCATCGGCGCGTCGCCGTGGGTGGTGCTGCCCATGCTCTTCAAGCAGGGCCTCAGCTCCACCGACGGCTTCGCCCGCGTGCTCTTCGACGCCACCCCGCTGATCTTCACCGGTCTCAGCGTGGCCTACGCCTTCCGCGCCGGGCTCTTCAACATCGGCGGCGAGGGGCAGCTCTACGCCGGCGCCTTCTGCGCCGCGGCCGTGGCGCTGGCCCTGCCCGGCGCGCCGCGCTGGATCGCGCTGCCCACGGCCATCGTCGCGGCGGCCCTCGGCGGCGGGCTCTGGGGCGCGATTCCGGGCTGGCTCAAGGCGCGCTACGGCGTGCACGAGGTCATCAACACGATCATGATGAACTTTCTGGCCGTGGGCATCACCGGCTACCTGGTGGAGCGGACGCTCAAGGAGCCGGATCAGATGATCCCGCACACCCGCGCGATCGCCGCGAGCTATCACCTGCATCCCTTTGCAGACAGCCGGCTCGGCGCGTGGCTGGGGCTCCAGTCGGCGAATCCGCTGGGGCCATCGCTGCTGCTGGCCCTGGCGGCGGTGCTGGCGGTGTGGGCCGTCTTTCGCTGGGGCGTGGCGGGCTATCGGCTGCGGGCGGTGGGGGAAGGTCCGGCGGCCGCGCGGCAGGCGGGCATCGACGTGGGCCGCGTCACCTTGCGGGCCATGGCCGTGAGCGGAGCGCTGGCGGGGCTGGTGGGCGTGCACGAGGTGCTCCTCTACCGCCACCGCTTCCTGGACAACTTCTCTTCGGGGCTCGGCTTCCTGGGCATCGCGGTGGCGCTGATGGGCAAGAACCACCCGCTGGGCGTGCTGCTCGCGGCGCTGCTCTTCGGCTTCCTCAGCACCGGCGCGCTGGAGATCGACATCTTCACCGACGTCCCCCGCGAACTGGTGGTGGTGCTGCAGGCGCTGATCATCCTCTTCGTGGTGACGATCGGCGAGCTGGCGGCGCGGCGGCGCCGTCGCCTCGCGCGCGAACGGGGGACGCGATGAACCTCGTCCTGGGCCTGCTGCTCGGCACGCTGCGGACGGCCACGCCGCTCCTCTTCGCCGGCCTGGGCGGCATGTTCTCCGAGCGGGGGGGCGTGGTGAACATCGCGCTGGAGGGCATCCTGCTCGTCGGCGCCTTCGCCGCGGCCGCGGCCGCGATCGCCACCGGCTCGCTGCCGGTGGCGCTGCTGGCGGCCGTGCTGGCCGGCGTGCTCCTGGCGAGCCTGCACGCGCTGGTCACGCTGCGCTTCGGGGTCGACCAGATCGTCAGCGGCGTCGCGCTCAACATGCTCGCCATGGGCGCCACCGAGTTCCTCATGTGGATGCTCTACGGCAGCGGCGCCAACTCGCCGCGCATCGCGCTGACGGGACCCGGCGGCGCGCTGGGGCGCGTGTTCGTCGAGCTGCCGCCGCTGACGCTGCTCGCGCTCGCGGCCGTGCCGCTCTGCGGCTGGGCGCTCTTCCGCACGCCCTTCGGCCTGCGCCTGCGCGCGGTGGGCGAGCACCCCGAGGCCGCGGACTCGCTGGGCCTGCCCGTGCTGCGCCTGCGCCTCGCCGGCGTGCTGCTCAGCGGCGCGCTCGCGGGGCTGGGCGGCGCCTTCCTCAGCCTCGGCGCGGGCTACTTCGTCAAGAACATGAGCGCGGGGCGCGGGTACATCGCCCTGGCGGCGCTCATCTTCGGCAAGTGGCGGCCGCGGGGCGTGCTCGCGGCGACGCTGCTTTTCGGTTTCGCCGAGTCGCTGCAGGGACAGCTGCAGTTGCCGTGGCTGCCGCTGCGCTTCGTGCAGATGCTGCCCTATCTGCTCACGATGGTGGCCCTCGCGGGGGTCATCGGGCGGAGCCGAGCGCCCGCGGCGCTGGGTCGTCGCTTTTCCCGCGTTTGAGTCCTGAATCTGGTTGTCGATGACGCGCCTTCGCGGTAGATTTGCAATCCAGCAAGGAAAGGATTACCCGTGCGCGTCATCGTCATCGGTTCCGGCGGCAGGGAGCATGCGCTCGCCTGGCGTCTGGCGCAGTCTCCCTCGGTGGAGCGGGTCCAGGTCTGGCCCGGCAACGGGGGCACGGCCCGGGCGGGGTGGAGCCTCGACGCGTCGGACCTGCGCGCGGACGGACCCGTAAGCGCCCAGGCCGCCGCTCTGGCGGCCCTCGGCCCCGACCTCGTGGTGATCGGCCCCGAGGCCCCCCTCGTCGCGGGGCTGGCCGATGCGTTGCGCGCCGCGGGCGTCCCCGCCTTCGGCCCCGGCGCCAACGGCGCCCGCCTCGAGGGATCCAAGGTCCACGCCAAGGCCTTCTGCCAGCGCCACGGCCTGCCGACCGCCGCAGCGCGCGAGGTGGACGACCCCGCCGGCCTGGAGGCGGCCCTCGACGCGCTCGCCCCGGCGGGCGACGGCCGGGTGGTGCTCAAGGCCGACGGCCTCGCCGCCGGCAAGGGCGTGCTGCTGCCGTCCACCCGCGCCGAGGCGCTGGCCGCGGGACGCGAGCTGCTCGCCGGCGAGACCCTGGGCGGCGCGGGCCGTCGCCTGCTGGTGGAGGAGCGGCTCGAGGGCTACGAGCTGTCCCTGCTCGCCGTCTGCGACGGCCACCGCTTCGCCCTGCTGCCCGCCAGCCAGGACCACAAGCGCGCGGGCGCCGGCGATCTGGGCCCCAACACCGGCGGCATGGGCGCCTACAGCCCCGTGGCGGAGCTGCCCGAGGGCGAACTGCTGCCCGTCGCCGAGGGGATCTTCCGCGCCACCCTGGACGGCCTCGCCGCCGAGGGCGTGGACTACCGCGGCGTGCTCTACGCCGGGCTGATGATGACGCCGGCCGGCCCCCGCGTCCTCGAGTTCAACTGCCGCTTCGGCGATCCCGAGACGCAGGCCGTGCTGCCGCGCCTGGCGGCGGACTGCGACTTCGGCCGCCTGCTCGCCGGCGCCGCCGCCGGCGCGATGGAACTGCCGGCGACGGGGCTGCCGCTGCGGCCCGAGGCCAGCCTCACCGTGGTGCTGGCGTCCGAGGGCTATCCCGGCAGCTACGCGACGGGGCTGCCCATCGAGGGCCTCGACGCCCCCGCCGACAACGACGACTGCTGGGTCTTCCACGCGGGCACGCGCCTCGACGGCGAGCGCCTGCTCACGTCGGGAGGCCGCGTGCTGGCGGTCACCGCCCTCGGGCGCGATCTCCAGCAGGCCGCCGACCGCTGCTATCGACGCGTGGACGGCATCCGCTTCGCGAACCGTTACCTGCGCCGGGACATCGGCTGGCGCGCCCTCTCCCGAGCCGGAGGTCGGACATGAGCAACGCGCGCGTGGGCATCATCCTCGGCAGCGCATCGGACAAGGACACCCTCGCCCCCTGCGAGGAAACGCTGGCCAAGCTGGGCATCCCCTCGGAGAGCCTGGTGGCCAGCGCGCACCGCAATCCCGAGCGCGTGGCCGAATGGGCGCGCACGGCGCGGGACCGCGGGCTCCAGGTTCTGATCGCGATCGCGGGGCTGAGCGCCGCGCTGCCCGGCGTGGTGGCGGCGCACAGCACGCTGCCCGTGATCGGCGTCCCCGTGCAGGCCGGCGCGCTGTCCGGCGTGGACGCCCTGCTCTCCATGGTTCAGATGCCCCGCGGCATCCCCGTGGCCACCGTGGCCATCGGGCGCGGCGGGGCGGTGAACGCCGCGCTCCTGGCCGCGGCGATCCTGGGTGTCAGCGATGACGCGATCGCGGCCAAGCTGGTCAGTTACAGGGAGGAATGGAGCTGAGATGAAGGATCACTCGATCTCCGTCCACGAGCGGCGGGCACTGCTGGAGGCGACCCGCGCGCTGGTCATGGGGCATGTGGCCGTGCTGCCCACGGACACGCTCTACGGGCTGCACGGCCTGGCGACCTCGCCCGGGATCGTCGACAAGATCGCGCGCCTCAAGGGCTACGAGTCGCCGGGCCGGCCGTTCATCCTGCTGGCCCCCGACACGGCCTGCATCGAGCGCTATGCGGAGCTGGACGCGGAACAGCGCGGCCACGTGGACGCCAACCGCGATCGTCCCATCACGTTCATTTTCAAGGCCTTGCCGGCGACACCTCGAGCCTGGACGAGCCTGGGCGAGGACGACGCGCCGCGCGTCGCCTTCCGCCTGCCCGAGACGCCTTTCCTCAAGGAGCTGCTCGGCTGCCTGGAGGCGCCCCTGCTTTCCACCAGCGTGAATCGGGCGGGCGAGCCGCCTCTTGAAAGCGCGGAGGAAATTGTTAAGCTGTTTGGGGACAACGTCGATCTCGTGGTCGCCGACTCCGAGCTGGAGCTGCGGGTCGCCGAGGAGGGGGCCCTGCCCTCGACCCTGGTGGACCTGACCTGCCGGCCGCCGAAGGTACTGCGGGAGGGCCGGACCCCTTTCGTCCTGACGATGGGGGCCACGTGATGTGAGACCCGGAAGGACAACATGGCGGCGCTGCGCGTGCTCTTCGTGTGTACCGGCAACATCTGTCGCAGCCCCATGGCCGAGGGTCTCGCCCGTCACCACGCCGCCGCGCTGGGGCATGCTCTGGACTGTGCCTCCGCGGGGCTGATCGCCCGCAACGGGCTCGCCGCCAGCGACAACGGCGTGCGCACCCTGCGCGAGCGGGGGATCGACATCAGCGGGCACCAGGCCCAGCGACTGAACGGTGAGCTGGTGGCCTGGGCCGACGTGATCGTGGCCATGGAGGAGGAACACCGCCTGGCCGTCCAGGAGTACCCCGCAGCAGCACTGAAGTCCGTGGTCTTGCTCAGCGAGTGGGCGGGAGCGCCGCGTCTGGGGCCGGGGATCGCCGACCCCATCGGCGGCAGTCTCGCCGACTACGCCCGGACAGCCGACGAAATCGAGGCTTACATCAAGCGGGCCCTCGCGCGTCTCTAGCGCGCGCCGGCCCAGGCAAGGGAGGCGGCAATGCCGGTCAAGAAGGCCGACACGATTTGGATGAACGGGAAGCTCGTGCCCTGGGATGAGGCCAAGGTGCACGTCCTCAGCCATGTGCTTCACTACGGCAGCAGCGTCTTCGAGGGCATCCGGGTCTACAAGACGCCGGACGGGCCGGCGGTCTTCCGCCTCGACGAGCACGTTCGGCGCCTGCTCGAGTCCGCGAAGATCTACCGCATGCAGGTGCCCTACGACTTCGCGGCCCTGCGCGAGGCCATGCTGGAGACCGTCACGGTCAACGGCCTCGAGGAGTGCTACATCCGCCCGCTGGTCTACCGCGGCTACGGCGAGGTGGGCGTGAACCCGAAGGGTTGCCCGATCGACGTGGCCATCGCCGTCTGGGAGTGGGGCAAGTACCTCGGCCCGGAGGCGCTGGAGCAGGGCGTGGACGTCTGCGTCGCCAGCTGGAACCGCAGCGCGCCGAACACCATGCCCAACATGGCCAAGGCCGGCAGCAACTACATGAACAGCCAGCTCATCAAGATGGAGGCCATCACCAACGGCTACGTCGAGGGCATCGGCCTCGACGTGAACGGCTACGTCAGCGAGGGCAGCGGCGAGAACCTCTTCCTCGTGCGCGACGGCGTCGTCTGGACCACGCCGATGGCGGGCTCGATCCTGGTGGGCATCACGCGGAACACCATCATCACGCTGCTGAAGGAGCTGGGCTACACGGTGCGGGAGGAGACCATCGCGCGTGAGATGCTCTACATCGCCGACGAGGTCTTCTTCACGGGTTCGGCGTCCGAGGTGACGCCCATCCGCAGCATCGACCGGATCACCGTCGGCAGCGGCAGCCGCGGGCCGGTGGCGAAGCAGCTCCAGGAGCGCTTCTTCGGCATGTTCAACGGCCGCTACGAGGACCGCTACGGCTGGCTGACTCCGGTCAAGCCGGCGCCCGTGGAGGGCTAGTGCGCCTCGCCGTCGCCACCGACCACCGCGGGGTGGCGCTCAAGGACGCTCTCGTGGCCTGCCTCCGTGAGGCGGGCCACGAGGTCGACGACCTCGGCAGCCACGGCGCGGCGTCGGTGGACTACCCCGACTTCGCCATCGCGGTGGCCGAGCGCGTGGCCGCCGGGCGCGCCGAGCGCGGCGTGCTGGTCTGCGGCACGGGCATCGGCATGTCGATCGCGGCCAACAAGGTGCAGGGCGCGCGCGCGGCCCTCGTCTACGACGAAGACGCCGTGCGCCTGTCCCGCGAGCACAACGACGCGAACATCCTCGTCCTGCCCGGCAACTGGCTCGAGTCAGGCCGCGCCTGCGAGTGGCTGCGGCTCTGGCTCGCGACGCCCTTCGCGGGCGGCCGCCACGAACGCCGCGTGGGACGCATCACGAACTACGAACGGGACCGGCAGGACGAGCCGCGGCGCTGAGCCGGGCCGGCCGTCCCGAGGGAGGTCGAAGGCGTGGACTGGATGCAGTGGGAGCAGGTGGCGAAGGCCGATCCGGAGCTGCACGCCACCCTGATCGGCGAACTGCGCCGTCAGGAGGAGGGGCTCGAGATGATCGCCTCGGAGAACTTCGTCTCTCCGGCGGTGCTCGAGGCCATGGGCTCCGTGCTCACCAACAAGTACGCCGAGGGCTATCCCGGCAAGCGCTACTACGGCGGCTGCGAGATCGTCGACGAGGCCGAGCGCCTCGCCCGCGAGCGGGCGCGCGAGCTCTTCGGCGCCGAGCGCGCCAACGTGCAGCCGCACTCGGGGACGCAGGCGAACATCACCGCCTACATGGCCTTTCTCGAGCCCGGCGACACGATCATGGGCCTGGACCTCTCGCACGGCGGGCACCTGAGCCACGGGCATCCGCTGAACTTTTCCGGCCGCTTCTTCAAGGTGGTCTCCTACGGCGTGAAGGAGGGCGAGGAGACGCTCGATTACGACGCCATGGCCGAGACCGCCCGCCGCGAGAAGCCCAAGCTCATCATGTGCGGCGCGAGCGCCTATCCGCGCTTCATCGACTTCGCCCGCTTCCGCGCGGTGGCCGACGAGGTGGGCGCCGTGCTGGTGGTTGACATGGCGCACATCGCGGGCCTGGTGGCCGGCGGCGCGCACCCGAGCCCCGTGCCCTACGCGGACGTCGTGACCAGCACCACGCACAAGACGCTCCGCGGTCCCCGCGGCGGGTTGATCCTGGAGAAGGCGGAACACGTCAACGTCATCAACAAGGTCAACTTCCCGGGCAACCAGGGCGGACCCTTCATGCACATCATCGCGGCGAAGGCCGTCTGCTTCGGCGAGGCGCTGAAGCCCGGCTTCAAGGACTACGCCGCGCGCGTGGTGGCGAACGCGCAGGTGCTCGCGCGCACGCTTCTCGACCGCGGCTACACGCTCGTCTCCGGCGGCACGGACAATCACCTGCTGCTGATCAACTTCCGCGGCATGGCGATCACCGGCCAGGACGCGGAGTCGGCGCTGGAGCGCGCGGGCATCACCGTCAACAAGAACACGGTGCCCTTCGAGGAGCGCAGTCCCTTCGTCACCAGCGGGGTTCGCGTCGGCAGCGCCGCGCTGACCACGCGCGGCCTCGGCGAGGCGGAGTTCCGCGAGGTGGGCGGTCTGATCGCCGACGTGCTGGACGCGCAGGGCGCGTCCGACGCCGCGCGCGAGGACCGCGAGCGCCGGGCGAAGGCGCGCACGCGGGAGCTGGCGGCCAGCTTCCCGCTCTACGCGGCGGGCAGCCGCGCCGTCTGGTAGCCACGGGGCGTCGCCGCGAGGCGTGACGTCCGCGCCGGGAGGATATCGGTGAAGTGCCCCTTCTGCTCGCACAAGGAAGACCGCGTCGTGGACTCGCGGAGCACCCGCGACGATGAGGCCGTGCGCCGCCGCCGCGAGTGCCTGGGCTGCGGCGCGCGCTACACCACCTACGAGTACGTGGAGCGCAGTCCCGTCACCGTGGTCAAGGCCGACGGCCGCCGCGTGTCCTTCGACCGCGAGAAGATCCTCCACGGCCTGCTGCGGGCCTGCGAGAAGCGGCCGGTGTCGCGCGAATCGCTCGAGCAGCTGGTGGAGGACGTCGAGCGCGACGTGGTCTACGCCAGCCTCGGCGGCGAGCTGACCTCGCAGGCCATCGGCGAGGCCGTGATGGAGCGCCTGGCGGCCCTGGACGAGGTGGCCTACGTGCGCTTCGCGTCCGTCTACCGGCGTTTCGCCGATCTCAGCCACTTCTCCGCCGAGCTCAACCGGCTTCTCGATCAACGTGACCAGGAGGGAAAACGATGATCCGCGCGCGCCTGTCCCCGCTTCCGTACCTGGCGCTCGTCGCCCTGCTCGCGCTCGCTCCGCTCGGCTGCGGCGGCGGCGCGGGGGGCGGCGTGGCGATGCAGACGGCCGCCACCGGCGAGGTGCTCAGCTTCGCATTCACGCCAGTGGAACCGATGCGCTTCAGCGTCGACTTCAGCAGCGAGTCCGAGTTCCACGGCACGGCCTACATCGCCAGCATCCGCTACAGCTGGAGCGCGCGCGACTGGAAGCAGGAGGGCGAGGCCTGGACCTGTGACGTCACCTTCAGCGACATCAAGGCGGCCATGCGCAGCGGCAGCGGCATCGGCATGGAGCCGATCGAGGGCTTCGACCAGCTCGAGGGCTTCACCACGCGCTACCGCAAGGACGGCAAGGGCTTCGAGCCCGTGCTCGAGCCCGCGCGCGACGGCGAGTTCATGGGCATGTTCCGTCAGCTCCAGGCCGGCCTCGCGCCGCTGGACTTCAAGACGCCGCCGTCGCCCGTCAGCGTCGGCCAGAGCTGGCAGGAAACGGCCAACGACGGCTCGCTGGGCCAGCTGCGGACCGTGATGCAGGATTCGGTCACCACCGTGCGCTACCTGCGCGACGAGACCTTCGCCGGCCGCGACTGCGCCCGCCTGGGCTTCGAAGGCAAGATCCCGCTGGACGGCGAACTCACCGCCGACCAGGGGCCCATGGCCGGCAGCCGCGCGCGGGTCAGCGGCAAGATCGAGAGCCAGGGCGACAACCTGTACGACAAGGCGCGCGGCTTCATGCTCTCGGTCGAGGGCAAGTCCAAGGTGATCATCAACCAGCGCGAGCTGGACGAGCGCGGCAAGCCCAAGGGGGCGGAGCAGAGCCTCGTGCAGAACCTCAGCTTCAAGATCAAGTACACCGGCGATTGATGGCCGCCAGCTCCAGCGAGCGCGACAGCCTGCCGCGCATGCCCTTCCTCCAGCATCTGGAGGCGCTGCGTTCGGTGCTCATCACCGCGCTGGTGGTGGTGGGCGTTGGCACGCTCGTGGCGTGGCCCTTCGCCGGGCGTCTGCTGGACTTCGTCATCCGCCTGTTGCCGGACGACATGCCCGCGCACGTCTTCGCGCCGGCCGAGGCCTTCCTCATCCGGCTCAAGGTGAGCGCGGCGGCGGGCCTCTTCGCGGGCGCCCCGATCGTGCTGTGGAAGGTCTGGTCCTTCCTCGCGCCGGCACTCTACCGCGCGGAGCGGCGGCGGGTGAGCGCGCTCTTCATCCTGTCGACGCTGCTCTTCTACGCCGGCACGGCGTTCGCCTATCTGGTGATCATCCCCATCACGATGGGCTACTTCTTTCGCCTGCTGACCGACAGCATGCAGATGACCATCGGCGTCACGCAGCTCTTCGGGGTGGTGGCCAAGCTCAGCGTGGCCTTCGGCGTGGTCTTCCAGCTGCCGCTGGTGATCTTCCTGCTCACCCTGCTGGGGCTGGTCTCGCCGCGCTGGCTGCTGGGGCAGTGGCGGGTGGCCATCGTGCTGATTCTCGTCTTCAGCGCGGTGCTCACGCCGCCGGACGTGGTCAGCCAGCTGCTGATGGCCGGGCCGCTCTTCCTGCTCTACCTGGTCAGCGCCGTCGTGGCGCTGCTCGTGGAGCGCCGGAAGCGTGAAGCGACGGACGGCGGCTCCGTTGACACCCCCGAGAACCTGTGATAATTTGCGTCCCGGCAGCCGCTTAGCCACTCACCTCGGCCCGGGACGCGCTGGAGTTCAATGAAGCCTGCCTTCCTCAAGGGCATCAAGCTGGGCAGCGCGCCGCTGCGCAGCGCCATGGACCGCGATCTGGCCCAGGTGGAGCGCCTGATCCGCGAGAGCCTGCGCTCGGACCTGCCCTTCATCGAGGGGCTGAACGAGACGGTCCTCGCGCCCCGCGGCAAGCGCCTGCGCCCGGCCCTGGTGCTGCTGGCCGCCGGGCGGCCGGGCGAGTCGTCAGGCGCCGTGCTGCTGGCCGGCGCGGTGGTGGAGATGATCCACACCGCCACGCTGCTGCACGACGACGTCGTGGACGGCAGCCTGCGGCGGCGGGGGCGTCCCACGCTGAACGCCGAGGTCGGCGACGGCGCCGCGATCCTCATGGGCGACTACGTCTACTCGCGCGCGATCACGCTGCTGGTGGAGGCCGAGCTGACCCAGGTGCTGGGACTGCTCGCCACCACGGTGCACCGCATGAGCGTGGGCGAGCTGCTGCAGCTCGACCTGCGGCGCAGCCGGCTGCTCTCCGAGGAGGCCTACCGTCACGTCATCTACGAGAAGACGGCCCGGCTGATCGAGGCCTGCTGCCAGAGCGGCGCGATCCTGTCGGGCGCGGACGCGCGGACCGTCACTGCCTTCGGCGACTTCGGGCGCAACGTGGGCATGGCCTTCCAGATCGTCGACGACGTCCTCGACTACGCCGCCGACCCCGACACCCTGGGCAAGCCCGTGGGCAGCGACATCGCCGAGGGCAAGCAGACCCTGCCGCTGCTGCTCGCCCACGCCGCGGCGCCGCCGGCGGAGCGCGCGCGGCTGGAGACGCTCCTGGCCGACACCAACGGCGGGCGCGAGGAGATCCTGAGCCTGGTGGATTCCCTGGGCGGCGCGCGGGCCGCGCTGGCCGAGGCGCGCCGCTACGGCGAGTCGGCGCGCGAGGCGCTGGGCCGTCTGCCCGCCGGCGAGGTGCGCGACGCCCTGGACGCCACCGTGGACTACGTCATCGAGCGCGAACTCTGATGAAGACAGGCACCGACAGCCACGCCCTGGCGCGGGAAGCCGCCCAGTTCGCCCTCGAGAAGAAGGCCGAGGACCTGCTCGTCCTCGACCTGCGCGGGCTGAGTCCCATCGCGGACTTCTTCGTGCTGGCCACGGGGCTGAGCGAGGCGCACGTCAAGTCCATCACCGACGGCGTGCGCGACGGCCTGCTCGAGAGCGAGCGCAAGGCCAAGCCCTGGCACATGGAGGGCTACGACACCCTGCGCTGGGTGCTGCTGGACTACGTCCACGTGGTGGTGCACGTCTTCCGCAGCGAGACGCGCGACTACTACGGCCTCGAGCGCTTCTGGGGCGACGCGCCCCGCGAGGAGATCGCCGACCCGCCCGCGCCCCCAGCGGGGAGGCCGCAGGCGTGAAGGAACGGCTGGCCGCCCTGCTGGCGGACTACTTCCGCACGCAGTTTCCCGCGCTGAACTGGGCCTTCGACGGCGGCGACCAGGGTCCGGCGGAGTTCGCCGTGCAGCCGCCGCGGGACGCCGCGCACGGCGATCTCGCGAGCAACGCCGCCATGGTGACGGCCAAGCTCTGCGGGCAGCCGCCGCGGGAGCTGGCCCTCGCGCTAGCGCGCTGGTGCGAGGAGCGTCTGCCGGGGCTGCGGGCCGAGGTGGCCGGGCCTGGCTTCCTCAACTTCCGGCTGCCCGTTGCGGCGCATCAGGACCTGGTGGCGCGCATCCTGGCGGCGGGCGCCGACTACGGGCGCAGCGAGGCCGGCGGTGGCCAGAAGGTCGACCTGGAGTTCGTCAGCGCGAATCCGACGGGTCCGCCGGTGGTGGTCAGCGCGCGGGCGGCGGCCTTCGGCTCCACGCTCGCCAACCTGCTCGCCTTCTCGGGCCACGCGGTCACGCGCGAGTACTACCTGAACGACGCCGGCTCGCAGGTGGACGCCCTGGGCGAGAGCCTGCGCGCGCGCTGGCGCGAGCTGCAGGGCGAGCCGCTGGCGCTGCCCGAGAACGGCTATCACGGGCTCTACGTCAAGGCGATGGCCGAGGCGCTGGATCCGTCCCAGGTGGCCGCCTGGGAGACGCTGCCCGCCGAGGCCCGGGGCCGGGCCTACGCCGAGCACGCGCTGGCCGGCATCGTCGAGAGCCTGCGCAGCGAGATGTCCCGCTTCCGCACGGACTTCGACGTGTGGTTCAGCGAGCGCAGCCTCCACGACGGCGGCAAGCTGGACGAGGCGCTGTCCCTCTTCGAGGCGAAGGGTCTCGTCTACGAGGCCGACGGCGCGCGCTGGTTCCGCTCCAGCGACTTCGGCGACGACAAGGACCGCGTCGTGCTGCGCAGCGACGGCCGCCCCACCTACTTCCTCGCGGACGCCGCCTACCACCTGGACAAGCTGCGGCGCGGCTACGACAAGGCGCTGAACGTGCTGGGGCCGGACCACCACGGGCACGTCGCCCGCATGCAGGCCATCGCCCAGGCCATCGGCGCGCCCGAGGGCTGGCTCGAGATCCTGCTGCTGCAGTGGGTCACGCTCGTGGAGAACGGCGAGACGGTGGCCATGAGCAAGCGCGCGGGCGAGTTCGTCACCATGGGCGATCTGGTGGACGACGTGGGCGTGGACGTCGCGCGCACCTACTTCCTCGCGCGGCGGCGGGACAGCCACCTGGAGTTCGACCTGGTGCAGGCCCGCGAGCAGAGCAGCAAGTCGCGCGTCTTCTACGCGCAGTACGCCACGGCGCGCATCGCGGGGATCCTGCGCAAGGCCGAGGAGGCGGGGCTGGACGCCGCCCCCGAGGGCGAGGACCTGGCGCGCCTGACCAGCGAGGAGGAGCTGGGCCTGATCCGGACGCTCGCCGAGTTCCCCGACCAGGTGGCCGGCGCCGCGGCGGCGCGCGAGCCGAACCGACTCTTCAACTACCTCAGCGACGTGGCCGCCGGCTTCCATCGCTTCTACCACGAGCGCCAGGTGGTGGGGGACGATGCGGCGCTGAGCCGCGCCCGGCTGGCCCTCTGCCGCGCCACGCGGCAGGTGCTGGCGAACGGGCTCGGCCTGATGGCCGTGGACGCGCCCGAGCGAATGTAGCGCGGCGCGCGGGGCGCGTCGCCGAGCCGAGGGAGACGGGATGAGCACGACCCGCCTGCTGGCCGTGGGCTCGCTGGCCTACGACGACATCGAGACGCCCGTGGCGGCCGGTCGAGGCCTCCTGGGCGGCAGCCTGTCGCACTTCAGCCTGGCCGCCGCCCTCGCGGGCGCCGCGCCGGTCCTGGTGGCCGTGGTGGGCGAGGACTTCCAGCACGAGCACCTCGAGCTGCTCGCCGCCCTGCCCGCGGACGTCAGCGGCGTGGCGCGCGCCAGCGGGAGCAGCTTCCGCTGGGGCGGCCGCTACGGCGAGGACTTCGTCGGCCGGGAGACGCTGTTCACCGAGCTGGGCGTCTTCGCCGACTTCGCCCCCGCGCTGGCGGACGAACACGCCGCCTGCGAGCTGGTCTTCCTGGCGAACATCGGGCCCTCGCTGCAGGCGCGGGTGCTGGACGCCGTCCGCTCGCCGCGGCTCACGGCCATGGACACCATGAACCTGTGGATTGACTCGGCCCTCGCGGATCTGCTGGCAGTGATCCGCCGCGTGGACCTGCTCTTCATCAACGACGAGGAGGCCCGCCAGCTCACGGGCGAGCGTTCGCTGCTGCGGGCGGGCCGCGCGCTGCTCGAGCTCGGCCCGCGCTACTGCGTGCTGAAGAAGGGCGAGCACGGCGTGCTGCTCTTCGCCGGCGACGCGGTCTATCCCTGTCCCTCCTACCCCGTGCATGCGCTGGTGGACCCCACCGGCGCCGGCGACGCCTTCGCGGGCGGGGTGATGGGCCATCTCGCGCGCGAAGGCCGCTGGGACCTGGACGCGCTGCGGCGCGCCCTCGTCACGGGCAGCGCCGTGGCCAGCTTCGCGGTGGAGGGACTCGGCACGGCGGGGCTCGCGGCCCGGCGGCCGGCCGACCTCGTCCGGCGCCGCGAAGACCTGCTGCGGCTGATGGCGCCGCCCCTCGCGGGCGGCTAGCATCCCTCGCAGGAATGTGATACGATAGGCCGCAGCCACACTCTTGCCACGACCCCTCAGCCCGGCAGCGACAACATGGCAGGCAACCCTATCAATATCAGTAACTTGGAGTCCATGGTGACGGGCCTGCGCGAAGTCGTGGGCTGCCGGATCGTCGTGGACGCGGGCGGGGAGATTTCGGACGTCTACGTCACGGCGATTTCCGACCGCGCGCCCAAGCAGATCGCCCGGGACGTGAACACCATCCTGCAGGTGAAGGGTGGCGTGGAGATCGACCACCGGAAGATCCAGGTCGCCCTCCTGGACCCCGCCGCGCACCGACCGGGCGCGACGGCCCCCGACGGGGAACTCCTGGTGGAGGCGGCGCCGGCGGAGGCGCTCGAGTCGCTGATCGTGGAGGAGGACGAGCAGCCCGCCCCCGAGCTCGAGCCCGAGCCCGACGTCCTGCTCGACGAGCCCGACGACGACGACTCGCTAGACTCCGGCGACTTCGAGGATCTGATGGCCCCGCGCGTGCTCTACGAGAAGCTCACGGTGACGCACGCCCAGGGGCGCGTCACCGCGTCGGTGGAGCTCAGCCGCGGCGACCGCGGTGCGGTGGGCGAGATGGAGGCGGCCGACACGCCCGACGGGCATCTGGCCGCCGTCATCCACGCCACGCTCGAGGCCCTGCTCATGCTCTTCGACACGGCGATGAACTTCGACACGCCCCGCTTCGACCGGCTGCGCTTCGGCCGCGAGGAGGTCCTCGTCGTGCACCTCGAGGCGGTGGAGGAGCGCGTGCTGTCCAGCTACAGCGGCTCCGCCGTGGTCCGGCAGGACCCCCGCCAGGCGGCCGTGCTCGCCACCCTGGCCGCCACGAACCGTCTCGTGGGGCGCTGGGTCCTGCGGGACGCGCTCGACTTCGACATCACCTAGTTTCCAGGCCAAACGGTCCCCAACGCCGACTCCCTTGCAGAAAGGGAACATTCGGTTGACACCCTTCCGGGTCCTGGTCAACCATGCTCTGCCGGTGCGATGACGGAGCAGCGAAGCGAAACCCTCCAGCGAAGCGAAACTCGAATCGAGCGCAACGCGAAGGAGGTACGCCATGTTCAAGCTCATCATCGATCTGTTCTTTGGCGATCTTTTACTGACCAAGACCTGGTGGTAGCCGCCGCATCGCACCGGCTTCAGCTCCGTCCGGGAGAGGGCAGTGGCCACATTTCTCAGCGGTCGTAGCCGCGCCTTCATCGCCTACTACTTCGGGGTCAGCCTGCTCGGCTACGTGGCGCTCTACTTCTGGTCCCAGGACCTGGACCCCCGGCGCTGGCTCGAGTACGCGATCTTCATCCTCCTGGTGGTCATCGCCGACCTGGTGAACGTGACGCTGCCGCACGGCGGCGCGTCGATCAGCGTCTCCACGCCGATCACCTTCGCGTCCATCGTGATCTTCGGGCCCTTTCCCGCCGCCTGGATGGAGGCGGTGAGCGCCATCGTGGTGGAGGGGCTGGTGAACCGCCGGCCGCTGGAGAAGATCTTCTTCAACGTGCCGGTGCTGGCGCTGTCCACGGGCGTGGCGGGCATGGCCTTCCAGGCGCTGCCCTACAGCGACCGGCTGACGAGCCCGCTCTTCCTGGTGCCGCTGGTGGTCTGCGGGATCGTCCACTGGCTGGTGAACACCACCCTCGTGAGCACGATCATCGGGCTGAGCGACGGCCGCAACCCGCTGCGCATCTGGCGCAGCAACTACTTCTGGAACCTGCGGCACCTGGTGGCCTTCGTGCCGCTGACGGCCATCATCATCCTCGTCTACCGCTTCACGGCGCCCTGGACGCTGGCGCTGTTCATCATCCCGCTGCTGCTCCTTCGCTACGCCTACCGCCTCTACCTGGACATGAAGGAGACGCACATCGCCACCCTGACCGCGCTCACCAGCGCGCTCGACGCCAAGGACGCCTACACCCACGGCCACTCCTACCGCGTGAGCCGCTACGCGCTGATGCTGGCGCGGGCGCTGGGCATCCCGTCCAAGCGCATGGAGCTGCTCGAGTACGCGGCCCTGCTGCACGACATCGGCAAGATCGGCGTGAGCGGCGACATCATCTCCAAGGACGGCAAGCTCACCGACGAGGAGTACCGCGCCATGAAGGCCCACCCGGCCATCGGCGCCAAGATCATCGAGCGGCTCAAGTTCCTCAACGAGTCGGCGCAGATCGTGAAGTACCACCACGAGCGGCCCGACGGCCGCGGCTATCCCGATGGCCTCAAGGGAGAGGAGATTCCCTTCGAGGCGCGCATCCTGCAGGTCTGCGACACGCTGGACGCCATGACCAGCACCCGCTCCTACCGCAAGGCCCGCTCGGTGGAGGAGGCCCTGGAGGAGTTCAAGCGCCACCGGGGCACGCAGTTCGATCCCGAGGTGGTGGACGCCCTCGTAGGCCTGCACGGCCGGGGCGAGCTGGTGCTCATCGGCGACGAGCTGCCGGTGGAGATCTACGACGCCCTCCAGGACTACTAGGCCCAACCTGCCAACAGGGCCCCGGAATCGCGGAATAGCACAATTCGTTCACTTTCCCGCGTCCTCCTGCTAGACTCTAGGCGACGACACGCCCCAGCAACCAAGGGGGTCCCCATGCGCGTCGCACACGTCCTCATCGCTACCGGTCTTCTCGCGGCCTCGGCGCCCGCCGGCGCCGACGTCATCACCTCCACCACGTCGGGCGGCTTCTGGAGCATCGGCAGCACCTGGGTGGGCGGCGTGCCCCCCGTCGCGACCGACGACGTGATCATCGCCGGCCCGGTGGCCGTCGGCGTCGCCACCGCGCCCTGCCACGCGCTCACCGTGCTGCCGGCCGGCGAGCTCACCAACGCCAACAACAGCCTGCGCAAGGTCTCGGCCAGCGGCGACGTCCTGAACCAGGGCACGCTGCGCGACAACATCTACGCCTTCGCGATCGAGGTGGGCGGGAGCATCGCGAACGAGGGTGACTGGCTGCTCGACGAGACCCGCATCACCGGCGCGGGCGATCGGTCCATCGCCATGGCGCCCGGCTCGGTGTTCTCCTCGAACCTGCATCCCGCGCCGGGCGCCGCGGGCAAGCTCTTCGCCACGACGCCGCTGGCCATCACCGGCAGCGTGGAGATGGGCGCCGTGCCGCTGGTTCTGGGGGCGAACTGCCCGCTCACCGTGGAGTTCGGCTTCATCGCGGGCGAGATCCGCGCGGCGGGCAACGCCGTCATCGGTCAGGGCAGCGCGGCCATCCTCGCGGCCTGCACGCTGGACCAGGCCGTCCTGGACGGCACGCTCAACGTCTATGGCAGCGACGTCGCCTTCACGGGCGGTCTGACGGTCCAGGGCGTGCTCGAGCCCTACGCCTCGGGGGGCTTCAACATTGCCCACGTCACCGGTACCCTGCTCAACCTGGGCGAGATCCGCAATGCGAGCGGGCAAGGGCTCTCCATCCTGCTCACCGGCGACCTCGTCAACAACGGCATCCTTGCCAACAGCCAAGTGGACTTCGTCTATGGCGGGCAGTACCACCTCAGCGCGGGCGGAAGTCCGCCGCTCGCCGTGAACCTCTTTCTTGCCGAGTTCGGGAGCGAGACGCTCTACGTCGACACGCCGGTCACCACGAGCGACCAGATCGGCGTGGGCGTCAGCACCGTGGTGCTGGGTGCCGGCTGCGACCTCACCCTCACGGGCTTCGGGACGATCTGGACCAGCTTCGACGGGCAACTCCTGGCGAACGGCAACACGCTCCGCCAGGTGGGCGCGAACTGCAGCCTGCTGCGGGTCGGGGTCGACAACGCCCGGCTTGCGGGCTATTTCACCATCGGCGCCAACACTCCTTTCACCGGCGGTGTCACCGTGGTGGACACCCTGGTCAACCGCGCGTTCAACAGCGTGAGCGCCGAGATGGTGGATCGCCTCGACAACGAGGGCCTGATCACCCAGAACGGCGGCGCCTTCACGGTGATCCTGCGCGCGGACGCGGAGAACCGCGGTGTCTGGAACAACGCGCGGGTGGAGGTCGACGGGGACGCCGACCAGTTCATCGGCGCCGGCGGCGGCATCGACGTGCCTCAGTTCGCGCTCTACGCGAACCTGCCCGCGGGGCCCTACCAGTGGACGCGGGACGGCGCGACGATTCCCGGCGCCACGTCGAGCACGCTGACCCTGGCCGGCGTGGGCGCCGCCGACTACGGGACCTATCGCTGCGAGGGCGCGGGCGGCGCGCTCTCGCGGCGCATCGTGATCGCGGAGTTCGCCGATCCCACCGCGGCCGGGGACGCGGCGCCCGCGCTGCGACTGGCCGGCAACCACCCGAATCCTTTCAATCCCAGCACGGAGTTCCGCTTCAGCCTGGCCGCCGCGGGTCCCGTGCGGCTCACGATCTACGACGCCGCCGGCCGCGAGGTGGCCAGGCCCGTGGATCGCGTGCTCGGCGCGGGCGAGCAGCAGGTGCGCTGGGCGCCGCGCGATCTGGGCTCGGGCGTCTACCTCTATCGCCTCGAGGCGGGCGGCGAGCTGCGCACGGGCAAGGCGACGCTGCTGAAGTAGGGCGTTGCTTTTGGACGCCCGATGGGCGAGCATGGGGCCCCGCGAGCAGGAGGGGCCCCATGCGCTATCGCGACAGCGGCGTCGACATCGATCAGGCCAGCCGGGCGCTGAAGCGCGCCGGCGAGTCCGTCCGCTCCACCTGGAACGCGCGCGTGCTCTCGCAGCTGGGCGCCTTCGGCGGGCTCTTCGATCTCTCGGGCTTCGACGCGCCGGTGCTCGTGAGCAGCATCGACGGCGTCGGCACCAAGCTCAAGATCGCCTTCGCCACGGGGCGTCACGACACGGTGGGGGCCTGCCTGGTCAACCACTGCGTGAACGACATCCTGGTGCAGGGCGCCCGCCCGCTCTTCTTCCTCGACTACTTCGGCACGGGCAAGCTCGGCGACGGCGTGCTCGAGGCCGTGGTGGGCGGCATGGCCACGGCCTGCCGCGAGAACGGTCTCGCCCTCATCGGCGGCGAGACGGCCGAGCTGCCCGGCATGTACGCGGCGGGGGAGTACGATCTCGCCGGCTGCATCGTCGGCGTCGTGAGCCGCGAGCGCCTGGTGGACGGCCGGAGCATCGCGCCGGGCGACCTGATCGTCGGCCTGGCCTCCACGGGCCTGCACACCAACGGCTACAGCCTCGCGCGCAAGGTCCTGCTCGAGAAGGCGGGCTTCGCGCTGGACGCCGTGCCGCCTGGCCTGGACCTCCCCCTGGCCGACGCCCTGCTGGCCGTGCACCGCAGCTACCTGCGCCACGTGGAGCGCGCCGAGGCCGCGGGCGTCACGCTCAAGGGCATGGCCCACCTCACCGGCGGCGGCTTTCTCGACAACATCCCGCGCATCCTGCCGGCCGGCTGCCGCGCCCGCATCCGCACCGGCGCGTGGACCGCGCCGCCGCTCTTCCGCCTGATCGCCGAGGCCGGCGGCGTGGAACGCGACGAGATGTACCGCGTCTTCAACATGGGCGTGGGTTACGTCCTCGTGGTCGCGCCCGGGCAGCTCGCCGCGCTCGAGTCCGCGGCGCTGCCGGACTGGCTGGGCGTGATCGGCGAGATCGTCGCCGGCGACGGCCCCGTCGAACTCGCCGACTGAGTCCTTTTCCCGACGCCTTCCCGCCGCCCTGTCCGCGCCACCGTCACGGCGCGGGCGCACGGCCGTCGAATTGCCCGCAACGGCGCGCCCGCCGCGCGGAATGCCCCTTGCAAGGTCCGGGTCCCACCGATCACCACCGGCGACGGGAGCATGCGCATGTGGGCCGACTTCCCCGCAACACAGAGCACCGGGCAGGGCGCGCGTCCGCTCCTGGCCTTTCTGGAGACGCGACTGCCGGGCAGTCGCTGGGACCTCGTGGAGCAGCGGCCGGGCGAGCCGCCCCGCTTCCTGCTCGGGCGCATCGGCGCGCCGCACCCAGGCCTCGCGCGACTGGACGAGGCCGCCGCACCGCCGCTCCTGCTCGAACATCCCCAGGGCGGTCTGGGCGACCCGCAGCTCTGCTTCGACTTCGCCGGCGACGCGCCGCCCCGCCGCCCCGAGCTGGACTGGGTCTGGCCGCTGGGGCCGCGCGCGCAGCGGCCCTGGGTCGTGGGACGTCTCCGCCGCCGGCAAGCCGAGGCGCTGGCCACGCGCCGCGAGTGGCTGGCCGGCCTCTTCGGCGAGCTCGACGGCTCGGACGTGCCGGACGCAACGCTCGACGACGCCGCCACGCGCGAGTTCCAGGGCATCCGCTACCATGCCGAGAGCCCGCTGGCCGGACTGCTCGCGCAGCTCCGCCGCGTGGCGCGCACGGAGACGCCGGTCTTCCTGCAGGGCGAGTCGGGGGTGGGCAAGGAGCTCTTCGCGCGCGCGCTGCACCGCCTGAGCCCCCGGGCCGAGAGCGCCTTCGTCGCCCAGAACGGCGGCGCGCTCACGGATACGCTCATCGAGAGCGAGCTCTTCGGCCACGGCCGCGGCGCCTTCACGGGCGCGCGGGAGGAGCGCGTGGGCCTCTTCGAGGTGGCCAACGGCGGGACCTTCTTCCTCGACGAGGTCGGCGACCTCAGCGCCATGCTGCAGGTCCGCCTGCTGCGCGTGCTGCAGGACCGGCAGATCCGCCGCGTGGGGGAGAACCGGCTGCGCGCCGTGGACTTCCGTCTCGTCACCGCGACGCACCACGACATGGAGGAGCGCGTGCGCGCCGGCCGCTTTCGCCTCGACCTCTGGTTCCGCATCCAGGGCGTCAGCCTGCGCATCCCGGCGCTGCGTGAGCGGCCCATGGACGTCGGCGTCCTCGCCCGCCACTTCCTCGCCGAGCGCGCCGCGCTCTACGACCTGCCCATGCGGGAGATCGCGCCCGAGGCCGTGGACGCCCTGGAGCGCTACGGCTGGCCGGGCAACGTGCGCGAGCTCGAGAACGAGATCGGCCGCGTGCTGGCCTTCTACGGCGAGTCGTCGCGGCTCGAGCGCTGGATGCTTTCCGACGCGCTCTTCCGCAGCCGCGAGGATCCGCTGCCCGCCAGCCTGGCCTCGCTCACGCTCGCGGAGGCGCAGCGCGACCTCGAGCAGCGCATGATCCGCCACGTGCTGGGACGCTACGGCGGCAACCGCAGCCGCAGCGCGCGGGCGCTGGGCCTCAGCCGTCAGGGCCTGCTCAAGAAGCTCAAGCGCCTCGGGATGGAGCGCGTGGCGCGGGGGGCGGCGGCCGGCGCCGGCCGTCCGTCGGATTGAGCCTTGGCGCGGGACGGCGCGCGCCCTACACTGCCGCCCCGGAGGGACGCCATGCGCCTGCGACTCGCGGCGGCGGGGATCGTCGCCGCCCTGCTCTACCGCTATGCCCTGCCGCCCGAGGCGCTGAACGCGCTGGGCTGGCTCGCGCTCCTACCGCTCTTCGCCGCGGTGGAGCGCTGGGCGCCCTGCGGCCGTGTGGCGGGGCGCTGGCTCGGCCTGCCCTTCGGCCTCGTCTTCGGCTTCGCCACCTTCCACTGGCTCACGGCGCTGTCGCCCGCCGCCGACATGACCCAGCCCTGGCTGCTCTGGCCGGGCCTCGTCTTCTTCGTGCTGTATCTGAGCCTCTACCCCTGGCTCTTCTTTCGCGTCTATGCGGGACTGCGCCGCAGAAGTCCGTGGGCGCTGCTCCTCGCTCCGCCGCTGTGGACGTCCCTCGAGTGGCTGCGCGGCAGCGGCGTGCTCGCCTTCAGCTGGGTGCACCTGTCGCAGACCCAGGCCGTGGGCGGTCTGCTCGCGCCGGCGGGCTGGGTGGGCGGACTCGGCCTCGGCTTTCTGATGGTGGGCGCGCAGGCCGGCGCGGCCGCACTCCTCGTCGGTCGCGGAGCGGCGCGGCGCGTGGGCGCGGGCCTTCTCGGCGGCGCCGCCCTCGTGCTGGCGCTCGCCTGCATCCCCAGTCAGCGGGCCGGCGACGCGACGGTCACCGTGGCCGCCCTGCAGGGCAATGTCGCGCTGGCCGACAAGTGGGACCCCCGCTTCCGGATGGAGAACCTGCGCATCTACCACGAGCTCGGCGAGCAGGCCGTGGAGCGCGGCGCGAGTCTGCTGGTTTGGCCCGAGACGGCCTTTCCCGTCAGCCTCTTCTACGATCGGCACGCCGAGCGGGCGCTGCGGAGGACGGCGCTGGAGCTGGGGGCGGATCTCATCACCGGGTATCAGGGGCTCTCGCCGCGGGGCGAGGGCGGCTACGCCTATCGCAACGCCGCCGTCCTGGTGGCGGCGAACGGGGCGCTCGAGGGGGCCTACAGCAAGGTGAAGCTGCTGCCCTTCGGCGAGGAGATTCCGCTGGCCGACCTGCTCGCGCCGGGGCTCGACATCGACCTGGGCCAGAGCAACTTCACGCCGGGGCCCGGCGTGCGCGTGCTGGAGGGCGGCGCGCTGCGCTGCGGCATCTTCATCTGCTACGAGATGGGCTTCGCCGCCAGCGCGCGCCGCGCGGCGGCCGACGGCGCCGAGCTGCTGGTGAACATCAGCAACGACGGCTGGTTCGCCACGCGCCTCGCCCTCGAGCTGCACGCGGCGCTGTCGCCCATGCGTGCGGCCGAGAACGGCCTGCCGGTGCTGCGCTGCGGAAACAACGGCGTGACGGAGATCCTCGACGCCCGCGGCCACCTGCTGGGCCGGCTGGCCACCGACACGCGCGACCTGCTCGTGGCGACGCTCCCGCGCCCCGCGCGCGCCAGCTTCTACGCGCGCCACGGCGGCTGGGCCACGCCGCTGGCCTGGGGGCTCTACTCGCTGGTGTCGCTGCTGTCGTACTGGCGGAAGAAGTCGGGGACGGCCACGGTCTCGGCCACGGGCGGCGCGAGGTTCGACCACAGCGCGTCGTAGCGGGCCACCTGCTCCGCGAAGACCGTCTTGCGCGCCTCCTCGAGCGGCGCCGCCGGGCGCGAGCGGAAGTTGCGCGCGTCGACGTAGCGCCCGTCCACCTTGATCCGGTAGTCGAGATGCGGTCCCGTGGACAGCCCGCTGCTGCCCACGCGGCCGACGACCTGACCCTTCTTCACGCGCTGCCCCACCGCGGTCCCCTTGGCGAAGCTGGACAGGTGCATGTAGGTGGTCTCGATGCGACCGGGATGGCGCAGCGTGACGAAGCGTCCCTCCCCGCCGCCGCGGCCGCGGCGGACGACGGTGCCGTCGGCGGTGGCCATGACCGGCGTGCCCACGGGCGCGGCGTAGTCCACGCCCAGGTGGGGGCGGTGCACGCCCAGCACCGGATGCAGGCGATTGTGGGAGAAGCCCGAGCTGATGCGCGTGTAGTTGAGCGGCGCGCGCATGAACTGCCGCTCCAGGGAGCCGCCGTCGGCGTGGTAGTAGTGGCGGACGCCGTCTTCGTCCGGGAAGAGATAGGCGCCGCGGCGCTCGCCGTCCACGCGCATCCAGGCGGCGAGCACGCGCGTGCGCGCGCCGGCGCGGTCGGGGCGGCTGGCCGTCTCCACCAGGATCTCCATGCGATCGTCGGGGCGCAGGTCGAAGAAGAAGTCCACCTCGCCGGCGAAGAGGTCGGCCACGCGGGTGGCCAGATCGCCGTCCTCGCCCTGGGACGTGAGGGACTCGTAGAAGGACGGCGTGGCGCTGGCGGTGACCACGCGCGGCTCCCAGTCCAGCGCGGCCGTGAAGCGCTCGGCGGCGAAGCCGTCGCCGCGGCGCCAGGCGCAGAGATCGCTCACGTAGTCCAGCGCGTAGTCGAGGCCGAGCAGGCCGCCGCTGCGATCCCAGCGCAGGACGATCTCGCGGCCTTCGCGGAAGCTCCCCAGATCGAAGACCGCGGCCACGGCGCGGCAGAGCGCCGCGCGCTGTTCGGGGGCGATCTCGGCGCGACGCAGCAGGCCGTCGAGGGTGTCCCCACGGCCGAAGCGCAGCGTCTCGCTGCGGCCTGCGGGCGCGAAGCGGTCGGGGTAGAGCGGGGGGGCGTCGACGGCGGCCGCCAGGGCGGTTTCCGCGTCGACGGTCGCGACGGTGGCGTCAGGCGCGGCGCCCTCTCGGCAGGCGCTCAGCGCGAACAGCAGGATGGCCGGCCACAGCGCCGGCCGCAGTCGAAGCACGATCAGCGTTCCTCCAGCAAAAACAGGGTGCGGGGCTCGCCCGCGTCACTCCATTGAACACCCAGCGAGGCCCTCAGGCCAGGCCGCCCGGGCAGCAGCGCACCCAGTCCCAAACCCCAGTCGCCGGCGCCGTCCGCGCCCGCCCGACGATACTCCCGGAAGCGCGCGGCTTCCAGCAGAACATAGGGCCCGAGCCGCACCGTCTCGGGCGGCGCGCCGCGACGCAGGCGGACGGGCAGGCCCAGCAGCGGCAGATCGGCCCTGAAGCGTGCGAACTGGAACTCGCGCGCCGGCAGCTTGCCGCGTTCGGGCAGGTGGAGCCAGCGCCAGGCGTCCATGAAGTAGATCTCGCTGACGGGACTCCGGTGCTGCGCCATGCCGCCGGCGACACGGCCCTGCAGGACCCAGCGGCCGAGCTGGCCCTCGCCGCTCAGGGCGGCCACGCCGTGGGCGTAGCCGCGTTCGTCCGTCGGGGACCGCAACTCGGCCTCGATGGAAAGAGCAAGTTCGGGGCCGGGCAGGGGCTGCTCCAGCGCGAGACGAAAGAGGCCGTGGGCCTCGCTGCCGTCCGGATCGCGGCCGACGGGCGGGGCGCTGTCCATGCGCTCCCAGCCGCCGAGCAGCACGAGGCCCGCTCCGCCGGGCAGGCGGAAACCCGGCCCCGCGAGGCTCCACCAGCGCGTGACCTGGCTCAGGCGGAAGGGGTCGTCGTAGTCGCTCACGCCGAACTCGAGGTGGAGACGGGGCAGTCGCGCGCCGAGGCGCAGGCCGTCCATCCGGAGGCTCGCCTCGGTGAACGAGCCCACGAACACGAGCCCCTCCCAGCTCTCGCCGCGTCCGAGCGGGGCGATGCCGGTGAGGCGGAGGCCGCCGTCGAGATCGCCGTCGTCCAGCGTGAACACCGTGGGCGCGACGCGGAAGACCCGGGCCTCGCGCACCTTCAGCAGGAGGTGCACGCCCTGGGTTCCCGGCCGGCTCTCCACCTGCAGGCTGCGCAGGTAGGGCAGGTCCGTGGCGCGTCGCTCCACGCGCTGCTCCAGGCCCGGCGCGTAGGGGCCGCCCTCGCTCAGCTCGAGATCGGCGAGCAGGCGCTCGCGGTCGACGCGCTGCAGGCCGCGGACGAGGATCGTCGCGACGCGGGTGTTCCGCGCGGCGGCCGCCGCGCCGAGGACGCTGGGCGCCACGGCCGCGAGCAGCAGCAGGGCGAGCAGAGCTGGCGCGAGAGCGCGCGGATGCGGACGGCGCGGCATGGCGACTCCCCGATTCGCTGGGCAGGCGACCGCGACGCGCGGCGCCTCGGGGAACTTAGGGGGAGAGCGGGCGGGGGTCAACGTCCGGCTGGAGGCCGAACGGGGGGCCATAAAAAAGGGAAAGTAGCCCCAAGCGATCGAAGGCTACTTTCCCGGATTACCCCTGCTGCCCCTGTCTAATCAAGACGGATGCCAATCGCCCGCACGGCGTGCAAATCGCGCAATCTGGCCCCTGGTAAGGGTTTTCTGGACCCGACGCGCTCGGGCCACCGCGGCCTGCGACTGCCGAACTGCCTCGCCTGGAGCACAGCGCGTCCTCGAATGCGGACAGCGGGGCTCAGAGGCCGGGCTTGGCCCAGCGCTGGGCCACCCAGCCGTCCCGCTCGCGCTCGGCCTCCAGGCGCCAGCCGCGGGCGGCGGCGGCCTCGGCGATGCGCGGCGCCTGCTCGACGAGAAAGCCCGAGAGCAGGGCGCCGGCGCCCGGGGCCAGCGCGGCATCCAGCCGCGGCAAGAGGCGCAGGATGGGCGCGAGGAAGAGGTTGCAGAGCAGCAGCTCCCACGCGCCGGCCTCGAGCCCCGCCGGCTCGCCCCAGACGAAGTCCAGCGCGCCGGCCAGCCCGTTCAGGTCGGCGTTGAGGTAGCTGTTGACGATGCAGGCGCCGTCCACGTCGTAGCCGCGGCAGGCGCCCGCGCCCCAGAGCCGCGCGGCGATGGAGAGCACGCCGGTGCCGCTGCCCACGTCGAGCGCGCGCGGCGCGGCGTGGCCGCGGGCGGCCATCCACTCGCGCAGCAGTTCGAGGCAGAGCCCGGTGGTGGGATGCTCGCCCGTGCCGAAGGCCTGTCCCGGCTCGATCACGAGCCCCAGCGGCGCTCCGGGGGCGACCGGGGCCGGCGGCCTGGCGTCACGCTCCCAGCTCGGCAGGATCTCCACCCCCGGCGCCACCGTGCGCCGCGAGAAGTGCGCGCGGAAGGCGGCGTCCCAGTCCTCCTCCGCGACGCTGCCCTCCTCCCAGCGCAAGGGCGCGCCCGCCTCGGCGAGGCCCGCGTCGAGGGCCTCGGCCAGCCAGCGCGAGAGCTGCTCGGGACCGGGCAGGGCGTCGGCCGTCTCCGCGTAGATCGAGAGCAGCGCCTCCGCGGCGCCCGGCTCGCGCTCGACGCTGAGGCTCTCCCAGCCCGCGATCAGCAGACGCTCCTCGAGGAAGTCGGCGAGGGCGGGTCCGACGCGCAGTTGACGTCGCTGCCAGATCACCGCAGCGGCGCCCGGCTAACGGCCGCGAGGCCGCTGGCGTCGAGGGAGAGGACGGCCGCGTCGGGGAAGGGGTCCACGCGCAGCGTCCAGGCGGCGAGGCTCTCGCCCTGGGCGGGCAGCAGCCCGGGCCCGGTCGCCCGCTGCCGCTCGCGCCGCAGGAGCCGGCGCCAGAGGCCGGGCCGGGCCGGCGGCGCGGGCATGGGCTGCAGGCGGATCTCCTGGCCCGGCGCGACCCGCGCGAGCCGGCGCAGCGCGGCAAGCGCCGCGTGCTTGCCGCCGATCTCGTCGACGAAGCCGTTCTGCAGCGCGTCGGCGCCGCTCCAGGGACGCCCCCTGCCCATGAGGTCCACCTCGGGCTCGCTGATGTAGCGCCGTTCGGCCGCGACGGCCACGAAGTCCTGGTAGCGCCGCGCCAGCTCGTCCTCGAGCTGTTCGCGCTCGCGGGTCTCCAGGGCGGGCGGACCCGGCGTGAGGCCGAGGGCGGCGCGGCCGTCGGGCGCGAGCCGCGGCGTGAGCGGAAGGCCCAGCCGGTCGGCGAGCGCCGCGCTGTCGAGGCGGCCGCCCCAGAGGCCGATGCCGGCCGTCACGGTGCTGCGGCTGGCGAGGATGCGATCGGCATCGAGGCTGAGCAGGTAGGCGCCGCCGGCGCCGGCGCCGCCCATGCTCACCACCACCGGCTTGACGCGTCGCGTGCGACGCAGCTCGAGCCGCATGCTCTCCGCGGCCAGCGCGCTGCCGCCGCCGCTGTTCACGCGCAGCAGGACGCCGCGGATGCGCGGGTCCCGTCGCGCGGCGGCGAGGCGGCGCGCGAGGGCCTCGCTGCCGGTCTCGGGCCCGAAGAGGCCGAGGCCGTCCTCGCCCTCGACGAGCAGGCCGTCCACGTGGATGACCGCGAACGCCGGATCCAGGCCCCAGCGCCGCCGCGCGTAGTCGCGACGCGCGAACCGGCGCCAGTCCAGTAGCCGCCGCTGGGACTTCGCCGCGTCCAGCCACTCGCCGAGCGAGTCCGGGGGCACGAGCGCGTCCACGAGCGAACGGCTCAGCGCGGCGTCCGGGCTGAGAAGGCCGCGGGAGAGCAGGTCGGGGACGTCCTCCACGGGCAGCCGCCGGCCCTCGGCCACGCCGCGCGCGACGGTGAGCAGGAAGCTCTCGGCGAGCGTGCTGTCGGCGGCGTGGGCGTCGGGGGAGAGGGACACCCCACTCAGGCGCGCTGGCGCGCTGTTCCGCGGGGCGAGGGAGACGAGCGCGGCCGGCAGGGCGGCCGTGTCCGTGGGGCCGCGCCCGGGTGGGGCGCTCGCCAGGCCGTCGAAGCGCAGCAGGCCGTCGGCGTCCAGCAGGATGTCGCTCGCGGCGCTGGCCAGGTAGTAGTCCTCGGCCGAGTACTCGTGGGCGTAGACCACCACGGGGAGGCCGGTGAGGCGGCGGAAGTCCAGCAGCGCGCGGTGCAGGTCCTCGCGCTGGGTCAGTGTCAGCGCGGGCTGCCGGAGGCGCAGCAGCACGCCGGCGAGATCGCGCGCCTCGCGGGCCTGGGCGAGGGCGTCCAGCATGGCTTCCGTGCCGTCCAGCGGGTCCTGCGTCGAGCCGCGCTCGGACGGAGCCCCGGCGAGCGTGAGGTCGAGGAAGTGCCGCCGGGGCAGGAGCGGCCGGGCGAAGTCGCGGTTGCTGAGCTCGAGACCCAGCGAACCGCGCCGCGTGCCCTCGCTCTCGCCGTAGCGGTTGGCGACGGCGAGGCCGGCGCGGCCGGGTCCCAGGGCCACGCTGAAGGCGAGGGCGAAGCGGCTGTCGTCGCTCCAGTCGAAGCGCAGGTGGCTGCGGCCGCCCAGGTCCATGTCGACGCCCACGGTGTTGGTGTACTCCCAGCGGTCCGCGACCTCGCGCTGGGCGACGTCCACGCTGAAGCTGATCCCGTCGCGCCGCGGCCTCAAGCCCAGCCCGAAGACGTAGCTCGGCGCCACGGAGCCGCTGTCCCCGGGCTCGAGGCCGCGCAGGCGGGGCCGGTCGACGTTCCGCGCGGAGAGGCCCACGGAGAACCAGCGCTGCCAGCGCAGCATCGCGCCGAGATCCCAGGTGGACAGGCCGTCGAGGGCGTAGGCGTCGCTGCGCGTCCAGCGGTAGGCCGCGCCCAGGCCGAGCTGCAGCTCGAAGCGGGGGAACTCGAAGCCCTGCGCGAGGCCGAGGCTGTAGCGATTGCTCGGCCTGTCGGTGACCGTGGCGCCGTCGGGGCTGTAGGCGTAGCCGGCGGGCAGGTCGCGATGATCGACGCCGAAGGCCAGCCGGCCGCCGGCCACCGCGCTCCAGTCGCCGGTGAAGCGCGTCTCGAACTGCGGGCCGAGGGCGTCCACGTCGGTGCCGGCGTGCAGGCCCAGGGAGTACAGCAGCCCGAACTCGCCGGGGCGCAGCGCCAGGCCGGCGGGGTTCGCATAGAGACTCAGCAGGCCATCCTGAACCGCCACTCCGCTGGAGGGCAGGATGGCGTCGTTGCCGGCGAGTCCGTGATCGGGGGGCTGTGCGGCGGCCGGCCGCGAGACGAGACTCAGCAGGCCGACCAGCAGGATCGCGCGCCGCATGCGTGGCCTTTCGTGCAGGGGTAGTGCCAGTGCGAACGCTGAATGATGTTCGAGACGCCGCGGGGGCGCAATTCGATTCTTCGCCGCGAGGTCCCGCGGCCAGGCGCGGACGACGCCCTTGCGCGCGGCGGGACGTCTTGATATTATCACGGACATCGAAATGAAAAGGAGGGCGCACATGAGCCCGTCGACACCGCAGACGCCGTCCACCGCGAGTCCCGCCCTCGGCGAGGCGCTGGAGCGCAGCATGGACTTCTTCAAGGCGCTGGCCAACGAGCAGCGCCTGCGCATCCTCGGTCTGCTCGCCAGCCGCCCGGCGGTGGTGGAGGAGATCGCCGGCGCGCTGGAGCTGACCCCCGCCACCGTGAGCCACCATCTCGCGCGGCTGCGGCGGGCGGGGCTCATCGGCGTGAAGAGCGACCAGCAGTACCGCGTCTACTGGCTCGAGGAGAAGCGCCTGCGCGAGGCGAGCCGCGAGCTGCTGCGCCTGGACAACCTCCGCGCCGGGGCGGGGCCCTTTCCCGAGGACGCCTACGCGCGCAAGGTGCTGGACACCTTCCTCTCGCGCGGGCGCATCACGGCGATCCCGGCCCAGCGCAAGAAGCGCGTGGTCATCCTCGACTGGCTGGCCGCCAAGTTCGAGGCGGGGCGCGACTACCCGGAGCCCGAGGTGAACGCGCTCATCGAGCGCTTCCATTCCGACTACTGCTTCTGGCGGCGCGAGCTGGTGATGGGCAAGTGGATGCAGCGCGAGAAGGGCGTCTACCGGCTGCGCAGCGCGCCGGCCTCCGGCAGGGGCGGCGCGTGAGCGGCTGGCGCTTCTGTCCGCGCTGCGGCGCAGCGCTGACGCTGCAGGAGCTGGGCGGGCGCCCGCGGCCCGCCTGCGCCTGCGGCGCCGTGGACTGGGCGAATCCGGTGCCCGCGGCGGCGGTGATGCTGCTGCGCGGCCGCGACCTGCTCTGGGTGCGCCGCGCCCACGAACCGCACGCCGGGCTCTGGTCCCTGCCGAGCGGCTTCCAGGAGTGGGAGGAGGACATCGCCGCCTGCGCCCTGCGCGAGCTCGCCGAGGAGACCGGTCTCGCGGCGGCGCTGGGGCCGCTGGTGGGCGTCTACTCCGCCTACGACGACCCGCGGCACAACGCGCTGCTGGTGGTCTACCGTGCCGACCACGCGGGCGGCGAGCCCGTGGCCGGCGACGACGCCGACGCCGTGGCCTGGCACCCCCTGGACGCGCCGCCGCCGCTGGCCTGGGACGCGCACCGCCGCGCGCTGGCCGATCTGCGCGCGCAGCTCGGCGTTTGACGTCGCCCGCGCATCGGCGTAGCTTCGGCCTGCGCCCGTGTCCGTCACCCGAGGGAGCACCATGCACGACGCCCGCACCCCCGTGAACCCCATCGACGCCCTGGGCGCGGACCTGCTGCGCCGCCTGCTGGAGCGCGCGCTGTCGCGCGGCGGCGACTACGCCGACGTCTTCGCCGAGCGGGAGCAGCACCGTGTGCTGCGCTGGGAGGAAGGCCGCGTGCGCGAGGCGCGGCTGAGCGTGGGCGGGGGCGTGGGCATCCGCGTGCTCGCCGGCACGCAGACGGGCTACGCCTACAGCGAGGACTGGTCGGAGCGGGCCCTCCTGGAGACGGCGCAGACGGCCGCGCACATCGCGGCGGGCGCGCCCGCGCCGCCGCCCGCCGCCCTCGCGCCGCTGTCCCTGCCCGATCGCTATCCCCTGCGCCGCGCGCTGGACGAGGAGACCCTCGAGACGCGGATCGGCCTGCTGCGCGCGCTGGAGGAGGAGGCCGCGGGCGGCGAGGTGGAGCGCATCCAGGCCAGCTACAGCGAGAGCCTGCGGGACCTCCTCGTGGCCACCTCGGACGGCGTGCTCGCGCGCGACCGTCAGCCGCTGCTGCGCCTGAGCTGCAGCGTGCTCGCCGCCCGGAACGGCCGCCGCGAGAGTGGCAACGCGAGCGTGGGGGGCCGGGCCGGCCTGGAGTTCTTCGAGCGGACGCCCGCGGCCGGCGTGGCGGCCGAGGCGCGTCGCCTGGCGCTGCTGGCGCTGGACGCCGGCGAGGCCCCCGCGGGCCCCATGCCGGTGGTCCTGGGCCCGGCGGCCAGCGGCATCCTGCTCCACGAGGCGGTCGGGCACGGCCTGGAGGCCGACTTCAACCGCAAGGGCACGTCCAAGTTCTCGGGCCGCGTGGGCGAGCGCGTGGCGAGCGAGCTCTGCACGGTGGTGGACGACCCCACCCTCGCCGGCGACCGCGGGGCCATCAACGTGGACGACGAGGGCTCGCTCAGCGAGCCCACCGTGCTCATCGAGAACGGCGTGCTCGTGGGCTATCTCCACGACCGGCTCAGCGCGCGCGAGATGGGTGTGGCGCCCACGGGCAACGGCCGGCGCGAGTCCTTCCGCTACCATCCCATGCCGCGCATGACCAACACCTACCTGCGCGCGGGCGAGAGCAGCCTGGAGGACATCCTCGCCGCCACGCCCCAGGGGCTCTACGCGCGGCAGTTCAGCGGGGGGCAGGTGGACATCGCGCGCGGGGACTTCGTCTTCGACGTGACCGAGGGCTACCTCATCGTGAACGGCGAGATCGGCCCGGCGGTCAAGGGCGCCACGCTCATCGGCAACGGGCCGGAGGTGATGGGGCGCGTGTCCATGGTGGCCGACGACTTCGCCCTCTCGCCGGGCATGTGGACCTGCGGCAAGCGGGGACAGAGCGTGCCCGTGAACGTGGGGCTGCCGCACCTCAAGATCGACAGCATCACGGTGGGCGGCACCGCCACGGGAGGTGGCGCATGAGCGGGCAGCGGATGGAAGAGCGCGACATCGCCCTGCGGGCCCTCGCGGCCGCGCGGCGCGCGGGCGCGGACGAGGCGGACCTGCGTCTCGAGTGGGGGCGCGAATTCACCGCACAGCTGCGGCTGGGCGAGCTGGAGGTGCTCAAGGAGGCCACGAGCCGCAGCCTGCTGCTGCGCGTCTACAAGGACCGCAAGAAGGCCGTGGTGGCCGTCACCGAGCCCGATCCGGCGAACCTCGACGCCCTCGCGGCGGAGGCCGTGGCCCTCGCCGGCGCCTGCGCGCCGGACGAGCACCACCGGCTGCCCGAGCCCGAGCGCTATGCCAGCGAACTCGCGGCGCTGGATCTGCACGACGCCAGCGGCGGTCCCGACACGGCGCGGCGCATCCAGCTGGCGCGCGAGGTCGAGCAGGCCGCCCTCGACGCGGACCCGCGCATCGACAACAGCCAGGGCGCCGGCTTCGCCGCCGGCGACGGCGAGCTGCTCTACCTCACCAGCAACGGCTTCGAGGGACGCTTCCGCTCGAGCCAGTTCTCGCTCTCGGTGATGCCGGTGGCGCGCGACGCCGCCGGCGAGCGGGTCACCGACGGCTGGGCGAAGCGGAGCCGTCACTTCGACGATCTCGACGACCCCTCCACCCTGGGCGCCGAGGCCGCCCGCCGCGTGCTCCGCCGCCTGGACGCCGGCGCCGCGCCCACGGGACGCTACCCCGTGATCTTCGAGCCCCGCATGGCCGCCAGGATCGTGGGCATGCTCTTCCGCTGCCTCTGCGGCGACCTCGTCTGGCGCGGCCGCAGCTATCTGTCCCAGCGCCTCGATTCGCGCGTGGCCTCGGATCACCTGACCCTCGTCGACGATCCCCTGCGCCCCCGCGGTCTCGGCAGCCGGCCCTGGGACGGCGAGGGCCTGCCCTGCCGCCGTCTGGCCTTCGTGGACCGCGGCACGCTGCGGCAGTTCGCCACCGACCTGGAGAGCGCGCGGCGCCTCGACAGCCCCGCCACCGGCCACGGCGTCTGGGGCGGCGGCGTGGCGCCGAGCAACCTCTACCTCGAGCCCGGCGAGAAGAGCCCCGAGCAGCTGATCCGCGAGACGGAGCGCGGCCTCTACGTGACCGGCATGATGGGCGGCGGCTTCCAGCCCACCAGCGGCCACTGGTCCCAGGGCTGCACCGGCCTGTGGATCGAGAACGGCGAGATCGCCCAGCCCGTGCGGGAAGTCACGGTGGCCGGCGACTTCGACGCGATCCTGGGGGCGGTGGACGGCGTCGCGAACGATCTGGATCCCAGCCTGGGCGCGGTCGTCTCTCCCACCCTGCGGGTGGCGGAGATGGCCGTGGGCGGGCGCTAGCCGTCCATGCGCTGGGCGCTGGTCGGACCCCTGCATCCCTACCGCGGCGGCATCGCGCACTACGGCGCGCTGCTGGCCCGCAGTCTCGCCGCGGACGGCGCCGACGCCGTGGCCGCCTACAACTATCGCCGCCTCTACCCGCGGCTGCTCTTCCCCGGCCGCACCCAGTACGACGAGAGCGCCCGCCCCCTGACCGCGGGCGCCGACGCGCCGCGCCTGCTCGCCCCGCTCGATCCGCTGAGCTGGCGGCGCACGGCCGCGGCGGTGGCGGCCGGCGTGCCCGACGCGCTCGTCGTCCACTGGTGGCAGCCCTTCTTCGGGCCGGCCGTGGGGGGCGTGCTGGCGGGCCTCGGGCGGCGGCGGCCGTCCTGCCGGCGCGTGTTGCTCTGTCACAACGTGCTGCCCCACGAGCGCCGCGCCGTGGACCGGGCGCTCGCGCTGCACGCCTTCGGGCGCGCGGACGCCTTCCTGGTCCACAGCGAGAGCGACGCCGCCGTGCTCCGCGCGCTCCTGCCCGGCGCGCGGCTGGCCGTGCATCCCCATCCGCACTACGGCGCCTTCAGCGACGACGGCCCCGCGCGCAGCCGCGCCGCGGCGCGCTCGGCCCTCGGCGTGCCGGCCGAGGCGCGCGTCGCCCTCTTCTTCGGCTACGTGCGCGCCTACAAGGGCCTCGACCTCGCGCTGCGCGCGCTGGCCCGCGTGCCCGCGGCGACGCTCTGGATCGTGGGCGAGTTCTACGAGCCGCGCGAGCAGACCGACGCGCTGATCCGCGAGCTGGGCGTGGAGGGCCGCGTGACGATCGTCGACCGCTACGTCGCCAACGAGGAGGTCGCCGACTACTTCGCGGCGGCGGACGTGGTGCTGCAGCCCTATCGCAGCGCCACGCAGAGCGGCATCGCGCAGATCGCCTTCGCCTGCGGGCGGCCGGTCATCGCGACGCGCGTGGGCGGCCTGCCCGAGCAGATCGAGGACGGCGTGACGGGCCTGCTCGTCCCGCCGGACGACGTGGACGCCCTCGCCGCCGCGCTCGCGCGCATGACAACGGGCACACTCGCGGAGAGTTTTGGCCCGGGCCTCGCCGCGGCGCGGGAGCGCTTCTCGTGGACCGGGCTGGTGGACGCGCTGCGCCGGCTCGTCGCGGAGATCCCGCGATGAAGCGCAGCGCCTTCGCGCCCTCGCCCCTGCCCGCCGAGCTGCCGGCACGGGTGCCGCATCCAGGGCCCGTGCTCCTGGGCTTCGTGCTGCTCTCGCTCGCGCTCGCGCTGGCCGGACCGCCGGCGCAGCTCCTGCCGGCCGGCGTCGCGCTGGCGGCGCTCCTGCTGCTGCCCCGTCCGCGCGTGGACGCGCTGCGCGTGCTGCTCGGCTTCCTGCCGCTGCTCGTCCTGCTGCCCCTGCTGCGCGCGCTGGACTGGCGGGGCTTCGGCGACGGTCCCTGGCCCTGGCGCCTCGCCGCCGCCGGCTGGAGCCAGGGCCTGCAGCTCGCGCTGCGCCTCGCGCTCTGGATCCTCATCTCGGCGCTAACGCTCACGCGGCTCCACCCGGCCGCCCTCATGGCGCGGCTGCCCGCGTCGCCGCGGCTCGCGCGGCTCTGGCTCGCGCCGCTGCTGGCCCTGTCCTGGCTCTCGCTGACCCTGCGTGAAGCCTGGCTGCTCGAGCGCGCCTGGCGCGCCCGCGGCGGCCGGCACGGGTGGCGCGCGGCGCACTGGCCGTCGCTGCTGCTGCCGCTCTTTCGCAATCTGCTGGCCCGCGGGGACGCCCTGGCCGACTCGCTCACCCTGCGCCGCTTTCCCGACCGCTGGGCGGGGCGGGCGCGTCCGCGTCCCCGCCCGGTGGAGTTCCTGCCGGCGCTGCTGGCCGCCGCCGCGCTGCTCGGCCTCCTCTGGATGCAGCGGGGGAGCGCCTGATGCCGACCTACCGCCTCGTGCTGGCCTACGACGGCGCGGACTTCCACGGCTGGCAGCGCCAGCCGGGCCGCCGGACGGTGCAGGGCGAGCTCGAGCGGGCCCTGGCGGTGCTGGCGCGCGAGCCGGTGGCCGTGCAGGGGGCGGGGCGCACGGACGCCGGCGTGCACGCGCTGGCGCAGTGCGCGAGTTTCACTGTTCCCACAGGTGTCCGTCCGGGTCAATCTCCCCGGCGTCTGCTGGGGAGCCTGCAGGGTCTGCTGCCGGAGGACGTCACGCCGCTTCGCCTGCACGAGGCGCCGGCCGACTTCAACGCGCGTTTCTCGGCCACGGCGCGCTTCTACGTCTACCGGCTGGGGCTCGGGCACTGCGCGCCGCTGCGCCGGCTGCGCTGGGAGCTGGGCTGGCGGCTCGATGTGGAGGCCATGGAGGAGGCGCTGGCGCTTCTGCGCGAAGGGACGGACTTCCGCGGCTTCTCCACGCGCGAGGGCGCGGCCAAGGGCAGCCGCTGCGCCTTGCGCGAGCTCGCGCTCGACGGCCGGGAACCCGAGGCGGGCGAGCTCCGTTTGCGGATCGGCGCCGATCGCTTCCTGCACAACATGGTGCGCATCGTGGTGGGCACCCTCGTGGAGATCGGACGCGGGCGCTGGCGGCCCGAGCGCGTGGCCGAGATCCTGGCCAGCGGCGACCGCCGGCTGGCCGGGCCGACGGCGCCGCCCCAGGGGCTCTTCCTCCGGGCGGTGGAGTACCCGGAGCGCTTCCTGGACCCGGCGGGGGAGCCGGGTCCCTGAGCGGGGGGCGCGGGCTCTGGACGGACCCGCGCTCCGTGCCTATACTGCCCGCGCCGGCCGTTTCGGCCCGCAACGCCCCAACAACGAGAGGACGAGGGGATGCGCTTTTTCATCGACACCGCCAACGTCGAGGAGATCCGCCAGGCCGCGGCCATGGGCGTGCTGGACGGCGTCACCACGAACCCCAGCCTCATGGCCAAGGAGAAGGGCGATCCGCGGAAGATCCTCGCGGAGATCTGCAGCATCGTGCCCGGTCCCGTGAGCGCGGAGGTCATCGCGCTGGACGCCGAGGGCATGCTGCGCGAGGGCCGTGAGCTGATGACCATCGCCGACAACATCGTGGTCAAGGTGCCCACCACGCTCGAGGGCCTGAAGGCGATCAAGACCTTCAAGGCCGAGGGCATCGAGACCAACGCCACCCTCTGCTTCTCCATGACCCAGGCGCTGCTGGTGGCCAAGGCCGGCGCGACCTACGTGAGCCCCTTCGTGGGGCGATTGGACGACATCAGCCAGGACGGCATGGACCTGATCGCCGACATCGTCCAGCTCTACACGAACTACAGCTACACCACCGAGGTGCTGGTGGCCAGCGTGCGCCACCCCATGCACGTGGTGGAGGCCGCGCGCCTCGGCGCCGACGTGGCGACGATCCCCTACAAGGTGATCGCGCAGCTGATCAAGCACCCGCTCACCGACAGCGGCATCGAGCGCTTCCTGGCCGACTGGCAGGCCCGGAAGGAGGGCTGAGTTGCTGGACGGCGGCGGACGGCCCCGCGCGCGCGGCGGACGCTGGGTCCCGGTGCTCACGGGCCTGCTGACGGGCCTGTCCATCGCGGCGCTGGCGGTGGTGCTCTTCCTCGTGGTCAAGGCGCCGACGCTGCTGCGCCGGGAGGCCCAGGACCTGCTGCTGCAGCAGCTGGCCAGCCTCCGTCTGGAGATGGGCGACGAGGGCTTCGCCCGCGCGGCCGCGGGCGCGGACGGCGTCGAGGACAGCCGCCGCAGCGCCATCGTGACGGCCACGGAGAAGGTGGCGCCGGCCGTGGTGTCGGTGCAGGTGACGCAGGTGCAGAAGTACGTCGCCCAGCCGCGCAGCATCTTCGAGTACTTCGAGTTCTTCGGACGCCCGCGGGTCTACGAGCAGGAGGTGCCCGGCCAGGGCAGCGGCGTGCTGGTGAGCCCCTTCGGCCGCGTGGTCACCAACAACCACGTGGTGAACGGCGCCAAGCGCATCCGCGTCACGCTCAGCGACGGCCGCAGCTTCCCCGCCGAGCTGCTGGACACCAGCACCAAGCACGACATCGCCCTGCTCCAGCTCCAGCTGCCCAAGGACCTGCAGCTGCCCTACGCCGAGCTCGGCGACAGCGACGACCTGCTGCTCGGCGAGTGGGTCATCGCCATCGGCAGCCCCTTCGGCTTCCAGCTCAACGACATCCGCCCCAGCGTCACCGTGGGCGTGGTGAGCGCCCTGCACCGCGAGGTCAGCGCCGGCGGCGAGGGCCTCTACTCGGACATGATCCAGACCGACGCGGCCATCAACCCCGGCAACAGCGGCGGTCCGCTGGTGGACAGCCAGGGGAAGGTGGTGGGGATCAACACGCTGATCTTCACCAAAGACGGGGGTAGCCTCGGCATCGGTTTCGCGCGGCCCATCAACAAGGTCGTGTGGATCCTCAACGAGTTCGAGAAGTTCGGCAGCGTGCGCGACACCTGGGCGGGATTCGAGGGCACGGACCTGAAGCCCTTCCACGTGGTGCACTACGGGCTGAACGTGCGGAGCGGGATCTTCGTCACCACGGTCTTCCGCGGCGGGCCGGCCGAGGACGCGGGCCTGCGCCCCGGCGACGTGGTCACCGCCATCGGCGGCTCCGCCGTGGCGAACCTCGCGGACGGCAACCGCATCTTCGCCCGCTACGAAGTGGGCGACAAGGTGAAGCTCACCGTCTACCGCGAGGGCAAGTCGCTCGACCTGACCGTGACCCTGGAGAGCTACAAGGACGCCGACGTCCCCCAAGATGCCACGCCGCCCGGCAGCGGCTAGCGCCCTGCCGCCCGCGAAAGGACTCGCATGATCGAGCGCTACAGCCGGCCGCGCATGGCCGCGATCTGGACGGAAGAGGCCAAGTTCGCCCGCTGGCTGGAGATCGAGATACTGGCCTGCGAGGCCCAGGCCGAGCTGGGGCGCATTCCCGCGGAGGCCGCGAAGGCCATCCGCGCCAAGGCGGCCTTCGAGGTCGAGCGCATCGAGGCGATCGAGCGCGTCACCAATCACGACGTCATCGCCTTCCTCACCAACGTCGCCGAGCACGTGGGCGAGCCGGCGCGCTACGTCCACCTGGGGATGACCAGCAGCGACGTGCTGGACACCGGACTCGCCATGGCCATGAAGGAGGCCGGCGAGATCCTCATGGAGGACGTGGACGCGCTCCTCGCCGTGCTCGAGCGCCGCGCGCTGGAGTTCAAGCGGACCCCCTGCATCGGCCGCAGCCACGGCATCCACGCCGAGCCCACCACCTTCGGCATCAAGCTGCTGCTCTGGGTGGACGAGATGCGCCGCAATCGCAAGCGGCTGGCGGCGGCCATCGACACGATCTCCGTGGGGCAGATCTCCGGCGCCGTGGGCACCTTCGCGCACCTGGATCCGGTGGTGGAGGAGAAGGTCTGCGCGCGGCTGGGGCTGAGGCCGGCGCCCGTGTCGACCCAGGTGCTGCAGCGGGACCGCCACGCGGAGTACATGACCACGCTGGCGGTGATCGCGAGCAGCCTGGACAAGATGGCCACCGAGCTGCGAAACCTGCAGCGCACGGACATCCTCGAGGTGGAGGAGCCCTTCACCAAGGGCCAGAAGGGCTCGAGCGCGATGCCGCACAAGCGCAATCCCATCACCAGCGAGCGGGTGAGCGGCCTGGCGCGGGTGCTGCGCGGCAACGCGGTGGCGGCGCTGGAGAACGTGGCGCTCTGGCACGAGCGGGACATCACGCACTCCAGCGTGGAGCGCGTGATCATCCCCGACTCCACCCTGCTGCTCGACTACATGTTCGCCAAGTTCACGCCGGTGGTGGACGGCCTGCTCGTCTACCCCGAGAACATGATGGCCAACCTGAACCGCACCCAGGGGCTGATCTTCAGCCAGGTGCTGCTGCTGGCGCTGGCGGAGGCGGGACTCAGCCGCGAGGACGCCTACGCGCTGGTGCAGGGCGCCGCCCACGGCATCTGGAACAGCGACGCGCAGTTCCTGGACGCCGCGCTGGCCAGCGAGGGGATCGTGGCCGCCCTGGGCGAGGCGCGGGTGCGCGCCTGCTTCGATCTGGACCATCAACTCCGTAACGTGGACGCGATCTTCGCCCGCGTGCTGGGCTGACCGCCCATGCCGGCCTCTCCTGGCCAAACATTTGCTTTCCCATCCGTGGGGGCCTGGGCTAGGCTCTCGCCTCGGCAATCCCAACCCCAGCCCACGGAGGCTCGTCACATGCGCAAGATCGTGCTCGTGTTTCTCATCCTCGCCCTCAGCGCCGGCAGCGCCCTGGCGCTGGACATGGAGGCGAAGTCCTTCTACGCCCAGGGCATCTTCGCCCTACCCACGGGCGACTGGAGCGACGCCGCCGGCAACGGCTTCGGGGGCGGCATCGGCATGCTGGTGCCCCACAACGAGCAGCTCAACTTCCGCGGCGAGGTGAGCTTCATCAAGTTCGGCGGCAAGAGCTTCGGCGACTACGACTGGAGCTACCGCGTAATTCCCATCGTGGCGCTGGCCGAGTACACCTTCCAGTACGACAGCCCTCTCTACGGTCTTGGTGGACTCGGGCTCTACATGGGGCATTTCAGCGCGGATTACACGGGTCCTGACGGCTTTGGGTTCGGCTCCTACGACGACAACAACAACGACTTCGGCCTGGTGATCGGCGGCGGCTATCACGTCAACGAGCAAATCTGCGTCGAGGGCCGCTTCAACATCGTCAGCGATTCGAACGAGCTCACGATCCACGGCGTCTACCACTTCTAGGCCTGCCAGCTTGACGGCGCCCCGGACCGCGTCCATCTTTGGAGTGACAGCGTAGCGCGAGCGGTACCGAGGCCTTGCGGAGAAAGCAGACGGCCCTCCCCGGCGGGAGGGCCGTTGCCTTTTGCGCTGCCGCGTCGTCTAGAAGCCGGGCCAGAGGTAGTAGAGCCCGGGCGACGGCGCGAGCTGGTCCAGGCGGCGCTCGATGGCCGCCGTGGGACGCGCCCCGCGCACCGCGCCCTCCAGGCTGGACAGCAGATCCCAGAGCTGGGTGGGGGCCGCGTGGTCGACCACCTCGACCGTTTCAGCGTCCGCCACCTCGCGCAGCATGTCGAGCAGCTCCGGCTGGTAGCCCACGGCGTCCACGAGGCCCAGCTCCTGCGCCTGCCGCGCGGTGTAGATGCGCCCGTCGGCGATCTCCCGCACGCGCGCGGCGTCCAGGTCGCGGCCGGTGGCCACGGCGTCCACGAAGGAGACGTAGGCGTCGTCCACGATCCCCTGCAGGATCTCGCGATGCTCCGCGCTCACGGGCTTGCCGGGGTTGAGCAGGTCCTTGTTCGGCCCGCTGGTCAGCGTGACGAGCTCCACGCCGAAGCGGTCCAGCAGCCCGGCGCCGTTCCAGCTCTGCATGATCACGCCGATGGACCCGGTCAGGCAGCTCGGGTGGGCGAGGATCTTGTCCGCGCCCATGGCGATGTAGAACGCGCCGCTGGCCGCCACGCCGTTCATGCGCGCCACCACGGGCTTGCCCGTCTCCTCGCGGAAGCGGCGCAGCTCGCGGTAGAGCACGTCCGAGGGGTCCACCGCGCCGCCCGGGGAGTCGATGTCGAGCAGCAGGCCGTCGATGCTCTGCGTGTCCCGCGCGTAGTCGATCAGCGTCTGCACCGACTCGAGCAGCGAGGCCCTGCGGATGCCGATGACGTTCTCGTCCGGCTCCGCGCTGATCACCCCGGCCACCGGCACCCGCAGGAAGGTGGCCGCGGCGTTCTCGTCGCCGAAGGCGAAGCTGTCCTTGGCCGTCTTGTGGGTGCTGGGGCTCTCGTCGCCCGCGCTCATGGCGCCCACCAGCAGCATGCAGCTGCCGGCCTGCAGACTCAGGAAACCCAGGATCACCAGGATGCCCAGGATGTGAAAGACGCTCTGGATGGTCTTGTGTGCGTCCATGCTCGCCCTCGCAAGTGGGGATGGAAAAGGTCTGGACTTTCAGCGGGACTTGCCTAGTATATGTGCTTTCCCAGCCTAGGAAACCCCATTTTGCTCAGCCTCGTGGGCGGCAGGCGGCCTCGATGGAAGCGGTGATCGACGTCCGGCGACTCTCCGACGCCGAGCTGGAGAAGACCCTCTCCACGCAAGCGCTCACGCTGAAAACCGATGAAGCCCGCCGCGTGGCGGAACTCCTCGGCCGCGACCCCACGCTCACCGAGCTCACCCTCTTCGACACCATGTGGAGCGAGCACTGCTCCTACAAGAGCAGCCGCGAGCACCTGAAGCGCCACCTGCCCACCGAGGGCCCCGACGTGGTGCTCGGCCCCGTGGAAGATGCCGGCATCGTCCGCCTGGGCGAGGCCGACGGCCGCTCCTGGTGCCTCGTGCTCAGCCACGAGAGCCACAACCACCCCAGCCAGGTGCTGCCCTTCGAGGGCGCGGCCACGGGCATCGGCGGCATCGTGCGCGACGTCTACTGCATGGGCGCCACGGTGGTGGGGGTGCTCGACCCGCTGCGCTTCGGCGATCCGGCCGGCGCGCACGCGGCGCGCAGCCGCGAGATCATGGCGGGCGTGGTGGACGGCATCTGGCACTACGCCAACGCGCTGGGCGTGCCCAACCTGGGCGGCGACCTCGTCTTCCACGCCGGCTACGACGACAACTGCCTCGTCAACGTGGTGGCCGTGGGGCTCGTCCCCGAGGACGAGATCGTGCGCAGCCGCGTGCCCGCCGAGGCGGCGGCGGAGCCCTACGACTTCATCCTCGTGGGCAAGCCCACGGACGAGTCCGGCTTCGGCGGCGCGGCCTTCGCCAGCATCATCCTCGACGCCAGCGTCGAGAACCGCGGCGCGGTGCAGGTGCCCGATCCCTTCCTCAAGCGCGTGCTCAGCGAGGCGAACAAGGCCGTGCTCGCGCTCGCCCGCGCCGAGGGCGTGGCCATCGGCTTCAAGGACCTGGGCGCGGGGGGCATCGCCTGCGTGTCCAGCGAGCTGGCCGAGGCCGGCGGCTTCGGCATGCGCGTGTGGCTGGACAAGGTGTCGGTCTCGGACGAGCGCCTCGCCAGCCGCGTCATCGCCTGCAGCGAGACGCAGGAGCGCTACGGGCTCGCCGTGCCGCGCCGCTTCAGCGCGCGCGTGCTGGCGATCTACAACGAGGACTTCGACCTGCCCCACGTCTACCGGGGCGCCTGCGCGCGGGTGGTGGGTGAGGTGACGCAAGACGGCCGCTACACGCTCACCCGCGGCGAGGACGTGCTCTGCGACGCCCCCGTCGAGGTGGTCACCAGCGGCATCCGCTACGCCCGCGAGAGCCGGCCGGCGCCCACCGCGCCGCCCGCGCCCGCGCACGAGCCCGGCCGCGAGCTCGGCGCGGACCTGCTCACGCTGCTCGCCGACCCGAACCTCTGCGACCGCAGCTACCTCTACCAGCACTACGACGGCGAGGTGCAGGGCCACGCCTGCCTGCGCCCCGGCGAGGGCGACAGCGGCGTGAGCGCCCCCTTTGCGGACAGCCCGCTGGGCTTCGCGATCACCTGCGACGGCAACCCCTTCTACGGCGAGCGCGATCCCTACCTGGGCGGCGCGCTGGCCGTCTGCGAGGCGGTGCGCAACCTGGCCTGCCAGGGCGCCTGGCCGCTGGCCCTCACCGACTGCCTCAACTACGGCAACCCCGAGAAGCCCGGGCCCTTCGGCGCCTTCGTCGAGGGCGTGCGCGGCGTCGGCGACGCCTGCCGTGGCATCGGCCGCCTGGCCGAGGACGAGCGCGGCCTGGCGCCGGGGAATCCGATCCCCGTCATCAGCGGCAACGTGAGCTTCTACAACGAGAGCGCCCGCGGCGCGGCGATTCCGCCGAGCCCGATCGTGGCGCTGGCGGGCCGCGTGCCGGACGTCTCCCGCGTCCCCGGCCAGCAGCTCGCGCGCGAGGGCGATCCGCTGCTGCTCATCGGCGCGCGCGAGGACGCCCTCGGCGGCGGCGCCTACCACCGCGTGATCCTGGGCTCTTCGGGCGGCGCGCTGCCGGCCGCGGACTTCGCCCGCGTGCGCGCCGAGGCCCGCGTGGTGATCGAGGCGGCGCAGGCCGGCTGGCTGCGCGCGGCGCACGACGTGGGGGAGGGCGGCGTGGCCGTCGCGGCCGCCGAGATGATGCTCGGCCGCCGCCCTGGCGCGCTCGGCCTGGGCATCGCGCTGGACCTGCCCGCCGGCGGCCTCGACGCCGTGGCGACGCTCTTCGGCGAGAGCGGCGGCTTCCTGCTCGAGGTCGTCCCCGAGCGCCTGGACGCCCTGCTCGCCGCCTGCGCGGGCGCCGGCCTCACCCCCCTGGCCCAGGGCCGCGTGACCGGCGACGGCCGTCTGCGTCTCGCCGTGGACGGCGCGCCCCGCGTGGAGCTGGCGCTGGACTCCCTGCGCCGCGCCTGGCAGGGCACGCTGCCGGGTCTTTTCACACTGGACGGGACCGCCGGAGGCGACGCATGACGAACGCACCCCGCGCCGCGGTCCTGCAGTTCCCCGGCGTCAACTGCGAGTACGAGTCGGCCCGCGCCCTCGAGGCGGCGGGCGCGACCGCCAGCATCCTGCGCTGGAACGAGGACCCCGCGCGCCTGGCGGACTTCGACCTCTACCTGATCCCCGGCGGCTTCAGCTATCAGGACCGCATCCGCGCCGGCGCCGTGGCCGCCAAGGAACCGGTGCTGGACGCGCTCTTCGCCCAGGCCGAGGCGGGCAAGCCCGTCCTCGGCATCTGCAACGGCGCGCAGGTGCTGGTGGAGGCCGGCTTCGTGCCGGGCCTCGCGCCCGGCGCCGTGGAGATCGCACTCGCGCCGAACCGCATGCGCGGGCGCAGCGGCTACTACTCGGACTGGAGCCATCTGCGCGTGGCCGAGCGGACGCCGTCCTGGCTGGCGCCGCTGGCGGGCGACGTGTTGCCCCTCCCCTTCGCCCACGGCGAGGGGCGCTTCACCACGCGCAGCGAGACGCTCTTCGCGGACCTCGCCGCCGCGGGGCAGATCGCCCTGCGCTACGCCGGTCCCGCCGGCGAGGACGCCGGCGGCTGGCCCCGCAATCCCAACGGCAGCCTGCTCGACGCCGCGGCGCTCTGCAACCGGGCCGGCAACGTGCTGGCGATCATGCCCCACCCCGAGCGCGCCGCCTGGCTGGGCCAGGTGCCGGCGATGCTCGAGGGCGCCTGGGGCGTCCGCCGCCGCGCGGCCGACGGCGACTGGCCCGCCCTGCGCGGACCCGGACCGGGCCACGCGCTCTTCGCCGCCATGGTGGACGCCGCCCGCGGGACTCGGCGCGGCCAGACCCTGAAGCCCATGAGTGGTGAGGAGCGCCATGCGTCTTGACCTCCTCGTCACGCTGAAGACGGTGGACCTCGTGCGCGAGACGGCCTGGCTCACCCTCGTGGAGCGCCTGGGCTGGGGGGACCGCCTGCTCGGCCTCGCGCGGCACCGGCTCTGGCGGTTCACGGTGGAAGGCGCGGACGCGGCCGTCTGCCAGTCCGCGCTCGCGGCGGAGCTGGAGCGCAGCAGCGCCTACTACAATCCGAACAAGGAGCGGCTGACCTGGCTCGCCGCGGACGCCCTCGGCGCCGGCGACGCGCTGCCCGCGCCGCTTCCGCGTCCGCTGGGCCCGGCCGACGCGCTGTCGTCCTGGCAGCTGGGCCTCTGGGTGACGGACGAGGGCGGCGCCGCGGACGCGCTCCGTGCCGCCAGCGCCGCTCGCCTCTCTCCCGCGGTGGCGCTGACTGCGCTTCACACCGGCAGCTTCTGGGAGCTCCGGCTCGCGGCCGCGAACGCGGCCGAGGCGGGGGGGCTCGCGGCCGCGCTGGCCGTCAGCCGGGGTCGGGGCGAGGGCCTGCTGCTGAATCCGCACTACCAGGAGGGCCGTCTGCTAGCCCTCGCGCCCGCGCCCGCGGAGGTCTCCGCGTGAGCGTGCTCGAGGACCGTCCCCGCGAGGAGTGCGGCATCATCGGCATCTTCGGCCACGAGCTCGCGGCCGAGCTCTGCTACCTCGGGCTCTACGCGCTCCAGCACCGCGGGCAGGAATCCAGCGGCATCACGGCCAGCGACGGCGCCCACATGCGCAGCCACATCGGCATGGGCCTGGTGGGGAACGTCTTCAACGAGACGAACCTGAGCAAGCTGAACGGCCACCTGGCCATCGGGCACAACCGCTACTCCACCACGGGACGCGTCAGCCTGGTGAACGCGCAGCCCATCGTGGTGGACTGCAAGGCCGGGCGGCTGGCCATCGCGCACAACGGGAACATCACCAACGCGCTCGAGCTGCGCGACGCGATGGAGGCCAAGGGGCACATCTTCCAGTCCACCAGCGACAGCGAGGTGGTGCTGCACCGCATCGCGCGCTCGGAGCGGGAGGATCTGCGCGGCATGATCGGCGAGGCCGTCGACGGGCTGGAGGGCGCCTTCAGCCTGCTGATCCTGGCCAAGGACCGGCTCTTCGCCTACCGCGATCCCCACGGCTTCCGGCCGCTCTGCGTGGGGCGGCTGGGCGACGCCTGGCTGGTGGCGAGCGAGAGCTGCGCCTTCGACATCGTGCGGGGGCAGTACCTGCGCGACGTGGTGCCTGGCGAGCTGATCATGATCGACGCGAACGGCCTGCACAGCACCATCGTCCAGAGCGCGGGCGAGGCGGCGCGCTGCATCTTCGAGTTCGTCTACTTCGCGCGGCCGGACAGCATCGTCTTCGAGGAGAACGTCGACAAGGTGCGGCGCAAGCTGGGCAAGCAGCTCGCGCGGGAGCACCCGGTGGAGGCGGACTTCGTCATCGCGGTGCCCGACTCGTCCAACAGCGCGGCGCTGGGCTACAGCCTCGAAAGCGGCATCCGCTTCGAGTTCGGGCTGATTCGCAACCACTACGTGGGGCGCACCTTCATCAGCCCCAAGCAGAGCGTGCGCGACTCCGGGGTGCTCATCAAGTACAACCCGGTGCGCGGCGTGCTGCGCGGCAAGCGGGTGGTGGTGGTGGACGACTCCATCGTCCGCGGCTCCACCATGCGCAAGCTGGTGCGTCTGCTGCGCGACGCCGGCGCGAAGGAAGTGCACCTGCGCATCAGTTCGCCGCCCATCACGCACCCGTGCTTCTACGGCATCGACATGCCCACCAAGAAGGAGCTGATCCGTTCGCGCTTCGACGTGGACGGCATCCGCGACTTCCTGGGCGTGGACTCCCTGGCCTACCTGTCCATGGAGGGCATGCTCGCCTGCGCCAAGAGTCCCGACGGCTTCTGCACCGCCTGCTTCAGCGGGGACTACCCCGTGCCCGTGCGGGCGCAGGGCGGCAAGCACCGGCTGGACCGCGACCTCTGACCGGGCGACTTGCGGTGCCCCGGCCCCCGTGCTAGAGTTCCGCCGCCCCAGGACAAGGACCCGAAGACGACCCCGGGCACGACCCCGGGTACGGCCCCGGGTACGACAATGAGGAGTGCCTGAGTACCATGACGAGACGCTGGGTAGGGGTCGGGCTGACCCTGCTGATGTTGCTGACGACCGGCGCGTGCATGCGCACGATGGAGGTCAACCCCGAGGACGCCGCCGCCGAGCTCGCCGAGTCGGGCGTGGGCAACATCCGCATCGTCGACAAGAACGGGATCGTCTACCTCGCGCAGTCGCTCACGGAGACCGAGGAGGGCAACTACCTGCTCGAGACGGTGGAGCGCATCGACGACGGCGTGTCCGAGTACTTCGTCGACACGACGATCCCCCGCGACGACGTGGTCAGCGTGCACTACTCCAAGGTCAACACCTGGGTCGTGGCCGGCATGGTGACGGCCACCTCGCTCTTCATGGTGTGGCTGTACTACAAGATCAACACCAGCGTCTTCGACTGATGCGCGCCCTCGTGCTCGGCGCCGGCCTGCAGGGCAGCGCGGCGGCCTACGACCTGCTCGTCCACGGCGGTGCCACGGCGCTGACCCTGGTGGACGCCGACCCCGCCGCCCTCGCCCGCTGCCAGGACGCGCTGCCCGCCCTTGGCGAGCGCGGCGCGGTCACCCGGGCGCTCGATCTCGCCGACCCCGCCGCCCTCGCGCCGCTGCTGGCCGACGCCGACGCCTGCTTCAGCGCGCTGCCCTACTTCCTCAACCTGCCCGTGGCCGAGGCCTGCGCGCGCGCGGGCGTCCACTACGTGGACCTGGGCGGCAACACGGCCATCGTGCAGCGGACGCTCGAGCTGGACCCGCTGGCGCGCGCGAGCGGCGCCACGCTGGTGCCGGACTGCGGCCTCGCCCCCGGGCTGGCCGCCACCGTCTGCATGGCCGCCATCGAGGGGATGCGCGCAGTGGACGCGCTGCGCATCCGCGTGGGCGGGCTGCCGCAACACCCGCGGCCGCCCCTGGACTACAGTCTCTTCTTCAGCGTCCACGGGCTGATCAACGAGTACATGGGCGAGGCCATCCTGCTCCGCGACGGCGAGCTGGCCACCGTGCCCACCCTCGAGGACGTGGAGAGCCTCGACTTCCCCGCGCCCATCGGCCGCTGCGAGGCCTTCGCCACGCTCGGCGGCACCAGCACGCTGCCCTGGACGCTGAAGGGCCGCGTCCGCAATCTCGACTACAAGACGGTCCGCTACCCGGGCCACGTGGACAAGATCCGCCTCCTCAAGACGCTCGGCTTCTTCGACGAGGCGCCCGTCGCCGTGGCGGGCGCGCCGGTCAGCCCGCGCGCGCTGTCCGCGGCGCTGCTCACCCGCGCGCTCTGGGAAGAGGACGTGCGCGACGTGGTCGTCTTCCGCGTCGAAGCCGAAGGCGTCGGGCCGGACGGGCCCTGCCGCCGCCGCTACCAGATGATCGACTGGTATGACGGTCTCACCGGGCTCTCCGCCATGCGCCGCACCACGGCCTTCCCGGCCGCGGTGGTGCTGCAGCTCATCGCCGCGGGGGAGGGCGCCGGTGCGGGCGCCCACTCGCTCGAGCTCGCCGTGCCGCCCTCGCGCGTGCTGGAGGAGCTGGCGCGGCGCGGCGTCGTGATCGAACGCAGCGAGACCTCGCTCTAGCGGCGGCGCCCAGCGCTAGGGGCGGCTCGTCCAGGGGCTCGCCTTCTCCTTGAATCGCCAGGGCCAGCCGGCCGCCTCGCCCGCGTAGTCGACGCCCACGCGCGGCCCGGCCTCGACGCGTCCGCGCCCCGGCGGGCGGCCGGGCTCCAGCCATAGCTCGGCATGGGGGAGGGCGAGGCCGTCGTGGCGCAGGTCCAGTCCCAGGGCCGCGCAGAGGCGGCCGGGGCCTCGGGCCCAGTCGCGCCGAGGACGGCCCGCGCGGAGCGCGGCCATGCGCTCCAGCCCCTCTTCCGGTTCGCCGGCGCGCAGCAGCACGGCGGCCGCGCGGCCCTCCCGCTCGCAGACGAGGTTGAGGCAGTGGTGCAGCCCGTAGACCAGGTAGACGTAGCTGTGGCCGGGCGGGCCGAACATGACGCGGTTGCGCGCCGTGGGCCCGCCGCGCGCGTGGCTGGCGGGGTCGTCCGCGCCGGCGTAGGCCTCGGTCTCCACGATGCGCAGGGCGAGGCGCTCGCCGTTCAGCACGCGCACGAGGCGGCGGCCGAGCAGGTCCCGCGCCACGCGCAGGACCGGGCGCGCGAAGAAGTCGGGGCCCAGCGGCGCTGCGTCCACGTCTAGGTCCGCTCGGAGCGCCGCCGCCGACGACGCCGCGAGCGCCGGCGCTTGCCCGCGCCGAAGATCAGCGGGGGCGGCGTCAGGCCGCGCGCCTGGGCGTCCAGCTCGAAGAGCCGGTAGGCCGACGGGAAGTAGGGCTTGCTGCGGAAGAAGCCGGGCACGGGATGGCCCTCGAGGCAGCGCGCCAGCCGGCGCTGGCTGAGCGCGATGAGGAAGAGGTGCTCGGTATCCCGGCGCGCCACGCCCAGCCGGGCCGTGAGCGGCTTGAGGAAGCGGTAGGCGACGCGGCCGGTGTCGGGCCGGCTGCCGGACGCCTCCTGCGCCTCGAGGGTGTCCAGGAGCGGAAACGCGAGCAGCAGGCCGAGGAGGAGGCCGTTGTCGAAGTCCTCGCCCTGGGCCACGCAGGCGTCCAGCAGCTCGAGACGCCGCCAGGGCAGCGGCAGCGGCTCGCCCTCGGCCACCGCGGGCAGGAACTGGTCGAGCGCGGGGAGCAGCTCGGCCAGCACGCCCGTCTCCCGCATCAGGCGGAGGCTGGGCAGGGCCGCGCCGCCGCGCAGGTCGCGATAGAACTCCTCGAGCAGGCGCGCCTTGCTGCAGTCGGCCAGCAGCGCGCGGTGGCGGACGATGGCGTCCCAGGTCTCGGGATCGATGCGAAAGCCGGTGCGGCCGGCGTGGCGCAGCGCGCGGATCATGCGGACGGGATCGCCGCGGAAGCGCTCGTCGGGGTCGCCGATGCTGCGGATGACGCCGGCGGCGAGGTCGTCGAGTCCGCCCACGTAGTCGATCACGCTGAAGTCGCCGATGCTGTAGAAGAGCCCGTTGATGGTGAGGTCGCGCCGGCGGGCGTCCTCGGCGGGGGTCCCGTAGCGCTGGTCGGCGAACTCCAGCAGGTGACGGCCGCGGTCGTAGCTCCGGCGGCCGCGGCGGCGCCGCTCGGGCGGGGCCTCGTCTTCGCTGTCCTCGTCGTCGTCGGAGACCTCTTCGTCTTCCGCGTCGTCGTCCTCCTCCTCGTCGTCGTCATCGTCGCCGGGGGAGGGGGGGGCGTCCTCGTCGCCGTCGAGCTGGTCGGCCTCGGCCTCCAGCCGCGCCTTCTCCTCGAGGCTGTCCTGATCGCTGAGGGACGGGTCGTCGTCCTCGCTCTCGTCCAGCGCGCGGAAGGTGGCCACCTCGAACACCCGCCCGCGGCCGAACATCACCTGCACGATGGGAAAGCGCCGGCCGATCACGCGGCTGTTGCGGAAGAGATCGAGGATCTCCTCGGGCGTGGCGTCGGTGCCGATGTCGAAGTCCTTGGGCACCCGCCCCAGCAGGAGATCGCGCACGCCGCCGCCCACCAGGTAGGCCTGGTAGCCCGCCCGGTGCAGCCGGTAGAGGATCTTGAGCGCGTCGGGGTCGATGTCCTTGCGCGAAAGCGTGTGCTCGCTGCGCGGGAGCACGCGCGCGTCATAGGGCGCTGCCATGAGGCCTCCGGGGAAGACGAAGGCGGGAGTGGGGACTTGAGTGTAGACCATCGCCGCCCACGGACCAAGCGGTCATTGCGTGGCGTCAGGGTTCGAGCAGCGCGAAGCGGGCGTCCGCGGGCACGGCCAGCGGCGACGCCTGGGCCGAGGGAAAGAGCTCGCGCTGCGGGCAGGCCGCCAGCACCTGGGCGGCCAGCAGTTCGAGGTCGGCGGAGCCGTCCACGAAGTCCAGCGCGTCGGCGTCCACCACGAGGATGCGCTCGCTCGGCCGCGAGGCGATCCACTCCTCGTAGTAGGCGTTCAGCCGCTCGAGGTAGGCCGGATCGATGTCCGCCTCGTAGTCCCGCCCGCGCTGGCGGATGTTCCTCAGCAGCCCCGCCAGGCTACGGCGCAGGTAGACCAGCAGGTCGGGCGGACGCAGCAGGGCGAGCATCTGCGTGTAGAGGCGCCGGTAGGTGCGCCACTCGCCCTCGCTCATGCGGCCGGAGTCGTAGAGGTTGCGGGCGAAGATGAGCGCGTCCTCGTGCAGGGAGCGGTCCTGGATCGCGCTCTCGGCCCGCTCGGCGATGAGGCGGTGGTCCTCCAGGCGGTTGGCGAGGAAGGTGAGCTGCAGGGCGAAGGCCCAGCGCGACATGTCCTGGTAGAAGTCGGCCAGGAAGGGGTTGTCGTCCACGCGCTCGACGTAGCTGCGCCAGCCCAGGCGCTCGCTCAGCAGGCGGCTCACCGTGGTCTTGCCCGCGCCGATGTTGCCGGCCAGCACCATGTGAAAGAACTCGGACACGCGCGCTCCCGGTCGGCTGCAGCGGAGGGTGCGCACAGGGTGGCAGAGCGCGCGTCCCGGCGCAAGCGGCGAACCCGAGCGGCTTGAGGACGGCCGCCGCCTCTGGTATAAGCCAGGTCGCGCCCACGGTGGAGGCTCCGCATGTTCGACCCCGAGATTCCGGCCTCGCGTCCCGGTCCCTGGGACTGGGCGGATCTGTTTGGGCGCAGCGCCGCCGTGGAGCTGGAGCTCGGCTTCGGCAAGGGCCGCTTCCTGCTCGAGAGCGCCCGCGCGCAGCCCGCGACGGACTTCGTGGGCGTCGAGCTGTCGCGGAAGTGGTTTCGCGACGCCAAGCGCCGGATGCAGAAGCACGAGGACTGCCCGGAGAACCTGCGCATCGTCTGCGCCGAGGCGATGGATCTGCTCGCGCGCAAGGTGCCGGATGCTAGCCTGGCCGCGCTGCACGTCTACCATCCGGATCCCTGGCCCAAGCGACGGCACCACAAGCGGCGGCTGCTGGGCCCGCGCTTCCTCGCGGAGGCGACGCGCGCCATCGCCCCGGGCGGAGAGCTGCGCGTGACCACGGACCACGCCGGCTACGCCGCGCGGATCGCCGCGCTGCTGGCGGCGCCGCCGGGCTTCGCGGCGATGGACTGGCCGGCCGATGCGCTGCCCAACACGCACTTCGAGGCGAAGTACCGGCTGGAGGGACGGCCCATCCACCGCTTCCGCCTGCGCAGGGAGGAGTCCTAGTGTCCGCCGACGGTCCCTGGCACCCCTGGCAGTCGCTGCCCTTTCCCGCCGACGGCCCCGGCGCCGGGCTGGAATACCCGGCCGACGCCGACCGCTTCCACGTGGAGGAGCTGCCCCTCTACGAGCCCTGCGGCGAGGGGGAGCACCTCTACCTGGACATCGAGAAGCGGGAGCTGGACACCCCGGGCCTCGCGGCGCTGATCGCGGCGCGGCTCGGACTGCCGGCGGCGAGCGTCGGCTGGGCGGGGCGCAAGGACCGCAACGCCACCGCGCGGCAGCGCCTGTCCGTGCCGCGGCGGGAGAGCGAGGGCCGTCTCGACGCGCTCGAGGACCCGCGACTGCGGCTCCTGGGCGCGAGCCCGCATCGCAACAAGCTGCGCCTGGGTCATCTGCGCGGGAACCGCTTCCGGCTCCTCCTGCGCGGGAGCGCGCCGCTGGGCCCGCTGCGCGAGGCGCTGGACGCGCTGGTCGCCACCGGCATGCCGAACTACTTCGGTCCCCAGCGCTTCGGACTCGAAGGCGACAACCATCAGCGCGGGCGCGCCCTGCTGGGCACGCCGAACGCCCGCCGCGGACGCGCCCAGCGCTTCCTGCACAGCGCCTTCCAGTCGTCGCTCTTCAACCGCGTCTGCGCGGCGCGCGCGGCGGCGGGCCCCGGCCTGCTCGACGGCGACCTCGCCTGGATCCACGCCAAGGGGGCGGTCTTCCGCGTGGAGGATCTGTCCGCCGAGGCGCCGCGCGCGGAGCGGCTCGAGATCAGCGCCAGCGGTCCGCTGCCCGGCCGGCAGATGCTGCTGCCCGCGGACGCCGCGGGCGAACTCGAGGCGCGGGAGCTCGCGCTGGGTGGCTGGCGCGAGGAGTTCGGCCGTCAGCTGCGGGGGGGGCGTCGTCCGCTGCGCATCCCGCTGCTGGAGGCGTCGCTCGAGGCGTACGACGAGGGCGCGCAGCTCACGGTGACGCTGCCCCCGGGCAGCTACGCGTCGGTGCTGCTGGCCTGCCTGGGGCTGCGCGTCCCGGCGGGCGGCAGGGACAGCGAGGAGGACTGAGATGCCGCATCTGCGCGTCGAAGGAGGAGAGCCCGTCGCGCCCGCCGCGCTGCACGCGGCGCTCGCGCCCTTCACGGTTCGGGACGAGACGGGCGTCCTCAGGCTCATGGCCTGCTACCTGGAGCGGGAGGGCGAGGACCTGCTGCTCGAGCTGCTCGCGGCCGAGAGCGCGAAGCCCCAGCACTTCTTCGCGGCGCTCAGGCGGCGCGACGGCGCCTGGCTCCTGCGCTGCCTGCCGCTGACCGATCCCGAGAAGACGCCGGCGGTGCGCCGGCTGCTGGCGCTGGCGGGACTGCGCGTCGCGGCCTGCCTGCCCGGCTCGCGCGCGCTGAGCGAGGATCTCGGTCCGGAGCTGGCGGCCATGGCCGGCGCCCTGCCGCCGGACTAGCCCTGGCCGAACATCGCCCGGAACACGTGGCCCGCCACGCTCGGGTTCTCCTTCAGCCGCCGCATGCAGTAGGCGTACCACTCCCTGCCGTAGGGAAGGTAGACGCGCAGGGGATGTCCCTCCGCCACGATGCGGTCGCGCAGGCGCTCCTGCACGCCCAGCAGCATCTGGAACTCGTAGCGGTCGGGGCCGAGCCCGCGCTCGGCGATCATGGCCTTCGCGCCTTCCACCAGCGCCTCGTCGTGCGTGGCGATGCCCACGTAGCTGCCCCCGTCGAACATGGCGCCGAGCGCGGCGAGGAAGTTGCGGTTGATGCCCGCGTGGTCCTGGATCGCCACCTCGGGCGGCTCCACGTAGATGCCCTTGCAGAGCCGGTAGTCGGGCGCGGGGGAGAGCGAGGCCAGCGCGGCCACGTCCGCCAGCGTGCGGTGCAGATAGGCCTGCAGCACGACGCCCACGTTCGCGAACTCCTCGCGCAGGCTGCGGTAGACCCAGAGCGTGTCGTCGGTGAGGCTGCTGTCCTCCATGTCGATGCGCACCTTGCCGCCCAGGGCCGCCGAGCGCGCGACGATGCCGCGCATGCCGTCGAGGCAGAGCTGGCGGTCCAGGGCGAGGCCGAGCTGGCTCAGCTTGATGGAGACGTTGCGGTCGACGTCCACCTCGGCCTGGCGGTCCACCAGGGCCAGGTAGTCGGCCGCGGCCTGGCGGGCCTGCTCCGGCGAGTGGGTGTTCTCCCCGAGGATGTCCATGGTGCAGCGCAGCCCCGCGCCGCGGAGCTCCCGGGCGATGCGCACCACGTCGTCGAAGCTCTCGCCGGCGATGTAGCGGCTGGACACCTTGCGAACCACAGGACGCGGGACGGCCGGCAGGACGCCGGCGATGGCGCGGTCGAAGAGCGTGGGCATGGCTTCCTTTCTCGGGGCTGCGACCTGTCCGTGACGGCCGGGCAGGGCTCAAGGTAGAGCCGGCGCGGTGGAGGGTCAAGATCCCCGAGATCCGGGACCCGGAAGTCCGCTTAGCGGGGAAAAGTGTATCAGGGCTGTGACAAAACATCGAGATTCGGTATCAACACTGAGTGAAGGGTTGCAGGCCTGATAGTCGGCTGCTAGACTCGCCGCGCTTCGAACCGGGGGACAACATGGCCAACGAGCGTGTACTGATCGTCGAGGACGATCGGAGTACCTTGCGTATGCTTGCCGAGAGCGTCGAGGCGGCCGGATACCGCGCCAACGTGGAGCGGACCGCGGCTGCCGGCGTGGCGTCGGCGCGTGCGCAGAGGCCCGATCTCATCATCCTCGATCTCGTGTTGCCGGACCGCAGCGGGCTGGAAGTCTGCCGCGAACTGCGCGGAAGCGCGGCCACGGATGGCGTTCCCATCATCATGGTCACCGCCCTGGGCGAGCCCGCGGACAAGGTCAGCGGGCTGGATCTCGGCGCCGACGACTACATGGTGAAGCCGGTGGACATCCCGGAGCTGCTCGCGCGGATCCGGGCGCTCCTGCGGCGGCACCAGAGCGGTGCGGGCGACGGGGCGGCGGCCATCACGGTCGATGGGTTCGTCATCCAGCCGGAGCGGCTGAGTGTAGGCCGCAACGGCAGCGAGGCCGTGCAGCTGACGGCGCTGGAGTTCAAGCTGCTGTATCAGCTGGCCAGCCGGCCCGACGAGACCTTCAGCCGGCACCAGTTGCAGACCCTGGTCTGGGGCCAGGAGCACAGCAACACGGAGCGCGCGGTGGACGTGCTGGTCAACCGGCTGCGCGGCAAGCTCGATGCGCTGCCGGAGGGCGGGAGCATCGTGCGCACGGTGCGCGGCGTCGGCTACCGCTTCCGCGGCTGATTCGGAAGCGGCAAGCCCCTCGGCAAAAACGGGTTGCGCGGGCCACGGCGATCGGGCATCTTCACCCCTGTACGTCCGGCGCCGGACGCCGACGCGAGGGTGCAGACTTGACAGCCCCAGTCGGGAGTGCTATCCAGGATCGCCGAGGGTAGCCGCAAACTCCCGATTTACAAGGCCTTCGCCGTCTCCTGCCACCGTCCGGGGCCCTCAGCGGGGCCCACTCGGGGCCCTCATAGTGAGAAGTGAGGTTTCCATGAAGCGTGGTCTTTCGTCCAGTGCCCTCGGCCTGATCGCCCTGGCGCTGCTGGGCCTGGTGGGCGCGTGCGACGACAACAAGGGTGGCACCCGTCCGTCCACGCCCGCGCCCCTCACCGAGGCGAAGGTGCTCACCCTGAACCTGGACGCCGGCGCGCCGGTGGCCCTGGAGGACACCGGGAGCGAGCTGGCCATCGCCTACAGCTGCCTCTTCGAAGGCAGCGGCGACATCTTTCGGCTGGTCCTGACCGACAGCGACGGCGACGGCCTCTACGACAGCTACGACACCGTGGAGGAGTATCCCAACTCCAACGACACCACCATCCACTACACGCGCACGGACCAGACGCAGTTCTCGACGATCGGGGAGTACGAGGTCACCGAGGGAGCGAGCCACTTTCCCAGCGACCCCGCGGGCGTCTTCTTCGCGGGTCCCCGCCAGCTCTTCTACGACCCGACCAGCGATCGCATCTTCTACTCCATGGCCTACGGGACGGCGGCGCAGATCGCGTCCACCGTCGCGCCGCTCGACGCCACCGGCGGGCACACCGGGGACATCGTCAACGAATACGACCCGGCGCTGAAGGACTTCTCGACGGACGCGGGCCGCGCGCCCAACTGGCAGTACTGGTACACCAAGCGCAAGGTGGGCACGGCCTGGAAGTTCTCCGGCGGGCTTCACGCCGCGGTGTCGCCCGTGCTCGGCGGCGTGCGCTGGCTGGCCTACGCGGACTCGCTGCTCGAAAGCTACGATCACGACGGTGACGAGCTCGTGGGCGAGGATCCCGTCGGCGCCATCGAGGTGGTCCGCGACGGGCTTCCCGACGACGGCGCCCCCGGCATCCTCGGCGAGGACGATGACGGGAAGGGCGATGGCGTCGACTTCGACGATCTCGAGGTGGCGTCCATGCTCGTGGTGGACCCGCCGGTCTACTCCCTGGCGTGGAGCATGCAGAACTACGTGCCCGCCTGGGACGACGACGAGGACGGCCGCATCGACGAGGACCGCCTCGACTCCCTGGACAACGATGGCGACGGCCTCTTCGACGAGGATCCGAAGGATCCGCCCTTCGACGACGACGGCGACGGCCTCGCCGACGAGGACCCGATCGACGGCGTCGACAACGACGGCGACGGCCTCATCGACGAAGACCCCTACATCGGCATCGACAACGATGGCGACGGGTTCGTCGACGAGGATCCGTTGGACTCTCTGGACAACGATGGCGACGGCCTCTTCGACGAGGACCAGCCAGGCGACATGAACGGGGACGGCTACCCTGGCGTTCCCGGTGACGAGCTGGACGACGGGGGACCGATCACCTCCGAAGACACGCTCGGCGATCTGGAGGACCCGGAGGTCAAGCACAGCAACCTGCGGGCCCTGGGCAAGGCTACTTACGATCCCACGCTGGATGACGACGAGGACGGCATCTCCGATGAGGACGCCGACTTCGCGCAGAACGGGATCTGGGTTGTGAGAATCGGCGCGGACGGGCTACCCGACAGCACGGCGACGCCCATCAACCTGACCGACGACAGGGGCCGCCAGCCCTTCTTCAACCCGACGGGAAGCGATCTGCTCTACGTGGTGGGTGGCGATATCCATCGCCTGACCCTGGAAGCCACCGCGGACACGGTGATCGTGCTCAGCGATGAGAACCTCACCAGCAGCGCTGCGCTCGAGGCATTCCCCGCCTATTCGGACAACGGGGATCGCATCGTCTACAGCTCGAGCGCCCACGGGAGCTCCGACATCTACTTCATGGACGCCGCGGGCTCGGTGACACGCGTCACCAACGCCCCGGGCCAGGAGCTCTACCCGCGATTCACTCCAAACGGACAGCAGATCCTCTACGAGGGCTGGCTGTTCCCCGAAGGTGTGCGCCGGGTGATGATCACCGTGGAACCGCTGCCCTAGCAGAGCCGCGCGGTCGCTTCGGCGGCCGCGCGCCGCAATCCCGTCGGTTGTTGGAATCGCCGCAGTCGCGGCGGGCGGCCCCCTTGCGCAGTTGCGCGAAGGGATGGCATGCAACGGGAGATCTTCGTACACGTGGGCGCCACCGAGGTGGGCGTGGCCATCGTGGAGAACCACGAGCTGGTCGAGTACCTGGTGGAGCGCGGTGACAGCAAGCACATCGTGGGCGACGTCTACAAGGGCGTCGTCAAGGCCGTGCTGCCCGGCATCCAGGCGGCGTTCGTGGACATCGGCTACGAGAAGGCGGGCTTCCTGCACGTCTCCGATCTCGCCTGGGGCGACGACGGGCCGGGCAGCGAGCGCCTGCGCGATCTCGAGGCCGACGACGAGCGCGGCAGCCGCGGTGGCGGGAGCCGTCGCCGCGAGCCCTCGAGCTACCCGCCCATCGAGAGCAAGGTGAAGAAGGGCGACGAGGTCGTCGTCCAGGTCACCAAGGAACCCATCGGCACCAAGGGTCCCCGCCTCACGGCGCAGCTCTCGCTGCCCGGGAAGTTCTGCGTGCTGATGCCGGGCATGGACTACATCGGCGTGAGCCGCAAGATCCTCGACCGCAACGAGCGGACGCGCCTGAAGCGGATCGTGCAGCGCTGCCGACCCAAGGGCCACGCGGTGATCGTGCGCACGGCGGGCGAGCGCGTGGAGGAGGAGCAGCTGGAGGAGGACATCCGCTCCCTGCATCAGCGCTATCAGGAGCTGGTGGAGCGGGGCCGTGGCCGGAAGGCGCCGGCGCGGCTGCGGGAGGAGGTGGGACTGGTCATCGGGCTGGTGCGCGACGTCTTCAACGAGGAGGTCAAGCGCCTGCTCATCGACCACGAGGGCGAGCACGCCCAGCTGGTGGAGTACGTGCGCACCTTTGCGCCCGAGCTCGAGAACCGGGTGCTCTACTATCGCGAGGAGCTGCCGATCTTCGACGCCTTCGGCATCCGCACCGAGCTGGAGAAGAGCCTGCAGCGCCAGGTCTGGCTGAAGCGCGGCGGCTACCTGGTCTTCGACCACAGCGAGGCGCTGGTGGCCATCGACATCAACACCGGCAAGTACGTGGGCAAGCGCAACCAGGCCGAGACGATCCTGCAGACCAACCTCATGGCCGCCCGCGAGATTCCCCGCCAGCTGCGGCTGCGCGACATCGGCGGGATCATCGTCATCGACTTCATCGACATGGAGAGCGACGAGGACAAGAAGAAGGTCGTCGCCGAGCTGAAGCGGGCCGTGCGGCAGGACCGCGCGCGCACGAAGGTCTTCGACATCAGCCCGCTGGGCCTGGTGGAGATGAGCCGCAAGCGCGTGCGCCCGGCGCTGCTGCACATCTTCAGCGAGGACTGCCCCTACTGCGAGGGGCGGGGGCACATCATGTCGGTGGACAGCCTGACCAACAAGCTGGAGACCACGATCCGCCGCATCGCCACGCGCTGCCGGGAGCGGAAGTACCAGATCCGGGTGAACCCGGTGCTGGCGCACTTCATCCGGCAGAGCCGCCTGGACGTCTTCAGCGAGATCCAGGAGGGGCACAAGGTGGAGCTGCACCTGCTGGACGACCCGCGCCTCCACCGGGAGCAGCACGAGATCACGGCCCTGGAGACGGGCCGGGATCTGGTGGCGGCGGTGAGCCGCTAGCGCGGCAAAGGGCCGCAGCCCCCTTGACACGGGGCCGGAAGTTTAGTATTCAAAACGCTTTGGTCGCCTATTCTGAGGAGGAACGGCCGTGTACGCGCTCGTCAAGATGGCCGGCAAGCAGTTCAAGGTGAGCACCAACCAGGTGCTGCGGGTGCCCCTGATCGGCCAGGCCGTTGGGGAAACCGTTGAATTCGATCAGGTTATGGCGGTCGGCGAGGGCGCGGACATGAAGCTGGGCACCCCCTACGTGGACGGGGCCAGCGTGAAGGCCGAGATCGTCGGCCACGGCCGCGAGCGCACGATCCGCGTCTTCAAGAAGAAGCGGCGCAAGAAGTACCGCCGCACCCAGGGCCATCGTCAGCCCTACACCGAGATCCGGATCACCGGGATCGCCTAGCCGGCGGAAGGAGAGTCGAGATGGCACACAAGAAAGGCGTCGGCAGCTCCCGTAACGGGCGAGACAGCGCCCCCAAGTTCTTGGGAGTGAAGCGTTTCGCGGGCCAGCTGGTGAGCGCGGGCTCGATCCTGGTCCGCCAGCGCGGCACCCGCCTCCTGCCCGGCGCGAACGTGGGCCGCGGCAGCGACGACACGCTCTTCGCCCTCGTGGACGGCACCGTCGAGTTCGCCCGCAAGGGCAAGGACCGCAAGGTCGTCAACGTCACCCCGGTCGCCTAGGCCGCGGGTTCGGACAGTTTCGGCGGCGGGCCCGGCGGCCCGCCGTTTTTCGTTGGGAGGGACGTGGCCACGCTCGCCGTGATTCCGGCCCGCATGGGCTCGAGCCGCTTCCCCGGCAAGCCGCTCGCGCTGCTGGCGGGCAAAACGCTGATCCAGCGCGTCTGCGAGCGGGCGGCGGGTCTCGCGGGCGTCGCCGCGCTGCGCGTCGCCACCGACCATCCGGAGATCCTCGCGCACGTCCAGTCCCTCGGCTTCGACGCCCGGCTCACCGACGGCGCGCATCCGAGCGGCAGCGACCGCGTGGCGGAGGCCGCGGCGGACTGGACCGGGCACGTCCTCAATCTCCAGGGCGATGAGCCGCTCTTCGATACTCACGCGGTCACAGCGCTGATCGCGCGCCTGGAGGCGGACGACAGCCTGGCCATGGGCACGGTGGGCGTGCCGCTGCGCCCGACGGACCTCGAGGCGCCCGATCGCGTGAAGGTGCTGCGCGCGCCCGACGGTCTCGCCCGCGACTTCCGCCGCCAGCTCGACGGCCCGCCCCCGCCGGACTGCACGCTGCACCTGCACGCCGGCATCTACCTCTACCGCGCCGAGACGCTCGCGCGCTTCGTCGCGCTCCCGCCCTCGCCGCGCGAGATCGCGGAACGTCTGGAGCAGCTGCGGGCGCTCGAGGCGGGCATCCCGATCTGGGTGGAGACGGGCGAGCACTGGGCGCCGGGCGTCGACACGCCCGAGGACCTGAAAGTCGTTGCAAAGCTCCTGGAGCGCGCCTAGGATGAGCTTCCGGGCGTGACGCCCGGTTTTTTGTTTCCGGCCATTTCACGACGCAGGGGGGACCGTGAGCCGAAGTCACAAGACCAAGTTCATCTTCGTCATGGGCGGCGTGGTCTCCTCGCTGGGCAAGGGCATCGCGGCCTCGTCGCTGGGGCTGCTGCTCAAGCAGCGCGGCCTGCGCGTGACCATGCTGAAGTTCGATCCCTACCTCAACGTCGACCCGGGCACCATGAGCCCCTTCCAGCACGGCGAGGTCTTCGTCACCGACGACGGCGCCGAGACCGACCTCGACCTGGGCCACTACGAGCGCTTCCTGGATCAGAGCCTGGGCCGGCCGAACAACGTCACCGCGGGGCAGATCTACGACGCGATCCTGACCAAGGAGCGCCGCGGCGACTTCCTGGGCCGCACGGTGCAGGTGGTGCCGCACGTCACCAACGAGATCAAGAGCCGCGTGCTGCTGCTGGCCGAGCGCGATCCCGAGCTCGACGTGGTGATCACGGAGATCGGCGGCACGGTGGGCGACATCGAGGGCCTGCCCTTCCTGGAGGCCATCCGCCAGTTCGTCTTCGACAAGGGCCGCGAGAACTGCCTCTACGTGCACCTCACCCTGGTGCCCTACATCAGCGCGGCGCATGAGATCAAGACCAAGCCCACGCAGCACAGCGTGAAGGACCTGCGCGAGATCGGCATCCAGCCCAACCTGCTGATCTGCCGCACGGAGCGGCCGCTGGACGAGGACGTGAAGGAGAAGATCGGCCTCTTCTGCAACGTGGCCGCGCGTGACGTCATCGAGGCGCGCGACGTGGAGTCGATCTACGAGGTGCCGCTGCGCCTGCACGCCGAGGGACTGGATCAGCGCGTGGTGGAGCTGCTGGGGCTGGAGGCGGCCGAGCCGGAGCTCGCCGAGTGGGACCGTTTCGTCAACGGGGTGATCGGCGCGCCGGACGCGGTGACGATCGGCGTGGCGGGCAAGTACGTCGACCACCTGGACAGCTACAAGAGCATCATCGAGTCGTTCATCCACGCCGGCCAGGCCAACGACGTGCACGTGAAGATCCGCTGGATCGACAGCGAGCGCCTGGACGCGGCCGCTGCCAAGGGGGCGCTGGAGGGCGTGGACGGCCTGCTGGTCCCCGGCGGCTTCGGCCACCGCGGCGTCGAGGGCAAGATCGCCGCCGTGCGCCTCGCGCGCGAGAGCGGCCTGCCCTTCCTCGGCATCTGCCTCGGCCTGCAGGCGGCGGTGATCGAGTACGCGCGCCACGCCGCGGGCATGCCCGGCGCCGACAGCACCGAGTTCGACCCGCAGTGCACGGCCCCCGTGATCTGCCTGATGGAGGAGCAGAAGGGCATGGTGAAGATGGGCGGCACGATGCGCCTGGGCGCCTATCCCTGTCAGCTCCAGCCGGGCAGCCGCGCGGCGGAGTGCTACGGGGGCGAGGCCTCGATCAGCGAGCGGCACCGCCATCGCTACGAGGTGAACAACGGCTTCCGCGAGAAGCTCGAGCGCGCGGGGCTGGTGTTCTCCGGCCTCTCGCCCGACGGGCAGCTCGTCGAGATGATCGAACTGCCCCAGCATCCCTTCTTCGTGGCCTGCCAGTTCCACCCCGAGCTCAAGAGCCGGCCGGGCCGTCCGCATCCGCTCTTCCGCTCGCTCGTGGCCGCGGCGCGCGCGCGCCGCCTCGGCGACGTGCCCGCCCGCCAGGAACCATGAAGCGCTTCAGCATCGGCGGCGCGGAGGTGGGCGGGCCACGGCCTCTGCTCATCGCCGGCCCCTGCGTGGTCGAGGGCGAGGCGATGCTGCGCGAGACGGCGCAGTTTCTGGCCGCGCTCGCCGCGGAGATCGGCTGGCCGCTGATCTTCAAGGCTTCCTACAGCAAGGACAACCGCCTCGCCGCCGACAGCTTCCGCAGCCTCGGCGCGGAAGACGCGCTCGGCCTGCTCGCCGAGGCCGCCCGCGCGGCGAAGCTGCCCGCGCTCACGGACATCCATCACCCCGAGGAGGCCGCCCTGGCGGCGCGCTACGTGGACTGCCTGCAGATCCCGGCCTTCCTCTGCCGGCAGACGCCGCTGCTCGAGGCGGCCGGCGCGACGGGGCTGGCGGTGAACGTCAAGAAGGGCCAGTTCATGGCGCCCGAGGACCTCGCCTACTCGGCCGAGAAGGTGAGCCGCGCGGGCGCCGAGCGCGTGCTGCTCACCGAGCGGGGCGCGAGCTTCGGCTACCGCGACCTGGTGGTGGACTTCCGCGCCTTCCCGCGCCTGGCCGCCGCGGGACATCCCGTGATCTTCGACCTCACGCACAGCCAGCAGCAGCCCGGCGCGGGCGGCGGTTCGTCGGGGGGCACGCGCGAGTTCGGGCGCACCCTCGCGCGCGCGGCCCTGGCCGCGGGCGTGGACGGACTCTTCCTCGAGGTGCATCCGGAGCCCGCGCGCGCGAAGAGCGACGCCGCCACGCAGCTCGACTTCGAGGGCGCGGGCGCGCTGCTGCGCGAGCTCGCGCGGCTCTGGCAGGCCATGGAGGCGGGCGATGTCCGGCCCTAGCGCGGGCGCGCTGCAGGCCCGCCTCGCGCGCGTGCGGCTGCTCATCCTCGACGTGGACGGCGTCCTCACCGACGGCAGCCTGGGCGGCGGCGAGCCGCGCAGCCGGCGCTGGAACGTGAAGGATGGCTTCGGCGTCTACCTCGCCCGCCGCGGCGGACTCGCGCTCGCGCTCTGCAGCGGCAACGACCACCCCGAGATCCGCGAGCGCGCCGAGCGCCTGGGCGTGACGCAGCTGCGCCTGGGCCGCATCGACAAGGGCGCGGCGGTCCGCGAGCTCCTGGACGCGCTGGACGTCGCCCAAGGCGAGGCGCTCTTCGTGGGCGACGACCTCTTCGACCTGCCGGGCATGCGCGCGGCGGGTCTGGGCGCCTGCCCTGCCGACGCCGCGACCGAGCTGCACGCCCGTTGCGACTGGGTGCTGAGCGCGCGGGGCGGCCACGGCGCCGTCCGCGAGGCGATCGAGGGCATTCTGCGCGCGCGGGGCGAGTGGGACGCGCTGGTCGCGCCCTTCATCGAGGGGCGTGGCCCCGCCGGCGACGAGGAGGCCGCCCGTGGCTGAGGGGCGCAGGCCGGACGCCGGCGAGGGCGTGAGCGACCTGGAGCGCGGCCGCGAGGTGGTGGACGCGGCGCTCGCCGCGCTCGCGGCCCTGCGCGCGCGCCTCGACGCGCGCTTCGCCGCGGCCGTGGACCTGTTGCTGGCCTGCCGTGGGCGCGTGGTCGTCACCGGCATCGGGAAGAGCGGGCACGTGGCGCGCAAGCTGGCCAGCACCCTGAGCAGCACGGGCACGCCCGCGGCCTTCCTGCACGCGGCCGAGGCCACGCACGGCGATCTCGGGTTCTTCCGGAACGAGGACGTCTGCGTGATGATCTCCAAGAGCGGCGCGGGGGAGGAACTCCAGGGCTGGCTGCCCTTCCTGCGCGAGCGCGGCTGTCCGCTGGTGGCCATCTGCGGGAACCCGGACTCGCCGCTGGCCCGCGCGGCGGACGTGCTGCTCGACGCCAGCGTGAGCGAGGAGGCCTGTCCGCTGGGGCTCGCGCCCACGACCAGCAGCACCGCCGCCATGGTGCTGGGCGACGCCCTCGCCGTGGCCCTGCTGGCCCGTCGCGGGTTCGGCGCCGAGGACTTCCTGCGCCTGCACCCGAGCGGAGTGCTGGGCCGCCGCCTCAGCCTGCGCGTGGCCGACCTGATGCACGCCGGCGAGCGCCTGCCCGTGGTGGACGCCGGCACCACCCTGCGCGAGGCGCTGCTGGTCATCATCCGCGGCGGCCTGGGCATGACCTGCGTGCTCGAGACCCCCGGCGGCCCGCTGCTGGGCGTGCTGACCGACGGCGACCTCAAGCGCGTCCTCGTCGACGGGGACGGCCCCGCGCCGGACACGCTGCTCGACGCGCCCGTCGCCCGCTTCGCCTCGCGCAGCCCGCGCGTGGTGGGCCCGGAGGTGCTGGCGGCCGACGCGCTTCGCCTCATGGAGGGCAATCGGCCGGGGCCCATCACCAGCCTCGTGGTGGTGGACGGCGGGCGCCGTCCCGTGGGCGTGGTCCACCTGCACGACATTCTCCGCGCCGGCCTCAGCTAAGCCGCTGTCTCCCAACCCGTTGACATCGTTTCGCCCCTCGCGGCCCGGCTCCCGATCGCGGCGCGTGAGGGTGCGGGATTTCCGGAAACTTCCCGTAATTCCTGGCATATGGATTGCTTGACAAGGGTCTACCTCCATCATAATATCCCGGAAGAAGCGACGGCTATTGTCCGTATCTTGTTACAAGTAAAGGATATAGACCGAATGGCCACCCGTGCGCCCAACCGGGATTCCGTCCGCTCCGCCGGCCACCGCCGGCCGGGTTTCCGCCGCCTGCTGGCGCTGTCCGCGCTGGCGATGGCGCTGGGCCTGGGCTGCAACGAGGAGACGGAGCAACCGTCCTTGTCGGCCCCGGGCGAGGTGCCGGACCAGGTGCTCTGGGACTTCACCACCACGGACTCGGATTCGGGGCGGCTGGCCTGGATCTTCCGGGCGGATCAGGCGCTGCTCTTCGGCAAGGCAAAGCGGCTTGAGTCCCGCGGGATCAGTGTCGATATGTACGGTGAGACCGGCGCGCTGAACTCGACGCTCACCGCCGACTCCGGGCTCATCGACCAGCAGACGGGCGCGATGACGGCGCTGGGCAACGTGCACGTGGTGAGCGCTCAGGACTACGAACTGCGCACGGAGATCCTGCACTGGGATCGCGAGCGCGAGATCTTTCACACCGACGCCTACGTGGAGGTGCGCCACGGCGAGAACCTCTACACCGGCTACGAGATGGAGTGTGACCGCAATCTCGAGCACCTCCACATCCAGCGAGACCCCCAGGGCGTCATCGTCCAGCGCGGGGAGGACGGTCTTGACTGAGACCCGGCAAGCGGCCGTCCTCAGCGGCGATTCCCTGGTCAAGAGCTACGGCCGGCGGCGCGTCGTCGACGGCGTGTCGCTCGAGCTGAAGCAGGGCGAGGTGGTGGGGCTGCTGGGTCCCAACGGCGCGGGCAAGACGACGACCTTCTACATGATCGTCGGCATGATCCGCCCCGACCGCGGGCGAGTGACGCTGGACGACAAGGTCATCCACACGCTGCCCATGTACAAGCGGGCGCGCCTGGGCCTGGGCTACCTGAGCCAGGAGGCCTCGGTCTTCCGGCGTCTCACGGTGGAGGACAACCTCAAGGCCATTCTCGAGACGCTCGACATCGGCAAGCAGGAGCAGCGCGCCCGGCTGGAGCGACTGCTCGAGGAGTTGCGCGTGGGGCACCTGCGGCGCAGCTACGGGCATCAGCTCAGCGGCGGCGAGCGGCGGCGCGTTGAGATCGCGCGCGCGCTCACCACCGACCCCCGTTTCATTCTCCTGGACGAACCCTTCGCAGGGATCGATCCCATCGCGGTGGGGGACGTGCAGTCCATCGTCAGCCAGCTGAAGACGATGGGCCTGGGCATCCTCATCACCGACCACAACGTGCGAGAGACGCTGACCATCACGGATCGGGCCTACATCCTGTTCGAGGGCAAGATCATCCGCGCGGGCACCGCCCAGGAGCTGGTGCAGGACGAGACGGCGCGGCAGGTCTACCTCGGCCAGAGCTTCAACCTCTAGCGAAGGAACCGCATCATGGAGATGAAGATCCAACTCAAACTGGCCCAGCGGCAGCAGCTGGTGATGACGCCCCGCCTCCAGCAGGCGCTGCGGCTCCTCCAGCTGCCCACCCTGGAGCTGGAGCAGGAACTGAAGGCGGAGGTGCAGACGAACCCGCTGCTGGAGTTCGACGAGGAGGACGAGGAGCCGGATCGGCTCGAGCGCGAGACCGTCAGCGAGCCGCAGGCGGGGAACCTGGACAGCTGGGACGACATGTTCAGCGATGGCTTCGACATGCAGTACCGCGAGCAGGAGGAGCTGCCCGAGGAGTTCGTCGAGCGGGTGCCCGTGAGCCGGCAGTCGGCGGGCGAGAACCTGCTGCGGCAGCTGCGCATGATGGAGGCCGACCCCCAGCTGCTGGAGATGGGCGAGTACATCATCGGCAGCCTGGACGACCGGGGCTTCCTCACCATCGGCCTCGACGAGATCCAGAACGTCTTCCGCGTGAGTCCCGGCCGCGCCGCCGCCGCGCTGCGGCTGGTGCAGAGCCTCGAGCCGCCGGGCATCGGCGCGCGGGACCTCTCCGAGTGCCTGCTCCTGCAGCTGGCCGCCCGCGGCGAGGGCGACAGCCTCGTCGCGCAGATCATCCGCGACCACTTCCAGGAACTCATGCAGCGCAAGTACCAGGAGATCGCGCGCAAGCTGAAGCTCGGCGTCGACGAGGTGCAGGACGCGGCGCGGGCGATCGGCGAGCTCGACCCGAAGCCCGGCCTCGAGCTCTCGAGCGACGAGCCGCAGTACATCATTCCCGACCTGGTGGTGGAGGAGGTCGACGGCGAGTACGTGATCTACCTCAACGATCGCCACCTGCCCCGCCTGCGCATCGCCGACAGCTACAAGGAGTACCTCGGCTCGCACAGCAAGGAGACCAAGGACTACGTGCAGGGCAAGCTGAACCAGGCCCAGTGGCTCATCCGCACGGTCGAGCAGCGCAGGGCGACCATGGTCAAGGTGATGGCCGCGATCATCGAGGAGCAGCGCGAGTTCTTCGACAAGGGGCCGCAGGCGCTCAGGCCGCTCACCCTGCAGCAGGTGGCGAGCAAGATCGGCATGCACGAGTCCACGGTGAGCCGCGTGACCAACAACAAGACGGTGCAGACCCCGCGGGGCATCTTCCGTCTGAAGTACTTCTTCTCGTCGTCCCTGAGCACGGAGGACGGCGACGAGGTCAGCGCCAAGGCCGCCAAGAGCCGCATCCAGGAGATCGTCTCCAAGGAGGACGCCAAGCGGCCGCTCAGCGACCAGAAGATCGCCGACATCCTGCGGGACGAGGGCCTCAAGATCGCCCGCCGCACGGTGGCCAAGTATCGCGAGCAGCTGGGGGTCCTGCCCGCCCGGCTGCGCAAGGAGTTCTAGCGCTTGCCGCTTCGGGCAAGCGCTGCTATGTTCGGGGCACTCGGCGGCCCGCGCCGCCCGGCCCGCACGGAGGTGGACTTGTTCCCTCGCCGCGCCCGCAAGGTCCCGCAGCCAGTGCCCGATGCCCCATTCCGCCCGACCTCGCTGTCGGGTTTTTTCGTGGTGTTCGGAAAGGAGTGAAGATGCAGATTGCCGTCACTGCCAAGAAGATGGAATTGACTCCCGCCATCCGCAGCTACGCCGAGGACAAGATCGGTCGCCTGGAGAAGTTCCTGGACGGCATCATGGAAGCCAACATCCTCCTTCGCGTGGAGAAGCACCGCGCCATCGCGGAAGCCACCCTGCACGCCAAGCACGCCGACTTCACCGGCAAGGAGGACCACGAGGATCTCTACGCCGCCATCGACGGCCTCTCCGACAAGCTCGAGCGCCAGGTGCGCAAGTACAAGACGCGCAACCTGAGCCGCCGCCGCGTGGCGAAGGCCGGCGAGGAGATGCTCGACGTGGGCACCATCACCATCCTCGGCGCGCTCGAGCCCGACACCAGCGCCGACTACCCGGTGGTGAAGGAGAAGTTCATCCACCTGGATCGCCTCACGCCGAGCCAGGCGATCAGCCGCATGGAAGTGCACGGCGACGAGTTCTGGGTCTTCGCCGACGCGGAGGCGGGCCTGCTCTCCGTGGCCTATCGCCGCAAGGAAGGCGGCTACGGCGTGATCCGGTCGGCGGAGTAGCGCCGCGTGGAGATCGTCAACCGCAGCCTGCCGGTGGAGAAGCTCTTCCACGAGACCGCCGAGCTCCTGGACCTCAAGCTGTACAGCGACTCGGCGGTCTCGGCCACGGACATCACCGTGCCCGAGCTCAACCGCCCCGGCTTCGTGCTGACGGGCTTCGTCGAGCGCTATCAGGCCGAGCGCGTGCAGATCCTCGGCGGGGCCGAGTTCAGCTACCTCGAGCGGCTGCCCGCCGGGGACCTGCCCGCCGCGCTCGAGCATCTCTTCTGCGCGCCGGTCCCCTGCATCGTCATGACGCGCGGCCAGCAGCCCATGCCCGAGCTGGTGACGCTCTGCAACGCCCGCGGCGTGCCGCTCATGGGCACGGGCCAGCGCACCACGGGCTTCCTGCGCGCGCTGGGCGGCTACCTCGAGGACTACTTCTCGCCGCGCGGCAACATCCACGGTTCGCTGGCCGACGTCTACGGCGTCGGCCTGCTCTTCACGGGACCCAGCGGCATCGGCAAGAGCGAGATCGTGCTGGACCTGGTGGAGCGCGGCCATCGCCTGGTGGCGGACGACGTCGTGCAGCTCATCCGCCGCGGCGCCACGGTGATCGGCCGCGGCAACGACTTCCTCAAGCACTTCATGGAAGTGCGCGGCGTGGGCGTGGTGGACGTGCGCGAGATGTTCGGCATCCGCGCGATCCGCGTGCAGAAGCGCATCGAGGTGGAGGTCCGCCTCGAGCTCTGGGAGCGGGGCAAGCACTACGACCGCGTGGGGCTGGAGTACGAGACGAGCCAGGTGCTGGGCGTGGACATCCCCCACGTGATCCTGCCCATCGTGCCGGGCAAGAACGTGACCGTGATCGCCGAGACCATCGCCATGAACCACATGCTCAAGGTCTACGGGCTCAGCCCCGCCGAGCGCTTCAACCGGCAGATCATGGAGGACCTGGCCCGCCAGAACGAAGCGCGCGTCTTCCACTACCTCCAGCACGACGAGGAGTGAGGCCCGCCGCCGGCAAGACGCTTGACTTGGCGGCCTCCGGGCCGGACAATCCGCCGCGATCCCTCGCGCTGGAGTCCGCATGATCCCCGCTCTCATCGTCTGTCACGGCAACCTCGGCGAGGCCTACCTCGAGGCGCTCGCGGGCATCTACGGGGATGCGTCGCAGATGCGCGCGATCTCCAACACGGGGCTGTCGGCGGCGGCGCTGGCCGCGGCGGTGGCCGAGGGGGTCGACGCGCTGGGCGAGAGCGGCGTCATCTTCACGGACTACTTCGGCGGCAGCTGCGCGACGGCCTGCCTGGCGCAGATCGTCGGACGCCCCGGCCTGCACCTGATCAGCGGCGTCAACCTGCCCACCCTGCTCTACTACCTGGCGCATCGCCACGAGCTGCCCGCGCCGGCCCTGGTGCGCGGCATCATCCACCGGGGGCAGAACGCGATCCGCGAGCTCACGCCCCCCAGCCTCTAGGATCGCCGTGGACCTGCATCTGGACGACCGCCTCCTCCACGGCCGCATCCTGCACGGCTGGGCGCCCGTGCTCCGTCCCGCGCGGGTGCTGCTGGTCTCGCCCGCGCTGGCGGACGCGCGCGGCCGCGCGCTCTACGCCGAGGCGGGAGCCGAGCTGGACGCGGCGCTTCGCTTCCTCGCGCCCGGCGGCGAGCCGCCGCCGGCGCCGGCGCCGGGGGACTTCTGGCTGACCGACGCCCCGGGCGGCGCGCGCTGGCTCCTCGCGTCGGGGCTTGCCGTGGCGCGGCTCGTCATCATCGGGCTGCGGGAGGCCGGCGGCCGCGCCCTCGCCGAGGACCTGCGCGCCGGCGCGGCCACCCTGGCCCGGCTCGACGACCTCGCCGCGGCCGGCGTCGAGATCCTGCACCAGCCCTTCCCGGGCGGGCCGGCGCGCACCCTGCGCAGCCTGCTCGCCGGCGACCACGCCTGAGCGGAGAACCATGGCGACCCTCATCCTCGGCATCCACGACCACCAGCCCGTGGGCAACTTCGATCACGTGATCCGTGACGCCCACGAGCGCGCCTACCGGCCCTTCCTCGACACGCTCGAGCGCCATCCGTCGATCAAGATGGCGGTCCACGTGTCGGGCCCGCTGCTCGAATGGCACCGCGGCGCGACGCCGGATTACCTCGATCGCCTGGGGGCCCTGGTGGAGCGCGGCCAGGTGGAGATGGTCGGCGGCGGCTACTGGGAGCCCATCCTCACCACGCTGCCCGAGCGCGACCGCCATCAGCAGGTGGAGACGATGTGCCGCGAACTGGAGCGGCGCTTCGGACGGCGGCCGCGGGGCCTCTGGCTCGCCGAGCGCATCTGGGAGCCGCACCTGCCCAAGCTGCTCGCCGAGCACGGCCTCGACTGGGTGGCCCTCGACGACAGCCACTTCCTCGCCACGGGCTTCGCGAACGAGGCGCTGGGCGGGTACTACCTGACCGAGGAGGAGGGCCACCGGCTGGCCGTCTTCCCCGTGTCCATGCGCCTGCGCTATCTCGTGCCCTTCCACCCGGTGCCCGAGATCCTCGCGCACCTGCGCACGCTGGACGCGCTGGCCGGCCGCGACCTGGCGGTGCTCATGGACGACGGCGAGAAGTTCGGCGTCTGGAGCAGCACCCACGCGCTCTGCTACGAGGAGGGCTATCTCGACGCCCTCTTCGCTGCCCTGGCCGACGCGCCCGAGGTCACGCTGGCCGGCTTCTCGGAGACGCTCGACGCGCGCGGTCCCCTGGGCTCGGCCTACCTGCCCACGGCCAGCTACACGGAGATGGGGGAGTGGGCCCTGCCGCTCGGCGCCCAGCGCCGCATGCACGCGCTCGGCGAGCTCGCCGCCGCCCACGACGCGGACGCCCCGCCCGCCGACGCCCTGAGCCCCTTCGTGCGCGGCGGCTTCTGGCGGAACTTCTTCGTCAAGTACGAGGAGAGCCACTGGATGCACAAGCGCATGCTGTGGACGCGCCGCGAGATCGAGACCGCGCGCGCGGCGGGCCACGCGCGCGCGGAGGACCTGGACGCCGCCGAGGACCTGCTCCTCCAGGCGCAGTGCAACTGCGGCTACTGGCACGGCCTCTTCGGCGGGCTCTACCTGCCGCACCTTCGCCACGCGATCTTCCAGCGCCTGCTGGCCGCCGAGGCGCGCGTCGTGCCGCGGGAGCACGCGATCGCGCGGCACGACCTGGACTTCGACGGCCAGGAGGAGATCGTCTGGACCAGCCCGCGCTCGCGGCTCTTCGCCAAGCCCCGCGGCGGCCTCGTGCGCGAGCTGGACAGCCTGGCGGCGGCCTTCCCCTTCAGCAACTGCCTGAGCCGCCGCGAGGAGGGCTATCACGCGCAGCTCCGGGCGCTGGCCTCGGCGCCGGCCGCGGTGGCCGCGGGCGGCGCGCAGAGCATCCACGACATCGTGCGCGTCAAGGAAGAGGGTCTCGAGGCCTATCTCGTCTACGATCCGCATCCGCGCGCCGGTCTAGAGGAGGGCCTCTACGCCGCCGACGCCGAGACGCTGGCCTATGGCAGCGCCTGGCTGGACTTCGCCGCCCTGGACTTCGCGGTGACAACGCCCGAGTCCCCGGACGGCGCGCTCCTCTTCGCGGTCGAGCACGAGTTCGAGCCCGGGCGGCGCCTGCGCCTGGAGAAGCGCCTGCGCTGGCTGGAGGAGGGGGCGGCGCTGGACGTCCAGCTGCGCTTGAGCTACCGGGGCGCGTCCCCGCTCCGGGCCAAGCTGGGCTCTGGCTGGAACTTCAACCTGCTCGCGCCGGACGCGCCGGACCGCCGGGTGCTCGTGGACGGCGCGCCCGCGGCGGACCCCCGTCTCGCCAGCCGCGGCTGGGAGCAGGGCGGCCGGCTGGAGCTCCGGGACGACTGGAGCGGGGTGCGCATCGCCCTTGCCGCCGGGTCGCTGGCGGTTTATCGTGAGCCGATCGAGACGGTCAGCCTCTCCGAGGAGGGGTTCGAACGTGTCTACCAGGGATCCTGGATCTGTGCCTGCCGCGATCTCGACCTCGACGACGGACAGTCCGCCGAGTTCGCCTACCGGGTGGAGCTCGGGCCGCTGGACGCCGACGGCGGCGCCACGTCCGTCCCCTGACGAAGGAGCTGCCTTGCTGGAGCGCGATCTTCAAGTCGTCAACGCCAAGGGCCTGCACCTGCGCGCGGCCAGCGAGCTGGTCAAGCTGACCTCGTCCCTTGACTGCAGGGTCACGCTGTCCAACGGCGTGATCGAGGTGGACGGCAAGAGCATCCTCGGGGTGGCGGCCCTGGGGGCCGCGAAGGGCAGCAGCGTGAAGGTCCGTTGCGACGGCGACAGCGAGGGTTCCGCACTGGACGCGATCACGGCGCTCTTCGCCCGGGGGTTCTACGAGGATGCCCTCTGAGCGACCGCAACGGTTCCAGGGCCGTCCCGGCGCCCCCGGCGTGGCCGCCGGGCGCGTGTTCGTCTACGACCAGGACCTGCCCACCGGCGCCCCCCGGCAGATCGAGGCGGGCGAGGTGGAGGCCGAGCTGGCCCGCTTCGCCGCGGCGCTGAAGGCCACCGAGGGCGAGATCGCCGAGGCCCGCGGCCGCGTGGCCGAGGAGCTGGGCGAGGACCACGCGCGCATCTTCGACGCGCACCGCTTCATCCTGCTCGACCGCTTCCTGCTGGAGCAGACGCGCGGGCTCATCGGCGAGTGCTGGAGCGCCGAGACCGCCTACGCCGAGGCCTGCCAGCGCATCCTGCGCACCTTCCAGAGCCTCGACGGCGACCTGCCCGACCGCAGCAGCGACCTGCGCGACGTGGAACGCCGCGTCCTGGCCCAGCTGCAGGGGCGCAAGCAGGCGGGCTTCCGCGAGCTGGCCGAGCCGGTGATCGTGGTGGCCAGGGACATCAGCCCGTCGGACACGGCGACCATGAGCCGCGAGCGGGTGCTGGGTTTCGTCACCGAGCGCGGCGGCGAGACCAGCCACTCCGTGATCCTCGGCCGCAGCCTGGGCATTCCGGTGGTGGTGGGGGCCGAGGGCATCACCGCCGCGGCCAAGCAGGGCGACATGCTCATGCTCGACGGCCACACCGGCCAGCTGGTGCTGCACCCCGACGCGCGGGCCGAGGAGCAGTTCCAGCGGCTCGAGACGGCCTATCGCGAGCTGGAGCGGCAGAGCCTGCGCTACAAGGACCACCCGGCCGAGACGCGCGACGGCCGCCTCATCGAGCTGCTCGCCAACATCGAGCTCCCCGAGGAGGTGGCGGCGGCGGTGGATCACGGCGCGGCGGGCGTCGGGCTCTTCCGCACCGAGTACCTCTTCCTGACCTCGCCCTCCTTCCCCGGCGAGGAAGAGCAGGTCGACGTCTACCGCCGCGTGCTGGCGGGCCTCGCGCCCGACCCGGTGATCATCCGCAGCATGGATCTCGGCGGCGAGAAGGTGTCGCCGGCCATGGACTTCCCCGCCGAGGACAACCCGTCCCTCGGCTGGCGCGGCATCCGCTACGCGCTGGACCGGCCGGACGTCTTCCGCACCCAGCTCCGCGCCATCCTGCGCGCCGGCGTGCACGGCACGCTGCGACTCATGGTGCCCATGGTCTCGCAGGTGGAGGAGATCCGCGCGGTGAAGGCGCACCTGGAGGCGGTCAAGGCCTCGCTCAAGGCCGACGGCCTCCCCTTCACGGAGAGCTACGAGCTGGGCGTGATGATCGAGACGCCGGCGGCCGTGGTCATCGCGCACCTGCTGGCGCGCGAGGTGGACTTCTTCAGCATCGGGACCAACGATCTCATCCAGTACTCGCTGGCGATCGACCGCGACAACGACACCGTGCGCAAGCTCTACGAGCCCTTCCATCCGGCGATCCTGCGCCAGATCCGGCGCACGGTGAAGGCGGGCAAGGACGCGGGCTGCTGGGTGGGCATCTGCGGCGAACTGCCCGAGGAGCCGCTCTTCACGATCCTGCTCATCGGCCTGGGGCTGGACGAGATCAGCGTCAACCCCTACCGCATCCCCGAGATCAAGCGCATCATCCGCAGCATCACGGCGGACCAGGCGCGCAACCTGGTGAAGAGCGCCTGGAGCTACGCCACCGCGGACGAGATCAAGCGCAACGTCTCGCGCCTGGCCGCGCGCAAGTTCCCCGAACTGGAGGCCTCGCTGCAGCCCGCGGAGCCCCGTCCATGACGGTCAACGCCGACTGGCGGGCGCGCCTCGCGGACCCGTCCGCGCTCGCCGCCGCCGATCCCGGCGGCATGCTGGCGCGTCTCGCGGGCTTCGCCGCGCTGCTGCGCGACGCGCGGACCCTCGCGCTGCCGGCGGGCTGGGAGCCCGGCGCAGCGACGCGGCCGTCACCCGCGCGGCTGCTCGTGGGCGGCATGGGGGGCAGCGCGATCGCGGGCGAGCTGCTGGGCGGCTTCTACGCGGCGGGCGGGAGCGCCCGCGCGCATCTGCAGCTCGTGCGCGACTACCGGCTCCCGCCGCTGCGGCGGGGCGACGCGCTCGTCCTCTGCAGCTACTCGGGCGAGACCGAGGAAGTGCTCGCCCTGCTCGATGAGGCCCGCCGCGCCGGCCTCGAGCCGCTGCTGGTCACCGTGGGGGGCAGCCTCGCCGCGCGGGCGCCGGGGGCCGTCCACTTCGGCCTGCCCGCGGGACATCCGCCGCGGGCGGCGCTGCCGGCGCTGCTCGGCCGTCTCCTGGCCATCGGTGCCGGGCTGGGGCTGCACGACCCCGCGGACGAGGACCTGGACGGGCTCGTCGCCGCGCTCGACTCGCGCTGGACGGCGCTCGCTCCCGCGCGCGGCGTGGACGACAATCCCGCCAAGGCCATGGCCCTCGCCCTGGGCGAGCGCCGGCCGGTCTTCTGCGCCATGGCCCAGGCCTTCGAGGCCGTGGCCCTGCGCCTGCGCTGCCAGTGCGAGGAGAACGCCAAGCGCAGCGCGTCGCGGCGCAGCCTGCCCGAGCTCCATCACAACAGCTGGGTGCCCTGGGCGGACGGCGACCTGGCGGGCCTGCCGGTCTGGGTCGGCGCGGCCGATGCCCATCCGCGGGTGCTGCTCCGCCGCCGCCTCACCGACGCGCTGCTGGCCGCGCGCGGCGTGACGCCGCTGGAGATCCCCGCCACCGGCGGGGCCCTGCTCACCCGCATGTTGACAACCGTGCTCGCGGGGGACACCTTGAGCGTCTACCACGCCCTCATGCGCGGGGTGGATCCCACCCCCGTGACGCCGCTAGTCGCCATGAAGGAGCGGCTGGCCGCCAGCCACGATCCCGCCACGCCCCCCGACCAGGAGTCCGCATGAGCCTGACCGCCATCATTCCCGCCGCCGGCGTGGGCACGCGGCTGCGTCCGCACACGCACAGCCGGCCCAAGGCGCTGCTGCCCGTGGCGGGCAAGCTGGTGCTCGGGCACATCCTCGACCAGCTGCTCGAGGCCGGCGTGGATCACGTCGTCCTGGTGCTCGGCTATCGCGGCGACATGATCGCCGAATGGGTGGCCGAGGCCTACCCGCAGCTCGAGCTCGACGCGGTGCTGCAGACCCAGCGCCTTGGCCTGGGGCACGCCGTCTTCCGCGCGCTGCAGGACGCCCACGGCGGCAAGGGCCTGCGCTCCGGGCGCGGGCTCATCGTGCTGGGCGACACGATCGTGCGCGCGGACTTCAACGGCCTGCTGGCCGCCGAGGGCCACGCGATGGGCGTGAAGGCGGTGGAGGATCCGCGGCGCTTCGGCGTCGCGGTGGTGGAGGACGGCCGCATCGTGGACCTCGAGGAGAAGCCGGCCGAGCCGCGCAGCAACCTGGCCCTGGTGGGCGTCTACGCGTTTCAGGACCTCGGGGTGCTCTACGACGCCCTCGAGGCCGTGATCGAGGCGGGACAGCGCACGCGCGGGGAGTTCCAGCTCACCGACGGCCTGCAGCGGCTCATCGAGCAGGGCGAGCGCCTGACGCCCTTTCCCATCGGCGACTGGTACGACGTGGGCAAGGAGGAGACCTGGCTCGAGACGAACCGCGCCCTCCTCGACGGCCAGCCCGCCCCGCCGCCGCCGCCCGGGGTCAGCTTCGTCCCGCCGGTCTACGTGCCGGACTCCGCGCAGCTCGAGAACTGCCGGCTCGGGCCCTACGTGAGCGTGGGGGAGAACGCGGAGATCAGCGGCGGCACCCTGGAGAATTCCGTTGTCGGCGAGGGCGCGCGCGTGCGAGAGTGCAGGCTTCACGACTCCCTCGTCGGCGCGCACTGCCTCGTGGAGGGCCTGCGCGGCAGCCTCAATCTCGGCGACCACAGCGTGGTCCGCGGGGCGCCCCCAGACGCCGAGTCCTGATCCCCAGCAGAGGAGCGACACCGTGAGCGAACGCCATCTCTTCACCTCCGAGTCGGTGACCGACGGTCATCCCGACAAGGTGGCGGACCAGATCTCCGACAGCATTCTCGACGCCGTCCTCGAGGGCGAGACCAGCTCCGGCGGCAACGTGGCCGCCGCGCGCGTCGCCTGCGAGACCCTGGTGACCACGGGGCTCGCCATGGTGGCCGGCGAGATGCGCACCGAGGTCTGGGTGGACATCCCCACGCTCATCCGCGAGACCATCGCGAAGATCGGCTACACCAGCTCCGACACGGGCTTCGACTCGCACACCTGCGCGGTGATGACGAGCATCGACAAGCAGTCCGAGCACATCGCGCAGGGCGTGGATACCGGCGGCGCCGGCGACCAGGGCATGATGTTCGGCTACGCCTGCGACGAGACCGAGAGCCTCATGCCGCTGCCCATCACGATGGCGCATCGGCTCACCCGCCGCCTGGCCGACCTGCGGCGCGCGGGCGAGCTGCCCATGGCGCGCCCGGACGGCAAGAGCCAGGTGACCGTGGAGTACGAGGGCCGTCGCCCGGTGCGCATCGACACGGTGGTGCTGTCCACGCAGCACGACGCGAAGTGGGCGATCGACGCGCTGCGCGAGGAGATCAACGCCAAGGTGATCCGCCCGGTGCTCGAGGAGAGCGGCTACGACCACGGCGGCTACAAGGTGCACATCAACCCCACGGGCTGCTTCGTCGAGGGCGGGCCCAAGGCCGACTGCGGCGTGACGGGGCGCAAGATCATCGTCGACACCTACGGCGGCAAGGGCAGCCACGGCGGCGGCGCCTTCAGCGGCAAGGACCCGAGCAAGGTGGACCGATCGGCGTCCTACATGGCGCGCTACATCGCCAAGAACCTGGTGGCGGCGGGGCTCGCGGGCGAGGTGGAGGTGCAGCTCGCCTACGCCATCGGCGTGGCGGACCCCGTCAGCGTGATGGTGGAGAGCTTCGGCACCGCCGTGGCGCCGGACACCGAGTTGACCAAGGCCGTGCGCGAGCTCTTTCCGCTGCAGCCGCGGCAGATCATCGAACACCTGGGCCTGCTGCGGCCGCAGTACGCACGCACGGCGGCCTTCGGCCACTTCGGCCGCGAGGGCGAGGGCTTCCGCTGGGAGGACACCGATCTGGCCGGCGCGCTCAGCGAGCGCTTCGGTCAGGCAGCGCGCGCGAAGCAGCGCTAGGACTAGCAAGGAGACGCGATGAATACCCAGACCCGATACAAGGTGGCGGACCTCTCCCTGGCGGCGGCGGGCCGCCGGCGCATCGAGTGGGCGGAGAGCCGCATGCCCGTGCTCATGGCCCTGCGCGAGCGCTACAGCAAGAGCAAGCCCTTCGAGGGGCACCTGATCGCCGGCTGCCTGCACGTCACCAAGGAGACGGCGGTCCTGGTGGAGACGCTGCGCGCCGCGGGCGCGGAGGTGGCCTGGTCAGGCTGCAACCCGCTGTCCACCAACGACGAGGTCGCGGCCGCCCTGGCCGCCGCCGACACGCCCATCTACGCCTGGCACGGCATGAACACCGAGGAATTCTACTGGGCCATCGACCAGTGCCTCGAAGCGGGCCCCACGCTGACCCTGGACGACGGCGCCGATCTCATCTTCAGCGCCCACGCGCGGCACCCGCAGCGCTGCGAGACGATCCACGGCGGCACCGAGGAGACCACCACCGGCGTCCACCGCCTGCGCGCCATGGCCGCCGACGGCAAGCTGCGCTACCCGGTGGTGGCGGTGAACGACGCCGTGACGAAGTGGGACTTCGACAACGTCTACGGCACCGGGCAGTCGTCCATCGACGGCATCCTGCGCGCCACCAGCATCCTGCTCGCGGGCAAGACCTTCGTGGTGGCGGGCTACGGCCACTGCGGCCGCGGCGTGGCCATGCGCGCGCGCGGCATGGGGGCGCAGGTGATCGTCACCGAGGTCAAGGCGACGGCGGCGCTCAAGGCCAACCTCGAGGGCTTCCGCGTGATGACCATGGACGAGGCGGCGAAGCTCGGCGACGTGTTCATCACCGCGACCGGCATGAAGGACGTGGTGGTGGAGCGCCACTTCAAGTCCATGAAGGACGGCGCCGTGATCTGCAACACCGGCCACTACGACTGCGAGCTCAACCTCGGGCAGCTGGCGAGCCTCGCCGACGGCGAGGCCGAGACGATCCGCCCCAACAACGAGCGCTACACGCTCTCGGGTGGACGGCGGATCTTCGTGCTCGCCAAGGGCCGCCTCGTGAACCTGGCCGCGGCCGAGGGGCATCCCTCCGAGGTGATGGACATGTCCTTCGCCAACCAGTTCATGAGCCTGCTGTGGATGGCCCGCGAGGGCAAGCAGCTCTCGCCCACGGTGCACGACATCCCCGCGGCCCAGGACGAGGAGATCGGCGCGCTCAAGCTGAAGACGCTGGGCCTCGCCATCGACACGCTCACACCCGAGCAGATCGCCTACGCGGACGACTACTCGGCGGGGACCTAGGGCCGTGCCGCCGCTGCCGGGATGGGTCCTCGTGGGCCTGGGCGGCTTTCTGGGCTCGGTGCTGCGCTACGGCGTCAGCGGACTCGTGCAGCGGCTCGGCCCCACCGGCGGGGCCTTTCCGCTGGGCACGCTGAGCGTGAACGCGCTGGGCTCCTTCGTCATCGGACTGCTGGGTGGACTGGCCGACAGCCGGGGCCTCTTCGGCCCCGGCGCGCGCCTGCTCGTCTTCCTGGGTCTGCTCGGCGGCTTCACCACCTTCTCGTCCTTCAGCTTCGAGACCCTGCAACTGCTCAAGGACGGCCAGTGGCATCTTGCCGGGCTGAACGTCGCCGGCCAGCTCCTGCTCGGACTCGGCGCGGTCTGGCTGGGCTGGGGGCTGGGACGATTGCCGGGGGTGAGCGCGTGATGGACTCGCGGCCGCGTCAGGGCGCCCTGCTGCGCATCTTCATCGGCGAGTCCGACCGCCATGCGGGCAAGCCGCTCCACCGCTGGCTGGTGGAGGCGGCGCATGCGCACGGCCTCGCGGGCGCCACCGTCCTGCGCGGGCTCGAGGGCTTCGGCGCCGGCGGCCGCGTGCATCGCGCGAGCATCCTGCGCCTGTCGGAGGACCTGCCGCTGGTGGTGGAGATCGTCGACGCGGAGGAGCGGATCCGCAGCTTCCTGCCCCGCCTCGACGGCGTGCTGCGGCAGGGCCTCGTCACCGTGGAGCGCGTGGAGATCCTTCGCGCACCGGCGCCAGACGACGCCTAGCGGCTCGCCCGCCAGAGCAGACCCAGACCCACCACCGCGAAAAGCATGTTGCCCACCCAGGCCGCGAGCAGGGGGGGCAGCGTGTGGTTGTGCCCAAGCGAGAGCCCCAAGCGCAGGAAGATCAGGTAGACGAAGGCGATCGCCACGGTGAGCCCGAAGCCCGCGGCCATGGAGATGCGGCGCTTGGACGCGCTGAGCGCGCTGCCCAGGATCACGATCACGAGGTTGGCCCAGGGGAAGCTGGCCTTGACGTGCAGGTCCACCCAGAGGCGGTCGGCGTCCTCGCCGGAGCGGGTCTGCGTGGCGATGTAGTCCTGCAGCTCGCGGTAGTCCATCGCCTCGGGCTTCTTCTCCTCCTCGCTGAAGACCTCGGGCGTCTCGGCCAGCGGGGGCAGGTCGAAGTTCTCGAAGGTGAAGGTGCCGGACTCGGGCCGCTCCTGCCCCGTCCCCGCGGGGAAGAGGTGCCGCGTGCCCTCGGCCAGACGCCAGTGGTTGCCGTTCCAGAAGGCGTGGCGGGCCAGGGTGTACTCGCGCAGGCGGCTGCCGTCGTAGCGCAGCAGCACCAGGTTCTCGAAGCGCTGCTGCGCGACGAAGTAGGCCTCGGCCCAGTAGAGGGTGCCGTCCTCCCCGATGCGGTGCACGAAGCGGCGCACGCTGCGGTCCGCGGCGTTCTCCTGCTTGACCTCGTACTTCTGCACCTGCTCCAGCGCCAGGTTCGAGCGCGTCACGACGCGGTCGTTGAAGTAGTAGCTGCCCACGCTCACCAGGGCCGCGAAGACGAAGAGCGGCGCCAGCAGCCGCGTCAGCGGGACGCCGGCGGCGAGCATGGCCGTCAGCTCGCTGTCGCGGGACATCCGCCCGAGGCTGAAGAGGCTGGCCAGCAACATGGCGATGGGCAGGATCAGCACCGTGATGTAGGGCACCTTGAACAGGTAGAGCCGGGCCACCACGAGCCAGGGCGTGTCGCGGTCGATGTAGTCGCCCAGCTTCTCGAAGAAGTCGATGACGATGAAGATCACCAGGAAGGCCAGCAGCCCGAGCAGCAGGGCCTGGATGAACTGGCGCAGGACGTAGCGGTCGAGCCGTCTCATGCGCCGCGCCTCCGGGCCTGCTTGGCGATGCGGCGGCGCTCGGCCCACTCGGCGATGCGCGTGACCACGGGGTAGGGGCGGGACTCGCGGTTCGTGCGGATCAGCATGAGGATCCCCAGGCCGAGCAGGAGCAGGTTGAACATCCACATGGCGATCCAGGGGGCCAGGAACTCGCGGTCCGCCAGCTCCTCGCCGCCCACGAGGAAGACGTAGTAGATCGTGAAGAGCGCGATGCTGAAGGTGATCCCCCAGCCCGTGCCGCTGCGGCCCGTCTTGATGGCGACCGGCGCCCCCAGCAGGATGAAGACCAGGCAGGCCACCGGGATGGAGAACTTCTTGTGGATCTCCACCTGGTAGCGGCGGATCTTGCGCTCCACCGAGTCCCGGCTCAGCATGAGATTGGACAGGCTGCGCAGCGTGTTCTCCTCGTCCTGGATGCGCGAGGCCGCCCCGCGGCGGGAGGCCGGCGCCGTGGCCGGCAGTCCCTTGCGCTCCAGGTAGGCCTTGCGCTGCGCGGGATCGATCAGGGTGACGAGACGTCCCAGCTGCGTGTCCACCTCGCCCGCCAGCCGCTGGTCGAGCCGCTGCAGCTCTTCCTCGTTGCGCAGCACCTTCTCGGACATCATGGCCACGGACATCTCGCGATCGCCGCGGTGCTCGAGGTCGCGGCGCTGGAGGTCGCGGTCGATGTCGCGCAGCAGGATGTCCATGCGGTCGAAGACGGTGATCTGCATCCGCGCCGGCCGCTGCAGGTCGGCGGAGAACTGCTCGCCCTCGGTGAGGCCGAGCTTGAGCAGGTCCTGCTGGTCGTCGCGCTGGAACTGCGCGTGCTCGGCGCTGGTGATCGTGGGGTCCTTGCCCCGCTCCTCCTTGAAGATGAGCAGGTCGGCGAGTTCGCCGCTGACGTCGTCCTTCTGTCTGACGTAGAGCGTGTAGCCCGGGATCGACTCGATGAAGCGCCCCGGCTTGATGTCCAGCGCCGGCTTCTTGGAGCGCACGGCCATGAGCAGGTTCTTGAGCCGGTGGTTCGTCTCCGGCAGCACGAAGTTGTTGAAGAGGAACATGAAGACGGTCAGCGCCAGGGCCGCCACCAGCGGCGCGGCGATGAGGCGGTAGAGGCTGATGCCCCCCGAACGCAGCGCGGTGATCTCGTTCTCGCCCACCATATGGGAGAAGGCCATCATGGTGGAGACCAGCACGGCCATTGGAATGGTCAATGCAAAGATGTGCCCGAGGCTGAGCACGACGAGCTCCAGCACCACCTTCGCTGGCACCTTGTTGACCAGGAAGAGCTCCAGGAAGGAGTAGAGCATATCGATCACGAGGATGAAGGTCAGCACCGAGAGGCCGAGCAAGAAGGGTCCCACGTGGTTGCGCAGGATGTAGCGATCGGCCAGCCTCACCGATTACCTCTTTAAAGACAAGGACTTAACTGGAAGGGCGAGTGTACTTTACCCCTGCGCTCCCCGACAAGGGAATTATGGGTCGCTCCCGCCGCCGGTTCCAGGCCACCTGGTGACGGCGGTGCCCCGCAGCCCGGGTCCGCCAGGGACGGCGACTGGAGCGGAGGGGGCCCTGTCCTGTTTCGAGGACCGGGCCGTCCCCGGGAGGGGACAGTACGCCCCTGCCTCACGCGCTCAGGAGGACCTGGGCGCCAGCGGGGTCGTGACGCCGTGCATCGCGATCCGAGGGACCCGTCGTCGATGACCGAGAGAGCTCGCCAGCCAGTCGCCAACGTTCGCGCGCGCCTCAGCGGCGCGGCGATGCTGCGCGCGCTCGCGGTGGTCCTGCCGCTGCTGCTCCTCCTGGCCGGCAACGCCCGCGCGGAGCTGCCGCCCGCCCCCGATCAACCGCCCTACAGCCCCTACGCCCAGTGGTACGCCGACCGCCAGCACCGTCTGGATGGGTGGATTCGCGGCGTGGGCCCCGCGCAGTGGCTGCCGCCGGTGGTCGATCGCCACGGCCGCGAGCCCTACTGGGTCGACGAGCTGCGCGTCCTCCCCGAGAGCGGCCTCGTGCTCTGGCTCCGCCGCCCCGCGGTGCTGGACCAGATGCGGCCGCTCTCCTCCGGCGAGGACCACTACGGCAGGCAGCTCGCCGACGAGTGGCCGCAGGCGGTTCAGCGGGACGTCCTCGTCTGGCAGGACTGGTTCGACCGTGAGATCGCCGCGCGCCGCCTGGCGCTGCTGCGCGAGAAGGCCGCGCAGACCGCGCGCGAGCTGAAGCAGGAGCAGGCGCGCGGCTCGCTGATCGACATCAACATCCCCCTGAACTTGCCAAAGAGCGTGGAGCGCGTGGTGGGGCGCGGCGAGAAGAGCAACATCACGGTGACGGGCCGCGAGACCATCACCCTGAGCGGCGAGACCACGCGGAACAGCAACTTCATCACCGACGAGTCCGGCCGCGGCCAGCCCCTCTTTCCGCGCCTGGAGATGAAGCAGGAGCTGCAGGTCAAGCTCAACGGCACCGTGGGCGAGAAGGTCCACGTGGAGGTGGAGAACAACAGCCTGGCGCAGGGCGCGGACGCGAACCGCATCCGCATCCGCTACGAGGGCGACGAGGACGAGGTGGTGGAGCTCATCGAGATGGGCGACACGCAGCTCAGCCTGCCCAGCTCGGGCCTGATCAGCTACTCCACCCAGAACAAGGGCCTCTTCGGCGTGAAGATGCAGGGCCATCTCGGCGCCCTCGACTTCACGGCCATCGCCTCGAAGCAGGAGGGCGAGGTCTCCAGCAAGACCTTCAACAACTCGGGCCAGGACGTCCGCGCCGACTCCAAGCGCGACACCGACTACATCGCCAACCGCTTCTTCTTCCTCGACAACCCGACCGATCCCGACAGCTTCTACCGCTGGATCGTGGAGGAGAAGCTCCAGGTCTTCGTGTCCAACGGCGCCGCGCCCAGCGCCAGCAGCCCGGACGCGTCGCGCTACTACTGGGGCCGCGCCTACACCGATCTGGGCGGCAACGGTCTCGCGGACGATCTCGCCGGGCAGAGCCCGGAGCTCGAGGCCTTCAAGCTCCTCCAGGAAAACGAGTACACCTGGCGGGTGGACCCCAACGGCAACTTCAGCATCCTCGAGCTGAACTACCCCATCGCCGAGACGGACATCCTGGCGGTGAGCTACACCGCGCGCGACTCCGCGAACGGCGACGCCCTGCGCCAGGTCGGCGACAACACCCAGGGCAAGATCACCTACTTCGACTCCCAGGCCGACACCCTGAGCCTCGAGCTGATCAAGCCCGATCCCTACCGGCCGGACAGTCCGACCTGGGACTACATGCTGCGGAACGTCTACTCGCTAGGCGGCACGGAGATCGACTTCGCGAGCCTCGAGGTCAGCATCGAGCGCATCGGCACCTCCCAGGATCCGGCCTATCCCGAGGGCAGCAACACGCCCTACCTGCGCTTCTTCGGACTGGACCAGTACCGCGGCCAGCTCGTGGAGGGCTTCGACCCCGACGGCCGCATCGACTGGCCGCGCATCGACATCGCCGAGGGTCTGCTGATCTTTCCCTACTACCGGCCCTTCGATCCGCCGGAGGGGCTCGTCTGCCAGTGGACCCAGCCGGTGGTCGGCGACTGCGAACTGCTCACCGACGCCGACCTCAACCCCGCCATCTACGAGACGGCGCGCGAGACGATCAACCGCAACCCGTCGCTCTACAGCAAGTACGTGATCAAGTACCAGAGCGCCACGGTGGCCAGCCGCTTCAACCTGAACGCCTTCGACATCCTCGAGGGCAGCGAGGTGGTCACGCTCGACGGGGTGCCGCTCAAGAAGGGCACGGACTACCGCATCGACTACTTCTCCGGCGAGGTGGAACTGCTGGGCGACGCGGCCGCGCGCCTCACGCCGAGCAGCAACCTGCAGGTCACCTACCAGTTCCGTCCGCTGGTGGGGGGCGGGCAGAGCAGCCTGGTGGGCTTCAACGGCACCTATCACCTCGGCGAGAAGAACCAGATCGCGAGCTCGTGGCTCTACGAGTCCAAGTACAGCGGCGCGCGGCGGCCGCGCCTGGGCGAGGAGTCCACGCGCAACGTGGTGGGCAACGTGCTCGCCAACCTGAGCGCGGAGCCGGAGTTCCTCACGTCCTTCGCGAATCTCCTGCCGCGCGTGGACACGGACGCCACGAGCACCGTCAGCCTGTCCAGCGAGCTCGCGGTGAGCTTCCCCAATCCCAACGTGGACAACGAGGCCTTCGTCGACGACATGGAGGGCGCGGAAGACGCCGTAGAGCTCGGCGTCAACCGCGTGCAGTGGGTGCGCGCCAGCGAGCCGGTGGACGCCATCCGCGTCGTCGGCGGGGCGGACATCCTGCCCACGCCCGCGGGCCGCGCGCGCGGCGCCTACTGGTTCAAGCCCCAGGGCACCACGCGGCGCGAGGACTTCAACCTGAACCTGCCCGAGCAGGAGGCGCAGGAGGTGGTGGACGTCCTCCAGCTCTTCGTGCCGGTGAACCTGAACGCGCAGCAGCTCGGCGCCTACCCGGCGCTGGTGGAGACCGACGGCTACAACCGGGCCCAGGGCGACTCGCTGTGGATGGGCCTCATGCGCGGCTTCAGCGGCCAGGGACTGGATCTCAGCGAGGCGCAGTACCTGGAGGTCTGGGTCAACGACTTCCAGCAGCAGCAGCTCTTCCGCACGGGCCGGCTGCACTTCGACATGGGCGCCATCAACGAGGACTACTGGAACCCCGAGCTCAACGAGTACGACACCGAGGACCGCGAGGGCATCGGCGTCTTCGTCCAGGGCGAGGAGGACACGGGCCTCGATGGCGTCTTCGACATGGACGAGCCCCCCGATCCCGACAACCCCTACGGCGGCGCGGCGGACCCCGCCGGCGACGACTACGCGCCCGAACAGCAGGACGAGGACTTCGGCAGCTCGTACTTCCGCATCAACGGCACCGAGAGCAACCAGCGCCTGGACACCGAGGACCTCGACGGCGACGGCACCCTGGATCAGACCAACAGCTACTTCACGCTGACCGTGGACCTGAACGCCGTTCCCTTCACCGACATGGTGGAGGTCTACGCCGACGAGGGCGTGGCGCCGCCGGAGAACAACAAGGCCTGGCGACTGTATCGCATCAACCTCGACGAGGCCCGCGTGGTGGGCGACGGCTTCCAGGCGCCCGACTGGAGCCGCATCAACTACTTCCGCTTCTGGGTGGACGGGCTGAACGCGCCCGGCCAGAACCCGGAGCGGCCGTCCAACCGGCTGGAGGTGGCGAGCATCAAGCTGGTGGGCAACCGCTGGAAGACCCACGGCATCCAGGAGCTGGCCACGGGCGTCACGCTGCCGCCCACGTCGCTCAGCGCGGGGGAGGACCTGCGCGTCGAGGTGATCAACAGCAAGGACAACGCGAACTTCAGCTGGCCCTTCGGCGAGCAGCTAGATCCGGACACGGGCCTGCCCGAGCGCGAGCAGGCGCTCAACGTCGTCTACGAGAACCTGCAGCCCGGCCACCAGGCGCTGATCCGCAAGGACTACCAGAGCCTCAACCTGACCGGTTACCGCACGCTGACCTTCTACGTCCATCCGGATCAGGCGTCGGCCGACCACGATGTCTTCCTGCGCGCCGCCCAGGACAGCACGACCTACTACGAGTGGCGCTACCGTCCGCAGAGCCAGGGTTGGACCGAGGTGAACCTGGACCTGCAGGACTGGACCGACCTCAAGCTGATCAGCGACGCCGACACGGTGCGCACGGCCGGCGAGGACGCGGTCTTCCCGGGGCGCGACTACACGCTGACGCGCATCGGCAATCCGGATCTCAGCCGCATCCGCGCGTTCTTCTTCGGCATCGTCAACGACGAGGGCGCGCTGCCCCTGACCGGCGAGACCTGGGTGAACGACCTGAAGGTGAAGGAGGTCAAGCGCGCCACCGGCTACGCCGGCAAGGTGACCGGCTCGGTGAACATGGCCGGCGTGCTGAACATGGGCGTCAACTACCAGGAGCAGGACGCCGAGTTCCGCGGGTTGCGGGCCACCACCGGACAGGGCGCGCACACGCGCAACTGGAGCGTGAGCGCGTCGTCGGCGCTGGAGCACTTCGTCCCGCTGGGGGGCTACAAGCTGCCGATCAACGCCAGCTACGGCCGCGGCCTCAGCCTGCCCAAGTACCAGCTCAGCAGCGACGTCGAGCTCGATCGCCCGCATCAGGAAGAGCAGAAGAGCACGTCCATCAACCAGCGGGTGTCGGCCAGCCTGAGCCGCAGCCCCTCCACGCACCTGCTGGGCCGGCTGCTCTTCGACAAGATCAAGCTCTCGGGGTCCGTCACCCAGCGCCGCAGCAACACGCCGCTGCGCCTCGAGTTGCAGGAGCAGCTGGCCTACGGCGCGAGCTACGACACCCAGATCAAGGACCGGCGCCTGCCGATCTTCGGCCTCGGGCAACTGCGCTACCTGCCCGGAAGCCTGCGGCTCAAGTCCGACGTCACCCGCTCCCGCACGGAGAGCTGGAAGGCGAGCGGCCTGCGCTACACCCCGAACCCCTACATCAGCAGCGGCAAGCTGACCAACTCGGCGAATCTCAACTGGCCGCTCTTCGACTCCTTCAAGACGGACTTCGGCATCAACGACGCGCGCGACCTCGAGCACGAGGACCCCGACGCGCTGAAGCTCTTCGGCAAGTCGCTGAACATCGGCTACCAGACCAGCCAGGGCCAGACCCTGCGCATCGACTTCACGCTGCCCTACCTGCGTCGCTTCCGTCCCAAGTTCAGCTTCAACAGCAACTACAGCCAGAGCGCGCAGGCGGTGAACCTCGGCTCGAACTCGGTGGCGGCGGGCAGCAAGAACCTGAACAACAGCAACGTGATTTCCACCACCTACAACTTCGAGGTGGGGAAGTGGTTCACGTGGATGGGCGGCGAGGGGCTCGAGGCGCTGCGCAAGGCCAAGGCGCCCGAGGAGACGCCGGGGCGCAGCGCCGGGCCGACCGGCGCGCCGCGCCACCAGCCGCAGCGCCTGCTGGTGCCGGTGGACCCCCTCCGCGGCCCCGACCCGCGCATGCGCCGGCGGAGCACGCGCCGCTTCATCGAGGACGAGCTCGAGGTCGCCGTGCCGGCCGCCGCCGCCGAGGCCGACAGCACCGAGAAGCAGGTCGACCCCATGTTCATCGTCTACAAGACCCTGGACGTGCTCAGCGGCCTCAAACCGCTCAAGGTCGACCTCAGCCGGCGGGTGAACACGCGCTTCGACAACGTCCACGGCGCGCCGACCCTGCTCTACCGCCTCGGCTTCAGCGAGGATCCCGACCTGCCGGGCACCCAGGGTGGCGTCGCGGTGGACCACAAGCGCGCCGACCTGCTGGACGAGTCGCGGGACCTCCGTCTGGCCACCGGCGTGACCGTGGCGGAGAACCTGCAGGTCAGCACGGACTTCGAATACACCCGGGGCACGCGCAAGATGACCAGCACGAGCACCGTGGACACCAATCGCAAGTGGCCGAGCCTGAGCGTGGACCTCAGCGGGGTGGAGAAGTGGCCGCTCTGGGGCGACATGCTCGAGAGCAGTTCCCTGGGCCTGGGCTACGGCCGGCAGCTGCGGGTGACGGAGAACCTGGTCCAGGGCACCGAGAACCGGACGCAGAGCACCAACTGGACGCCGCGCTGGAGCATGAACTGGGCGAACAAGATGCAGACCCAGCTCACCGGCAGCTACGGCTCCACGGCCAGCATCGAGAACACCAGCCAGACGAAGAGCAGCAACCTGAAGGTCGACCTGTCCTGGAACTACAACCTGTCGGCGCCCAACGGGCTGGGCTTCCCGGGCCTCGGCAAGATCCGCTTTTCCAGCCGGATGGACCTGAACGCCAAGCTGGGCTACACGCGTATCCGCAACGTCCGCATCGACTCCGGCGGCTTCGAGACGCCCCTGGGCGGGTCCAAGAGCTTCACCATCAGCCCGGGCGCCAGCTACCAGTTCACCGAGAAGCTCCGCGGCTCGGCCGGCCTGACCTTCAGCCGGACCAGCGACGACATCCGCAACAACGTCCAGACCCGGGTGCGGCTGGACCTGCGGACCACCTTCGTTTTCTAGGGTCCTGGCAAATAACCCCTTGCGGCACCGCGCCATCCGTACTAAGGTATCGGGGCAAGTGGGTGATTGTGCCCACTTTTTTCTTTCTACTCTCCCTGGAAGGCATCCGCATGCGCGAGGACCTGGAGAGTCTCCTGACGGAGGAGATCCGCCAGGAAGGGCTGGAGCTCTACAGCTGGCAGCTGCGTCCGGCCGGCAAGCGCCGCCTCCTGCAGGTCTTCATCCATGGCGAGCAGGGGGTGAACCTGGACGACTGCGCCCGGGTGAGCCGACGGGTGGGCGCCGCGCTGGAGGCGGCCGAGGCCGTGGAGGGCAGTTACGTCCTCGAGGTTTCATCACCCGGGGTGGACCGGCCGCTGCTCACGCCGCGGCACTTCGCGATGGCGCTGGGCGAGCGCGTCCGGATCACGCGGGCGGACCACGATCCCGCGTCGGGCGAGAACCCGACGCTGGAGGGCCGGCTCAGCGACGTCGGCGACGACGCGATCCGGCTGGAGTGGGAGGGCGGCGAGGTCACGCTGCCCTGGAGCGCCATCGGCAAGGCGCGTGTCCTGGCCACGTTGAGCACGCGGCGGGACTGAACGGGACGTCGACGGAGGAACTACGATGAGCGAAGGCTTCTTCGAAGCCCTGCAGCAGATCACTCGCGAGCGCAAGGTCGATCGCGAGGTGCTGATCGAGACGCTGGCCATGGGCCTGCGCTCGGCCGTGCGGCGCAAGCACGGCTCCGAGGCCAACGTGGACGTCACCATCGATCCCCAGGGGGCCATCGAGATCCACCTCGTGATGCAGGTCGTCACCGAGGACGACCTGGAGAACGAGGACCAGCAGCTCACGGTGGAGGAGGCGCGCGAGTACATCGACGATCCCGAAGTGGGGGACATGATCCGCATTCCCCTGGACGTCAAGGAATTCGGCCGCAACGCGATCCTCACCGCGAAGCAGGTGCTGGTGCAGGGCGTCCGCGAGGCCGAGCGCGAGCGCATCTTCAACGAGTACAGCAAGCGCGTGGGCGAGATCGTCAGCGGCACGGTGCAGCAGGTGGACCGCGGGAACATCCTGCTCAACCTGGGGCGCGCCGAGGCGTTGCTGCCCTACCGCGAGCAGATCCGCCGCGAGCGCTGGCATCAGGGCGAGACGGTCAAGGGCCTGGTGCTCGAGGTCCAGCGCGAATCGCGCGGACCCCAGGTGATCCTGAGCCGCACGCATCCCGACCTGCTGCTGCGCCTCTTCGAGCAGGAGATCCCCGAGGTCTACGAGGGCCTGGTGGAGATCAAGGCCATCGCCCGGGAGCCGGGCTGGCGCTCGAAGGTGGCCGTCTACAGCAAGGACGACCGCGTCGACGCCGTGGGCGCCTGCGTGGGCATGAAGGGCGCGCGCGTCATGGCCATCGTCAAGGAGCTGAGCGGCGAGCGCATCGACATCGTGCCCTGGGACAACGACGTGCACAACTTCGTGTCGCGCGCGCTGTCGCCGGCCATGGTCTCGTCCATCCGCGTGGTGGACTGGGACGCCCGCGCGCTGGAAGTCATCGTGGCCGAGGACCAGCTCTCGCTCGCCATCGGCAAGGAGGGGCAGAACGTCCGCCTGGCCGCGAAGCTGACGGGCTGGCGCATCGACCTCGTCACCAGCGAGCTGCTGAAGCTGCGCGATGAGGCCATGGAGCACGTGACCATGGCCGTGGGCGATCTGGAGGGCATCACGCCGCGCCTGGCCGAGGCCCTGGCCAGCGCCGGCTACGACAGCCTGGAGGCCCTCGCGGCCGCCGCGCCCGAGCAGCTCGCGAAGATCGAGGGCATCGGCGACAAGACCGCCGAGAAGATCCTCGAGCGCGCGGACGCCGGCCTCATGGATCTGGAGAACGCGCGGGACGACTACGTGGATCGCCGTCGTCGGGAACTGGAGGAGGAGCGGCGCCAGGCCGAGCCCTTCTTCGACGAGTCCAAGTTCGATCACGACGAGGACGACGAGGACGAGGCGGACGGCGCCCCCGCGGCCGACGCGGGTCCCGCGACCAACCCCTTCGAACCGAAGGCGGAGGCCGCGGACGAGGAGCCCGACGCGGATCCCGCCCCCAGCACGGTGGAGGCGGGCGACGACGGGGAACGTCCCGCCTGAGATGGCCGGGGACGCCACGCTCGAATCGCTGCTGCCCTACTTGCATCTGGCGCGGCGGGCGGGCAGTGTGGCGCTGGGCTACCGGGCGGTGAAGCAGTCTCTCGCGCAGGGGCGCTGCGTCCTGATCCTCAGGGCGCGCGACGCGGGCGAGTCGCTGCGCAGGCTGGCGGTGGGACAAACGCCGCTGGTCGAACTGGCCGATCGGGAGGCGCTGGGCGCCTGGATCGGCCGGCGTGAACTGGCCATCCTGGGGATAACCGACCCCGGGCTGGCCGCGGGGATGCTGGCGCGCCTGGGTGAAGGCGGCGCTGCGGACCCCGGGGCCTTACGGAGGTAAAGTTGGCGAAGCGAATCTATCAGGTCGCGAAATCCCTCGGCGTGAAGGGCGTGGAGCTGGTCCACTATCTTCGCGACCAGGGCTTCGACGTGGCCAGCCACATGTCGCAGGTCAGCGCGGAGATGCAGGAGTCCATCGACAAGCGCTTCGCGCCCGCCGGGGACAGCTCCGAGAAGCCCGCCGCCAAGAAGGCCGTGAAGAAGGTCGCCAAGAAGGCCACCAAGAAGGCGACGGTCAAGAAGGCGACGAAGAAGGCGGCCGCCACGGCCGACGCGTCGACCGAGGCCGCTCCCGTTCCCGCCGCACCCGAGGCGCCCACCGCCCCGGCGGCCCCCGCGCCCGCCGGTGAGGAAAAGGCCGTGACCCCGGCGCCGGCGGCCCCGGAGCCGGCCGCGCCCAAGGCCGTTCCGCCGCGTCCGAGCGAGCGGAAGAGCGGCGTCCAGGTGGTCAAGCGCGCCGAGCAGGAGGCCGCCGCCGCCCGCGCGGCCGAGGAAAAGGCCGCGAAGCCCGAGCCGGAGCCCGAGCCGCAGCCGGAGGAGAAGCCGCGGGTCATCCGCTATGCGCCCGGCATGGAGCCCGGCGCCCCCGCGCGCGACGAGCTGCTCCGCAACCGCGGCGCGCGCAGTCCCGGTCGTGACTTCAGCAGCGCCGGTGCCGGGGGCGCGCCGGGCGCGCGTCGTCCCGGCGGCGCGGTCCGGCCCTCGCCGCCGCGTGGCGCCGCGGGCGGGCCGCCGCCTCCCGCGGGCGATGCGACGGCCGCGCGCGGCCGCAAGCGCCGCAAGAAGAAGAGCGACCGCGACGAGCAGGAGATCCGCAAGAGCGTCCGCCAGGCCATGGCCACCATCGAAGGCCGCGGCGGGCGCAAGCAGCGGCGCCGGGGGACCGGCGGCGCGCCGATCCTCACCGCCGAGGAGCGGACGGCCGTGCAGGAGACCCGGCTGCGCATCCTGCCCCTGTCGACGCTCTCCGAGCTGGCCAACGCCATGAAGGTGCCCCAGAACGAGGTGATCGCCACCTGCCTCAAGAACGGGCTGATGGTGACCATCAACCAGCGTCTGGAGCGCGAGGACATCGAGCTCATCGCCAGCGAGTACGAGTTCGACGTCGAGTTCATCAGCGAGTTCAGCGAGATCGGCGAGCCGGAGCCGGTGGAGTTCGCGCCCGAGGACCTGGCGCCCCGCGCCCCGGTCGTCACGGTGATGGGTCACGTCGACCACGGCAAGACCAAGCTCCTGGACTACATCCGCCAGGCCAAGGTGGCCGAGGGCGAGGCGGGCGCCATCACGCAGCACATCGGCGCCTACTCGGTGGAGCTGCCGAACGGCAGGATCACCTTCCTGGACACGCCGGGCCACGCGGCCTTCACGGCCATGCGCGCGCGCGGCACGTCGGTGACGGACCTCGTCATCCTGGTGGTGGCCGCCGACGACGGCGTCATGCCGCAGACGGTGGAGGCCATCGACCACGCGAAGGCGGGCAAGGTGCCGCTCATCGTGGCCATCAACAAGATCGACCTGCCGGCGGCCAACCCCGACCGGGTCAAGCAGGAGCTGCTGCAGCACGGCGTCACCGTGGAGGACTTCGGCGGCGACACCGTGACCGTGCCCATCTCGGCCAAGTTCGGCGACGGCGTGGAGAACCTGCTCGAGATGGTGCTCACGCAGGCCGAGCTGCTGGAGCTCAAGGGCGCCCCCGAGGCGCCGGTGAAGGGCATCGTGATCGAGGCGCGCAAGGACCCGGGCCGCGGCGTCGTGTTCACGGTCCTCGTGCAGCAGGGAACGCTGCGAGTGGGGACGCCCTTCGACGTGGGCCTCCACTACGGCACCGTGCGCGCCATGATCAACGAGTGGGGCGACCGCATCGACGAGGCCGGGCCCGCGACTCCGGTGGAGATCCTGGGCGCGAGCGACGTGCCCGAGGCGGGCGACGTCTTCGCCGAGGCCGAATCGGAGGTCAAGGCCCGCGAGGTCTCCGTCAAGCGCCAGCAGCTCCGCCGCGAGCAGGAGCTGCGCTACCAGCGCCGCATGACCCTGGACGACCTCTACAGCCAGATCAGCCAGGGCGAGGTGCAGGAGCTGAACCTGGTGCTCAAGGGCGACGTCGCCGGCTCCGTGGAGGCCATGGCCGACAACTTCCAGAAGCTGTCCACCGACGAGGTGAAGGTCAACATCATCCACAAGTCGGTGGGTACGGTGACCGAGAGCGACGTGCTGCTGGCCGCGGCCTCGAGCGCCATCATCATCGGCTTCCACGTGCGGCCGCAGGTCTCGGTGCGCGAGCTGGCCAAGCGCGAGCAGGTGGAGATCCGCACCTACGACATCATCTACGAGGCGGTGGACGAGATCAAGCAGGCCATGGGCGGCCTGCTGCGTCCGGAGATCAAGGAGACCGTCACCGGCACGGCGGCCGTGCGCATGGTCTTCCGCGTGCCGCGCATCGGCGCGGTGGCCGGCTGCTACGTGACCGACGGCGTCATCGAGCGCAGCTCGACGATCCGCGTCCTGCGCGACGGCGTGGTGATCGGCAATCGGCGCATCTCGAGCCTGAAGCGCTTCAAGGACGACGTGGGCAAGGTGGAGTCCGGCTACGAGTGCGGCATCGGCCTGGTGGACTTCCAGGACGTCAAGGAGGGCGACACCTTCGAGGCGTTCACCACCGAGGAGATCGCCCGCACCCTGTAGCGAGCCCGACGGGAGAGGCCGGACGTGCGCGTGCTGGTGCTCACGCTGGAGCTGGGCATCCCCGGTTGCCGGAGTCTCAAGGCCCGGCGCGCCGTGCTCGAGCGCCTCAAGGCGCGCCTGCGCCGGGATCTCAATCTCTCCGTGAGCGAGGTGGAGCCGACCGGCATCCACGACCGCGCGCGACTGGGCGTGGCGGCGGTGGTGGCGAGCCGGGCCCAGGGCGACGCCCAGCTGGAGAAGGTGCTGGCCATCCTCGAGCGGGAGCCCCGCGTCGTGCTGCTCGAGGAGGAGAAGGAGTACTGGTGAGCGATCACAGCAAGGGCCGGCTCGAAAACCACATCCTCGAGGTGCTCACCGATCTCTTCGCCCGGGAGCTGCGCGACCCGCGGGTGGAGGACGTGGTGATCACGGCCGTCGAGCTCAACGACGACTACAGCGTGGCCAAGGTCTTCGTCATGGGCGGCGGCGAGACCGCCCTGCGCGGCCTGCGCAAGGCGGGCGGGTTCCTCCGCGGCGCCGTGGGGCGCACCCTCAAGATGCGCACCGCGCCCGAGCTGCGCTTCCGCGCCGACGAGAGCCTCGAACGCTACAATCGCGTGGAGGAGCTGCTGGACGAGGCCCCGCCCGTGGACGCGGCCGACGCGACGCCCTCGCCCTCCCCGCCAGCGGCGCCCGGGACCGAGGAGGAGGCGTGAGCCGTCTGGTTCTCGTGGACAAGCCCGAAGGGCCCACCAGCCACGACGTCGTGAGCACGCTGCGCCGCACCCTCGGCATCAAGAAGGCCGGGCACTGCGGCACGCTCGACCCCATGGCCAGCGGGCTGCTGCTGATCCTCACCGGCTGGGCCACGCGGCTGGCCGAGGTGTTCGGGGACCACGTGAAGGTCTACCAGGGGACGGTGCGTTTCGGCAGCGCGACCGACACCGACGACCGGCAGGGCAAGGTCGTCGCCAGCGCCGCGGACTTCGCGCTCGCGCCCGCCGCCCTCGACGACGCCCTGGCCACGCTCGCCGCGCGGCGCGAGCAGCGTCCGCCGGTCTACTCGGCCATCAAGCGCGAGGGCGTGCCCCTCTACAAGCTCGCCCGCGCCGGCAAGCTGGAGGCGGACGACGCGCCGCCGCCGCGCCCGGTCACGATCCACCGCCTCGAGCGACTGGACTGGGACGGCCGCGACCTCGTCGTCGAGGTGGAGTGCAGCGCCGGTACCTACGTGCGCGCGCTGGCCCGCGACCTCGGCGAGCTGGTCGGCGTGCCGGCCCACCTGCGCGCGCTGCGCCGCCTGCGCTCGGGTCCCTTCAGCGTGGAGCACGCCGTCGGCGCCGACCGCCTGCTCTGGGAGGACAGCACCGACCCGCTGGGCCTGCCGCTCGAGGTCGCCCTCGCCGACCTGCCCGCCGCCGTCACCCGCGGCGACTACGCCGAGCGCCTGCGCTTCGGCGCCCAGCCGGGCGTGGAGGACCTCGACTGGGACTTCGCCACCGCGGCGGAGGGCGCCTGGGTGCGCGTCCTCTCGCCGGAGGACGCGCTGCTCGCCCTCGCCCGCGTCGAGCGTCCCGCCAGCGCGGACGCGCCGCCCCGCCTGCGCCTGCGGCGGCGACTGGTGGACTAGCGGTGCGGGTCTATCGGCGTCTCGAGGACCTGCCCCGCGACCGGCGTCGCGCCGTCACGGTCGGCGTCTTCGACGGCGTGCACCGCGGCCACCGCCGCATCCTCGCCGCGCTGCTCGGGGCCGCGCGGCGGCGGCGCCTCGACGCCAGCTGCGCCATCACCTTCTGGCCGCACCCCATGGCCGTGCTGAGGCCCGAGCGTGCGCCCGGGCTGCTGCTGACGCTCGAGGAACGCATCGCGGCGCTCGCCGACACCGGACTCGACGAACTGCTGATCCTGCCCTTCGACCGCGAGGTCGCGGCCACCGACTACGCCGACTTCGCGCGCGACGCGCTCGTCGGCGCCGCGGGGATGGTGCAGCTGGTGGCGGGCTACGATTTCCATCTCGGCCGCGGCCGCGCCGGTTCGGCCGAGGCCATGGCCGCGCTGGGGGAGTCGCTGGGCTATCGGGTCGACGTGGTGACGCCCTGCTATGCCGACGGGCGCATCGTCAGCAGCAGCCGCATCCGCGAGGACCTGGCCGCGGGCGATCTGGGCGCGGTGGCCCACGCGCTTCGACGTCCCTTTCCGCTCACGGGCGTGGTCGAGCGGGGGGCGGGCCGTGGCCGCGCCCTCGGCTTCCCGACGGCCAACCTCGCGCCGCCGCCCCCCGAGAAGTTGCTGCCGCCCAGGGGGGTCTACCTGGTGCGCGCCCGCTGGGAGGGGGGCGCCGCGGACGGGCTGCTCAACCTCGGAGAAGCCCCCACGGTCCGGGGCACCTTCCTGCCCGAGGTGCATCTGCTGGACGGGGACTGGGACCTTTGCGGCCGAACCCTGCATGTGGAAGTCCTGGAACGGCTTAGGGACGAGCAGCGCTTCGCGGGCCTGGAGGCGCTGACGGCGGCCATCGCGGCCGACGTGGCCGAGGCCCGCCGCCGGCTCGCCCTGGCCGGATCGCGGGGCGGGGGATCAAGACCTCGGCCGTTGGAATAAAGCCTGCATCCAGGCCCCTTTACAGCCGATTGGCACTGTGCTAGTTTGCTGCCGTTCTGGCGGGTGCTCCCGCGCCTGCCGCCATCGCGACTGCTCGAATATACCTGGAGGTATACTGACGATGGCACTCGAGTCCGACACCAAGAAGGGCATCATCGAGAAGTTCCGCTTGCACGAAGCCGACTCCGGCTCTGCGGAAGTTCAGATCGCCCTGCTCACGGAGCGAATCAACCAGCTCACCGAACACTTCAAGGTCCACAAGAAGGATCACCATTCGCGGCGAGGTCTCATGAAGCTCGTGGGACGCAGGCGTCGCCTTCTGGACTACCTGAAGCAGAACAAGCTGGATACCTACCGCGAGCTGATCAAGTCGCTGGGTCTGCGGCGCTAACGCCGACGGTCCGCGCACAGGGGCGTCGAGGGTCGGCGCTCCTCCCCGCCATTCGTGGCGGGGAAGGGGGAAGGTCCCCCTTGTTTCCACCACGGTCCGTTCCCGGACCCCGGAGGTAATATGCAGAAAGTCAGTCTAGAACTGTCGGGGCAGGAGTATGCCCTGGAAACGGGTCAGGTGGCCAAGCAGGCCAGCAGCGTGATCGTCCGCATGGGCGAGACGCTCGTGCTGGTCACCGCGGTCGCCAGCAAGGACAACGACCCCGACAAGCCCTTCTTCCCTCTCTTCGTGGAGTACCGGGAGAAGAAGTACGCCGCGGGCATGATTCCCGGCGGCTACTTCAAGCGTGAGGCGCGCCCGTCCGAAAAGGAGACGCTGGCCGCGCGTCTGGTGGACCGTCCCATCCGTCCGCTCTTCCCCGACGGCTACATGGCCGAGACGCAGGTGGTGGCCACCGTTCTCAGCTTCGACCAGGTCAACGAGGCCGACGTGCTCGCCATCACCGGCGCGAGCGCGGCCCTGGGCCTGTCCAACATCCCCTTCGGCGACGTCGTCTCCGGCGTTCGCGTCTGCCGGGTGAACGGCGCCCTCAAGGCGAATCCGACCCTGGAGGAGACGGAGGAGAGCCCGCTCAACCTCGTGGTCGCCGGCAGCGACACCGCCATCATGATGGTGGAGGGCGAGGCCGATCAGATCTCCGAGGAGGAGATGCTGGAGGCCATCGCCTTCGCGCACGAGCACATCCGCAAGCTGAACGCCATGCAGCGCGAGCTCTTCGCCAAGGCGGGCACGCCGGCCAAGCGCGAGGTCGTCGCGCCGTCGATGCCGGAGGGTCTGCTGGAGCGCGTGGAGTCCACCTACGGCGCCGAGATCGACCGCCTCGGCCGCAACGCGCACAAGCACGAGCGCCAGGACGCCCTGGACGCCCTGCGCGAGAAGGTGCTGGCGGAGCTCGCCGGGGACTTCCCCGAGCAGGAGCGCTGGATCGGCAAGGCCTTCGGCGACGTCGAGAAGCGCGCCATGCGCGGGATGATCCTCAGGGAGTCCCTGCGCGCCGACGGCCGCAAGCTCGACGAGGTGCGCCCGATCACGATCGTTCCCAGCTTCCTGCCCCGGGCCCACGGGTCGTCGCTCTTCACGCGCGGCGAGACCCAGGCCCTGGTGGCCACGACCCTGGGGACGAGCCGTGACGAGCAGCGCATCGACAACCTCGAGGGCGAGTACTTCAAGCGCTTCATGCTCCACTACAACTTCCCCGGCTTCAGCGTCGGCGAGGTGGGCCGCTTCTTCACCGGCCGCCGCGAGATCGGCCACGGCAACCTGGCCGAGCGCGCGCTGCGCCCGCTGATCCCGAACGAGGAGGAGTTCCCCTACACGATCCGCGTGGTGAGCGACATCACCGAGTCGAACGGCTCGAGCTCCATGGCGACCGTCTGCGGCGGCGCGCTGGCCCTCATGGACGCCGGCGTGCCCCTCAAGGCCCACGTGGCCGGCGTGGCCATGGGTCTCATCACCGATGGCGAGAGCTTCCGGGTGCTGACGGACATCCAGGGCCTGGAGGACCACCTGGGCGACATGGACTTCAAGGTGGCGGGCACGCGGAAGGGCATCACGGCCTTCCAGCTCGACACCAAGATCGAGGGCCTGCCCGAGCAGGTCATGCGCGACGCGCTGGCCCAGGCCCGCACGGCGCGGATGCACATCCTCGACGTGATGGAGCAGTCGATGCCCAGCGCGCGGCCCGAGGTGAGCCGTCACGCGCCCAAGATCACGAGCATCAAGATCAACACCGAGCGCATCCGTGACGTCATCGGCAAGGGCGGCGCCACCATCCGCCGCATCCAGGAGGAGACCGGCGCCACCATCGAGGTGGAGGACGACGGGACCGTCCGCATCGCCGCGGTCAATGGCGAGAGCAGCGACGCGGCGGTGGAGTGGATCAACTACCTCACGGCCGAGGCCGAGGTGGGCAAGGTCTACGATGGGAAGGTGAAGACCATCACCAAGTTCGGCGCCTTCGTGGAGATCCTCCCGGGCACCGACGGTCTGCTGCACATCTCGGAGATCGACCACAAGCGCATCAATCGCGTGGAGGACGTCTTCCAGGTGGGCGACACCGTGCAGGTGAAGGTCGTGGACATCGACAACGCCGGCAAGATCCGGCTGAGCCGCAAGGTCCTGCTGGAGGCAGCCGCCAACTAGGCCCGCCATGAACACCAGCCACTTCTCCCGCCGGGAGGACATTCGCAAGGTGACCCTGGACGACGGGGTCACCTTGCTTACTCAGTGCGTGCCCGACGCCCTGTCGGTGAGCATCGGCGCCTGGGTGCGCTGCGGCAGCCGCGACGAGGGCGCCCAGCACAACGGCATCACGCACTTCCTCGAGCACATGGTCTTCAAGGGCACCGAGCGGCGCAGCGCCCTCGAGATCTCCCTGGCCATCGACCGCGTCGGCGGCCAGCTGGACGCCTTCACGACCAAGGAGCTCACCTGCTTCTCCGCCCGCGTGCTCGCGGAGTACGTGGACACGGCCCTGGACGTCCTCGGCGACATGCTCGGCCACGCCTCGCTGGACGGCGAGCTGATCGACGTGGAGAAGCAGGTGGTGGTCGAGGAGATCCGCAACGTCCTGGACGACCCGGACGACCTCATCCACGAGCTGGCGAGCGCCGAGGTCTTCGGCGAGCACCCGCTGGGCCTGCCGATCCTCGGCACCGAGGACACGGTGGAGTCCTTCTCGCGGGACGATCTCAGCGCCTACCTGGACGCGCGCTACACGGCGGGCAACGTGATCGTCGCCGCCGTGGGGCCGCTCAGCCACGACGAGATGCGCGGGCGCGTGGAGACCTGGTTCCACGTCCGTCCGGGCGCCGCGCTCGCCCGCAACGGCAGTGCCCCGCCGGCGCCCCGGCGCCGGGTCGTCACCCAGGTCCGGGAGCTGCAGCAGCAGCACCTCTGGCTCGGCCGGCTGGGCGTGAGCAGCGCCGACGCGGACCGCTACGGCTTGCTCCTCCTCAGCACGCTGCTGGGCGGCAGCATGAGCAGCCGGCTCTTCCAGGTGATCCGTGAGCGGGCGGGGCTGGCCTACAACATCTACTCCTTCTCCGACTTCGCCAGCGACGCGGGGCTGCTGGGCAGCTACATGGCCGTCTCGCCTCGACGCAGCGACGACGCGATCCGCCTCACCCTCTCCGAGTACGCGAAGCTCTGCGCGGAGGGCTGCTCCCTCGACGAGCTCGAGGACACCAAGATGCAGCTCAAGGGCAACCTGCTGCTGGCCATGGAGAGCATGAACGCCCGCATGAGCCGTCTGGCCCGCGGGGAGATCAACGAGGGGCGGCAGATCGGCGTGGAGGAGCTGGTGGCCAGGGTGGACGCGGTCAGCCGCGACGACATCCAGCGCCTGGCGACCACCTACCTCGACCCGGCCACGCTCACCCTCGTGAGCCTCGGCCCCAACGCCGGCCCGGGCTCCTTCTGATGGGCATGCCCCGCTTCGCCAGCGACTGCCGTCGCGTGATCGTCGACGCCCAGCTGGCGGCGGACCCCGACGCGCTGGCCTCGCTCCTCGCGGCGCTGCGCGCCGAGCACCCCGACTGGGAGCTGCTGCTCTACGATGCGCCGCCGGCCGCGTCCGCGGATCCGGCCGGACCGCAGCGCATCGACGCCGAGGGGGAGGGCGGCCTGGCCGCGCTGGAGCGACTGCATGCGGGGGGCGTCCTCGAGCAGACGCTGCTGCTCAGCGGACGCGAGCGCCTCCTGAGCTGGGCCCGCCGCGCGGGGCTGCCGGCTCTGGACGCGGGCGCGGCCGGGCAGTCCCCCGTCGAGACGGTCGCGCCCCACGCGCTCGTCCTGCGCGACGCCGTGGCCCTGCTCCTCGCCGCCCGCCGCCAGCGGGAGGGGAGGCCCTTCCTCGTGGGCATCAACGGCATCGACAAGGCGGGCAAGACGGGCTTCGCGGCGGCGCTCGCGACGCGCCTCGCCGGCGTCGGCCTGCCCGTCGAGCAGGTGGCCCTGGACGACTTCACCGCCGAGAAGAAGGAGCGCCGCGCCAAGGGCTACCCCGAGCCCGAAGGGCTTTATCGCAAGTACTACGCGATGGACCGTCTGAAGGAGCAGCTGCTCCTCCCGCTGCGACAGGCGCGGGAGCTGCCGCTCGAACTGCACTACGACGTCTACGACGCGGGCCGCGAGCGCGTGACCGGCCGCCGCCGTCTCGCGCTGGAGCCCGGTGGGCTGCTGCTGCTCGAGGGCCCCTTCCTCTTCCAGTCGGACAGCTTCGGCTACTACGACTTCCGCATCTACCTGGTCAGCGACTTCGAGCGCGCGCTCGAGCTCGCGCTCGGCGCGCTGGAAGGCAAGCAGCGCGCGAAACGTGAGCAGGAGTTTCAGCGGCGTGAGCTCGCGGCGCAGTCGCTCTACCTCAAGCAGGAAGCGCCATGGAAGCGCGCGCAGCTCGTGCTGCGCGGCATGAACACCGACACGCCGCGCATCGAGAGCGCACGACTCGGCGACGCAGCGCCGAACGCGGGTGTTCACGAGCGCTGAATCGCGCAAGCGGCGAGATCGGAAAAACGACCTCAAGGCAACATTTTCCCTTTACAAATTTTCACAGCTTCCGATATCTCTGTCGACGGAGCCTCAAGGCAACCGGCTCCAGAGAGCAATCCGCTTTCCCTGCCTAGGAGGGTACAATGGCTGTGAAAAAGGCTGCCAAGAAGACGGCCAAGAAAACGGTGAAGAAGGCTGCCAAGAAGACGGTCAAGAAGGCCGCCAAGAAGACGGCTGCCAAGAAGACCGTTCGCAAGGCCGCCAAGAAGACCGCCAAGAAGGCGACTCGCAAGACCGCGGCGAAGAAGACGGCCAAGAAGGCCGCCAAGAAGACCGCGAAGAAGGCGACTCGCAAGAAGGCGGCGAAGAAGACGGTCAAGAAGGCCGCCAAGAAGACCGTGAAGAAGGCCGCGAAGAAGACGGCCAAGAAGGCGGCGAAGAAGACGGCCAAGAAGGCCGCCAAGAAGACCGCCAAGAAGGCGACCCGCAAGAAGGCCGCGAAGAAGACGGTCAAGAAGGCCGCCAAGAAGACCGTGAAGAAGGCCGCGAAGAAGACGGCCGCCAAGAAGACGGCGAAGAAGGCCGCGAAGCGTCCGGCTCGCCGGAAGAGCACGGCCAAGAAGGCGCCGACGGCCTAACGGGCAGTTGGCACTGGACTGAGTGTCGGGGAGGGGGCGCGCCCCCTCCCCGTTGCTTGTGCCGCCGATGTTGTAGCTGGCCCGGGTCCTGCCGGGGCCAGGCCATGAACAAGCCCACGATTCTCCGCCAGGGCTGGCAGCCGCCCTTCTGCCCCAATCCCAACTGCAAGTACCACCGGATCTTGGACGGCCACTGGCCCTTCAAACGCCAGGGCGTCTACTACCGCGCGGCCAAGCCCCACCGCATCCAGCGTTTCCAGTGCACCGACTGCAGGCGCTCCTTCAGTACCCAGACCTTCTCGACGAGCTACTGGCTCAAGCGGCCGGACGTCCTGCCCAGGCTCTTCATGAAGACCGTCGGTGGCATGGCCAATCGGCAGATCGCCCGGGATCTGGGCGTCGCGCCGAGCACGGTGGATCGCCAGCTGGCCAGGCTAGGCCGCCACTGCCTCCTGTACCAAACCAGGCTCCTCGAGCGCTGTAGACCGCGTGGAGCGGTAATCGTCGACGGCTTCGAGACCTTCGAGTACAGCCAGTACTTCCCCTTCCACCACAACCTGGCCGTCGAGGCCGAGAGCAGCTTCGCCTTCGGCTTCACCGACAGCCCGCTCCGCCGAAAGGGCCGAATGCGACCGGATCAGAAGAAGCGCCGCGCGGAACTCGAGGAGCGCTGGGGAAGACCCGACCCGAAGGCCGTGGAGAAGGGCGTTCGGGAGCTGCTGCGGATCGTCTGCCGGGGTTTGGATCGGCTGGAACTCCGCAGCGACGACCACCCGGCCTACCCGCGGGCCATGCGGCCGCTGAAGGTGAGGTTTGCGCACTACATCACGCCCTCGACTGACCGCCGGGACGCCGACAACGACCTCTTCGAGGTGAACCTGCTGGACCTGTTGATCCGCCACAGCAGCGCGAACCACCGGCGGGAGACGATTGCCTGGTCAAAGCGGCGGAACGCCTCAGCTCTGAGGCTCTGGATCATGGTCGTCTGGCGGAATTGCGTGAAGCGTCGGCACGAGAAGGGGCCGCCGGTGAGCCCGGCCATGCTGAAGGGGCTGACCGACCGTTTGCTGCGTGTGCCCGAGATCCTGGCGGAGCGGCTGTTCCGCAGCCGGATCGAGCTTCCGACGAGCTGGGGCACCACCTACGCCGGCGAGGACGAAACACCTGCACTGGGGATCAATCGGCAGCATGCCCTGACGTATGCAACCTAGAGGCAAGCGCGCATGCCGAGGTGGGTTGCCTACAGTCGAGATACAAGGTCGGCGGCATAAGGGTTTCCGTTTGACAGCCTGCCGGGGCCGGACCCTATGATGCCGCGGTCGTGTCACCTCTCGTCCTGCATTCGCGCCGCCGCCTGACCCCGCCCGCCGCCGTGGCCCTGGGCTTCCTTGCGCTCATCGCGGCGGGGACGCTCCTCCTCAGCCTTCCGTTCTGCTCCTGGCATGGCCATCTGGGCCTGGTGGACGCGCTGTTCACGGCCACGAGCGCGGCCTGCGTGACGGGACTCACGGTGGTGGACACCGGCAGCCACTTCAGCCCGGCGGGTAAGCTGGTCCTTCTCCTCCTGTTCCAGATCGGGGGGCTCGGCATCCTCACCGTGAGCAGCGTTTTCGCGCTGCTGGCGCGGCGCGATCTCGGCATGGGGCACCGTTTCACGCTCAGCGAGGACCTCCGGACCGGGGGCATCCACGGACTGCGCCGCCTGCTGCTCGGCGTGGTCAGCTTCACCCTGCTCATCGAGGGGCTGGGCGCCCTGCTGCTTCACCTCAGCGCGGGACCGGGACTGGGCGCCGGGCGGCACCGCGCCTTCGCGGCCGTCTTCCACTCCGTGAGCGCCTTCTGCAACGCCGGCTTCTCGCTCTATCCGGACAGCCTGGCCCGCTTCCTCGAGCGGCCGCTGGCCCTGCTGAGCGTCGCGCTGCTCGTCATGCTGGGCGGGCTCGGCTTCCTGCTCAGCTTCGAGATCCTGGGCCGCCTGCGGCGGAGGCCGCGGCGCCGGCACTTCTCGGTGCAGGGCCGGATCGTGCTCGTGGGTTCGCTCGTCCTCTGGCTGGGCGGCACGCTGCTCTTTCTGTGGACCGAGCGGAACGGCGCCCTGGCCCAGCAGTCTCCGGGCCGCCAGCTGCTCATGGCCTTCTTCCAGTCGGTGACCTGCCGCACGGCGGGCTTCGACGTCTTCGCCCAGGGCCTGCTGTCGCCGGCCGGCACGCTCGGCAGCCTGCTGCTGATGTTCATCGGCGCGGCGCCGGGCTCAACCGGCGGCGGCGTGAAGGTCTCCACGGTGATCCTCGTCCTGCTGCTGCTGCGGGGCTACTTCGCCGGTCGGATCCGGGTGGACGTGGCGGGCCGCAGCATCCCGGACACCGTCCTCAGGGAGGCGCTGGCCGTGATGAGCGCGGGGCTGGTGATGGTGGTGCTGGGCACGCTGCTGATCCTGCTGACCGCGCACGTCGCGCTGGACCGCGCGGCTTTCGAGGTGGTCAGCGCCTTCGGCACCGTGGGGCTCGGCGTCGGGCTCTCCGCGGAGCTGGGTCCGGCGGGCAAGCTGCTGCTCGTCGTCATCATGTTCTGCGGCAGGGTGGGCCTGCTGACGGTGGCGCTGGGCCTGGCCGGCGGCTGGCGCGAGCGCCACTTCCAGCTGCCGCCCGAGGCGCCGATGGTCGGCTAGCCCGCGCGGGCTTCGCCGTTGCAATGGCCGGCCCCTGTGCTAGACTGCCGCTTCGGCCCGGCCGCGTCCGGGCTTCATTCGCGTGGAGGAAGCATGGGCGAGCGGACGATCAAGCGCGCGGCGGTGGTGGGCCTCGGCCGTTTCGGCCGCGCCGTGGCCCGCACGCTCAGCGAGCTCGGCGTGGAGGTCCTCGCCGTGGACCGCGAGCTGCGCTACGTGGAGATGGTCAAGGACGACGTCGACCTGGCCGTCTGCGTGGACGCGACCCAGGAGAGCGCGCTGGACGAGCTGGACGTCCGCAACGTGGACCTGCTGGTGGTGGGCGTGGGCGAGCTGTTCGAGGAGAACATCCTCATCACGTCCTGGGCGGCCGAGGCGGGCATCCCCCAGGTCATCACCCGCGCGGGGACGCCGGTGCGCCGGCGCATCCTGGAGCGGGTCGGCGCCACCCGCGTGCTCTTCGCGGAACAGGAGATGGGCCAGCGCCTGGCCCAGAACCTGGTGCGCGGCGACGCGCTGGAGTTCGTGGACCTGCCGGACGACTACTCGCTGCGCGAGCTCGAGGTGCCCGCGCCCTTCGTGGGCCGCACGCTCGGCGAGCTGGGGCTGCGCCGCAACCACGGGCTGGCGGTGCTGGCGGTGCGGCGCATCACGCTGGCCGAGGGCAAGAGCGAGCGGCGGGTCTTTCCCGTGCCCGACGGCGACTTCCGCTTCGAGGCCGGCGACCGCCTGTCGGTCATCGCGCGCAACGAGGACTTCGCCAGGCTCAAGCACTGACACCGGAGAGTCGAGAACATGCAATCGGTGAGAATCGCCGCCATCGGCGAGCACGACGGTCGCGAGGTCACCCTCGCGGGCTGGCTCTACAACAAGCGGGGCAGCAAGAAGCTCCAGTTCCTGCAGGTCAGGGACGGCTCGGGCACCATCCAGGCGGTGGGGTCGCTGGCGGACCTCGGCGAGGAGCGCTTCGCCGCCCTCGACGCCCTGACCCAGGAGACGAGCCTCACGGTCACCGGCACCGTCCACGCGGACGAGCGCGCCCCCGGCGGCTACGAGCTCCTGCTGACCGACTTCGCCGTGATCGCCCCCAGCGTGGACTTTCCCATCACGCCCAAGGAGCACGGCGTGGACTTCCTGCTGGAGCGCCGCCACCTCTGGCTGCGCAGCCGGCAGCAGCACGCGCTGCTCACCGTGCGCGGCACGCTGATCGCGGCCATCCACGAGTTCATGCGCCAGGACGGCTTCCTGCACGTGGACGCGCCCATCTTCACGCCCAGCTCCGTGGAGGGCACGACCACGCTCTTCGCCGTGGACTACTACGGCGACAAGGCCTTCCTCACCCAGAGCGGACAGCTCTACATGGAGGCCGCCGCGGCGGCCTTCGGCAAGGTCTACTGCTTCGGCCCCACCTTCCGCGCCGAGAAGAGCAAGACCCGCCGCCATCTCACCGAGTTCTGGATGATGGAGCCGGAGATGGCCTTCGCCGACCTCGCGGACGTCATGGACGTGAGCGAGCGCCTGCTCGAGTACGTCGCCGGCCGCGTGCTGGAGGCCCACCGCGGCCTGCTGGAGGACGTCCTCGAGCGCGACTGCGCCGCCCTCGAGCGGGTGAAGGCGCCCTTCCCGCGCATGCACTACGACGACGCCGTGGCCTTCCTGCGCGCGAAGGGCGTGGACTTCGAGTGGGGCGGGGACTTCGGCGCCGAGGACGAGACCCTGCTCTCGGACGCCCACGACCGGCCGCTCTTCGTCCACCATTTCCCGAGCGCGATCAAGGCCTTCTACATGGCCCCCGATCCGGACGACCCGAAGTACTGCCTCTCGGTGGACTGCCTCGCCCCCGAGGGCTACGGCGAGATCGTCGGCGGCGGCCAGCGCGCCGACGACCTGGAGTTCCTCGAGCGGCGCATCGCCGAGCACGGGCTGCCCAGCGCGCCCTACGAGTGGTACCTTGACCTCCGGCGCTACGGGAGCTTCCCCCACAGCGGCTTCGGCATCGGCGTGGAGCGCACCCTGGCCTGGCTGGCCGGGCGCCGGCACATCCGCGAGTGCATCCCCTTCCCGCGGATGATGACGCGCATCACGCCCTAGGGAGAGGCATGTCCCGCCCCGCGCGCCTTCGGCTCCGCATCCTCGCGACGACGCTGCTCCTGGCGTCGGCCGCGCGGGCAGGGGCGGAGACGGGCGAGGAGCTTCGCTTCTTCCGCTCCCTCGAGGCCGACGGCCTCCACGCCGTGGCGGCCGGCCAGATGGAGACCTGGCTCGCCGCCCATCCCGACGATCCCGCGCGCACCGAGGTCGAGCACCTGCTCGGCCGCAGCTACGAGGCCCAGGGCGACACCCGGCGCATGCTGCGCTGGCTGGCCCGCTTCGCCGCCGACGCGCCCGAGGACCCGCGCGCGCCCGAGGCGCTCTTCGCCGCCGGCCGCGCCGCCGTGGCGGACAGCCTCCCCGCCGACGCCGAGTCCGTGCTCGAGCGCCTGCTCCGCGACCACGCCGACAGCGCGCGCCGGGAGGACGCCCTGCTCCTCCTCGCCCGCCTGCGCGCCGACGAAGGCCGCGGCGCCGAGGCGCGCCAGCTGCTCGGCCTCGTGATCCAGCAGACCGGCGACGCGGGGCTCCTCGGCCAGGCACTGTGGGCCCGCGCCGCGCTGCGGGACGACGTCGATCCGGACGGCGCCCGCGCCGACCGCGAACGTCTCATGGCCAGCCTGCCACGGGACTCCCTCGCGGTGGAGGCCGCGCTCCGCGTGGCGGCGGATCGCCGCGCCACCGGCGACGATGCGGCCGCGCGCAAGGCGCTGGACTGGGCGCTCGACCGCAGCCAGGACGCGGCCCAGCAGGCGCGCGCCCTGCGCTCCCGCGCCGCGCTGAGCGCGGACGCGGGGCGCCCCGCCGATGCCGCCCGCGACCTTGCGACCCTCCGCCGCCGTCTGCCCGCGGCGCAGCTCAGTCCCGACGACCTCACGCGCGAGATCGAGCTGCTGCTGGCGGCCGACAAGCCCCGGGACGCCGTCGCCCGCGCCCGCGAGCGGGTCGCCGACGCGCCGAGCGCGGCGCATCTCGCCCTGCTCGCGCGCGCCGAGGAGGCGGCGGGACGCGCGGACGACGCCCTCGCGACCTGGGCCGACTGCGCGGCCGCCGACCCCGCGGGTGAACTGGGTCTGCTCGCCCGCCGTCGCCGGGTGGGCCTGTTGCTGGCGGGCGCCGGGCCGCTGCCCGCGCTGGAGCGCGGCGTCGAGGAGTTGCTGCCCTGGCTGGGCGATCCCCTCGAGCGCGCGGAGGTCCTGCACGCGCTCGGCGCGCGCGAGGCGGCGCTTGGCCATCCCGACGCGGCGCGCCGCGCCTGGTCGCGCGTGGCGGAGGACGCCCCGCCCTGCGCGCCGCTGCTGGCGTCGCTGCTGGAACTCGGCGGTCTCGCGGAGGAGCGCGGCGACTGGGACGCGGCCCGCGCCCACTACGGGCGCCTGCTGCGCCAGTTCGGCGGCAGCGCCGAGGCGTCCGCCGCCGCCACGCGCCTGGACGTCCTCTCGCGCTTCACGGCCCCCGACCGTCCCGCGGCCCTCGAGGCACTGCTCGCCCTGCTCGACGAGGAGCGCGCGCGGGGCGCGGCGCGCGGGCGCGACTTCCGCGTCGGCCTGGTGCTGCTCGACACGCTCAAGGACTTCCCGGGCGCCATGGCGCAGTTCGACGCCCTGGGGGAGAGCGTCGCCGACGCGGAGGGACGCGCCTGGGCCTGGCTTTACGCCGGCCGCGCCGCGGCACGGGAGGCGGAGCGCCGCGCGCTGCCGGGGACGCGGCAGGGAGGCGTGGGCGACTGGCGGGGCCGCGCGCGCGAGCGCCTGCGGCGCGCCGAGGTCGCGGGGCTGCCGCGCGTGAGCGACGAGGCCGCGCGCGAATCGCTCGATCTCGCGCTGGCCGCCGCCCGCGACGACGCGGAGCGCCGCGCGCTGCTCGACGCGGCGCTCTTCGCCCACGGCGACGATCCCCGCTGGGCGCGCGCCCGCTACCGCCGCGCGTCGCTCACCGATCCCGCGGGCGCGGACTCCACCGCGCTCGTCGCGGCGCGCGCCGACGCGGAAGGCGCCCTCGCGCTCGACCCCTCGGCGGCCTTCGCGCCCGCCGCGCGCCTGCTGGCCGGGCGCCTCGCGCTCGCGCAGGGCGACGCATCCGCCCTCGACGCGGCCGAGCGGCAGTTCCGTCGCCTGGTGGACCGGGAGCCGAGCGGTGTGGAGTCGGCCCTCGCGCGGCTCGGCCTCGGCGAGGTGGAGGAGGCGCGCGGGCGTCAGGGCCGCGCCATCGACCACTACCGCGCCTTCCTCGAGACCGCGCTCACGGGCGACGCGCGCGCGCGCTGCCTGCTGCACCTGGGCGACTGCCACTACGCGCTCCGCGAGTGGGACGCCGCGAGCGAGGCCTACGCGCTGCTCGTCGACATGGCGCCGCCCGCGCCGCTGGCCGACGCCGCGCGCTACCGCGTGGCACTGGTGGCGGAGCGGCGCGGCGATGTCGCCGCCGCGCGCGAGGCCTACTGCCGGCTGCTGGACGACGCCGCGCCGCGCTACCGGCGCGAGGCGGCGTGGCGTCTCGCGGATCACGCGCTGGCGGCGGGGGACAGCGCCGCCGCCGAGGACGCCCTGCGGCGCCTGCAGACCCTCGGCGACGACGGCCCGCACGCGGCCGAGGGCGCGCTGCGACTCGCCCGTCTGCTCCTGGCGCGCGGCGAGGGGGGCGAGGCGCGTCGCGCCTACGACGCGCTGCTCGCGCGGGGGGACGCGGGCGCGCTCGAACCCACGCTGCGCGCCGAGCGGGTGCGCGCGCTGCTGCTCGCGGGCGACGCCGGCGGCGCGCGCAAGGCCTGGGCGGCGCTCGGGGACTCGCCGGACGCGCGGATCGACGACGCCGAACGCGCGCGCGTGCTGCTCGCCTTCGGCGAGGAGCGCGCCGCCGCCGGGGACGTCGCGGCCGCGCTCACGCGCCTCGAGGCCTGCGCCGAGAACTTCCCCGCCACCGACGCGGCGCCCGCCGCGCGCTTCGCCGCGGGGCTGCTCAAGGCCCGCCGGGGCGACGGCGACGGCGCCCTGGCGGACTTCCTGCGCGTGGCGCGGGACGCCCCGGCCAGCCCCGCCGCGCCGGCGGCCCGCCGCAAGGCTGCGGCGCTGCTCTTCGCCCGCGGCGACTACGCCGCCGCCAGCGACCAGCTCGAAGCCTGCGTGGCGGGCGAGGCGTCGCCCGACGCCGACCTCCTCTACAACTCCGCGCTGGCCCTGGAGAAGCGCGAGGACCGCGAAGGCACCCTCGCACGCCTGGAGCAGTTCCTCGCGCGCTATCCGGAGGACCGCCGCGCCCCCGAGGCCATGATGAAGGCGGCCTACAGCCTGCACGAGCTGGGACGTCACGAGCAGGCCGTGCTCGCCTACCAGCGCGCCGAGATCTTCCAGGACGACGAGGGCAAGGCGCGTCTCACCTTCTGGGTGGGGGACAGCCTGGAGGCGCTGGGCCGTCGCGACGCCGCGCTGGGGGCCTTCCTCAAGGTGGGCTACCTCTACGGCGACCAGGGGCTCTGGGGCGTGACGGCCACGCTGCGCGCGGCCTTCCTCTACGAGCGCAGCGGCGCGCTCGACGAGGCGCGCCAGCTCTATGCCAGGGTGCTCGCGAACCAGGGGCCGGACTCCGACCCCGGGCGCAGCGCCGCGGAGGCGCTTCGCCGCCTCGATGCGCTGGCCCGAACCGACACCGCAGGGCAGGGTCAATGAGCACGCGCGGCGCACCGATCCGCGTGCACGGCGCGCGGGAGAACAACCTCCGGGGGATCGACGTGGAGATCCCCCGCTACAGCTTCACGGTGCTGACCGGCCCGAGTGGCTCGGGCAAGAGCAGCCTCGCCTTCGACACGCTCTTCGCCGAGGGGCGCCGGCGCTACGTGGAGAGCCTGTCCAGCCAGGCGCGGCAGCTCTTCGGCGAGCTGCACCGTCCCGACGTGGATCTGGTGGAGGGGTTGAGTCCGGCGGTGGCCGTCAACCAGCACAGCACCGCGGCGGGGCCACGCTCCACCGTGGGGACGCTGAGCGAGATCGGCAACTTCCTCCGCCTCCTCTACGCGCGCGTGGGCGAGCTGGGCGAAGGCGGCTACGTGATGGACCCGGAGGCCATCCGCGAGCGGCTCGAGGCGCTGCCCGAGGGGACGCGCCTCACGCTGCTGGCCCCGGTGCTGGAGGAGCGCAAAGGGGCGCAGAAGCGGCTGCTGGATCGCCTGCGCCGCGAGGGCCTGGTGCGCGTGCGTCTCAACGGGGAGCTGCGCGATCTCGACGAGGACCTGCGCCTCGAGGCCGGCCGGCGCAACAGCGTGGAGGCGGTGGTGGACCGCCTGGTCTGCGGCCCGAAGAGCCAGCGGCGCCTGGCCGACAGCGTGTCGCGCGCGCTCGAGCTGTCGGGCGGGCGGCTGCGCGCGCTGATCCAGAGCGCGGGGGCGGGGGGCGACGAGGACGTCGAGACCCTCGATCTCGCCGTGGCCCGCGGCGGCGAACGGGCGCTGCCGGAGATCTCTCCCAGCCTCTTCTCCTTCAACAGCCGGCGCGGCGCCTGCCCCGAGTGCCAGGGGCTGGGCCGGAGCCGACGGGTGCAGCTCGACCTGCTCGTGACGTCGCCCGCCAAGAGCCTGGCCGACGGCGCGCTGCCGGTGCTGGCCGGCGCCCGCGGCGCCTGGTTGCTGGCGCAGATCGAGGCGCTGGGCGCGGTGCTCGGCTTCACGCTGGACACGCCCTGGCGAAAGATCTCCGAGGAGGCGCGCGTCACCCTGCTCCACGGCACCGGGCGGGGCGGCCTGGACATCCAGCTGCGCAGTCCCCGCGGCCGCGTGCGCAAGACCTTTCCCGGGCTCATCCCCTACCTCGAGCGGCGGCACGCCGAGACGAGCAGCGCGAGCCTGCGCAAGAGCATCGAGGCGCTCATGGGCGACGAACCCTGCCCCGCCTGCGGCGGCAAGCGGCTCTCGGAGGACGCGCTGCGCGTCAGCCTCGGAGGCCTGGACTTCGCCGCGCTCAGCGCGCTGACCCTGCGCGAGCTGGACGTCCACCTCGCCGCGCTGCGCTTCAGCGGACCGCGCCGCGACGTCGCCGGCGAGATCCTGCCGGAGATCCGCTCGCGCCTCGCTTTCCTGGACCGCGTGGGCCTCGGCTACCTCAGCCTCGACCGCCGGGCGAGCACGCTGTCGGGCGGAGAGCGGCAGCGCCTGGCGCTGGCCGAGCAGGTGGGCAGCGCGATGACGGGGGTGCTCTACATCCTCGACGAGCCGTCCATCGGCCTGCACCCGCGCGACCACCATGCGCTGCTGGACACGCTGATCACGCTGCGCGACCGCGGCAACACGGTGCTGGTGGTGGAGCACGACCGGGCGACGATCGAGCGGGCGGACTGGATCATCGACCTTGGACCGGGCGCCGGCGAGCGCGGCGGCGAGGTGGTGGCGGCCGGGGACCTCGCGGCCATCCGCGCGCACGCGGCCAGCCCCACGGGCCGCAGCCTGCGCGAGGCGCTGGGCCGGCCGCTGCGCGCCCCGCGTCCGCCCGGCAAGGCGTGGCTGCGGGTGATGGGCGCGAGCCTGCACAACCTAAAGGACCTGGAAGCGGAGTTCCCCCTGGGCCTGCTCACCTGCGTCACCGGCGTGTCCGGCAGCGGCAAGAGCAGCCTCGTGCACGACACGCTCTACCGGCACCTGGCGCGCGCGCTGGGCAGGGAGACGCCCACGCCCGGCCCCTGCCGCCGCTTCAGCGGCGCCGGCGCCGTGGACGACGTCGTCTACGTGGACCAGGCGCCCATCGGCCGCTCCCCGCGCAGCAACCCGGCCACCTACGCCGGCCTCTGGAACGAGGTGCGACGGCTCTACGCCTCGCTGCCCGAGAGCAAGCTGCGGGGCTACGGCCCCGGCCGCTTCAGCTTCAACGTGAAGGGCGGCCGCTGCGAGCACTGCCAGGGCGACGGCGAGCGCAAGGTCACGCTGCACTTCCTGCCGCCGGCCTACGTGCCCTGCGAGGTCTGCCGGGGACGTCGCTTCAATCGCGAGACGCTGGAGATCCACTACCGCGGGCGCACCATCGCCGAGGTGCTGGACATGACCGTCGAGCAGGCGCGGGAGCACTTCTCCGAGATCCCCGCGCTCGGCCGCGCGCTCGCCGTGCTGGCCGAGGTGGGACTCGGCTACCTGCGCCTGGGACAGAGCGCGCTCAGCCTGTCGGGCGGCGAGGCGCAGCGGCTCAAGCTGGCCAAGGAGCTCACGCGCCGGGCGCGGGGGAAGGCCGTCTACCTGCTCGACGAGCCGAGCACGGGCCTGCACTTCCAGGACGTGAGCACGCTGATGGGCATCCTCCAGCGCTTGGTTGACAAGGGGCACACCGTCATTATAATCGAGCACAACCCCGACATCATCCGGGAGGCGGATTGGCTCATCGACCTCGGACCCGACGGCGGCCCCGCGGGCGGCGAGCTGCTCTTCGCCGGCCCGCCCTCGCAGATCCGATCCTGCACCCGTAGCGCCACCGGCGCCGTTCTGGTCGAGGCGCTGGACCAGGACGCGGAGCGCCGCGACCCGACACCCGAGTAGACCGCGCCGTCCGCAGGAGGTCGATCACGACACCGCCACGCAAGACTCCGCTGAACGCCTGGCACCGCGAGCAGGGCGGCAAGCTGGTGGATTTCGCCGGCTGGGAACTGCCCGTCCACTACGGCTCGCTGCTGGACGAACACCGCGCCGTGCGCACGCGCGCGGGCCTCTTCGACGTCAGCCACATGGGCGAGATCCTGGTGGAGGGACCGGGCGCGCTGGAGGGCGTGCAGCGGCTCGTCACCAACGACTGCGCGCGGCTGGCGATCGGCGAGATCCTCTACACCGTGGCCTGCAAGGAGGACGGGGGCGTCCTCGACGACCTTCTCGTCTACCGCCTCGGTGAGGAGCGCTTCCTGCTGGTGGTCAACGCCGCCAACAGCGACAAGCTCGCCGCCTGGACGGCGAAGCAGCTGGCCGGCGGCCCGGACCTGCGCGACGCCTCCGCCGACTTCGCCCAGCTCGCGCTGCAGGGGCCGGCCAGCCGCGAGATCCTGCAGGACGTGCCGGCCTTCGCGCCGCTGGCCGAACGTCTCGCCACGCTGCCCTTCTACCACTTCCTCGAGACGCGCTTCGACGGCGCGCCCGTGCTGCTCAGCCGCACGGGCTACACCGGCGAGCCCGGCTACGAGCTCTACCTGGCCCCGGACGCCGCGCCCGCGCTCGCCGCCGCGCTGATGCGCGCGGGCGGGGCGCGAGGGCTCGTCCCCGCCGGTCTGGGCTGTCGCGACACCCTGCGTTTCGAGGCGTCCTACTGCCTCTACGGCCACGAGCTCGACGAGGCGACGGACCCCTTCGAGGCGGGCCTTTTCTGGCTTGTGAAACTGGAGAAGGGGGATTTCATTGGCCGGGACGCGCTGCGGCGGCGCAAGGACGACCCCGCGGCGCGGCGCCTGGTGGGCCTCGCCTTGCCCGGGCGCAAGATCGCGCGCCAGGGCTATGCCGTCCACGCGGACGACGACGCCCCCGTGGGCGCGGTCACGAGCGGCAGCTTCGCGCCGACGCTCGACCAGAGTCTCGCCATGGCCCTGGTCCGGCGCGACCGGGTGAAGCAGCCGCTTCGCGTGGAGATCCGCGGCGAGCGCGTGGACGCCCGCACGGTCAAGTTGCCTTTCTATACTCAACCGGCGCTTCGCGCCTAGGGTCTCGGCCGGCGGCTCGCGCCGGAGGTCACAGCAAGGAGAGGACGTGAGCGACTACCCCGCGGACTATCGTTACACCAAGGAGCACGAGTGGGTGTCGGTGGAGGGTGACGTGGCCACCATCGGCATCACCGACTACGCGCAGGGCGAGCTGGGCGACATCATCTACCTGGAGTTGCCCGAGGTGGGGACCCACGTGGGCAAGGGCGATCCCTTCGGCACCGTCGAGGCGGTGAAGACCGTCGAGGAGATCTACGCGCCGGTGACCGGCGAGGTGCTCGAGATCAACGACGGCCTCGAGGAGCATCCCGAGCAGGTGAACCAGTCGGCCTTCCACGAGGGCTGGCTGGTGCGGATCAAGATGAGCGACCCGTCCGAACTGGAGGCGCTCATGGACAGCGAAGGCTACCTGGAGCTGGTGGGAGAGTAGATGCGCGGCTTCCTGCCCCATACGCCGGCCGAGATCGAGGCCATGCTCGGCGCCGTGGGCGTCGGCTCGATCGACGACCTCTTCGCCACCGTCCCCGCGGACTGCCGCTGGGCCGGTCCCCTCGACCTGCCGCCCGGCGAGGACGAGTACCGCGTCGGCGAGCGCATCGGCGCGCTGGCGGCCATGAACCGCCCCGCGGGCGGGCGGCTCAACTTCATGGGCGGCGGCGCCTACGACCGCATCCAGCCCGCGGTCATGGCGCAGGTGCTGGCGCGGCCGGAGTTCTACTCGGCCTACACGCCCTATCAGCCCGAGGTCTCCCAGGGCACCCTGCAGGTGATCTTCGAGTTCCAGACGCTGATGGCGCGCCTCACCGGCATGGCCGTGGCGAACGCGAGCCTCTACGACGGCGCGAGCGCGCTGGCGGAGGCGGTCCTGCTGGCCGGCGCGGCCACGGGACGGCGGCGCGTCCTGCTGCCGGCGAGCCTGAACCCCGGCTGCCGCCGCGTGGTGGGCACCTATGCCGACGGCCAGGACATGCAGCTCGTCTCGCTGCCCTGGAGCGCGGACGGCGGGCTCGACCCGGCGGCCGTGGAGTCGGCGCTGGCCACGGGCGACGTGGCCGCGCTGGTGGTGCAGAGCCCGAATCACTTCGGGGTGGTGGAGGACCTGGGCCGCCTCGCGCCCTTCGCGAAGGCCGCCGGCGCGCTGCTGCTGGTCCACGCGGATCCCAGCAGCCTGGGCGTGCTCGAGGCGCCGGGCCACTACGGCGCGGACGTGGTCACCGGCGAGGGGCAGAGCCTCGGCCTGCCGCTGAGCTTCGGCGGGCCCTACCTCGGCGTCATCGGCGTGAGCCGCGAGCTGGTGCGCCGGCTGCCCGGCCGCCTGGTCGGACGCACGGTGGACGCGCAGGGGCGCCCCGGCTTCGTCCTCACGCTGCAGACCCGCGAGCAGCACATCCGTCGCGAGAAGGCCACGAGCAACATCTGCACGAACCAGGGGCTGATGGCCCTGGCCGCCACCGTCTACCTGGCCGCGCTGGGCGAGGGCGGCCTGGCCGCGCTGGGCGAGGGGCTGGCCAACCGCGCCGGCAGCCTGGCGGCGCGCGCGGCGGCGCTGCCCGGCTTCCGCGTGCCCTTCGGCGGGGACATCTTCCAGGAGTTCGTGCTGGAGGCGCCCGTGCCCGCGGCCACGCTGATGGCGGCGGCGCGCGAGCGCGGGATCGCCGCGGGGCTGCCCCTGGGCGCGGACTTCCCCGCGCTGGGGGAGAACGCGCTGCTGGTGACCGTCTCGGAGAAGCACGGCGCCGAGGCGCTGGACCGCTACGTGGACTTCCTGAAGGAGTTCGCACGATGAGCGCCACCCTCTTCGACAAGAGCCGCGCGGGCCGTCCCGGCTTCGCGCTCCCCGCCGATGGCCCGACCGGCGGCGCGCGCCTCGCCGCGGACAAGCGCCGCCGCTCGCCGGCGGGGCTGCCGGAGCTGGGCGAGCTCGAGGTGCTGCGGCACTTCGTGGGTCTCAGCCAGCTCAACCACTCCATCGCGCGCGGCTTCTATCCGCTGGGCTCCTGCACCATGAAGTACAACCCGGTGCAGAACGAGCTGCTGGCGGCGCTGCCCGGCTTCGCGGGCTGCCATCCCGAGCAGCCGCAGGAGACCGTGCAGGGTTCGCTCGCGCTGATGCACGCGCTCGAGCGCGCGCTCGTGGCGATCACCGGACTGCCGGCCTTCACGCTGCAGCCGGCGGCCGGCGCCCAGGGCGAGTACGTCGCCATGAAGATCGCGCGGCGCTATCACGCCGACCGGGGCGAGGCGCGCGACGTCGTCCTGATCCCCGACAGCGCCCACGGCACGAACCCCGCCAGCGTGGCCATGGCCGGCCTGCGCTCGGTGACGGTGAAGTCCGGCCCCGACGGCCTCGTGGACCTCGCCGCGCTCGAGGCAGCCCTGAACGCCGATGTGGCCGCCGTGATGCTCACCAACCCCAACACGCTGGGGCTCTTCGAGTCGAGCATCCGCGAGATCGTGAAGGCGGTCCACGCGGCCGGCGCGCTGGTCTACATGGACGGCGCCAACATGAACGCGCTGGTGGGGCGGGTGCGCCCCGGCGACATCGGCTTCGACATGATGCACCTCAACCTGCACAAGACCTTCTCCACGCCCCACGGCGGCGGCGGCCCGGGCGCCGGACCCGTGGGCGTGCGCGCGGACCTGGCCGACTACCTGCCCGGCCTGCGCGTCACCGAGGCGGACGGCGTCTACAGCGCGTCGCCCGCGCCGAAGAGCGTGGGCGACGTCCATGGCCGCCACGGCAACTTCGGCATGCTGCTGCGCGCCTACGCCTACATCCTGCGCTACGGCGGCGACGGTCTCGCCGACATCAGCGGCGGCGCGGTGCTCAACGCCAACTACCTGCAGGCCCGGCTGCGCCATCTGCTCGAGATTCCCCACGACGGCCTGTGCATGCACGAGTTCGTCGCCAGCGGCACGCCGCTGCGCAAGCACGGGGTGCGCACCACGGACGTGGCCAAGCGCCTGCTCGACTTCGGCGTGCACGCGCCCACGATCTACTTCCCGCTCATCGTCCCCGAGGCGCTGATGATCGAGCCCACGGAGACCGAGACCAAGGAGACGCTCGACGCCTTCGTCGAGATCATGGAGCGCATCGTCATGGAGGCGTCCAGCGAGCCGGCGCTGCTCACCGAGGCGCCGCACGCGACGCCCGTGGGCCGTCTCGACGAGGCCCGCGCCGCGAAGCTCCTGGAGGTCGTGCAGCCGCTGCCGCTGGACGACGCCGCCGGCGACCGCGCCACCGCACCCCCGACCGCGGGGGCGCGCTCCTGAGCGGGAGCGGCCTGCCCGGGACCTGGCGACTGCTGCGAGAGGGCGCCGCCAGCGCGGCCGTGAACATGGCCCGCGATCTCCAGCTCTTCGAGGCGCTGGAGACGGACCTGCCCGGCGCGGCCCCGACCCTGCGCCTCTACGGCTGGCAGCCCTGGGCCGTCTCGCTGGGGCTGCACCAGGACCCCGCCCGCAGCCTGGATCTCGATGCGGTCGCGCGCCGCGGCTGGGACTGGGTGCGCCGGCCCACCGGCGGCCGCGCCGTGCTCCACGCCGACGAGATCACCTACGCGCTGACGGCCCCGCTGGCCGGACCCTTCGCCTCGGGCCTGGCCGACACGCACCGCCGGGTCGCCGGGGCGCTGCGGCGCTTCTACCATGGTCTCGGGGTGAACGCCGAGCTCACGCGCCCGGCCCCGCCCGCCGCGCTCGACCCCCGCAGTCCGGCGCCCTGCTTCGCCGCGCCGGGGCTGGCCGAGCTCGAGGTCGAGGGCCGCAAGCTGGCCGGCAGCGCGCAGCGGCGGGGGCGTCGCGCCTTCCTTCAGCACGGTTCCCTGCCCCTCGGCAACGCGCATCTCGACCTGGCCCTGCTCCTTCCCCTGGACCCCGAGCGCCGCCTGCGCTACCAACTGGGTCTGGCGGCGCAGGCCGTTTCCCTGGGCGAGCTGCTGCCCGCGCTGCCGGCGCGGGAGTCGCTCGAGTCCGCCCTGGCGGACGCCTTCGCCGCCGAGTTCGGGATTCGCTGGGCCTAGGTCCGTCCCGCACCCGTCGTGCCCGCGGAGGCGCCGTGTCAGCGACTTCGTCCACAGCCTTCGATGCCGCCGCCGCGCCGCTGCTGCGCGTGCGCGGACTGCGCGTGGAGCACGCCGGCCACCGGCCGCCGCTGGCCCTGGTGGACGGCGTGGATCTCGCGCTCGACGCCGGCGAGACGGTCTGCCTGGTGGGGGAGTCCGGCTGCGGCAAGAGCCTCTCCGCGCTGTCGCTGCCCGGGCTGTTGCCCGCGGGGCTCCGGCGCCGCAGCGAGAGCCTGCGCTGGCGTGGCCGCGAGATCGGCGCCCTGGACGAGCGCGCGCTGCGCCGGCTGCGCGGCGCCGAGATCGGCGTCGTCTTCCAGGAGCCCATGACCAGCCTCAATCCCGTGCTCCGCGTCGCCACCCAGATCGGGGAAGTCCTGCGCGAGCACCGCGGGCTCGGGCGGCGCGAGGCGCGCGCGCGCGCCGAACAGCTGCTGGCCGAGGTGGGCGTGCCGGCGCCCGGCGCGCGGCTCGACAGCTATCCGCACGAGCTCAGCGGCGGACTGCGGCAGCGCGTCATGATCGCCATGGCCCTGGCCTGCGATCCGGCGCTGCTCATCGCCGACGAGCCGACCACCGCCCTCGACGTCAGCCTGCAGGCCCAGGTGCTGGCGCTCCTCGCCGGCCTGCGGGAACGCCGCGGGCTGGCGCTGCTCTTCATCACCCACGACCTCGGCGTGGTGGCGGCTCTCGGCGGGCGCGTCATGGTGATGTACGCCGGCCAGGTGGTGGAGACGGGCCCGGCGGCCACGCTGCTCGCCGCGCCGGCGCACCCCTACACGCGCGCGCTGCTGGCGAGCCTGCCGCGCGTGGACCGCCGCGTGGCCATGGCCGGCATCCCGGGCAGCGTGCCGCCCGCGGGCAGGGCCCCGGCGGGCTGCCGCTTCAGGGATCGCTGCGGGCTGGCCCGGCCCGGCTGCGAGCGGCCGCAGACGCTGACGCCGCTGGACGCGGAGGGGTCGCTCAGCGCGCGCTGCTGGCTGGCGGCGGAGGGCGCGCCGTGAGCGTCACCGGGCGGCCGCCACTGCTGCAGGTGCGGGGGCTCGAGAAGCGCTACCCCGGCGGACGGGGCGGCGGCACGCTGGCGGCGCTGCGCGGCGTGGACCTCGACCTGCGGCGCGGCGAGATCCTCGGCGTGGCCGGCGAGTCCGGCTGCGGCAAGACAACCCTCGCGCGCTGCATCCTGGCCCTGGAACGCCCCGACGCCGGCAGCGTGGCCGTGGACGGCCGCGCGCTGGCCGGCCTGGACCGTCGCGCCCTGCGCGGGCTGCGGCGCCGGATGCAGCTCGTCTTCCAGGATCCCTACGGCTCGCTGAACCCCCGGCTGCGGGTGGGGGACATCGTCGGCGAGGGGCTCACGGTGCACGGCCTGGCCCGGGGCGCCGAGCGCGCGCGCCGCGTGGCCGCCCTGCTCGAGCGCGTGGGGCTGGATCCCGCCGAGGCGCGGCGGCGCCCGCACGAGTTCTCGGGCGGGCAACGTCAGCGGGTGGGGATCGCGCGGGCGCTGGCCTGCGGGCCGGACCTGCTAGTGGCCGACGAGCCCGTCAGCGCCCTGGACGTGTCGGTGCAGGCGCAGATCCTTCTATTATTGGACGAGCTCCGGCGCAGCATGGGCCTGGCCATCCTGATCATCAGCCACGACCTGGCGGTGCTCCGTCAGCTCTGCGACCGGGTGGCGGTGATGTACCTGGGGCAGGTGGTGGAGGAGGGCCCCGCCGAAGCGGTGCTGGGCGATCCCCGTCATCCCTACACGCGGGCGCTGCGCGCGGCGGCGCCCCGGGCCGAGGCGGGCGCCGCGCCTCCGGCGCCGCTTCCGGGAGAGCCGGCGGATGCGGGCGACCGGCTCGTGGGCTGCGCCTTCGCGCCCCGCTGTCCGCTGGCCCTTACGCGGTGCGGGCTGGAGGCGCCCGCGCTGCTGGAAGGCGCGGATGGACGCCGCCTGCGCTGTCCGGTGACCCTGGCGGGCGGGCAAGAATCCGGTTGACTCAAGCTCTTGCCAATCCCTACATTAAGAGCGATCAGGTTGAACTTCCCCCCATCGTACGGCAAGTCGAGTTGCTGCGGCCCGAACCGTCGTCCTGTCCTCGCGGGGCAGGCCCGCAGAGTGTTTGCTTTTAACGACTTGCACGTAATCGAGGAGGGACCGGAACGCCATGCTTAAGGGGAACCGCATGACCGGTCGACGACTGCGCACCGTGTGCCTACTGCTCACCCTGCTCATGGTTCCCACCCTGACGTGGGCCCAGAACATCGGCACGATCCGGGGGCAGATCACCGACGACCAGACCGGCGGCCCGCTGGGCTACGCCAACGTCACCGTGAAGGACACGAACTTCGGCGCCATGACGCTGGAGGACGGCACCTTCAGCTTCGTCCTGCCCGCCGGCACCTACACGGTGGTCGTGACCTACCTGGGCTACGAGTCCGTCACCCGCGACGGCGTCGTGATCAACGGCGAGCGGACCACGACCCTCGACGTCGAGCTGAAGCCCAGCGTCGCGCTGGCCATGGACGCGTTCGTGGTCGAGGGCGATGCGCCGGTGGTGGACGTGAAGAGCTCGTCGGAGACCAAGAAGAAGGACTCCGAAGACCTGACCGCCTTCGCGGTGGACAACGTCCAGGAGGCCATGGCCCTCGAGGCCGGCATCACCATGAAGGGCGGCGACCTCTACGTCCGCGGCGGCCGGTCGGGCGAGGTCTCGATGATGATCGACGGCGTGCCCGTGAACGACCCGCTGGGCGGCGCCGTGCAGGTGTCCAACGTGGCGGTGGCCGAGGCCGAGGCCGTGATCGGCGGCATGGACGCCGAGTTCGGCAACGCGCAGTCGGCGGTGTTCAACATCGTGACGCGCGAGGGCGGCAGCCAGTTCGAGGGCTCCGTGCGCTACTGGACGGACGACTACGGCCGCCAGGACAAGACCTACACCAACTACGACCGCCTGGCCGTCGGCCTCGGCGGTCCCCTCGTGAGCGACGACTTCCGCTGGTTCCTCTCCGCCGAGGCCCAGGGTTCCGACGGCGAGGATCTGACCCTCGACCGCCGCGAGGAGTGGAGCGCCCTGGGCGGCTTCCTCAAGTTCAAGGACCGCGCGAGCAGCAGCCTCAACGTCCAGAACAAGCTCACCTGGCGCGTCAATCCCGATCTCAAGCTGAACCTGGAAGGGAACATCAGCTGGGACAGCAACGACCGCTACATCCACAACTGGAACCAGGAGGGCTACGTCAATCGCCTGCACCTCTTCGAGCGCCTGGAGCTCAGCGGCGAGACGGACCCGAACCAGGGCGAGCAGTTCTTCTACGTGGTCCGCGGCACGCTGCCGGTGCTGCACGGCCCCTGGTATCAGGCCTACGTCCAGGACAAGGAGCGCCAGCGCCAGGGTCTGCCCACCGACTTCGAGAAGGTGCTGATCAAGTACAAGCCGTCGGGGGCGGGTTCGTCGGTCTACGAGGTCGTCGACGCCATGCGCGTCAAGAGCGCCTTCTCGGGCACGGAGTTCCTCGTGCTCACGGACGAGCTCTTCGACGGCTTCATGGACACGCTGAGCCGCTGGAGCTACATCCAGAACGACAGCTCGCAGGTCTACTACAACTCGGCCGAGCACACGCCCACGAGCACGAGCTTCACGAACAGCGTCAAGTTCGTGGCCGTGCACAACGTGAGCGACAACGTCTTCTACAAGCTCGCGCTCACCCGCCTCGGCTTCGAGCGGCACAGCGCGGTGGACGGCAAGTCGCCGGTGGAGTACTCCACGGCGGGCCTGCCTGCGACGCTGCACAACGGGGCCACCGTGCGGTCGGTGTCGGGCGAGATCTACTACACCGATCCCAACAACCCCTTCCTGGCCTCCGCCTACGACTACCCGAACTACTTCGACCGCAACTCCACGAGCTGGATCGCCAAGTTCGACCTGACCAGCAACCGCTGGAAGTCGCACAAGATCAAGACGGGCTTCCTCGCCCAGTACAACGACATGTACAACGAGCAGCTCACGGCGCCCGGCCGCACGCGCATCCTCGTGGACGACCAGACCGGCCGCGTGCTGGGCGAGGCGCAGGGGCGCAGCGCGAACATCTTCCACAACTACGCGCCGCTGACGGCCTTCTACGTGCAGGACCGCTGGGAGTACAAGGGCATGGTGGTGAACGGCGGCGTGCGCTACGACCTGTTCAGCCCGGGCAGCGGCGTGGACATCCTGCTGCGCGCGGAGGGCGTGGATCCCACGATCAAGCGCTACAAGCAGTCGCTGAGTCCGCGGCTGGGCCTGGCCTTCCCGATCACCGACCGCGACGTGTTCCACTTCCACTACGGTCGCTTCATCCAGGCGCCCTCGAACAACGACCTCTTCCAGACCCAGGACCCGAATGCGGGCGTGGGCATCCTGGGCAACCCGGACCTGAAGCCGGAGATCACCATCTCCTATCAGGCCGGCGTGAAGCACCAGTTCACCGAGCACGTGGTGGGCGACTTCGCCATCTTCTACAAGGACATCTACGACCTGATCAGCTCCACCACGGCCATCGACACGGTGAGCGGCAACCAGTTCGGGCGCTACATCAACAAGGCCTACGCCTCGGCGCGCGGTCTGGAGATCACGCTCAACCGGCAGTTCGCGGACAACTACGGCGGGCAGATCGCCTACACGCTGAGCTACGCGGACGGCGTGGCCTCGGACGCGGAGTTCGGCGCCACCAGCGCCGCGGGCCTGACGCACCTGCCCACGAAGGAGCTGCCGCTGCGCTGGGACGAGCGTCACTCGGTCTCGGCCAGCCTCCGTCTGGCCGACCCCGGCAGCTGGGGCGGCTCGCTGATCTACAGCTTCGGCTCGGGCTTCCCCTACACGCCGGCCTTCCCGGACGTGCGTCGGCAGGACCCCGAACTCGAGAACTCGCGGCGCTATCCGGCCACCCACAGCCTGTCGATGCAGGCGGAGAAGTACTTCAACGTCTGGGGTCAGGATCTGACCCTCTTCTTCGACGGCCGCAATCTGCTGGACCAGGATCAGATCGCCAACCACGATCCGGGCATCTTCCCCGCGCTCCGCTACGCCCAGAACGGCTACACGACCTACCTGACGGAGACCGGCAACTACGGCGGCGCCTACCGGACCGATCTGGATGGCGACGGCGAGGACGAATACCACCCGGTTGAGGATCCGCGCGTCTACTCGCCGCACCGGATCTTCCGCATCGGCTTTGGCTTCGAGTTCTAGCTCGGCCCCTGCGGCCGCAGAGAAAGGACGGACAATGTCCGCAGCCAAGACGATCAAAGCGAGAGTCGCGCCGCTGTTGGCCTGCGCGCTCTGCTGCCTGCTCGTGCCGGCCGGTCCCGCCGCCGCGCACCAGGATTCGCCGGCGGGAGGCCATGACTACCCCGTCGGGGGCAACGGCACGCTCGTGATCGACGGCAGCTTCGTGCACAACGTCGGCGAGCTGCAGATGAACATCACGAACTTCGGCGTCTTCGGCTCCTATCCCAACGCCGGGTTCGCCATGTCGGAGATGCCGTCGGCCCAGTGGCCGGCGGGCAGCGGCGTCGAGTACCTGTGGGCGGCCGGTCTCTGGTGCGGCGCGCGCGTGTCGGGCATCCCCCGCGTCTCCACCAGCGACTTCCGGATCTGGGAGTTCAGGCCTGGCATCGAGCCGATCTACACGCTCTACCGCAGCTTCGAGGGCTCGCGCGGCGGCAACCGCCTGCCCTCGCCCGCCGCCGATGACGACAACGACGGCAGGATCGACGAGGACCCGCTCAACGGCTTCGACGACGACGGCGACGGTCTCATCGACGAGGACTTCGCGGCCATCTCGAACCAGATGTTCCGCTGCACCTACCGCGACGACCTCCCCGAGAGCTACGGCAACTCGCCCGACCACCAGCCCCTGAACCTCTACGTCGTTCAGGAGAGCTACGAGTGGGAGAACGACCGCGTCGACGACTTCGTGGGCGTCGAGTTCACGGTCTACAACATCGGGGAGGCCACGCTGGAGGACTTCTTCCTCGGCTTCTTCGCCGACCCCGACGTCGGCTCGCGCGCGCTGCCCAACAACTACGAGGACGACCTCGTGGACGTGATCGACGCCTCCGCCTGCGTGAAGAAGGGCTCCCTCGAGGTGCCGGTGCGCTACGCCATGGGCGTGGCCTTCGACGCGGACGGCGACCCCGAGGCGGACACACCCGCCCTCGGGCAGATCGGCATCATGTTCATGGGCCACACCACGGATCCCTCGGGCGTCAAGGCGCCGCCGCGGGTGACGCTGCGCTCCTGGCAGGCCTTCAGCGGCAACGCGCCCTTCGAGGACGGCGGCGACCCGACGAACGACGAGCAGCGCTACGCGCTGATGAGCGCGGAGACCAGCGACAAGAAGCCCAACGTCCCGCGCGACTACCGCATGCTGCTCTCCGCCGGTCCCTTCCTGGTGGAGTCCGGGGACAGCCTCAAGTTCCAGGTGGCCTTCGTCGTGGGCGAGGGCCGCGAGGGCCTGCTGGAGAACGCCGCCCAGGCCAAGCTCACCTACGACGGCAACTGGTTCGATCTCGACGCGGACATCAACACTCCGCCCCAGGTCAAGCCCTGCGCCGAGACCCTCATCGAGGCGATCACCGAGAGCGTCGAGTGGGCGAACCCCTGCGACAGCCTGGCGCCGCCCGTGCTGATCAACAAGGGCGAGAAGATGTGGGTCAACAACGACTGCCGGATCGAGATCGACGCCAACGCGCTCTGCAACCCCGGTCTCATCGAAGGCATGGACGGCTGGTGGTGCACGCCCGGCGAGGGCGGACTCGACACGCAGATCCACTGGCTCTACGGCTCGCCGCCGCCGCCGCCCAACCTGCGCATCTGGCCCACCGAGGGCAAGAACGTGCTGTTCTGGGACAACTTCAGCGAGGCCATCCCGGACGTCAGCGAGCTCATCTACGACTTCGAGGGCTACCGCGTCTGGCGGGCGGACAACTGGGACCGGCCCTTCGGCTCGTCCATCGACAATGGCCCCAGCTCCGACCTGTGGATGCTCCTCGCCGAGTACGACATGCAGAACGGCCTGGGCGCCGACACCGGGCTGGAGGGCCTGCGCTACCAGCCCAACGTGGACGCGAACCTGATGGCCTTCTACACGGACGCGCTGATGGACAACCCGACCATCGACTCGGGCCACGACCTGCTGCCGCCCACGGGCTACACGCTGGCGGAGGCCGACACGGCCATCGCCCTGGCCAAGACGGCGCTGGGACTGCCGGGCGGAAAGACCTACTACCGCTACGAGGATTCGCGCGTTCACACGGGCATGCACTACTTCTACTCCGTGACCGCCACGGACCACGAGCGCGTGTTCACGAACAGCGTGCTCACGGGCTACGCCGAGGGCCTGAGCGGCGACCCGTCGAGCGGGTTCGTCTACACGGTGCCCCAGAGCGCCAGCCAGCCCTCCTGGGACTACGATCCCGACCAGGTCTTCGTGGTGCCCAACCCGGCCACGCAGGAGTCCATGGCGCCCTGGGCGCTGAACCCCAACAACGACGATCCCACGGGGCTCAAGGTCGAGTTCCGTCATCTGCCGGCGGCGAAGTGCACGATCCGCGTGTACACGCTGGCGGGGGATCTGGTGAAGACCATCGTCCACGATCGCAGCGCGGACATCGCCGCTGGAGACTACGGCTCCACCGGCACGGCGAGCTGGGATCTGGTCAGCCGCAACGGCCAGGACGTGGCCAGCGGCGTGTACGTATTCTCGGTGGAGGCCGACGGCTTCGACAGGAAGGTCGGCAAGTTCATCGTCATTCGTTGAGGCCAGGCCTCACCGACAAACCGCACCTGACCAAGGGACCTTGCGGGAGGTAGAACGTGAAACGCACAGCCCTGCTGGCTCTGACCCTCGTCCTGTTTGCACAGGGAGCCCAGGCGCAGATCTTCGAGAAGGTGGGCACCTTCGGTGGCCAGTTCCTCAAGATCGGTCCCACGGCGCGAGCGGCGGGCATGGGCAACGGCTTCGTGGCCGTGGCCGATGACGCCAGCGCCACCTACTGGAACCCCGGCGGCCTGGTGGACGTGCCCCGCACGGCACTGCACCTGGACCACGTCGAGTGGCCGGCGGACATCAAGCTGGACTTCGTGTCCTACGTCTTCCACACGCCCTATCTGCCCGGCGTGCTGGGCCTGACGGCCCGCGCCCTGACGATGGACCCGCAGGTGGAGCGCACCATCTACCTGCCCAACGGCACGGGCCGCGAATTCGACGCCGGTGACATGAGCTTCGGCATCACCTATGCCCAGTACTTCACCGAGCGCTTCTCGACGGGCTTCACGGCGCACTTCATCCACATGGGGCTCGCCGACAAGTCCGTGAACACCTCGGCCTTCGATTTCGGTCTGGTGTATCGCATCGGCATCCGCGGCATGCGCCTGGGCATGGTGGTGCAGAACGCCGGCGGCGAGGTGGACTACGACTCCCAGCCGGCCAAGCTGCCCATCATGTTCAAGGTGGGCCTGTCGGCGGAGGCGTTCGACGTCGGTCCGCACCACATGACCAGCGTGATCGAGTTCAGCCATCCGCCGGACAACAAGGAGCGCGCGAACCTGGGCGTGGAGTACGGGTTCAACCGCTTCTTCTTCCTGCGCAGCGGCTACAACGCCGGCTACGACGCCAACGGCCTCACCGGCGGCTTCGGCCTCGAGATCGGGACGAGCGAGCGCTCGCGGCTGCTCGTCGACTACGCCTTCGAGGATCTGTCCTACCTGGGTGGCGCTCATCGCTTCAGCGTGAGCTTCGCCTACTAGGCATCGCGGATCCCAGCGACCGACGGTTGACGGCCCCCGCTTCCCGTGGATGCGGGGGCCTTTGCGACAGGAGCCTCCCGTGTTCGGGCACAGTTCCCTCCCCAGCCCCGCCTCCCGGCTGCTCCCGCTGCTGCTCGGCGCGGTCCTGCTGGGGACGGTCGCCGGCTCCGCGCTGGCGGAGGGCGCCACGGGGCGCGGGGACTTCGGGATCTTCCTCGAGAGCTTCAGCCAGCCTGCCGCCGCTGACGCCACGCGGCTGCTGCTGGCCGTCCAGCTCCCCGTGCAGGAGCTGGCCTGGCGCGAGGAGGGCGACAGTCTCGTCGCCGAGATCCGCTGCCGCTGGAGTCTGCACAGCCTGGGACAAGAGGCCACAGCAGTCGACGAGCGCCTCCCGCTCAGCCGTCCGCCCGGGCAGCCCCTGGCGACGATGCTCTACCTGCGCGAGGTGGAGGTGCCGGCGGGGGAGTACCGTCTGGAACTGGAGTGCGAGGACCTCGGGCGCAGCGTGGGCGGCGTGCTGGGGCTCTTCGACCGCCATCCCCGCGCGACGATCGACGCCACGCTCACGGCGCGCGACTTCTCCGCGGGGGGGGAGCTCGGCGATCCGCTCCTCTACCGGGTGCTGGCCGATGGCGAGAGCACGCGCTTCAATCCCAGCAACGCCTTCTTCCTGGGTGAGCCGGCCATCGAGCTGCAGGCGGTCTTCGCCGCGCCCGACAGCGCCGGCCACTTCGGGCTGGCGCTCGCCCTGCGCGACGCGGCCGGCCTGACCCGCCTGAGCAAGCGCGGCGCCTGGAACTACGCACCCGGCGAGAACCTGCCCCTGCGCTTCCGGCTGCCGCTCGGCGGCCTGGAGGCGGGCAGCTACACGCTGAGCCTGGAGCTGCACGGCCCCGGCATCGGGACGAGCACGCGCGAAACCACGCTCGAGATCGTCGGCACGGGGGAGATCGCGGACGAGGAGCTTGCGCGGCGTGGCGTCGAGGCGCAACTATTCCTCGACGGCGACACCTACCAGGGCTGGTCGCGGCTGTCGGCGCTGCAGCGCGTGCTGGCCATGGAGGCGTTCTGGAAGCGGCAGGATCCGACGCCGGACTCGGCGGACAACCCGGTCTACGACGAGTTCCTCCGCCGCTTCGCCCTGGCGCAGTCGCGCTACTCGGTCCTCAAGGCCGGGGCGCTGAGCGACCGAGGACGCATGCTCATCCGCTACGGCGAGCCGAGCAGCATCGACGCGGAGGCGATGCCGTTGAACCGCGAGGGTCTGACCAACGCGGTCCGCGGGCTGCACGGCCAGGAGGCGGTCGATCCGATGCTCTCGCCCTACGACCCCGAGTTCGTCAGCGGCGAGGGCGACCCGGGCCGCAACCGCGAGCTGGCGAGCGACCTGAAGGGGATCGGCACCGGGGGACTCATCGACTTCGGGGACGACAGCGAGGCCTACGAGATCTGGACCTACGCCCTTGGCGGCGAGCCGCTGCTGCCCGAATACAAGCTCCACTTGCGCGGCGTGAGCCTGCAGGTGATCTTCGTGGACGAGAACGGCTACGGCGACTACACGTTGCGCTACCGTTCGGAGGACTTTGATTTTTGAGGGTTTGGCGAGTTGGGGGGCCGCCTTTTCGAGTTGACACGCCCCACGACGGACCCTATAGTTGGGCTCCCTTGAGTCCGTAGTCAACCCGCCAAGCCAAAGCAATTGCAATAGCTTAGGGAAGTCCGTGCCGCGGGGCGCCCCAGGTGCGCGCCGGCCCAGGACCGCAAGTCACGCTCGTAAGGAGTAGGGATCGATGAACATCAGGAAGAGTATCGCGCGGGCGTCTCTCGCGCTCGGGATCCTGGCCCTGCTGACGCTGGCGCCCGCCTTCGGCCAGGAGGCCGCCGGCGACAACTCCGGGGTCACCTACCGAATCGCACCCGGCGCCGTGGCGGACTCGGACACCACCGGCCTCGCCCAGGCCTACGCGGACTACTACTCCGAGGGCGGGTTCGAGGCCTGGTTCCGCGGCACGCGTCTCGGACGGAGCGGCGCGGGTGAGCTCTTCATCAACGGCGGCACCTTCATGTGGCCGCTGCTGGCCTGCATCGTCGTGGGCCTGGTCTTCATCCTCGAGCGTCTGTGGACGCTGTCGCGCGCCCGCGTCAACACGCGCAGCCTGATGTACGGCATCCAGAAGTCCCTGCGCAGCGAGGGCGTGGACGCCGCCATCCGCACCTGCGAGCGCACGCGCGGGCCGATCGCCGCCATCCTGCACGCAGGTCTGCTGAAGACCGCGCGCGGGCCCCAGGCGGTGGAGAAGGCCATCGAGACCGCGGGCGCCATCGAGATGGCCTTCCTCGAGAAGGGCCTGAGCGCCATCGCGGCCATCGTCGTCGTGGCGCCGATGCTCGGCTTCCTCGGCACGGTGTCGGGTATGATCAACGCCTTCGAGGCCATCGCGGCCTCCGACCAGGTGAGCGCCAAGCTGGTCGCCTCGGGTATCTCGGAAGCGCTCATCACCACGGCGGCGGGTCTGGTCATCGCCATTCCCACCAGCCTCTTCCACTCCTACTTCACGGGCCAGGTGGACCGCTTCGTGGTGGAGATGGAGGAGACGAGCGCGGAGCTGATCAACGAGCTGACGGAGCTCGGCCTCTAGCGAGCGCCGGCGCAAGGGGACGCAATGGGCCTGCTCAGCAACAAGAAGAAGCGCAAGCCGCCGGAGATCAGCACGGCCTCCATGGCCGACATCTCCTTCCTGCTCCTGATCTTCTTCATCGTGAGCACCGTGTTCAACCTGGAGATGGGCCTGCCGCTCATCCTGCCCAGCGGTCAGACCGAGTCGGCCGCGCAGGTGAGCCGCAAGAACGTGCTGGAGATCAAGGCCAACCCCGACAACTCCATCACGATCAAGGGCGTGCCCACCAAGGTCGGCGAGGTGCGCCGCATCGTGAAGGAAGCGCAGGACGCCAATCCCAAGCTGATCGTGGTCATCCAGACGGCCCCGCAGGCGCAGTACGGCGTGATGATCGACATCCTGGACGAACTCAAGATGGCGAATATCAAGAAGATCTCCATCAAGATGTCCGGGTAGGGAGACAGCATGCGAATCGAGAAACCCGACAAGCCGATGCCCGGCATCCCCACGTCGACGATGGGCGACATCGTCTTCCTGCTGCTGATCTTCTTCATGACGACGACGATCTTCAAGCACGAGAACGGGCTCGAGGTCACGCTGCCGCGCGCCGAGGCGGCCAAGAAGCAGAAGACCGAGCAGCTCGCCCAGGTCTGGGTGGACCAGAAGGGCCGCATCTCGATCAACGACAAGCTCGTGCGCGTGCCCGACATCCAGGCCGTCATGAAGCGGCGCCTGGAGGGCAATCCGCTGCTCATCGTGTCGTTCAAGGCCGACAGCCGCGTGAAGTACGAGGTGATGAACTCCATCATGGAGGAGCTCAAGGGCATCAACGCGGTCCGCGTCGTCTTCTCCAGCGACATGGAAAGCAGCAGGCGCTAGGACGGGGAGCGAGCCATGGTCATCACGGTCCAGCAACTGGTCAAGCAAGGCTACCCGAAGCTCCTGCGCTGGGCGCTGCTGGGCGCGTTCATCATCATCGTGAACGTGTTCCTGTTCTCGCCGCGCTACGTGCCCAATCCCTACAAGCTCGAGGAAGAGGTCTTCGAGGTGGTGGAGATCCCCGAGGACATCGAGATCCCGCCGCCGCCGCAGGAAGTCGAGATGCCCAAGGTGCCGGTGCAGATCGAGATCTCCGACTCGGCGTCCGACGAGGAGACCATCGAGGACACCAGCTTCGACTTCGCGAGCGAGATCCCGCCGCCCGCGGCCAGCGACTTCGGCGGCGGCCCGACGCAGTTCTACGCCTTCGACGAGCCGCCCGCGCCCACCTACCGGCAGGCCCCGCAGTACCCGGAGCTGGCCCGCGAGGCCGAGATGGAGGGCACGGTGGTGGTCCTCATCTTCGTCGACGAGCGCGGCAACGTCTTCAACGTGCAGATGCTCAGTTCCACGGTGCCGCAGATCCTCATCGACGAGGCCGTCAAGGCGGCCTGGAAGTGGCGCTTCAAGCCCGGCAAGCAGCGCAACGTGCCGGTGAAGACCACGATCAGCGTCCCCTTCGTGTTCCAGGTGCGCGGCTAGGGCCGGACCCGGCCCCGGCCCGCCCGCCGGTCGATCCCCCGTACTTTTTCCGTCGCAAGCCCGCCGCTCGGGTGTCATCATGCGGTGGAAACCTCGCGCCGCCTCGGTCGTAGGCTCGGGGTCCATCAGCCTAGGGAGGGTGCCGCCCATGTCGCGCTGCCGTGCGAGCCTTCGGACCTGTCTGCTACTGCTCCTGACCCTCAGCGTCGCGCAGGTTCCGTCGGCGACCCGGGCGGAGACCCTGGACCTCGACCAGTGCCTGACCCTGGCCTTCCAGCACTCCCCGGAACTGGCCTCGGCCCGGCAGCAGCTGCTGTCCAGCCGGGCGGGAGTGCTCGGCGCCTACGGCAGCTTCCTGCCGAGCTTCAGCACCTCCATCGGCTACGGGCACCAGTTCGTGGGGCCCAAGCCGGCGAGCACCCAGTACAACACCATCACCCAGCAGTTCTTCATCCAGGACCCCATCCAGAGCCGGGACTACGAGACCTACAGCTTCAATCTCTCCGGCGACCTGACGCTCTTCTCCGGCTTCTCGCGCTGGGCGAGCCTGGCCGGGCAGAAGTTCACGCTCGCCGCGGGCGAGGCCGAGTTCGAGCGGACCCGGGGCGACGTGGAGAGCGCGGTCGTCAAGGCCTACTACGACCTGGCGCGCGCCCAGCTCCTGGTGGAGCTCAAGCAGAGCACCCTGGAAGCCAATCTGGAGCAGCACGACCAGACGCGGCGCTCCTTCGCCATGGGCGCCGTGGCCCGGTCGGACACCCTGCGCTCTGGCGTGCAGGCGGCGGAGGCCCAGCTGGGACTGCTGGAGGCACAGAACAGCCACGCGCTCGCCCGGGTGGCGCTGGCCACCTTGATCGGCGCCGACACCCAGGCGCCGCTGGACGTGGTGTCGCCCGCGCTCGACCGCTTCGCGACCGTCTCGCGTGAGGACGCCCTGCAGGCGGCGATCGACCACGACCCGACCCTGCGTGCGGCCGGCTTCCGCAGCGACGCCGCCGAGCAGAACCTTCGCCAGGCGAAGTCGGGGCTCTACCCCAGCATCGGCGCCAACTACCGCTTCGGCTGGAGCAATCTGAGCCCGCCCGACGAGGTCCTCACCGTCTTCAACGAGGACTACTCCTACTCGCTCTCGCTCGGCATGAGCTGGAACCTCTTCGACCGCTTCCAGACCAAGCGCGGCATCCAGCAGGCCAGGGCGAGCTATCATCAGCAGCAGTACGCCGTGGACCAGCAGCGCCGCAACCTGATCCAGCAGGTGGAGAACATCCTGGTGACGCTAGAGAACGCGCGGCAGCGCGTGCTGCTGGCGCGCGCGACGATCTCGCTGGCCCAGGAGGATCTGCGCCTCGCCCGCGAGCGCTACCGCGTCGGGGCCGCGACCCTGCTCGAGGTCAGCCAGGCGGAGGTGTCCCTGGTGCAGGGGCGCTCGAGCGAGATCGACGGCGTGACCGGTTACCTCAGCGCCGTGGCCGAGCTGGAGCGGGCCACCGGCTGGTCGCTGTCCCGCTAGGATGACGCCGTGATCGAGATCCGCGAACTGAGCAAGGTCTACCGGGTGGGCGCCAGCGAGGTGCGCGCCCTGGACCGCGTCGATCTGGACATCGCCGCCAACGCCTACATGGCGATCATGGGGCCGTCGGGGTCGGGCAAGTCGACGCTGATGAACATCATCGGCTGCCTGGACTCGCCGAGCCACGGCAGCTACCTGCTGGACGGCGAGCGCGTCTCCGACATGGACGACGACGCCCTGGCCCGCATCCGCAACCGGCAGATCGGCTTCGTCTTCCAGACCTTCAACCTGCTGCCGCGCGCGGACGTCTACCACAACGTCGAGCTGCCGCTCATCTACGCCGGCCAGCCCGCCGCGGAGCGCAAGCGCCGGGTGGACAGCGCCATCGCCGCCGTCTCGCTCGAGGACCGCGCCAGGCACAAGCCCAACGAGCTGTCCGGCGGGCAACGCCAGCGCGTGGCGATCGCGCGCGCGCTGGTGAACGAGCCCGCGATCCTGCTCGCGGACGAGCCCACCGGCAACCTGGACACCAAGACCGGCCTCGAGATCATGGCGATCTTCGACGCGCTGCACGCCAGCGGCCAGACGGTGATCCTCGTCACCCACGAGCCGGATATCGCCGAGCACGCCGGCCGCTGCCTCCGCCTGCGGGACGGCCGCATCGAGAGCGACACGCGCACCGGCTGAAACCCCTGGACACCCGCAGCCCTTTGCGGAATCTTTGGCTCGAAGGCGCCGCTGCCGGCGAACGAACCCCGAGGATCGGACAGGGCATGAGCACCGCCACCCGCCTAGCGGCCCTGCTGGGGCCCACGCTGCTGCTCGTCGCCGCGACGGCGGCCGCGCAGGGTAGCGAGGACCTGCCTCGCGACATCCGTCTCGACCACAGCCTGGCGCTGCCCGACTCCGGCAGCGCGCGGCTCGAGTTCCACCTCGAGATTCCCTACGAGCGTCTCGTCTTCGAGCGGGCGGACTCCGGCTTCGCGGCGCGTCTGCGGATCGCGGGCCGGGCCCGTCGCGAGTCGGACCACGAGGAGACGACGCTGCTGCGCCACGCGAGCGTGCGGGCCGCCGATTTCGCCGCCAGCCGCCGGAAGGGCCAGCATTTCACCGAAGACTTCGCGCTGGAGCTGGGCGCCGGACGCTGGGACGTCGAACTGCTGCTCTACGCCCGCGGTCCCGCGCGTCCCTGGCGCGACGCGTTCGCGGTCGAGGTGCCGGACTCCAGCCACGGCACGCTGTTCCTGCAGGGGCCGCGCTGGGCCGGGGGGCGCGGCCAGGGCGCGCTCACGCCGCCCTTCTTCTTCCGCGACATCTGGCGCATCCCCGACGACCGCAGCCACTTCGCGGACGGTGCGCCGGCGCGCGCCGCGCTGAGCTGCGAGCTGCTGAACTGGAGCCAGGAGAGCCTGGAGGCGGAGGCCGTCCTCAGCGTGGAGGACGCGCGCGGCAAGCTGGCGCACTACGCGCGGCGCGTCGTCGAGGTCGGACCCGGCCGGCAGGCGCTGGACTGGGAGCTGCCGGTGAACAAGCTGGGGATGGGCGCCTACCTGGTGGACATCGACCTGCGGGTGCAGGGCGAGAGCGAACGGCGGCGGCTGACCGGCCGCCTCGACGTGGGCCTCACGCAGGCGGCCTTCGACCGCGACTGGGAGCGCACCCAGGAGCTCGTCCGGCCGCTGGCCAGTCTCGACGAGCGCGAGGACCTGGCCGCCGCCCTGCCGCGGGAGCGCCTCGTGCGCTGGCGGGCGTTCTGGGCCCGCCGCGATCCGGGCGGCGACGCGCCCGGCAACCCGGCGCTGGAGGCCTTCTGCGAGCACGTCAGCGACGCCAATCGCCGCTTCGGCGCCGGCGCCCGCGACGGCTACCTGAGCGATCGCGGCCAGGTCTACCTGCAGTACGGCCCGCCGGACCGCGTGGAGACGACCGAGGACGAGGGCAACTTCCGCACGCTGGAGGTCTGGACCTACGATCGCCAGGGACTGGTCTACGTCTTCGAGGACCGCCACGGCGCGGGGGACTTCGTCCTGCTGCGGGTGATGAACGGATGAGCGGCCGCCGCGCGCTGGGCGCCGTCGCCGCGCTGCTGCTGCTCGCCGGCTGCGGTAAGGAGCCGGCGGGCGATCCGGCGCTCTTCCGCAGCTACACCACCGACGAGCCCCAGAGCGTGGACCCCGCCTTCGCAGTGGATCAGACCTCGGGCACGCTCGTCTCGCTGATCTATCCGGGCCTCTTCCGCTTCGACGCGGCGGGGCATCCGCAGCCCGACCTGGCCCTGCGCTGGGAGCGCGAGGAGGAGGGGCGGCGCTACCGCCTGCACCTGGACGGCTCCCGCCGCTTCGACGACGGCACGGCGATCACGGCGCCGCTCGTGGCGCGCTGCTTCCGCCGCCTGCTGGATCCCGCCCAGCCCTCGCCGCGGCGCTGGGTGCTGGAGCGGCTCGAGGGGGCTGCGGCCTTCCGCGACGGCATGGCGACGGACGTCGCCGGCCTCGCCGCGCCCGACGACAGCACGCTCGTCCTCACGCTGCACTCGCCCTTCACGCCCTTCCTGGGGCTGCTGGCCATGCCGGCCACGCGCGTCTGCCTGCTGGACGCGTCGGGCAAGCCCCGCCGCGTGGACGGCCTCCCGGTGGCCGGCGGGCCCTGGCGGCTGAGGACCTGGGACCGCGGCGACCGCCTTCTCCTCGAGCGCCGCGGCCCGGCGCTGCCGGGCGAGATGACCGGCCTCGAGCTGCGCATCATCCCGCAGCCCTTCACCGCCGTCGCGGAGTTCGAGGTGGGCAACCTGGATCTGCTGCGCGTCCCGCTCGCCGAGGCGGAGTACTGGATGGGCGACACGCATCCCGGCAAGGTGCTGCGCCAGGAACAGCTCGTGGTCTCCTACATCGGGCTCAACGTGCGCAAGGCCCCCTTCGACGACCTGCGCGTGCGCCAGGCGCTCAACTACGCGGTGGACGTGGAAGCGCTCATCCGCACGCTGCGCGCCCACGCGGCGCGCCGCTCGCTGGGCCCCGTGCCGCCGGCGCTGCGCACGGCCGACCCGGCCGAGACCTTCCACTACCGGCCGGAGCGCGCGCGCGAGCTGCTGGCCGAGGCGGGCTACCCCGACGGCTTCGCCATGGAGATCTGGCAGAAGGAGAACCCCGAGGCCGGGCGGCTGCTGGAAGCCGTGCAGGCCTATCTCGCGGCGGTGGGGGTGGAGGCGAAGATCGTCGTGCGCGACTGGGGCGCGTTCAAGGACGCGGTGAACCAGGGCAGCGCCGACGCCTTCTTCCTCGACTGGCTGGCGGACTACCCCGACGCCGAGAACTTCCTCGTGCCGCTCTTCCACTCGCGCAATCGCGGCGGCGGCGGCAATCGCTGCGGTTTCGGCGAGACCTACGTGGACATCCTCCTGGACGAGCTGCAGACCAGCCCCGCCGGACCCGCGCGCAAGGATCTGGTGAACCGCCTCAACGAGACGCTCTACCGCGAGGCGCCGTGGATCTGGCTCTGGCACCCGCTGTCGCTGGAAGTGGTGGCCGACGGGATCAGCGGCTACCGGCCGCCGCTCATCTTCAACGGGCAGGACTACCTGGAGATCCGGCGCGATGCGGCGCTTTCTGCTCCGTAGGCTGCTGGCGCTGGTGCCCGTGTTGCTGGGGGTGACGCTCCTCAGCTTCCTGCTGCTCTACGTCGTGCCCGGCGATCCCGTGCAGGCCGTGGCCGGCGAGCGCTACGACGACGCCGTCCTCGACGCGCTCCGCGCCGAACTGCACCTCGACGATCCCCTGCCCCTGCGCTACGGCCGCTTCCTGCTGGACCTCGCCCGCGGCGACCTGGGCGTGTCCTACGTCACGCGCGAGCCCGTGCGCGACGCCATCTTCGCCACCTTCCCGCACACGCTGCGCCTCGCGCTCTCGGCGATGCTCGTGGCCGTGGTCCTGGGCGTGGGGCTCGGCCTCGCCGCCGCGCTCAAGCCCGGCTCGCTGCTGGACCGCGCGGCGATGGTCTTCGCCTCGCTCGGGATCTCCGTGCCCGTCTTCTGGCTGGGCATGGTGCTGATCCTGGCCTTCAGCATCCGCCTGCGCTGGCTGCCGCCCTCGGGCTACGGGGGCGGGGACCTGGCGCACCTTGTCATGCCCTCGCTGACCCTCGGGTTGGCCTCCGCCGCGCTGGTGGCGCGCATGACCCGGGCGTCCCTGCTCGAGGTGATGGGGCAGGACTACATCCGCACCGCGCGGGCCAAGGGCCTCAAGCCCTCGCGCATCCTGCTGGTCCACGGCCTGCGCAACGCGCTGCTGCCCGTGGTGACGGTCGTGGGCAACGACTTCGGGAGCTACCTGAGCGGCTCCGTGCTGACCGAGCGGATCTTCGCCTGGCCGGGGCTCGGCCGCTACACCCTGGACGCGGTGGCCAAGCGCGACCTGCCCGCGATCCAGGGCGCGATCCTGGTGATGGCGCTGGCCTTCGTGCTGGTGAATCTGCTGGTGGACCTGAGCTACGCCTGGATCGACCCGCGCACCCGGCGGGAGGCGCCATGAGCGCGAGCGCGACCGGCGCTGCCCTCGCGCCTGCCGCGCGGCGTGGGCGCGGCCTGCGCCGCTGGCTCGGCCACGGCGGTTTCGTCCTCGGGGCCCTGCTGGTGCTCGCCTTCGTGGGGCTGGCCCTGCTGGGGCCGGCCCTGGGCGCGGATCCCCTGGCCGCCGACCCCGCCGCCGCGCTGCGCCCACCGGGCGGGGAGCATCTGCTGGGCACCGACGCCGTGGGCCGGGACCTGGCCGCCCGCGTGCTGGCCGGCGCCCGGCTCAGCCTGCTCGTGGGCCTGCTCAGCCGCCTGGTTGCCCTGCTGCTCGGCGCCGCGGCCGGGCTGCTGGCGGGCTACTTCGGCGGCTGGCTGGACGGCGTCGTCATGCGCCTGGCCGACATGACCCTGGCCTTCCCCGCCCTGCTGCTCCTGATCGCCGTGGTGGCGGCCTTCGGGCCCAGTCTGCTGACGCTCTTCCTCGCCCTGGGCGTGCTGGGCTGGGCCCCGGTGGCGCGCGTGCTGCGCAGCCAGGTGCTCAGCCTGCGCCGACTGGACTACGTGGAGGCGGCGCGCGCGCTGGGCTGCAGCCGGCGGCGCATCCTGCTGGTGCACGTGCTGCCGGGCTGCCGGTCCACGCTGCTCGTCCTCTTCAGCATGGGCATGGCCAGCGCGATCATCGCCGAGGGCAGCCTGAGCTTCCTCGGGCTGGGCGCGCAGCCGCCCCAGCCGAGCTGGGGCACCCTGATCCGCGACGGCTTCGGCTACCTGCGCACGGCGCCCTGGCTGACGCTCGTCCCCGGCCTGGCCATGGCGCTCGCCGTGCTGGGCTTCAACCTGCTGGGCGACGCGCTCCGCGACCTGCTGGACGAGCGCGCCGCCACGGAGGCCCGGCCATGACCCCGACGCCGTCCCTCGATCGCTGGCGCGCCCTCGCGCGGGAGGCGGGGCTCGACCCCCGGCGCGAGCTCTGGACCTGGGAGCCCGGCGCGGGCGAGCTGCTGCTGCAGCCGGGGCCGGCCCTGGATCTCGCGGCCTCGCACGCCGAGGCGCTCAGCGCGGCGGGCCTGCGCTGGCGGGCGCTGGATCCGGCGAGGGCCAGCGTGCGGCGGGTGAGCGTCACGCGGAGTTCGCTGCGCGCGGCGCCGTCCCACGCGGCCGAGCAGATCTCCCAGCTGCGCCTGGGCGACCGCTTCACCGCCTGGCACGAGGCCGACGGCGGCGCCTGGTGCTTCGGCGCCGGCGACGACGGCTACCCCGGCTGGTTCCGCAGCTGGCATCTGGTGGACGGCCCCGCCGCCACGCCGCCGGACCGCGTGGTCGTCGCCAGGCAGGCGCCGGCCCATGCCGCGGCCGAGGGCGACGCGCTGCTGCTGGACCTCTCCTTCGGCACCCGGCTGGCGGCAGCCGGCGCGCTGCGTGCGGGGCGTCAGGGCTGGCTGCTGCCCGACGGGCGCGAGGCCTGGACCCCGGTCGACGCGCTGGCGCCCTGGGCCCCGCGGACCGGGGGCGAGGGCGACGGCGATGCGCTGCGCGCCGAGCTGCTGCGGCGGGGCGAGCGCCTCCTCGGCCTGCCCTACGAGTGGGGCGGGACGAGCAGCGCGGGGCTGGACTGCAGCGGGTTCGTCCAGCTGCTCGCGGGGAGCCTCGGCATCGCGTTGCCCCGCGACGCGGACCTGCAGGCTCGCGCGGGCCGCGCCCTGGATCCCGCCGCGCCGGCATCCTGGCGGCCTGGCGATCTCCTGTTCTACGGGGGGAGCGGTGACTCGGGCGCCGGCGCCCGTGTCGATCACGTGGGCGTGCTGGCGACGGGGGCTCGGCTCCTGCACGCCAGCGGGACGAGCCGGCTGGAGGCCCTGGGGGACGGGGGCGCGCTGGGAAATCGCCTCCCCGTGGTCGCGGTGACCCTGCTGTGACCGCGATCGCGGAGAGCCAGTCCCCATGCGGGTTTCCGCAATTCGCTGCGCCAGCGTCAGTTGCGCGTTCGCAGCGGTGCGGAACAGGATTGCGGGATATCGGATTCCTGGCCGCGTTTTTTGTTGACAGACCTGGGGTCGGGGGATACCTTGCGTCCGGTTTTCACAGAGTAGGGGCCAGTGGCACGCGGAGTCGGGGCATCCCGACCTCACACGCCATCACTTCGTCGGCTCCAGGCGCGTGATGAAACGGGAGGCGCCAAGACACACTGCGAAGGAATTCTGTTTTCGTTCCGGCTGAGAGACCTACTGGATATCAGCTGCCAAACCCCATCAGGAGGTTGCTCGTGTCTCGCATGAATCGTGTTCTCTTCACCGCCGGTGTTCTGCTGATGCTCGTCAGCAGCGCGGCCATGGCCTTCGAGGGTTTCCCCAATCCGGTGCGTAGCTACACGCTGACCGGCGGCGACGCCTTCAACGCCAACTTCATCTCCGACAGCAACGACGCCTACACCTGGTTCGGTCGCATCTACCGCAACGCGGATCACGTGCGCGTGACCTGGTGGCCCTCCAGCACTGCCCAGGGCCTCGGCCTGATCAAGAGCGAGGAGAGCTACGGCGCCTACATGCTGCATCTGCAGGAGGGCTCCTTCTACGACAAGCAGCTGTCCGGCGAGTACAACCACTTCACGCTGGGCTACGGCTACGCCTTCGAGAACTTCGATCTGGGCGTGGTCTACAACCGTCAGGGCACCAGCCAGGAAGTCGGCGGCACCAAGATGAGTGAGACCTACAACGCCTTCGGCGCCGGTATCACTTACGACATGGACGACGAGACTCAGATCGACGCCACCTTCGCCTTCGTGACCGGCAAGACCGACGACGGCGTGGATGGCAACGACGATCCCGAGAGCACCGGCATGAACTTCGGCGCCCGCGCCTTCAAGGCCTGGCGCGAGGATCTGACGATCGTTCCCGTGTTCGTCTTCAACACCTGGAAGGACAAGCTGGGCGACGCCGAGGACAAGACCACGATGTTCGGCGCCGGCCTCGGCTTCGACTACACGATCAACGAGGACAACGACCTCTACGTGTTCGCCAGCTTCCAGAACAGCAAGGAGACCCTGGACGACGGCACCGACACCGCGGAGTACAAGATGACGGCCCTGCCCGGCATCGGCGCGGCGGTCGAGCACGAGTTCACGGACATGTTCACGGTGCGCATGGGCGCCACCAAGAACTGGGAGAAGTACGAGGAGCCCGGCACGCCCGACGGCACCGACACGTACCACAGCTATCCCTGGATGTTCACGATGGGCATGGGCATCGCCATGGGCGACTGGGTCATCGACCTGGAGCTGAACCAGACCTGGCTGTACAGCGCCGGCTACTGGTTCCATGGCTACGACAGCCCGCAGAGCCCCATCGCGCAGATCGAGGCCAAGCTCTGGTTCTAGTCTGACTGGAACCTGGCTCGGCGACGAGCAGCGATCACTCGCGAGACCCCGTCCTCCCCTGCGGAGGGCGGGGTTTTTTCGCGCCCCGTTCCGCCCCGTGCGCGCTTCTTGCCAACTCCGGGAGTGGCCGCGCCCTTTCGCGGCCCGCCGGGGAACGATCGGGAAGGACAGACCGCGCGTGTACTTCTTCTTCTACTATCCGCTCGGGGTGCAGCGGCGCCCGGCGGGCCCCGCCTGGGCAACCTGGTCCCTCACGGGGATCATGCTGACCGTCTTCCTCTACTTCCACACCCACCCGATGGCCGCGCTGCTGAACTGGGAGTGGTGGGTCTACTTCCCGCAGGCCAGCCTGCGGCCGGGGCTCTTCCTCTCGGTCTTCAATCACGTGGGCTGGATGCACATCGCCGGCAACCTGATCTACCTGTGGACCTTCGGCCCGAGCCTCGAGCGGGAGCTGGGCGGCGCGCGCTACCTGCTGCTCTTCGTCTTCCTCGGCGTGATGTCGAACCTGGCCCAGGGCCTCGTGTCCAGCACCCTGCTCACCGCGGGCGCCGGGCTCGGCGTCGTGGGCGCGTCGGGTGCGATCTCTGGCCTGCTGGGGCTCTTCGTCCTGCGCTTTCCCTACGCGCGCATCCGCACCGCCTGGGTGCTCTTCAGCCCGCTCTACGGCCAGGTGAAGAGCGGCGTGGTGGCGATCCCCTCGCTGCTGGCCGTGGGCAGCTGGGTGGCGCTGCAGCTCGTCCACGTGGGGGCCAAGGCTCTGGGCGGGGCGGACGGCACGGCCTATGGCGCCCACCTGGGCGGGCTGGTCACGGGCCTGCTGCTGGGCTGGGCGCTGAAGCTGCCGCGCGAGGGGCGCCAGTTCGGGCTGCGCCACGCGGCCGAGCGCCGTCTGGAGCGCGGGGACTGGATGGGGGCCTACGAGGCCATCCAGCCGCTGCTCGAGGCCGACGATCCCGAGGACCTCTGCCTCGGCGCCCGCTGCGCCCGGCTGCTGGGCTTCGGGACGGTGGGCCGCGGCCTCTATCACCGCGCCGTGCGGGGGGCCCTGGCCCAGGACGACGAGGTCGGCGCCGCCACGGTCTACGCGGAGGCGCTGGGGGGCTACCCGGACCTGGCCTTCCCCGAGCCCCAGCTCTACCGGCTGGCGCTGGGCCTGGACCGCCTGGGACGTCCCCGGGCCGCCCTCCGGGCCATGGAGATCTTCCGCGCGCTCTACGGCGACTCCGAACGCATGCCCCTGGTGCTACTGCGCGCCGCCCGCCTGGAGGAGGGGGTGGATCCGGACCGCGCCCGGGCCCTCTACGACGAGCAGCTCCGCCGCTGGCCGCAGTCGCCCTACGGGGGCCTGGCCCGGCGGGCGCTGGAGACGCTGGAGAACGTCTGATGGGGTGAACGGCACGCCGCTTGAACCCGCGTGAGCGGCGCGCCGGCCTCGCCTCCCCGGGGACCGACGCAAACCCGGGGAAATGCGAAACTTGTTGATAACGCATGGATTCGCGGGTAGATTGGCGCCGGTTGACAGCGGGGCGGCCCCGCTGCCAACGGAGTGGACGTGAGCGGCCGAGGCGCGCGCGACGAGCGCTGGCGTCATGCCTTGCTGAACGAGGCGCCGCCGGGCCACTCGCCTCAGCGTTTGCTGGCGGCGCTGCTGTCGCCCGGGGGCGTGGAACGTCCCGAGCGCCTGAGCGGCCGCGTGCTGCGCCACTTCGGCGGCCTGCGCGGGCTGGCGGCGGCCTCGCCCTCGGAGCTCCTCGCCTGCGGGGAACTCGGACCCGGCGGCGCCGCGCGGCTGACGGCCTGTTTCGCGCTGGGGCGCCAGGCGGCGCGGGTGGTGCTGGGGAAGCGTCCGGCCATCCACGCGCCGGAGGACGTGGCCGCCCTCCTGGCGACGGACATGGCCGGGCTGCGCCAGGAGCAGTTCCGGGTGCTGCTGCTCGACAGCAAGCACCGCGTGGAGCGAGAGGTGCTGGTGGCCATGGGCGGGCTGAACGCCGCCGTGGTGCACCCGCGCGAGGTGCTGAGGCCGGCCATCCTCAGCGCCGCAGCGGCCATGGTGATGGTGCACAACCATCCGTCGGGCGACCCCGAGCCGAGTGAAGAGGACCTGCGCCTCACCGCCCGGTTCCATGACGCCTGCCGCCTGATGGGGATCGAGCTGCTCGATCACGTCATCCTCGGCGGCGCCGAGCACGTGAGCCTCAGGGAGCGAGGGCTGATGCCCTAGCCGGAGAGGGGATGGAGCCTTGTTCGCACAGATCGCCCGCTACTTCACGAACGACATCGCCATCGATTTGGGCACGGCCAACACGCTGGTCTTCGTGAAGGGCGAGGGCATCATCATCAACGAGCCCAGCGTGGTGGCGGTGAACGCGCACACCCGCAAGGTCTACGCCGTGGGCGCCGAGGCCAAGCTCATGCTGGGGCGCACCCACCAGGACATCGAGGCGATCCGGCCGCTCAAGGACGGCGTGATCGCCGACTTCGCCATCACCGAGGTCATGCTGCGCGCGTTCATCCAGAAGGCCAAGAAGAAGCGCAGCTTCATCCGGCCGCGGATCATCATCTGCGTGCCCAGCGGCATCACCGAGGTGGAGAAGCGCGCGGTGCGCGACTCGGCCGAGCACGCCGGCGCGCGCGAGGTCTACCTGGTCAGCGAGCCCATTGCAGCTGCCATCGGCGTTGGCCTGCCAGTCGACAAGCCCACGGGCAACATGATCGTGGACATCGGCGGCGGCACCAGCGAGATCGCCGTCATCGCGCTGAACGGCATCGTGGCCGACACGTCGATCCGCGTGGCGGGCGACGAGATGGACGAGGCCATCGTCAACTACGTCAAGCGCAAGTACAACCTCATGATCGGTCAGCAGACCGCCGAGTCGATCAAGAAGCAGATCGGCAGCGCCCATCCCTCGGTCAAGAACATGACCATGGAGGTCAAGGGCCTGCACCTGGTGGACGGCCTGCCCAAGACCCTGCGCATCTCGTCGGAGGAGGTGCGCGAGGCGCTGGAGGAGCCGCTGAGCGAGATCGTCGAGGCGCTGAAGCGCAGCCTCGAGCAGACGCCGCCGGAGCTGGCCGCGGACATCGTGGACCGCGGCATCGTGCTCACCGGCGGCGGCAGCCTGCTCAAGGGCATCGACGTTCGCCTCAAGGACGAGACCGCCCTGCCCATCAACCTCGTGGAAGATCCCCTCTCCTGCGTCGTGCTGGGCACGGGCAAGATCCTCGACAACATCGAGGAGTACGAGCAGGTGATCATGCGAGGAAGCGACAGCTGAGATGGCTCTCCCCGCCTTCCTGCAGCGGCACCGCGACCGCGCGGTGCTACTGGCCTGCGTCCTGGCCTCCATCACCCTGATGCGCCTGCCCGACGACCTGCGCATGACGCTCGCCCGCGGCCTCGGCACCGTGGTCTACGCGCCGGCCGACGGCGCGATCTGGCTGGGCGGCCACCTGCGGCGGCTGCACGGCGAGAACGAGGCCCTGCGCGAGCGGCTCATGACCCTGGCCGACGAGTGGCGCCGGGGCGAGGAGTATCGCAAGGAGGCGATCCGCCTCAGGCGCCTGCTGGAGTTCCGCGACCGTGAGAGCTATCGCTTCCTGCCCGCGGAGCTCCTGAGCTACCCGCTCGACTTCCGCGAGCGCAACCTGCTGCGCATCGACCGCGGGCGGCGCGACGGCCTCGAGGAGGGCATGCCGGTGGTGAGCCCGGCCGGTCTCATCGGCGCGGTCTTCGCCGTGCACGAGCGCACGGCCGAGGTGCAGCTCCTGGCCAGCAAGGACTTCGCCGTGAGCTGCCGCGACCGCCGCAGCCGCGTGCTGGGCGTGCTCAAGTGGGACTCGCGCCGGGGCTTTCACATCGATCGCGTGGATCTGGGCGAGGACGTGCAGGTGGACGACATCTTCATGACCAGCGGCCTGGGCAGCCGCTTCCCCGAGGGCTTCCTGCTGGGCCGCGTGACGGCCGTGGACGCTCCGCCCGGCGCCCTGCGCCAGGAGATCGCGCTGGAACCCGCGGTGCCGCTGCCGCGTCTGGAGGACGTGTTCGTCGTCACGGCGGTCAGTCCCCACGCGCCCGGCTTCCCGCTGCCCGCCGAGGCGCCGGACTCCAGCGCGCAGCGGGGCGGCGGCGGCGAAGGCGGCGGGCCATGAGCGAGAACCGCTGGCAGTTCTTCATCCTGCTGCTGGCCGCGCTCTTCCACCCCATCGTGGAGCGCTGGCTCCGGCCCTGGGGGCTCAGCGTGGACTACCCCTTCCTGGTGGTCTTCTGGATCGCGCTCAGGCGGGGACGCACGCCCGGCGCCTTCTACGGCTTCTTCATCGGCCTGCTGCGCGACCTCGGCAACTTCTCCATGCTCGGCGCGAGCGCGCTGGCCTACGCGCTGGTCGGCTACGCCGTGGGCGACCTGCGCGAGAAGGTGGACCGCGACAACCTCGGCACCCGGCTGGTGCTGCTGGCGGCGGCCGTGCTCGCCACGCAGGCCGTGATCCTGCTGCCGCGCAGCGGCTGGTCGGTGGGCAGCGCGCTCTGGGCCTGGGCCCGCTACGCGCTGGCGGGGGCGCCGCTGAACGCCCTCGTCTACGCCTTCGTGCTCCTGGTGGTGCATCTCATCCGGGAGGGAACCCGTCTCCTCAATGAACCGGCACAGCGGTCCTAGCGAGGGTTCCGATCAGGGACGCGCCCGGCGCATCATGCTGCTGTCGGGCCTGCTCCTGTTCGTGCTCGTCGCGCGGCTCTTCCAGATACAGGTGATCTCGTCGGGGGGCTATCTCCGCCTCTCGCGGGACAACCAGTTCCGGCAGATTCGCGTCGCGGCCCCGCGGGGGCTCATCCTCGACCGCAACGGGAGCGTGCTGGCCAAGAACGTCGCCGCCTGCGAAGCCAGCGTGTCGGCGCGCAGCCTCGAGCAGCGTCCGGAGACGCTGCCGCGCCTCGCCGCCATGCTGGGACGGGACGCCGACGCCCTGCAGGCGGTGGTGGACCGCGGCCTCGAGGACGCCCGGCCCCGGATCGTGCTGGACCGCGACCTGGACAAGCCCTCGATCCTCGTGCTCGAGGAGCAGCTGCCCACCCTGCCCGGCCTCGTGCTGCGCGACTGGGCCCGGCGGCGCTACCCGCGCGGGGACCTGATGGCCCACGTGCTCGGCTACGTGGGCGAGGTGCGCGAGGAGGAGCTCGAGCCCGGCTCCGCGGATCCGCGCGCCTACCGGCCCGGCGATCTGGTGGGGCGCGCGGGCGTCGAGAAGACCTACGAGCCCTTCCTGCGCGGCGCGGAGGGCAAGACCATGATCCTCGTCAACGCGCGCGGCGCCGAGCTGGAGACCGTGCAGTCCCTGGCGCCGGAACCGGGCAGCAACGTCGTGCTCACCCTCGACCTCGCGCTCAGCGCCGAGCTCGACAGCGCCCTCGCCTTCTGGGGCGCGGGGGCCGGCGTGGTGATGGACGTCCACACCGGCGAGATCCTGGCGGCGGCGAGCCGCCCGTCCTTCGACCCGAATCTGCTGGTGGGGGGCATCCCCGCGCCGCTCTGGCAACGCCTCAGCGAGGATCCCGGCAAGCCCCTCTTCAACCGCATCTCGCAGGCCACCTACGCGCCGGGCAGCACCTTCAAGCCCATCGTGGCGCTGGAGGGCCTCGAACGCGGCGTGGTGAACCGCGACAGCCGCTTCCGGCCCTGCACCGGGGGCCTGCGCCTCGGGCGCCGCACCTTCCACTGCTGGGATCGCGGCGGCCACGGCAGCGTCGGCGCGGTGGGGGCGATCAGCCAGAGCTGCGACGTCTACTTCTACCAGCTCGGCGAGGAGCTGGGCGTGGACCGGATGGCCGAGGAGTCGCGGCGCTTCGGACTCGGCGAGGCCACGGGCGTGGACCTGGACGGCGAAGCGCGCGGCCTCGTGCCCGACCGCGACTGGTACAACCGCCGCTTCGGCGAAGGCAAGTGGACCACCGGCAACGTCTGGAACGTCGCCATCGGCCAGGGCGAGGTGCTCGTCACGGTGCTGCAGATGGCCCGCCTCTACGCGGCGCTGGGCAACGGCGGCTTCCTGCCCGTTCCGCGCCTGCGCCATCACGTGGAGGACGCCGCGGGCAACACGGTCATCCCGTTCTCGCCGAGCCGGGGCGAGCGCATCCGCCTGGACACCCGCGCGCTGCGCGTGGTGCGCGAAGGCCTCGTGGACGTCTTCGCCGACGAGGACGGCACCGCCAACGGCAGCGCCATCGACGACTTCCCCATGGCCGGCAAGACGGGAACCGTGCAGAATCCCCACGGGGCCGAGCACGCCTGGTTCTGCGGCTACGCCCCCGCCGACGATCCCCAGATCGCCATCGCCCTGCTGGTCGAGCACGGCGAGCACGGCAGCGACATCGCGCCCATCTTCCGCCAGCTGGTGGCGACCTGGTTCCATCTCGACGTGACGCCCCTGCGCCGGGGGCGCCGCAGCGCAGGCCAGGGAGGACGCGAGTGAAGCTCCAGATCGGCGTCATCGACCTGCGCACGCTGCTGCCCTGGCTGGCGATTCTCGTCTTCAGCCTGCTCATGCTCTACTCCGTCAGCTCGCCGCCGGGCGACTTCGACCTGGGCGACGAGCGCGCCGCCTACACGGTGAGCCGCATCTTCTTCGAGCGGCAGCTGCTCTGGGTGGCCCTGGGCGTGGTGACGATGCTCGTCAGCGCGGCCGTGCCCTTCCGCGTCTACAAGGACTACTTCGCCTGGCTGCTCTACGGCGGCGGACTGCTGGTGCTCGTCGCGCTGCTGGCGCTGCCGCCCCTGCGCGGGGACACGCACCGCTGGCTGGTGCTGGGGCCGGTGAGCCTGCAGCCCTCGGAGTTCTTCAAGGCGGCGCTCATCATCATGCTGGCCTCGTTCCTGGCCGGACGCCGCGGCGATCCCGACCGGCTCTCGCAGCTCCTGCTCACGCTGGCGCTGGTGCTGCCGCCCACGCTGCTCGTGCTGCGTCAGCCCGACCTGGGCACGGCGCTCACCTTCATCTGGCTGATGTTTCCCATGCTGCTCTGGCGGGGGCTGTCGCTGCGCCGGCTCATCATCATGACGGCGCCGCTGCTCAGCGGCGCGATCGTCCTCTACGGGGAGACGCGCGCGCACGAGGGACTCGGCGCCGCGCACCTGGTCTGGGCCCTGCTCATGCTGGGGCTCTTCCTGCTCATGCTCTTCTCGCCGCGGGTGCCGCTGGTGGAGCGCATCGGGTTCATGGTGGCCAGCATCGGCGTGGGCCTCGTCGTGCCGCGCATCTGGGCGGGGCTGCTGCCCTACCAGCAGAAGCGGATCCTCGTCTTCTTCGACCCGGAGCTGGATCCGCTGGGCGCGGGCTATCAGATCTTCCAGTCGAAGGTCGCCATCGGCTCGGGCGGACTGCTGGGGCGCGGTTTCCTGCAGGGGACGCAGAAGGGCCTGGCCTTCCTGCCGGCGCGGCACACGGACTTCATCTTCTCGGTGGTGGGGGAGGAGTTCGGCTTCGTGGGCGCGCTGGTGCTGCTCGGGCTCTACGGCTTGCTCATCCTGCGCGGCTTCCAGGTGGCGGGGCGCGCGCGACATCCCTTCGCGCAGCTGCTGGCGGTGGGGATCAGCTCCTACCTGCTCTTCCACGTGTTCGTGAACATCGCCATGACCACCGGCCTCGCGCCGGTGACGGGCCTCCCCCTGCCCGGCATGAGCTTCGGCGGCAGCGTGCTCGTGGCCACGAGCTTCCTGCTGGGGCTGCAGATGAACATCGCCCGGAACTGGGGCCGCTACTAGGTCGCAAGGAGGACCGCGTGCATCCCGATCTCTTCCGCCTCGGTCCCTTCACGCTGCACGCCTACGGCACCATGCTCGCGCTCAGCTTCCTCGCCGGCGTGCTGCTGGCCCGCGCGCGCGCGCCGAAGCGCGGCGTGGCCGAGCGGGACGTCATGGATCTCTTCCAGCTCCTCGTGCTCAGCGCCATCGTCGGCGCGCGGATCCTCTTCGTCGTCTTCCACCTGGACGCCTACGCGGGCCGCTGGTGGCACATGGCCGCCATCTGGGAGGGCGGGCTCACGCTCTACGGCGGCATCCTGCTCTGCTTCGTGAGCGCCTGGCTCTTCCTGCGCCACCGCAAGGTGCCCTTCCTGCGCATGGCGGACGTCATGGCCCCGAGCCTTGGCCTCGGCATCATGCTCACGCGCATCGGCTGCTTCCTGAACGGCTGCTGCTACGGCCTGCCGACGCACTCGCCGCTGGGCGTCTGCTTCCCGCCCCACAGCGAGGCCGAGCGCACGGCCGCCTCCCTCGCGACGGGGCACGGCTTCGCCGGCGACTGCATCCCGATCCATCCGGCGCAGCTCTACTCGTCGCTGGGCGGTCTGGTGATCCTGGTGACGCTCCTCGCGCTGGATCGGCGGCGGCCCTACGAGGGCTTCACCTTCGCGAACTTCCTGCTGCTCTACGCCGTGCACCGCTTCACCGTCGATCAGTTCCGCTACTACGAGGACGCGATGACCGTCTGGTCCCTCAGCGTGAACCAGTGGCTGAGCATCGGCTTCCTGGTGGCGGGCATCCTGCTGCACTGGCGCCTGCGCCGGGGCCGCGGGCGCGTGCTGGACGTCGCCTGATGCTCCGGCTCGCGGTGCTCGGCGATCCGGTGGCGCACTCGCTGTCGCCCCGCTTTCAGCAGGCGGCGCTGGACGCGGCGGGCCTCGACGGACGCTACGAGGCCATCCGCTGCCCGGCCGACGCGCTGGAGGCGCGCCTCGCCGCGCTCGCCGCCGCCGGCTATCGCGGGCTGAACCTCACGCTGCCGCTGAAGGAGCGCGCGTGGGCTCTGCTCGCGCCGCGCGCCGCTGCGATCGGCGACGCCGCGGCCCGGCTCGCCGCGGTGAACACCCTGCGCCTGGAGCCGGACGGCCGCTGGCGGCTGGACAACACCGACCTCGAGGGCTGCCGCGCCGCCGCCGAGTCGCTGCTGGGCGCGCCGCTGACGGGTCGCCGCGTCCTGGTCCTCGGCGCGGGGGGCGCGGGCCGCGCCGCGGTGGCCGCCTGTCTCGATGGCGGCTGCGACGCGGTGCTCCTCTGGAATCGCAGCCCCGAGCGCGCGCGCGCGCTGCAGCGGGCGCTGGCCCCGGACGACGCGCGCCTCGCCGTCCACGCGCTCGTCGACGGCCGCTGCCCCGGCGGCGTCGATCTCGTCATCCAGGCCACGCGCCTGGGACTCGCGGCGGACGATCCCCTGCCGCCACTGCCCGCGGCGGGCGAACTCCCCGCGGCGCTCGACCTCGTCACGCAGTCGACGGCCTGGCAGCGGGCCTGCGCGGCGGCGGGTTCGCGGGCGGCGGACGGCCGCGAGATGCTGCTCGCCCAGGGGGCGGCGTCGTTCCGCCTCTGGACCGGCCGCGACGCACCCCTCGCCGCCATGCGGACCGCGCTCTTCGGCGCTCCCTGACCTCCCACGCTTCGACACCGGAGTCGCCATGCGCCTCGGCGAACTGCTCGCCGCGTGCCTGCCGAGTCTCTGTCACGCCTGCGGAGAACCCGTGGAGCGCTGGGGGGGACTGCGCTTCGCCACGCTCTGCGCGCGCTGCGACGACGCGCTGCTGCGCGGCGACGCGACCCTCGCGCTGGAGCCGGGCCTCACCCTGCTCGCGCCCTTCGCGCCGGGGCCCACGGTGCAGGCGCTCGTGAAAGGGCTCAAGTACGGCGGCCGCGACGGTGCGCTGCCGCTCCTGGCCGACGCCCTCGCCGCGCGCCTTCGCCGTGCGGCGCCGCCCCGGCCCTGGTGGCTGCAGCCGGTGCCGCTGCCGCTGCCGCGCCGTCTGCGCCGCGGCTTCAACCAGAGCGCGCTGCTGGCCGCGGCGGTGGCGTCGCGCTGCGGCGCCGCGGATCCGCTTGCGCTCCTGCGGCGGAGGGCGCTGTCCGGGCGGCAGGCGGGACGGGGCCGCGAGGAACGCCTCGCGCGGGCCGCGGGGGAGTACTTCGCGCGGGGTGCGCCGCCCGCGGAGGGCACGCTGATCCTCGTGGACGACCTCTGCACCACCGGCGCGACCCTCCGCGCCTGCCGTGCGGCGCTCGACCCATCGCTGGAACGCCATGTGCTAGCGCTGGTTCTGGCGCGGATCCCGCCGCCGGGGTCTCCCTTGACAGGTTGAATCTGCCCTGAGTACCTTGTGGAACCCGCGACGCCGCTTGGCATGCGACTGAGCGGGTTAGCGCTAGGATCCTGCACCGGGGCCGCAGCACTCCCCTCCCACAGGGGGTGGAAGGCCGGGGTCCCACAGCGAAGGAAAGCGTCCCCATGTTGTCGAAACTGTCCGTCCGCGATCTGGACGTCTCCGGCAAGAAGGTCTTCGTACGGGTGGACTACAACGTCCCCCTGAACGACCGGCAGGAAATCACCGACGACACCCGGATCCGCGCCTCGCTGGACACGCTGAAGCTCCTCATCGAGCGCGGCGCGACCCTGATCCTGGGCAGCCATCTCGGCCGTCCTGACGGCAACCCCGCCTACGAGTACAGCCTCTCGCCAGTGGCCGATCGCCTGGCGGAGCTGGTGGACGTCCCCGTGCGCTTCGCCCGGGACTGCGTGGGCCGCGAGGTGGGCGAGACCGTGGCGCAGATGCGCGAGGGGAGCGTCCTGCTGCTGGAGAACCTGCGCTTCCACCGCGGCGAGGAGGCCAACGATCCCGACTTCGCCGCCGAGCTGGCGAGCCTGGCCGAGCTCTACGTCAACGACGCCTTCGGCACGGCGCACCGCGCCCACGCGTCCACCGAGGGCATGACGCGGCACTTCGAGTTCAGGGCCGCGGGCCTGCTGATGGAGCGCGAACTGAACTTCCTCGGCCAGCTGCTCTCCGATCCCGAACGGCCCGCCTCGGCGCTGCTGGGCGGGGCGAAGCTGAGCGGCAAGATCCCCGTCATCCGCAACCTGATGGAGCACCTCGACACGCTCATGATCGGCGGCGGCATGGCCTTCACCTTCTTCAAGGCTCTGGGCCTCAGCGTGGGCAAGAGCCTCGTGGACGAGGCCATGCTCGAGACGGCGCTCAAGACTATCCGCAGCGCCAAGGAAGCCAACCGCGAGATCCTGCTGCCGGTGGACGTGGTGGTGGCCAAGGAGCGCAGCGACGACGCGGAGACGCAGACCGTCCTGCCCACGGACATCCCCGAGGGCTGGATGGGCCTCGACGTCGGGCCCAAGACCGTGGACCTCTACACGCAGGTGATCCAGGCGTCGAAGTCGATCTTCTGGAACGGCCCCATGGGCGTCTTCGAGGTGGCCAAGTTCTCGCGCGGCACGCTCAGCCTGGCCAAGGCCATGGCCGACGCCACCAGCCACGGCGCCACCACGGTGGTGGGCGGCGGCGATTCGGTGGCGGCCATCACGCAGCTCAAGCTGGCCAAGCGCTTCACCCACGTGTCCACCGGCGGCGGCGCGAGCCTCGAGTTCATGGAGGGCAAGTCCCTGCCCGGCGTCGAGGCCCTGAGCGACGCCAAGGAAGCCGTGGTATGAGCGCCAGGCGCCCTCTGATCGCGGGCAACTGGAAGATGAACCTCGCTCCCGCCGACGCGGCGGCGCTGGCCCGCGGCGTGGCGGCGGGGCTGGCCGGCCGGCGCGTCGAGGCCGACGTGGTCGTCGCCCCGACGGCGCTCGCCCTGACCGCGGTGGTGGAAGCGCTGGGAGATGCGGCGGTGGGCGTCGCCGGACAGAACCTGCACGCCAAGCCGTCGGGCGCCTTCACGGGCGAGATCAGCGGGCCGATGCTGCGCGCCGCCGGCGCCGGCTGGGTGATCCTGGGGCACTCCGAACGTCGTCAGTACTTCGGCGAGACCGACGCCGGCGTTGCCACCAAGGCCGCGGCGGCCCTGGTCGCCGGGCTCTTGCCCATCGTCTGCGTGGGGGAGACGCTCGAGGAGCGCGAGGCGGGCCGCACCCTCGACGTGGTCCTGGGTCAGGTGGACGGCTCGCTGGACGGCCTGTCGCCCGACGCGCTGGCGCTGGTGACGCTGGCCTACGAGCCCGTCTGGGCCATCGGCACCGGCCGCGTGGCCACGGAGGCCCAGGCCCAGGAAGTCCACGCGGCCATGCGCGCCCACCTCGTCCGGCGTCACGGCGAGGCCCTGGCCGCCCGCCTGCGGATCCTCTACGGCGGCAGCGTGAACCCCGGCAACGTGGCCGGACTGCTGGCCCAGGCCGACGTGGACGGCGCCCTGGTGGGCGGCGCCAGCCTGGAGGCCGGGAGCTTCCTCGCGCTGATTCCGCCGTTCACGGCCGCTTGACAGGCCCCAAACAAAGTGATAACTTGCGCTTTCCTTTGCTCGACGCCGTGAGGTTGTGGCCATGTATGCCGTCCTGCTGACGCTCTTCATCCTGGTTTGCCTGGTCCTGATGGTGGTGGTCCTGCTCCAGTCCAGCAAGGGCGGGGGTCTGGCCGGCGCCTTCGGGGGCGGCGGCAGCGACAGTTCCGTCCTGGGCGGGCGCAGCGCGGCCACCTTCCTCGGCAAGCTGACCGTGTGGTTGGCCGTCTCCTTCATGGCCCTGGCCCTGATCCTGGCGGTGCTGTCCTCGCGCACGCGCCAGACGGCGAGCCCCGACGGCGGGATCATCTCCCGGCGTCAGCAGTCCGGCGCGCTGGACGTCTACAACGTTCAGAACGACGGCTCGATCCTCAACCAGATCGAGACCGAGGGCTTCGAGGGCGCGGCCACGGAGATGTCCGGCGACAGCACTGGAGCCGCCCAGCCGGGCGCGGGCACGTCCGCACCGGCCCCGGCGGGGAATTGACGCACGAGCCCGGGTGGTGGAATTGGTAGACACGCTGTCTTGAGGGGGCAGTGGACGAAAGTTCGTGCGAGTTCGAGTCTCGCCCCGGGCACCCGAACCTCCCGGCACGCCACAGCGGCCGCGGAGGTTTCGTCTTTTTGGGGAGGTCCTCAGCCCCGCGGCCAGGCCTGCCGGGCCAGCATGCGGCCATCCTCCAGGGCGTGCAGCGCGATGCGCAGCGCCCGCTCGTCCACCATCATCAAGCCATAGCTCGCCGGGCTGCCGCCCCGGGGATTCCGCACGGCGCCGGGACAGCAGACCCAGGCGCGCCCGATGCGCTCCAGCCGCGGCTGGTGGATGTGCCCGTGCAGGTAGAGGCCGACGGGCGACAGGGCCAGCTCGCCGGCGTCCCAGGGCTCGTGGCGAAGCAAGAGTGGCAGGCCGGCCAGGGTGAGCCGCCGCCGCGCCGGCAGCTCCGGGTGGCCGGGCGCGTCGACGTTGCCGGCCACGGCCTGCACCGGCGCGATGGCCGCGAGGTCCGCCAGCAGGCCCACGGGACCCAGGTCGCCGAGGTGGAGGATGAGATCCACGCCGTCCAGCCGTTCGAAGACGACGGGGGGCAGCTGGCCGTGGCTGTCGGAGATCAAGGCGACGATCATGCGGGACCCGCAGGGCTGAGGGGAGGCTGGCATTGGGATCCGCAGATGCTATATTGGCGACGGATCCGGATCAACGAGGAAGGTGACCATGAGCCCCGACGAGAGCCCCCAGGACGACCCCCGCTTCGCCGAACTCGAGGCGCGTCTGCACGCCCTGCTGCGCGAGAAGTACCACGAGCACTGGCGCCAGAAGGACGGCAAGCCGCTGGACGAGGCCGCCGCCCGCCGCCTCCAGGAGATCCAGACCCGGCTGCGCGAGGCCTTCGACGAGATCCGTCTCATCGACCGGAAATACAAGATCCCGCCGCTCAAGATGCACGAGTAGATCCGCGTCAGCGGCGCTTACGACGACGCCTCCGTCCCTTCCCGGGCCGGAGGCGTTTCGCGTTCAGGGCGTCGAGGGCCGCTAGCCCAGGCGCCAGGTGTAGCCGATGCTCGAGCTGAAGATCCAGTGGCTCTTGTTCGTGTCGAAGTACTGGTCGGCGTCGATGCGATGCAGCTGGAACGGCGAGTAGGACGCGCGGAAGTCCACGTTGATGCCGAAGTAGCGGTGCACGAAGAAGATCCCGCCCAGGCCCATGTTCACCGACCAGAACGTGTCGTTGGGCATGTAGAAGCTGATGTCGCGCGGCGCGCTGGGCTCGTTCTGCTCGTTCTCATCGTAGTCGGTGGGGATGAACAGCTTGCCGTCCATCTTGTAGGTGACGGCGCCGCCGCCCGCCGCGCCGTAGAGATTGATCGTGTTGTTGCGCGCCCGGAAGTAGACGTAGTCCAGGTTCAGCCCGAAGCGCAGCACGTGGTAGGTGGGGTAGTCGCCCTTGACCCAGTTCAGCAGGTCCGGGGCGTCGCCGGGGTTGGTGACGCCGGAGTAGCGCGTGAAGGTGGCCTCGGAGAGGTTCTGCCCGTTGTAGTTGATGACCAGGTCCACCGGCGTGTACTTGAAGTAGCCTTCCAGGCCCCAGCTGGGCCGGATCGCCGTGCGGAGGCGGGCGCCGATGTCCAGGTTGCCCACGAAGCCGAGCCGGATCGCGTTCCGGTTCTGCAGCTCCGAGTCGAAGGGGATCTGCGGGTCGCGGAAGTCCACGTCGTAGAGATCCTGCAGGCGGAAGCCCCAGTCCAGGCCCTGGACCGGGAACTGGTACTCCTTGAACTCGGCGAAGTCGAAGTACTGGGTGGTCCCCAGCAGATCCAGCGTCAGCTGGTGGCTCCCCATCAGGATGGCCTGAGCAGTGCCGGGCAGCAGGCCGGCGAGGAGCGTCGCGGTCAGGGCTAGAGCCAGGGCGGGCCGCTTGAGCATGGCTTCCGCTATCCTCCGTAGTTCTGGGGCGCTGGGGCTGGGGAGTCCCCCGAAAGCTAAGGGATCGGGGCGCCGGTGTCAATTCTGGAGGACGCGGGGGGCCCGCCCTTCCGGGTGAATTTCCCGGGCCCCGGGACTATATTCACCCCAGCGGGAGGTGAGCCATGACCCGGCGCGACGACCTGGAACTCGTGAAGCTCTGCACCGTGGAGAACCCCGTGGAGGCGCAGGTCCTGGAGGGCCTGCTGGCCGACGCGGGCATCCCGAGCCAGCTCATCACCTGGCACTCGACGCCCTACGACGGCATCTTCGAGAGCCAGCGCGGCCACGCCGAGATGCGCGTGCGGGCCGTGGATCTGGACGCGGCGCAGGAGGTGCTGGAGGACTTCAGGGCGAGCGCCGAGGCCGAGCCGCCGGCCGACCAGGACTGACGCCACCGGAGGTGACCATGTTCTTCTGGGACCCCACGTTCCTCTTGATCATCCCCGCCCTCGTCTTCGCCCTGTGGGCGCAGAATCGCGTCAAGAGCGCCTACAGGCGCTACCTGCAGGTGCCGAGCCGGGGCGGGCTGAGCGGCCGCGACGTGGCCGAGCGCATCCTGGCCAGCCAGGGTTTGCAGGGCGTCGAGGTGCGCGCCACGCGCGGCCAGCTCGACGACCACTACGATCCCCGGAACCGCAGCGTCAACCTGAGCCCGGCCGTCTACCAGGGCACGAGCCTCGCGTCGCTGGCCATCGCGGCCCACGAGTCGGGGCACGCCATGCAGCACGCGAAGCAGTGGCTGCCGCTCAACCTGCGCAGCGCCATCGCGCCCACCGTGGGCTTCGCGAGCACGCTGGCCTTCCCGCTCTTCTTCGTGGGCTTCATCTTCAGCAGCTTCCGGATCCTGATGGACGTGGGCATCGTCTTCTTCATCGGCGCGGTGCTCTTTCACATGATCACGCTGCCGGTGGAGTTCGACGCCAGCCGCCGCGCCATGGTGATGCTCCGCGAGGGGCGCTACCTGCAGGCCGACGAGGCCGAGGGCGCGAAGAAGGTCCTCGACGCCGCCGCGCTCACCTACGTGGCCGCCGCGGCGATGGCCGTGCTGCAGCTGCTGCGCCTGCTCATCCTGCGGGGAGCGCGCGACTGATGCTCGTCTTCCTCACCGTGGCGCCCGCGGGGACGGGCGAGAGCATGAGCGAGATCGTGGCCGAGGTGCTGGATCTCATCGACCGCAGCGGCCTCGCCTACAAGACCGGTCCCATGGGCACCACCATCGAGGGCGACTGGGATCCGGTGATGGACCTCGTCAAGCGCTGCCACTTCCTCGTGCGCGAGCGCGCGGCGCGGGTGTCCACCTTCATCAAGATCGACGACCGCGTGGGGGCCACGGGCCGCCTGGAGGGCAAGACCGACGCCCTCGAGGCCCGTCTCGGCCGCAAGCTGAAGCGCTAGCGGCGTGGCGGGACGCGAACCCATCACCGTGGTCGCCGGCGTGCTCTGGCGCGCGGGGCGGCTGCTGGTCACACGGCGCGCGGACGACGATCCCCTGGGCCCGGTCTGGGAGTTTCCCGGCGGCAAGGTGGAGCCCGGCGAGACGCCTGCGCGCGCGCTGGCGCGGGAGCTGCGCGAGGAGCTGGGCGTGGACGTCGAGGTGGGGGAGGAGCTGGAGCGAATCCGCCACGACTACGATCACGTGAGCATCACGCTGATCGTGCTGCGCTGCCCGCGCTTCGCGGGCGAGCCCGAGGGACGGGAGGGTCAAGCGCTCGCCTGGCTGCGGCCGGACGAACTCGCCGACTACCGTTTCCCCGCCGCCGACGCGCAGCTGCTCGCACGCCTGCCGGCGCTGGCGGCGCGGTGGGCGGCCGAGGGCGGCGTCTAGAGCCGCTCCAGCTCGCCGGCGGCGCGCGCGGCGCCGCCCGGACGGCCGAGCTGCTCGAGCATCTCCAGGTAGCGCTTGAGCGGGCTGCCCTCCAGGTGGAAGGGCTCGAACCAGAGCGTGCGCAGCCAGATGGGGTCCAGCCGATCGGCGATCAGGGCCTCGTAGAGACGTCCCCCGAGGCTGCGGCCCACCGCGCGCGTGAGCGCCAGGTGCAGACGCGGCTCCAGGTTGAAGAAGCGACCGGCGAAGCCGTCGATGTCGCCGGTGGACTGGAACTGCTCCTCGGCCTCCAGATAGGCGAGCAGCAGCTCGGCGCGGCCGCGCCAGTCGCCGGCGGGGCCGTCCTCGCGGAGATAGCGGAGGAGCGCGGGGCGGTCCTGGCTCTTGCGCAGCGGGTTCATCACCTTCGAGCCGAGGAACATGAGCGCGTGACGGATGACGCGCAGGTAGAAGTCGTCCACCAGCGTGCGGGGGCGCAGCGACAGGCGGCTGCAGCGGCTGTGCAGCACGCGGGCGGCCAGCTCGCTGAGATGGTTCTCGCCGGGGTCGCCGATCACGGCCAGATCGCGCTCGCGGAGGTAGCAGTCCTCGCCCACGCGCAGGGAGTTGAGCACGAGGGCCAGCTCCTCGTCGCGCCAGCCGGCGGCGCGGGCGATGCGGCGGGCGAAGTCCGTCTCGCCCACCCAGAAGACGCGCGGCGGCGACTGCTCCAGCAGCGGGACGCGCAGGAACTGCGCGATGCGGTGCAGCGCCACGTCGACTTCGCGGCTGAGGTCCTCGCTGTACTCGTCGGGGTCGGGCAGCGCCCAGTCCTCGCGCTCGCCGGCGTGGAAGCTGAGCCAGTGCAGGTAGCTCTGCAGCTTCACCAGCGGCGTCGCGCTCTGGATGCAGACGTCGCCGCCGGCCAGGTCGAGGATCTCGGGCGCGCGGCCGTCGTCGGCGAGGCTCTGCCAGAAGAGCGCCTCGCGGTTCTGGAAGACGCGCCTCAGCCGCGGCGCCGGCAGCTTCGCCTTCGCGAAGGCGCGCGCGACTTCCGCCGGCAGGTGGCTGGCGGCCAGGTGGTAGTCGCCGAACAGGATGAACAGCGGCCGCCCGGGCTCGCGCTTGCGCGCCTCGGCGAGCAGGCGGGCGGCGCGGCGGTCGCGCTCGACCAGCGCGCGCTCGGCGCGCCGGGGGCGGTGGTTCAGGGCGACGACCGGTAGCTGGTGATAGCGCGCGAAGTCGAGCAGGATCTGCACGGGCTTCCAGGGGAAGTCCCAGACGCGCTCCTGCTCGATGCGCGCGGTGAACGCCGCGCGGTTGAGCCGGCCGGCGAGGAAGTCGTCCAGCAGCGGCTGGCGGTCGGCGGGGAGCATCTCGAGCGCCAGGGTCGGCGCGACGCCCCGCCGGCTCAGCCGCCGCAGCAGGCGCAGGGCCGTGCGCTGGGACTGGGCGAGGCTGTGGTAGTCGCCCACGAGGACGAGATCCGCCTCGCCCAGTCGGCGGTCGAGCTCGCTGGGGCTGAGGCTCCCGCCGTCCCAGGCGGGGTACTCCCGCTCGTAGCGGGCGCGGTAGTCGTCGATGTAGGACGGCGGGGGCTCGAGCAGGGCGTCCAGGCGCGCCTGCAGGGCTGCCTGCATCTCGCGCTGCAGCTGCCGCCAGCGCGGAAACTGCCCTCGCGCGGCGCGATCTGCCTTCTGCTTGCCCATGCTGCCTCCTGGCCGGCCTCCGCGGACGCCCGTCGGGCGGGATCTGCAAGAAGCCGGCCCGCCGGGCGGGGGCTTTACAGGGCCGGGCGGCTCGTCTAGATTCTTGCGAAAGCGAGGAGAGCCATGCGACTTAGCCCCGCCAAGATCGAGTACCTGGCCGAGAAGCTCGTGCGCATCATGCGCGACCACGAGGACGTCTCCCTGAACATCCCCGCCGATGAGCTCGTGCGCATCATCGAGTGGGAGTTCGTGGACGAGCTCAAGGTCGAGGACGAGATCGACGCCGAGGTGAACGTCCTGCTGGAGCAGTACGAGCGCCAGATCATGAGCCAGGACCTGGACCAGATGATGCTGCGGCGCAAGCTCAAGCAGGAGCTGGCCAAGAAGCGGGGGTACACGCTGTGAGGCTGAGCGAGGAGCGCATCGAGGTGCTGGCCGGCCGCCTGGCGGACCGCCTGCTGGACGAGGAACTGGTGGACATCACCGTGAGCGAGCGGGCCTTCATGGACCTGCTCGAGGTGTGGATCACCCGCGACCTCGAGATCGAGGAGGAGATCAACGAGGCCGCCGTGGCGCGTCTCGAGAGCTACTCCCGCAAGATCGAGCACGGCACCTCCGAGTGGGAGGCGCTGCTGGACAAGGCCAAGGAGGAGCTGGCCCGCTCCCGGGGCTACGTGATCCGATGAAGCCCCTGGCCGGGCGCCGGGTGCTCGTGGCCATGAGCGGGGGCGTGGACTCCTCCGCGGCCGCCGCCCTCCTGATCGAACAGGGCGCCGAAGTCGTCGGCGCCACCACCAAGAACTTCTGCTTCGCCGAGACCGACGAGCTGCCGGGCCGCTCCTGCTGCTCGGTGGACGCAGTGGCCGACGCGCTGGACGTGTGCCGCGCGCTCGGCATCGACCACCGCGTGGTGGACGAGACCGCGCGCTTCCAGCGCGAGGTGATCGACGTCTTCCACGCCGAGTACGCGGCCGGCCGCACGCCCAACCCCTGCGTGCGCTGCAACTCGCAGGTGCGCTTTCCGCGCTTCGTGGAAGAGGCGGTGGCCGGCGGCTTCGACGCCGTGGCCACGGGCCACTACGCGCGCATGTTCGGCGCGGACGACGCGCGCTTCCTCGCCCGCGCCGCCGACCGCGCCAAGGACCAGAGCTACTTCCTCGCCGCCATGGCCCCGGCGCTCTACCCGCGAGTGCTCTTCCCGCTGGGGGACCTGCAGAAGGTGGAGACCCGGGAGGTGGCGCGGCGCCACGGGCTGCACGTCGCCGACAAGCGCGAGAGCCAGGACGTCTGCTTCCTCGGCGGCCGCACCCTGCGCGACTACCTGGGCGAGCGCGAGCTGCTCACGCCCGGCCCGGTGGTGGACGCGGACGGCCGCGTGCTCGGCGAACACGCCGGCGCCGCGCTCTTCACCGTGGGCCAGCGCCACGGCCTGGGCGTGTCGGCGGGCCGGCCGCTCTACGTGACCCGCGTGGACGCCGCCACCGGCGAGGTGGAACTGGGGGAGTCGGCCGACCTCGCCGCCCGCGAGCTGCGCTGCCGCGATGCCTGGGTGCACCCGGCGCTCGTCGCCGCGCCGGACTCGCCGGTGGCCGCGCGCATCCGCTACCGCAGCGCGGACCAGCCGGTGGCGTCGTGGTCCTTCGGCGACGGCGCGCTCGCCGTGCGCCTCGCGTCGCCTGCGGGCGCCGCCGCGCCGGGACAGAGCCTCGTCCTCTACCGGGGCGACAGCGTGGTGGGGCACGGGATCATCGACGCGGTGAGCTAGGCGCGGTTCGATGCAGATCGCCAGGTCGAACCCGCCCCCGGGGGCGGATTGGCGGCCCCGGCCTCCTCGATTCGCCCCTCTCGACCCGCCCCCGGGGGCGGGTTCCGCAGCCGTGTCGGACGGCCGGCGCGACTCTCCCCTCGGCTCAGCCTCGCGCGAAGCCCCTTGACTCCTGCCCAAGGATACTATACATTGGTATCCAGCGCAAGTGGGCGCCGCGAGAATCTTGACCCGAATCGAGTTGCCTGCCGAGTGCCACCCGCCCCCGGGGGCGGGTAGACGCGCGTCCAGCCCGGCGCTCTTGCTCTGCGTGCTAGCGAGCCTTGTGTCCGGGTCGCGCGCCTTTGTTCCACACGCTAGCGAGCGATCGTTTTGGCCGAGCGCCTCACGCAGTGCGAAGCGAGGCAGAACGATCGCGAGCTACTTCAGCAGCACCAGCTTCGTCCGCGCCGCCGGCGCCCCGTCCAGGCGCAGCTCGGCGAGGTAGAGGCCGGCGGGCAGGCCCGTGGGATGCCAGTCCACCTGCAGCGGGCCGGCCGGCAGGGCCTCGTTGACGAGCAGCGCCACCTGTCGGCCGAGGGCGTCGTAGACGGCCAGCCGGGCGTGGCCTGCAGCGGGCAGGCCGAAGGCCAGGCGCGTGGCCGGGTTGAAGGGGTTGGGCCAGGCGTCGAGGCGGGTGGGCGCGGGCGCGGTGGCAACGGTGGTGACAGGCTGCCAGGTGAGGTTCACGAGCAGGGGCAGGTGGTCGCTGGACTCGTGGAGGGCGTTGGCCACCTCGGCACTGACAACGCCGTTCACACCATCGATGATCGCCTGGTTGAAGTGATTCCCGTCATTGCCTAGAACCAGGTAGCTTAGCGGGTCGAGTTCGAGACCGATACCATCCATGAGCACGGGGCGGGGAAGGATGAAATCGAAGCGGTCGTCGAGGCCGCCGGTGGCGCCGCCGCCAAAGCTGGCGGTGCGGGTGCTCTGGGTGTGTACGGGCGCGTAGGCCAGGTTGTTGTGCCAGGGGCCCTCCTGGTCGAGGGGATCGAGCAGCTGGCCGGGGCCGTCGCTGCGAAGCAGTTGCCAGGCGGGCTCCGTGTAGGTGTAGATGTTGTAGTCACCGCAGACCAGCGCCGCGCGCTGGGGCGGGAGGGCGTCGAGGTCGCCGCGCAGGACCAGGCACTCTGCGTAGCGGCGCTGCTCCTCGGTGCTGCCCTGGCTGGCCTTGAGGTGCAGCCCGTAGACGCGCAGGGTGTCACCGCTTTCGGTGAGGCGGAGGTCCCACCAGTCGATGTCGCGGAGGTCGGTGTCGAGCCAGCCCGCGTCGATCACGGCGGCGCAGTTGTCGCGGATGAAGAGCGCCCGGTCGGTGTCGGTGCCGTCGTGGAAGAAGGCGGCTTCCCAGAGCCCTGGCTCGGCGACGTCGAGGACGAGCGAGAGGAACTGGTCGCGCCCGGCCGTGCCGAGCACCTCCTCGGCGACGATGAGGTCGGGCGCCGCCTCGGCCAGCACGGTGCGGAAGTAGGGCGCGCGGCTCGCGCCGGTGCTGCCGGGGAAGTTGAGCAGGTTGTAGTCCATGAGGCGGAGGCTGCCGGCCACGGCGGGCAGGGCGGCGAGGCAGAGGGCGGCCAGGCCGAGCAGCGCGGCGCGCGGGGAGGGGCGCGATGGCGTCACGGGGGATGTCCTTTCGCAGAGGATGTGCTAGCTTAGCATGATCGCCCGCATTGCCGAAGTGCTATCCGTCCCGGTAGCAGCGATTTGTGAGGGTGAGATGAAGCGATTGCTAGGATGGGCCGCGCTCGTCGCCGCTGTGCTGGCCACGCTGGCCCTGCAGGCCCAGGTGTCAACGGCGTTGGCACCGGGGCCGCCGCGCGTGGACGTCCGCAGCGAGCCCTCCGACGCGCCGCTGGCGCGGCAGCTCGGCGACCTGGCCGAGGGCTTTCTGGCCGCGCTGCCCGAAGCGGAACTCGGCGCCGACCGGCGTCCCATCACCCTGATTCTCGCCCACGACGGCGAGCGCTTCCGCCGGCTGGCCGGCGGCCGCAGCCCGGAGTGGGCGGCGGGGCTGATCCTGGTGCCCGGCGAGACGATCCTGCTGGACAAGGAGTACGTCCTCGACCTGGGGCAGGCGGCGACGCTGATCCGGCACGAGCTCGCGCACGTGCTGCTCGACCGCAAGCTGGGGGAGCGGCCGGTGCCGCGCTGGTTCCACGAGGGCTATGCGCAGATGCGCGCGGCCGAGTGGGACATGGAGGTGCTCTGGCGTCTCGCCCGCGCGGCGTGGACGAAGAGCGCCATCCCCCTCGGCGACCTCCGCCGCAGCTTCCCGGCCAGCGGTCCGCGCGCGATGCTCGCCTACGCCGAGTCGCAGGCCGCCGTGCAGGAGCTGGCGCGCGAGCCGGAGAGCTGGGCGCATCTCATGGCGCTGCTCGAGGAGGGGATGCCCTTCTCCGACGCGCTCGAGCGCAGCCGCGGCGAGACGCTGCAGGCCTTCCAGGCGCGCTTCGACGCGTCGATCATGCCGGGCTTCCGGCGCTGGGGCCTGCTCTTCGGGACGGCGCCGCTCTTCTTCGTCATGATGCTGCTCTTCCTGGTGGCCGCGTGGCGCCGCGTGCGCCGTGGCCGGACCGGCGGCGCGCCCGCCCCGCTCGAGGGGGAATTCGAGCAAAACGAATGGCTTAGACGCGGATGGATTGACAGGGTCCGAAGGCGCTGATATATTGCGCCCCGGCTCTGCAGGGGCTATCCTGCCGGGGCGCTTCGCGCCTTGGGAGGACTAGCCTAACTGGTAAGGCAGCGGTCTTGAAAACCGCCGGGCTTTGCCCTTGGGGGTTCGAGTCCCTCGTCCTCCGCCTGACGAGTCGCTTGGAGAGGTGACCGAGTCGGCCGAAGGTGCTCGCCTGCTAAGCGAGTGTGGGCCTATAAAGCTCACCCAGGGTTCGAATCCCTGCCTCTCCGCCCCTGCGCCCATAGCTCAATTGGATAGAGCGTCTGACTACGGATCAGAAGGTTGGGGGTTCGAGCCCTCCTGGGCGTACCTGAGTTGAGCTACAAATGACCCCGCTGCAAGGAGTTGCAGCGGGGCTCTTCTTTGGTAATCCTATGCACCCAAATCATGTACCTGTCTTGTACCCATCCTAGCCATGCTGGGACTCGTCTTGCGGGGAGGCCGTACCGGAGTCACCTTCCTCCATCGCAGTGCGGGCAACCGCCATTCCCTTCTTTACGATCTCGCGCATCGCTGCGGCGTCGACATCCCCTGATGCCACCATGGTGCGGGCATACTCCTTCAGCAGTTCCACGAGGATGCCAGCCATTGCTATGGACTGCTTCTCGCTTGAGTGCATCTTCCTGATGCTCTCAAGGCGCTCCCGGGCGGCGGTGACCAGGGTCTCAGCGAGCTCGGGGTTGTCCCGCCCGAACTCCTCAGGCGAGATGAAGCGGTCTTCTGCAGGATTCACATACAGCCCTAATTGCTTGAAGTAGTCGAGTAGCGGGGCTATCCCGACCGGCAGCGATTCCTTGTAGTATGTGGTGCCCTCTTCCGCGAAGAAGCGGTTTAGAATCCTGTCTCCATACTGCGCAAAGACCTCCAGCTTTGCCTTGTGTGCACGCAGTTTCATTGATCTCTCGGCTTCGTCCCACGGAACAGGATGTGCGGCAGCCATCAGGACCACCTCGGCGAGCAGGAAGACCTTGGCGATCTCCTCTGCGGCCAGGACCGCGAGGCTAATCGCCCGACCTGGCTTGTGCTTGAGGAAGTACTCGGCGTCTTCGAGGAGCGACTCTGCGTTGCAGAAGGCCTTGTGCATCCCACGGCCGATCTCCTGCCAGTCAAACTCCCCGGATCTCATCCGGCTCATGAACTCCTCGGGTGTCATCTGGAACCCCTCTCGGTGCTGCAGTGAGAACGCGCAGCCCTTTCCTTCATCTCTGCCTCGACAAGTAAGCCGCCTCTGCCTATCCGGAGCCTCGGTCGTTTGAGTCCAGCCAATAGTCCCTGCCCTTCGCTGACGCCCGCGCCGCGCGTCACCCCGCCAAGTACTCCTCAACGCTCGGCCACGCCGCCGGCGTGTACTCAGCCCCTATCGCCGCGCAGATCCGCGCCCAGCGCGCCGCCTGGTCGCTCGCGTAGAGGCACGGCCGATACCCCAGGCGCAGGTACACGCTGATGGCGCCCGGCATGTCGTCCCCGGTGCACAGGAAGATGTTCCGGAAGCCCTCCGCCTGAAGACGCTGCGTCACCAGCGCGGTCAGCCAGCTCGCCAGGCCGCGCTGGCGATGTTCGGGGACGGTGGCGACCCAGCCGATCTGCCCGCCCTCGGGAAACATCCCGCCCTTCGAGTTGGCGAGGCTGCCGGCGGTCGCCACCGGGGCGCCGGTCGCGTCGTCCGTCGCGACGAGGATCCCGTCGCGCAGCGCCAGGTCCCGGTACCTTTGCAGCCAGTCCTTCAGGTCCGACTCGCCGAACGCGGGGACGGCCTGGCGGTGGATCGCGATCCACCAAGCGTCGGACGACGCCGGCAGCGCCTGCACGGAATAGCCCGCGACCGGCGCCACCGCGGCGAGCACATGCCCCTTCGGCAACACCAGGATGATGTCCGGGCTTCCCTCAAGATCCGCCACGCGTCGACTCCCGACTACTTCACGAGTGTGAACTTCCGCTCCGCGTGCCGCTCCCCGATGCGCAGCACCGCCAGGTAGACCCCCGAGCCCAGCCCGCTGCCGTCGAAGTCCACCGCATGCTGGCCCGCCGGCAGATCGGTGTGGACCAGGGATTGCACGTGGCGCCCGGTCACGTCGTAGACCGTGAGCGACACGCGTGCCGGTGCGGGCACTTCGAAGCTGAAGACCGTGGTCGGATTGAAAGGGTTCGGGTGGCAGTCCAGGGCGACGCCCCCGCCGGCCTGCGCCGGCGCGTCCTCCACCGCGGTCGGCCACGCGCAGCCTTCGCCATACGCGCCGATCTGCACGCCGCAGTCGTTGCCGGCCGGCAGGCAGGGCGACCCGGCTGCCAGCGTGTACTCGCGCGCGTCCGGATCGCAGAAGAGGGGGTTGGCGCTGATGTTGCCGTCCTGCCCCGTGGGGTCGTCCATGCCGACGTAGTCGCCGCCGTTGTTGCCGTAGACGTCACAGCAGGCAAGCGTAACGCCCGCGGTCACGCCCTCGACCACCAGCCCGCCGCCTTCGGACGTGAACGCGATGATCGTGCTGCTGAACGTGGGCTGCGCCTCGTCGGTCGCCAGCACCGCGCCGCCGCGCGTGTCGGCGCTGTTGTCCACCATGGTGCATCCGGTGAAGGTGGGGGTACATCCGCCCCTGGTATAGCAGGCGCCGCCGATGGCTTCCGTGCCGTGCTGCACGGCATCCAGCGCTTGATTGTGGATGAACCGGCATTGGCTGAAGGTGGGGGCGACGGTTGAGTTCCCGGTGATGTACACCGCGCCACCATAGGCATCGACGTAGGACTGGTCCTCCCAGCTGTAGTCCGTCCTCACCTCGTTGTCGATGAAGTCGCAGGCGATGAAGCTCGGGCTGCCGCCGCCTAGATGCACCGCTCCACCGTACCACGCCCAGTTTGACTCGAAGCTGCAGCCGAAAAAGACCGGTGAGCCGCCGCTATTGGCGAACGCACCCCCGCTCAACGTGTGGTTCTCGACGAAGCGGACACCGGCGAGTACTGGACTGCCCGCTTGGCAATTGATGGCGCCACCGAATGAGTCGACGAATCCAGTGGTGCCGCAATTCTCGAACACGAGATTGCTCAAGGACGGCGAGCCGCCGAAGATCCGTATCGCGCTGCGGTCGAAGTTCCTGAACGTGAACCCCTGCAGAACCGTCGTGGGCGTTATGCCCCATCCGAAGGTGAAGTCTGCCCCCAGTCCCCAGGGATCGTCACCGAGGAGTATCGTCACCGTGGGACCGCCCGACGAGCGAATCAGCAGCTCCGTCTCCTCAGTTCCGATGTGCCCGAAGAGCGGGTACTCGCCTGGCCGGACGGTCACGGTGTCGCCAGGACCGGCGGCCTGGAGCGCTTCGCCGAGGCGTTCGAAGTCCGTCGGGACGACGTACTCCGCCGCCGACACCCAGCCCGCCTCAAGCCCCGAGAGGGCCAGGGCCATGGCCGCCACCGCACGAACTCTTCGCCGCATCGGACCCTCCCCGGTTGCGTCGCGCATTAGAAAGTGTAGCATCTCCGCCGTGGCCATCCACAATCTTTTCAGATCGTGGCTCCGCTGCTATACTGCCCCCGGGTGGAGGTGCTCCTGGAGGTAGGGCGGAGCGAGCAAACGTCGGCGGTGGAGGTGGGCGATGAAGAAGTCAGTTCTCGGTCTCGCGCTGCTCATGCTGTCCGCGACCCTCGCGCGGAGCGACCCGTCCGGCGGGGACTGGTCGGAGGACTTCGCATTGCCCGGCGCCGAGTCCAGCGTCTACTGCGCGGTTGAATACGACGGAAGCCTCGTCCTCGGTGGCGCTTTCACCCACGTCGATCTCTCGCCGACAACCCGCGTCGCGCGCTGGGACGGCAACGACTGGCAGCCCATGGGGGACGGGTTCGACGGCGCGGTCCGCGACCTCGTGGTGATCAACGGATCGCTCTACGCCGCCGGCGAGTTCGGACACTCGGGGGCGACGGCCGTCAACGGGATCGCGCGCTGGGATGGCGCGGCCTGGCAGCCGCTCGCCGTGCAGCCGGACTTCGACTCCGTGCTTTCGCTCTGCCTGTATCAGGGGCGGCTGGTGGTCGCAGGCATCCTCGATTGGTACACCGATGAGTATCACTACTTCGAGCAGGGCGGCCTCTCGGCGTACGACGGATACGAGTGGACGTCCCTCGCCACCTTCGAATGGGGCTGGGCGAGCCATGTCAGCGACATGGTGGTCTACGAGGGCGACCTGGTCGTCCAGGGCGCATTCGAGGGCCTCGACGGCGACTACGGCATCCGCAACCTTGCGCGCTGGGACGGCGGGTCCTGGTCGAGCATGGGCTACCTCTATGAGCCGTGCGATTTCGAGTTCTTCGAGGGCGAGCTGCTGACGGGCGACTACTCCGGCGTCTTCCGCTGGACGGGTGCGGCGTGGGAGGAGTTTCCGGGGGATCTCCCGGGCAACGTCCGGGCGCTGCTGAGTTTCGATGGCGGCCTCGTGGCCTGTGGCAACTTCGACATCGACGGCGGCCGCTGCGCCGCGTTCTGGGACGGCGCCGCCTGGTCGGCGCTCGGCGCACCTTTCGGCAACCCGGCCAACATCGTGCCGCCGACCCTCACCTTGCTCGGCAGCTATCAGGACCAGCTGTTCATCGGGGGCGGTTTCCGTCAGGCGAATCACTCGGCGATGAACCGGCTGGCCCTCTGGGACGGCTCGGCCTGGGTGCCCTTCGCCAGCCCCTCGCACCTCGGCCACTACGGGGGCCTCGACTGGTCGCCCTACGGGCTCGGGACCTTCGCGGGGAGCCTCGTGGCGGGGGGCCCCTTCGACTTCGGCTTCGACAGCGCGCTCAACGGCGTCGGCGAATTCGACGGCGACGCCTGGAAGCCCCTCGGCGCCGGCCTTCCGGATCGTTTCGATTCCATCTACTGCTTCGAGGAGCTCGACGGCGAACTGGTGGCGGGAGGGACCTTCGCGGAGATCGACAGCGTCCCGGCACTCAACGTCGCGGCCTGGAACGGCACCGGCTGGCACGCGCTGGGCGCCGGCCTGCCTTTCGCCTGCCGCGCGCTGCGACTGGTCGGCAGCACCCTCTTCGCCGCCGGGGGGAGCTCGCTTCGAGCCTGGGATGGAACCAGCTGGCAGGACCTCGCCATCGGCCTGGATGGGACGATCATCGACCTGCACGCCTACCAGGGCGAGCTGGTCGCCGTCGGCACCTTCGCCACGGACGACCTCGGCCAGCCGCTCAACTTCATCGGCCGCTGGGATGGAGCGGGGTGGCAGCCCTTCGGCGGCGGCTTCGACGCGCAGGCGTCCGCGCTCGTCGAGTGGAACGATCAGCTCGTGGCCAGCGGCAGCTTCACCCTCGCGGACGGTCAGCCCGCGAGCCACATCGCCCGGTGGGACGGTCAGCAGTGGCAGCCCTTCCCCTGGGTCGTCACCGGCAATGTCACCGCCCTCGCGGTCTACCACGGCGACCTCATCGCCGGGGGCTGGATCTCCGCCATCGACGGCGAGGCCTGCGGCGGCATCGCGCGCTGGAATGGTGAAAGCTGGGAGTTGCTGGGCACGGGCCTCGCCGAACTCGACTACTCGGGAGCGTCCCTCTACGACCTGGAGGTCGTGGACGACTGGCTCTACGCCTGCGGGACGTTCCGCGTCGCCGGGGGCCACATGTCCTATGCGGTGGGCCGCTGGTCCGACGCGCCGACAGGCGTGAACACGGGAAGCAGCCCGGCCGCGCCGTACGCCGCGAACTTCCCCAACCCCTTCAACCCCGCGACGACGATCCGCTGCGCGCTGCCCGCGGCGGCGCCCGTGACGCTGCGCGTTCTCGATCCAGCGGGCCGCTGCGTCCGCACGCTTCTCAGTGCCGCGCCGCAGCCCGCCGGCCCCTTCACTGCGATCTGGGACGGTCGCGACGACAGCGGCTACCGTCTCGCCAGCGGCGTCTACCTGTATCGCCTGGAGGCGGGGGATTTCCGCGTCAGCGGCAAGATGACCCTGCTGAAGTAGGCCTAGCGTAGACGCTCGACCGCGGCGATGACGTCCGCCGCCAGCAGCGGCGTTCCACCCGCCGCCGACAGCTCCGACCCGCGCAGCACGAAGGCCGCCGCGCCGCGCTGCTGCCATTCGCCCACGGCGTGGTCGCCGTCGGTGTCCGCGATCGCGGTGGCCAGGCGCAGGCCGAGGCCGTAGAGCGGACCGTTGCCGCGCAGGCCTTCGTTGATCAGCGCGTCAGCGGCCTCCAAGTTGCCACCCTCGACGACCTCCCCCACGAATCGCGCCAGCAGCGCCGCCCCCTCGGGCGCCTTCGCGTCGAGTCCCGCCGGCGCAAAGCGCCCGCGCACCAGGTTCGCCGCGCCCTCGGCCGCCGTGTAGGCCAGGATCTCCTGCAGCCGATCGAGCCGCGGGTCGCCCGTGTCCGCGGCCACGAGGTCTTCGAACGTGCGCGCGGGCGCGCCGTCCGCGGAAGGAAACAGCTCGAGCTGCAGGCGGTGATACGTCTCCTCCACCAGGGTGCCGTAGAGGAAGTCCCAGTCGTCCTTCACCTGCTCGACGTTCAGCCCCGCCATCGCTGGCGTCGCCCAGCCGCGGATCGCCCAGCCCACGGTGAAGGCGAAGGTCGTCTCGAGCCGTGCGTCCTCCGGTGCGAAACGGGCGATGCGGCCGAGCACCGCGGCCGCCAGGGCGTCGCCGTGCGCGTTCAGTTGAGCGACGAGATCGCCGTACCCCGTCGGCTGCTCCGCCAGATCGGCGTAGCCGAAGGCGTTCTGCGAGCTCACCCAGCACCAGAGGCGGTCCAGCGGATCCGGCGAGCCCGCCTGCCCGATGAACGCTGCCAGCGCCTCGGCGTCCGGCAGCGGTTCGGGCACGTAACCGAGATTGCGCCGGTGCTCGAGCATGGCCACGTTGCTGGGTAGCGCGGCGAGGGCGGCGGCCTCGGACCGGTCGATCGCACCGTCGGCGCGGGCCGCGAGGAAGCCGCGCACGGCGCTGAGATCGAGTGCAAGCCGCAGCGCATCGCCGTCAGGGGGAGGGCCCAGCTCCGACGCGGGCAGGTCGAGAAGGAAGTCCGCGAGCGACGTAGCGCCGAAGGTCACGGGGTAGTCGGGGTTGAGCGCGGCCAGCGCCGCGCGGTTGGTCTCGCGCTGGCGCGCGAGGACCAGCACGGCAGCGAGGCGCGAGTCTTCGTCGGCGGGCACGGGCAGGCTGTCGGCGGGGGTGAGTTGGTCTGGCAGCATGCCGTAGAAGCCGCCGCCGAGGGCGGACTGCCGTGAGCCGAACTCCGCGAGTTCGCAGAAGCGGGTGGGTGGGTCGATTGCCGCGACGGTTTCCAGAAGGAAGGCGCGCTCATCCGGCGTGACCAGGCTGTCGAGCGCCGTTTCGGTCGCATTTCCCATCGCCGGGGATGCCAGGGCGAGCAGCGCCAGGAGCGCAAGCGTCCGCGTCATCGTCCACCTCCACCGCTCTCGTGAGGATAGCGAGCGGCGGGCGGCCGGTCCAGTCGCATCCGGTCCTTGACCCGCGCCGAGCCGCCTGCGAGGCTGGCCGCACCCGAACCTGCGGAGGGTGTCATGCGCAAGCCCGTGATCGTCGTCGCCGCCGTGGCCGTGGTCGTCATCGTCGCCGCGGCGATCTTCCTGACGAGCAACCTCGGCGCGTTCCTGGCCGCGGCCATCGAGAAGGCCGGCAGCGAGGCCACCGGCTCGCCGGTGGAGGTGACCGGCGCCAAGCTCTCGCTGCGCCAGGGCCGCGGCGAGGTGGCGGGGCTGAGCGTGGGCAATCCGGTGGGCTTCAGCGGCGAGGACGTCTTCGACCTCGAGGACATCGTCCTCGATCTCGATCTCGCCAGTCTCAAGAGCGAACCGATCGTGATCGACGAGATCCGCGTCGACGGCCCGCGCGTCCGCGCCGAGTTCCTGCGGGACGGCTCGCTGAACCTGGACGTCCTCCGCCACCGCCTGCAGGACAGCGCGCCGCGCGAACCGGCCGGCGCCGCGCCGGCCAAGCTCCGCATCGCGCGCCTTCACTTCGCCGACGGCGAGATCGCCGTGGACGCCTCCGCCCTCGGCCTCGAACCGCGCACGGTGAAGCTGCCGGCCTTCGATCTGGCGAACCTCGGCGGCGCAGAGGGCGCCACGCCCGACGCGCTCGCCCGCGAGATCCTCGGCGCCGTGGCGAAGCAGGCCGCGCGGGACGTCGCCGGCTCGGAGGCCCAGCGCCTCATCGAGGAGAAGCTCGGCGGCTCGATCGGCGACAAGGCCAAGGACCTGCTGAAGGGTCTTGGCAAGTAGGGCCGCTAGCGTTCGCCCGACCGCCGCCGGAAGGGCGAGCGGCTCTGCCCGTGCGTCTGTTCCGCGCCGCTCGCGGCGGGACCGATGCCCTCCGGGTGGTCGCCTTCGCCCAGGACCTCGATTTCACCCGACGCCACCAGCGCCTTCAGGCTCGCGCGCTCCAGCGCCTTGTCGGCCACCTGCGCCACCTTGCCCGGGCTCAGGTGCAGCGTCTTGCCGCCGGGCAGCGTGAGGCGCAGCGGGCCAGCGGTCGTGTTGCGGATCTCTTTCATCGGGCCACCTCCAGGGCTGTCTGGAGTCTACACCCGGACGGAGGGCTTGTCCCCTTCGATCACCCTAGCGCCGTCGACGGCGCCCGCGACCCGCCGAGGCGACGGGCGGCACGGGCGACTCCAGGCGCGGCCGCGACTGGCGATGCGACGTCCGCGCGGGCCGCGGCGGCGCCTCGACGAACGCGCTCTCGAAGCCCTCGACCGTCCGGCGCGGAATTCGCGTGCCGATCATTCGCTCGGTCGCGCGCACCCAGCCATGATCTTCGTTCGTGACGAAGGTGATGGCCGCGCCCGTCAGCTCTGCACGTCCCGTGCGCCCGATGCGGTGCGTGTAGGCCTCGGGCGTGTTCGGCACGTCGTAGTTGATCACGTGCGACACGCCGCTGACGTCGATCCCGCGCGCCACGATGTCCGTGGCCACGAGCACGCTGAACTGCCCCGTGCGGAAGCCGGCCATGGCGCGGTCGCGCTGAGGTTGGGACAGGTTGCCCTGGATGCCCACCGCGCGGAAGCCCGCCTTGGCGAGATGCTCGGCCAGGCGGCGCGTGCGCTGCTTCGTTCGCGCGAAGACGATGGCCGACGCGCAGTCCGGCCGCCTGAGCAACTGCTCGAGCAGATCGCGCTTGCGCGTCTCGGCCACCGACACGAGCGCGTGATCCACCGTGCTGGCCGGCGCGCTGTGGGACAGCTCCACGACCGTCGGGCGCAAGAGCAGCCTGTCGGCCAGATGGCGCACTTCGCTGGGCATGGTGGCCGAGAAGAGCAGGTTCTGTCGCCGCGCCGGAAGCGTGGCTAGGATGCGGCGGACGTTCGGCAGGAAGCCCATGTCGAACAGGTGATCGGCTTCGTCGATGACGAGCGTGTCGACCCGGTCGAGCCGCAGTTCGTCCTGCTCGATGAGGTCGAGCACGCGGCCCGGGCAGCCGACCACGATCTCGGGGCGACGGCGCAGCTGATTGATCTGCCGCGACACGGGCACGCCGCCGAAGAGGGTGACCACCTTCAGCGCGCTGTGCCGCGCGAGCACGGCGATCTCCGCCGCGATCTGGGTTGCCAGCTCACGGGTGGGGGCGAGGATCAGCGCGCGGGGATCGCGGCGGCGTCCGTCCCGGGGCGAAGTGAGCAGCCGGTGCAGCAAGGGCAGGGCGAAGGCCGCGGTCTTGCCGGTGCCGGTCATGGCCAGGCCAAGGACGTCGCGGCCCTCGAGGCTGGCGGGAATGGTGTCGGCCTGGATGGGGCGGGGGCTGGTGAAGCCCGCGTCGCGAATGCCGCGCAGCAGGGCGTCGTGGAGGCCAAAGCGGTCGAAGCCGCCGGCGGGAGAAGATTGATCTGACATGAAGTCCTTGCGTTCCACCGCAGGCACACGGGCCGGGCCCGCGCGAGGCGGTCTGGAGTTCCGACCCAAACAACAGTGAAGGGTAAGAGGGGTTGCGGGCGGCGCGACCCGCGACGTGAATCGCGGTCCTGTTGTTCGCCGCTGTCGGGCAGGAGCCCGACGAGATGCGTCAAGATAGGCAACTAGCGCGTATCGTGCCAGGTCTTCCAGGACGAGCGCATGTCCTTGGCGTCCGGCGTGAGCCGCCGGGACCGCTGCGCCCGCGGCGCGCCTCCCGAGTCGCCTTGCGCTAGCTCGCCGTCTTCAGCGCGCCGAAGCCCACGAGGCGGCCGGCGTCCTCGTCCCAGAGCTTGAAGCGGAGGCTGCTGAAGCTGGCGCGCAGCGTCACCGGCTTCACGCGGCTGAAGAGCGGGCTGGAGAGGTGGCAGCGCTCGAGGAAGTAGTTGGGGATGCGCGGGCTGAGATGGTGGATGTGGTGGAAGCCGATGTTCCCGCTGAACCACTGCAGCAGCCGCGGCAGCTTGTAGAAGGACGAGCCCTCCAGCGCCTGGCGCAGGTAGTCCCACTTGCCCTTGCGCGCCCAGTAGGTCCCCTCGAACTGGTGCTGCACGTAGAAGAGCCAGATGCCCGCCACGCCGGCGAGGAAGATCAGCGGCAACTGGATCATCAGGTAGGCCTTCCAGCCGATGGTCAGGCACATGACGGCCGCGATGGCGGCGAGGGTGAGGTTCGTCAGCACCTTGCTGCGGCGCGCGCGGGTGCTGTCCTCGCGCCGCCACACGCGGTAGTTGAGCAGGAAGACGAAGAAGGGGCCGAGGCCGAACATCACCAGCGGATGGCGATAGAGCCGGTAGCGCAGGCGCTCCCAGCGCGAGGCGGCGCGGTACTCGGCGACCGTGAGCGTCCAGATGTCCCCGCCGCCGCCGCGGCGGTCGAGGTCCCCGGACGTGGCGTGATGCCGCGCGTGCTCGTGGCTCCACCCGCCCGAGGGGATGAAGACGAGTAGGCCCGTCACGAAGCCCACCAGGCGGTTCGCCCAGCGCGAGCGGAAGAAGGCGCCGTGCCCGCAGTCGTGGCAGATGATGAAGCTGCGGACGAGGAAGCCCGTGGTGGGAATCGCCAGCGCGAGGGTCAGCCAGTAGGAGACGCGCAGGCTGAAGAGCATGGCCGCCCAGAGCGCGAGGTAGGGGAGCACCGACGTGGCGATCTGCAGGAGGCTGCGGCGGGTGCAGCTGCGCTCGAAGGGTGCTACCAGGGCGCGCCAGTCGACGTGCGGGGATCTGCGCGGGGAGTTCATCGAGGGCCGCCCGTGTGGGAGAGTCCCCCGGCGACCAGCGGCCGCCGGGGGAAAAGGCAAGAGGTCAGGCTACCAGCGGCCGCCGCCGCCACCGCCGCCACGACCGCCACCACGGAAGCCGCCGCCGCTGCGCTCGCGGCGCTCCTCGGCCTCGTTGACACGCAGGGCGCGGCCGCCCATCTCGGTGCCGTCGAGGGCGCTGATCGCGGCCTCGTGGTTGTCCATCTCGACGAAACCGAAGCCGCGGGGGCGGCCGGTGTCGCGGTCCATGATCAGAGCGACGGAGTGGACGGTGCCGTGCTTCTCGAAGAGCGCGCGGACCTCATCCTCGGTGGCGGTGAAGGGCAGGTTGCCCACATAGAGCTTCTTGGACATTGGAGTCTCCGATTTCGCCCCAGGTCATCGACGGAGCCCTGGCCCGCACGTCGGCGGCGGGGCGGTGCTCATGCTCTTCGGGATCGTCCGCGGGAGCGGCGTCGTCGCCGGTCAGCGGAAGAACGGATCGTGGTTCGACGGGGGCGAAACGGCGGATCCAGCCACGAGGAGTCGTCTATGACGCAGAAGGTACAGCTTCCGCGCCGGCTTGTCATCATCAAACGAGATTTCGGTTGCGATTGGCCGAAACTTTCCCTGCCCGGGGGCGGGGAGCTTCGAGTGGAGTTGAGTTCTGGCCTGTGCTATCCTGTTTTCCTCTCAACACTCAAGGAGGGGATCATGAACTCCAAAGTGATGTTCTTCGCGATTCTCCTCGCCTTTGGCCTGTTCGCGACGAACGCCAGCGCGGATTGGTCCGACGACTTCGACACCTATGCTAATGGCAGCGGACTGATCGGTCAGGGCGGCTGGGAAGGCTGGGGCGGCGGTATCTCGACGGACGCCATGGTGACGAATCTCTACGCCCACAGCGGGCCCAACTCGGTGAGCATCCTGCCAACGACCGACGTGATCCAGCAGTTCAGCGGGGTCACGGCGGGCATGGTCATCGTGACCGCCTGGATGTACATCCCGAGCGGCGCCGCCGGCGAGCAGTACTTCATCCTCCTGGACGCCTACGACCACGGGGGCACCACCAACCACTGGGCGCTGCAGCTGCGCTTCCAGGACGGTCTGGTGGAGAGCGAGTTCGACGCGGTGACCTATCCCACCGTCTCCGGCGAGTGGGCGGAGTTGCAGGTGGTCATCGATCTGGATCTCGACCTGATGGACGTGTCCTACAACGGGGCCGTCTTCCTGAGCAAGCCGTACACCGCGGGCACGAACTTCGACTTCACGGGCGTGCTCAACCTGGCCTGCCTCGACCTGTTCAGCAACGGCGGGACCGAGGTCTACTGGGACGACGTCAGCGTCGTCTGGGGCACCACGGGCGTGGAGGACACGTCGTGGAGCCAGGTCAAGTCGCTCTACTAGCAGACACCAGGGCTTCTCATCGGGCGGCTCCTCTCCTGAGGGGCCGCCTCCCCTTACCCCGGGGGCAGCCATGGGCGCTGGGCGCGGTCCGCAACGGGCTGGGTCTCCAGGCGCGAGTCGCCGGGGCGGCGCCCTGCTCGTCGCGCTGCTCGCCGTGGCCGGCGCCGCCCGGGCCGGCACGCTCACGGTGCTGGACGTCCAGCAGCTGCGGCTGATCGCGGTCGACGCCGCGCGCGCTCCCGACACGCAGCGCGAGACGGAGGTGCTCGTCGCCGGCGGCGGGCTCGCCGGCATCGCCGCGACCCTCGCGCTCTGCGAGTCCGGCCACCGCGTTCTCCTCTGTGACGAGACCGACTGGCCCGGCGGCCAGCTCACGGCCCAGGGCATGGCGGCGCTGGACGATCCGCCGCTCGTGGAGCGCTGCGGCGGCACCCGCAGCTACCAGGCCCTGCGCGAGGGCATCCGCGGGCGCTATCGGCAGGGCGGCCTGCTGCTGCCGGACGTCGCGGCCGGCCCGCGCCTGAACCCCGGCAACTGCTGGGTGGGGCCGCTGGCCTGCGAGCCGCGCGTCGCGCTGGCGGTCATCGAGGATCTGCTCGCGCCGCTGGTGGCGTCCGGGCGGCTGGTGCTGCTGCGACGCCATCGGGTGCTGCGCGCCGGGCGCGTGGGGGCGCGGGTCGAGTGGGTCGACCTGCTGGACCTGGACGGCGGGGGCGTCACGCGCGTGCTGGCGGACTACCTGGTGGACGCCACGGAGATGGGCGATCTGCTCCCCGCCTGCGGCGCGGGCTTCGCGTGCGGGGCCGAGTCCACGGACGACACCGGCGAACCCTCGGCCCCCGTCACGCCCGACCCCGACTGCGTGCAGGCCTTCACCTACGCGTTCATCCTCGAGCATCTCCCGAGCGAGTCGCACGTCATTCCCGAACCGGAGGACTACGCGGCGAACCGCCGCGCGCAGCCCTACTCGCACAGCACCGCGCTGCCCGACGGCCGAGGCGGTCACCGCTACGCCCTGCTCTCCCTCTTCACGCGCACCCCCAACCTCGGCGGCTCGTTCTGGACTTACCGCCGCCTCATCGACCGCTCCCTCTTCCGTCCCGACGCCTACCCGTCGGACCTCTCGCTCATCAACTGGCCGGCGATGGACTACCGCGGCGGCACCCTGCTCGGCGACGACCCCGCCGTCACGCTCGAGCACCTCCTCGCCGCCCGCCGGCTGAGCCTCGGCTTTCTCTACTGGCTGCAGACGTCCATCGACCACCCCGGCGGCCGCGGCCACCCGGAGCTGCGCCTCGCGGCCGAGGCCATGGGCACCGCCGACGGCCTGGCGCGCTACCCCTACGTGCGCGAAGGCCGCCGCGCGCTAACGCTCGACCGCCTGCGCGAGCAGGACCTGTCCAGGCGCCTCAACCCCGGCCGCACCCGCGGCGCCTTCTTCGCCAACGCGGTGGGCGTGGGGGACTACGCCATCGACCTGCACGCGGGACCCTGCGCCGCCGGCGACGCCCCGGCGCAGAGCAGCCTGCCCTTCCAGCTGCCCCTCGGGCTCCTCGTCAGCGCCGACACGGAGAACCTCATCCCCACCGGCAAGGCGGCCGGCAGCACCCACATCACCAACGGCGCCACCCGCACCCACGCGGTGGAGTGGGCCCTGGGCGAGGCCGCCGGCGTCCTGGCGGCCCAGTGCCTCGAGGAGGGGGTGGCGCCGGCCGCGGTCCACGCGAGCACGGCCCAGCTGCGGGCCCTGCAGGCGCGCCTGGTGGCGCGCGGCGTGCCCATCTACTGGTACCGGAACCTGTCGCCCGCGGACGCCGACTTCGCCACGGCCCAGCTCGCCCCCTTCGCGAGCGACAGCGCCCGCGTGGTCGCCGAAGGCAGCCTCGACTGGCGACGTCCCTAGCCGACGCTTGCCGCGCCCGCCGGCTCGCCCTACCTTCTGCCCCCATGGCACTCGTCGACCTCAAGCACGTCTCGATGGCCCTGGGCGGTCCGCTCCTCCTGGACGGCGTCCAGCTCCAGATCGAGCGCGGGGAGCGCATCTGCCTCCTCGGCCGCAACGGCACGGGCAAGAGCACGCTGCTGCGCCTGCTCCTCGGCGAGCTGACCCCCGACGGCGGCGAGATTGCGCGCGCCCCTGGACTGCGCGTGGCGCACCTGCCCCAGGAACTGCCCGTCCTCACGCAGGCCAGCGTGCGCGACACGGTGGCCGACGGCTTCGCCGCCGTGGGCCTGCCCCCGGCGGGGCCGGAACAGTCGCACCTCGTGGAGCAGACCCTCACGCGCGCGGACCTCGACGGCGACGCCCCGCTCGCCACCCTCTCCACGGGCGCGCGGCGGCGGGCGCTCATCGCCCGCGCGCTGGTGGCGGAGCCCGATCTCCTGCTCCTGGACGAGCCCACGAACCACCTCGACATCGACGCCATCGCCTGGCTCGAGCGCGAGCTGGCCCGCTTCGCCGGGACGCTGTTCTTCGTCACCCACGATCGCGCCTTCCTGCGCGCGCTGGCGGGGCGCATCCTCGAGCTCGACCGCGGGCGCCTGCGCAGCTGGGACTGCGACTACGCCGCCTATCTCGAGCGGCGCGACGCCCTGCAGGGCGCCGAGGCCGCCCAGGCCGCCGAGTTCGACCGCAAGCTCGCGGAGGAGGAGGCCTGGCTCCGGCAGGGCATCCGCGCGCGGCGCACCCGCAACGAGGGACGCGTGCGGGCCCTCGAGCGGCTGCGCGCGGAGCGGCAGGCGCGGCGGGAGGGTGCGGGCAGCGTGCAGCTCTCGGTGCAGGACGCTGGGCGCAGCGGCCGCGAGGTGATCCGCGCCCGGGGCGTCGACTTCGCCTGGGGCGACCGGCCGATCCTGAGAGACTTTGGCACGGTGATCGCCCGCGGCGACAAGGTGGGCATCCTCGGGCCCAACGGGGCGGGCAAGACGACGCTGCTGCGCCTGCTGCTGGGCGAGCTGACGCCGGCGGCCGGCAGCGTCGAGCACGGCACCCGCCTCGCCCTCGCCTACTACGACCAGCAGCGCGAGCAGCTCGACGAGACCCGCAGCGTGCAGGACAACGTCACCGGCGGGGGCGAGACGCTGACCGTGGACGGGCGGAGCGTCCACGTGGCGACCTACCTGCAGCGCTTCCTCTTCACGCCGGACCAGTTCCGCGCCCCGCTCGCGCGCCTCTCCGGCGGCGAGCGCAACCGGCTCCTGCTCGCCCGTCTCTTCGCGCGCCCGGCCAATCTGCTGGTGCTCGACGAGCCCACCAACGACCTCGACCTCGAGACCGTGGAGCTGCTCGAACAGCAGCTCGTGGACTTCCCCGGCACCCTGCTGCTGGTCAGCCACGACCGGGAGTTCCTGGACAACGTCTGCACCAGCACCCTGGTGCTCGAGCCGGACGGCCACGTGGCCGAGACGGTGGGGGGCTACGCGGACTGGGCGCGGACGCGCCGCAGCGCCGCGGCCGCTCCCCGCACGGAGCGCCCGGCCCGGCCGCGGGAGCGCCAGGCGGCGCCGCGTCGCCTCAGCTTCAAGGAGCAGCGGGAGCTGGAGGTCCTGCCCGGCGAGATCGAGGCCCTGGAGGCGGAGCAGGCCGCGCTGCACGCGCGGCTCGCCGACCCCGTCTACTGCGCGGGCGCGGGGGCCAAGCTGGGCGCCGACAGCGCGCGGCTCGAGGCCCTCGCCGTCGAACTCGCCGAGCGCTACGAGCGCTGGGAAGCGCTCGAAGCGCTGCGGAGCTAGCGGAAGCGCTTCCCCGCGGGGGGGAGCCGGCCGCCCGAACTGCCAATCCTGCAATATGTTGCCGGAACTCGGGAATCGGGTCCGGCGACCTGTTTTTTGGCTACTCGGAGCGATCGACAGTGACAAGTGGCGTCGAATGGACTATATTCGACCCTTGTATAAGCCTCCTCAGGATCGATGGGCCGTTTCGCCCCCGTCGCATCGAAGGCCGTTGCAGGGCGTCGTCAGCGCAAGTCGCGACCGAGTCTCGTCAGCGGGCAATCCGAGAGAAGCTTGGGACCCGGCCCGCGACGAACGCGCCGCCTTCCCGTCGACAATGGCAATGGGGCGATTCGGAGCAGAGATGGCTAAGAAACTGTACGTGGGCAACCTGCCTTTCAGTGCCACCGAGGATGAGATCCGCGCCCTGTTCGAGAAGCATGGCACGGTCGTGTCCGTCAACCTGATCAACGATCGCGAGACCGGCCGCCCCCGTGGCTTCGGTTTCGTGGAGATGGAGGATCCGACCGCGGCCATGAGCGCCCTGGACGGATTCGAGTTCGGTGGTCGCACCCTTCGCGTCAACGAGGCCGAGGAGCGCCGCGATCGCGGCGGCCGCGGTGGCGGCGGTGGGGGCAACTGGCGCCGCTAGGCGTTCGGGAGGACCCACGCGCCGGTCACAGCGCTGACCGGCACCGAGAAACAGGGCCCGCCTCACGGCGGGCCCTCTTTTTGTGCCCCGTCTCGACCTTCGGGCTCAGCGGTCCGCGCGGGCCAGCTTCAGCGCGTCGCCGAGCTCGTAGCAGATCACGGCCATGGGCTTGGCGTCCTCCGCCATGGCCTCGTCGTCGGCGCCGCCGGCCGCGTTCATGGCCGCGTCGAGGAAGCCCGTCATCACGTAGAGCCGGTCGCCGATGAAGCGGTAGCCGTCGCGCAGGGGATCGCCCTCGCCCATGATCGTGACCTCGCGCTGGAAGCGGCCCTGGGCGTCGAAGACGTCGAAGACGCCCAGGCTCCCCTCCGGCCGCTCGAAGGCGCCGAAGGCGTTGAGCACCCAGAGCGAGCCGTCGGGCCGGACGTGCACCTGCTGGATGCGGTGATCCCGGTCCTCGATCCCCGGCTTCGCGCCGGGGAAGCTGCGGATGAAGGGCTCGTAGATCGCGTGGTAGCGGTCCATCTCCTCGCGGCTGCGCTTGCGCTCCTCCAGCGGCCGCGTGATGACGCGCTCGCGGCGCCCGTCGGCCGTCCACACGGTGATCTCGTACTCGCCCCAGTGCACCGCCGCGTAGACGCGGCCGTCCACGCCCATTGCCCAGCGGTTCTCGAAGCCGTCCCAGCGGCGCTCCTCGATCACGGGGTTGGCGAGGTCCACGCTGCGCGGATCCTTGACGTAGTCGGTGAGCAGGGCGCCGTCGGCGCCGATGCGGCTCAGGCAGCGGACCGTGGTGAACTTGCCCGTCTCGAAGCTGTTGTAGCCGAAGGCCAGCGCCAGGTTGTCCGCCTCGCGCTGCGCGCCGAGGAGGATGAGAAAGCCCGCGCCCTCGATCGTGGGCAGCGGGTGCTCCCCGGCAGGCACGCCGTCGGGCGTGAGCTGCACCACGCGTCCGGGCGCGAGCTCGAAGACGGCGAGGGTGCCGTCGGGCAGCTGCACGAAGTCCCGCGCGTTGCGGAACTCGCCCGGGCCCTCGCCCTCGCGGCCGATGGCGCGCAGGAACTCGCCGTCGTGGGAGAAGACCTTGATGTCGCAGAGCACCTGGTCGAGCAGGTAGACGTCGCCCTCCGGGTCCTCGAGCATGTCGACGAGGACGCCGAAGAACTCGTCGTCGCTGTCGCTGTCGCCGCCCAGGCGCCAGGCCTCCGTGGGCCGGATCGTCGTGGGCGCCAGCATGGGCTCGGCGGGATTCTGCACGAGGACGACGTCGCCCTGCGCCACCTGCTTGCCCTTCCAGTCGGCGGCGGCGGGGGACGGAAGCGACGGGGCGGCCAGCGCGGCGAACAGCAGGACGGCGGCCAGGCGGGTGGGGGAGCGCATGGAAACCTCCGGGTGGGTGTCGTGTGGCGCCGCGGCAGCGGCGGCGTTCCCGCTCTACGGGACAGGGCGGCGGAGGTTGCGCGGACGGCGGACTTGGTCCTTGCAAATGCGCCCTGCTTGGGCTGAACTGGGCGCGACCTCCACGGAAGGACGCCGATGCGCGCCGCGATCGCTCTGCTCTGCCTCCTCGCGCTGCCGGCCGCCGCGGCCGCGCCGGAACCCGACGTCGCCGCCAGGGCGGGCCAGCTCATCGGTCTCGACTTCAGCGCCGCCGAGATCGACACGCTGCTGCCCGACCTGGCCGATCAGCTCGAGAGCTTCCTGACCCTGCGCGCGCTCGCGCTGCCCAACGCCGTGCCGCCGGCGCTCGTCTTCGATCCCCGACCCGTGGGCTGGCAGGCGCCGGCCGCCGCCGCGCCGCCCCGCTGGTCCGAGCCGGGCCGGGTGAGCCGGCCGGCCTCGCTCGAGACGCTCGCCTTCGCCGATCTCGGCACGCTGGGCGCGCTGCTGCGCAGCGGGGCGGTCAGCTCCACCGAGCTCACCCGCCTCAGTCTCGACCGGCTCGAGCGCTTCGACCCCGAGCTGCACTGCGTCATCACGCTCCTGGAGGAGCGCGCGCTGGCCGCCGCGGCCCGGGCCGACAGCGAGCTGGCGGCGGGACGCTACCGTGGCCCCCTGCATGGCATCCCCTACGGCGTGAAGGATCTGCTCGCGGTGGCCGGCGCGCCGACCACCTGGGGCGCGGCGCCCTACGCCGACCAGGTGCTCGACTCCACGGCCACGGTGGTGCGCAAGCTCGACGCGGCCGGCGCCGTGCTCGTGGCCAAGCTCAGCCTGGGGGCGCTGGCCTGGGGCGATGTTTGGTTCGGCGGCACCACGCGCAATCCCTGGCGCGTCGAGCAGGGCTCGAGCGGCTCGTCGGCGGGCTCGGCCAGCGCCGTGTCGGCCGGGCTCGTCCCCTTCGCCATCGGCTCGGAGACCTGGGGTTCGATCGTCTCGCCCTGCACGCGCTGCGGCGTGACGGGCCTGCGCCCCAGCTTCGGGCGTGTCAGCCGCGAGGGCGCCATGGCCCTGAGCTGGTCGATGGACAAGCTCGGCCCCATCGCCCGCAGCGTGGAGGACTGCGCGCGGGTCTTCGACGCCATCCGCGGGTCGGGCGGGCCGCGCGAGGCCGACGCGGCCGTCCACGACGCGCCCTTTCCCTATGCGCCGGCGCTGGACCTGCGCGGGCTGCGGATCGGCTACCTGGCCGACGATTTCGCGGGCGACTACGCCGGCGCGGCCCAGGACAGCGCGGCGCTCGCCGTCTTTCGCGGGCTGGGCGTGCAGCTGATCCCCATCGCGCTGCCCGACGCCCCGGTGGCGAGCATGGCCTTCCTGCTCAGCGCCGAGGCCGCGACCGCCTTCGACGGCCTCACGCTCAGCGGCCGGGACGACCTGCTCGTCCGCCAGGGCCGCTTCGCCTGGCCCAACGTCTTTCGCGCCGCGCGCTACATCCCCGCCGTGGAGTACCTGGAGGCCAACCGCGCGCGCTGGCGGCTGCTGCAGGCGATGGCGGAACTCTTCGCGCAGGTGGACGTCTACCTGTCGCCGAGCTTCGAGGGCGACAACCTGCTGCTGACGAATCTTTCGGGGCACCCGTCGGTAGTGCTGCCGAACGGCTTCACGGAGCCCGACCAGCCCAGCAGCTTCACGCTGGTGGGTCGGCTCGACGACGAAGCCACCCTCCTCGGTGTCGCCGCCGCCTACGAGCGCGCCACCGACTGGCACCGCCGGCATCCGCCGGCCTTCGACGCGGCGCCGCGCTAGGCGCGCGCCCGGCAAGGAGACAGATGGTCTACGTCCCCGTCCAGCACTCGCCCAGCCGGCGCAGCAAGGAACTGGCCGCGGCGGTGGTGCGCCTGATCGCCGAGTACAAGTCCCGCGAGAGCGGGCTGACCGCGATGGAGATCGACGTCGCCCTGCGCGTCGCGCGCCGGGAGGCCCTGCTCAAGATCGGCGCCGGCGCGAGTCCGCGGACGCGGATGCTGATCGTCGCCGCGGTGATCGGCATCATCTCCACGCTGGGCGTGCTCGTCGCGCTCTTCGGCTCCCGCTGACCCATGCCCGACAGACGAAAGCGAAACGCCATGCCCACCGACGCGCAGCCCGCGCCCACGGGAGCGCTGCCCCCGCCGGAGCGCCGCATCTTCTGCAACCGCACCCTCAACCTGCGCTCCATCCGGGCCATCGGCTACGACATGGACTACACGCTCATCCATTACCGGGTGGAGAAGTGGGAGCAGCGCAGCTTCTCGACCATGCGGCGCAAGCTGCGCGAGGCGGGCTGGCCCGTCGGGGAGCTGCGCTTCGCGCCGCGGGACTTCCAGCGCGGGCTGATCATCGATCTGGAGCTGGGGAACATCCTCAAGGCCAACCAGTTCGGCTACGTGAAGCGCGCGGCGCACGGCACGCGCATGCTGGACTTCGAGCCCCTGCGCCAGGCCTACGCCGAGACGGTGGTGGACCTGTCGGAGCCGCGTTTCGTCTTCCTCAACACGCTCTTCTCGCTGTCCGAGGCGAGCATGTACGCGCAGCTCGTCGATCTCGTGGAAGCGGGCCAGGCGCCGGCGCCCGTGGGCTACGCCGACCTCTACCGGCTGGTGAAGCGCGTCCTCGACGAGGCGCACCTGGAGGGCAAGCTGAAGGCGGAGATCGTCGCGAAGCCCGAGGCCTTCGTGGACCTCGATCCCGAGGTGCCCTGGACCCTGCTCGACCAGAAGCGCGCCGGCAAGCACCTGCTGCTCATTACCAACTCGGAGTGGCCCTTCACGCAGGCCATGATGCGCTACGCCTTCGACCGCTACCTGCCCGCCGACATGACCTGGCGCGATCTCTTCGATCTCATCATCGTGGCGGCGCGGAAGCCGGCCTTCTTCCTGGGCCAGCAGCCCTTCTTCGAGGTGGTGGACGAACAGGGCCTCCTGACGCCGGTGGTGGGCCCGCCGCGCGCGGGTGGCATCTTCCACGGCGGGCACGCCGGCGCGGTGGAGCAGATCTTCGGGCTGCGCGGCGCGCAGTTCCTCTACGTGGGGGACCATGCCTACGGGGACGTCCACGTGTCCAAGAACCTCCGCCGCTGGCGCACGGCCCTGGTGGCCCGCGAGCTGGAGGCGGAGATCCGCGCCGAGAAGGCCTTCACGCCGCGGCAGCGCGAGCTGACGGCGCTCATGGCCCGCAAGGTGGAGATGGAACGCGAGCTCTCGCTGCTGCGACTGCGCGTGCTGCACCGCAAGGAGGGCATCGCGCCGCCGCGCGAGGCGAGCCTGAAGGAGCTCGAGGCGCAGCTCGCGGCGAAGCGCGAGGAGCTGCTGGCGCTGGACGCCGCCATCACGCCGCTGGCGCAGGCGGTGGGGGAGCTCGGCAACCGGCGCTGGGGGCTGCTCATGGCCAGCGGCAACGACCGCAGCTACTTCGCGCGGCAGGTGGAGCGGCACGCGGACATCTACACCTCGCGCGTGTCGAACCTGATCTACGAGTCGCCCTACGCGTTCTTCCGCGCCCACCGCAGCGTGATGCCGCACGAGCGCAGCCTGAACGGCGGCTAGTCCAGCACGGCCGCGCGGATCGTGTTGGTCACGCCCTCGTGGCCCACGGGCAGTCCCGCCGTGAGCACGACGGTCTGTCCCGGCGCGACGAGCCCCGTGTCCAGCGCCACCTGGCAGGCGTGGCGCAGCATGGCCTCGCTGTCGGGCAGGCGTTCGCTGGCCAGCGGGATGATCCCCCAGCTCAGCAGCAGCCGACGCCGCGTGCGCTCCAGGGAGCAGGGCGCGAGGATGGGCATCGCCGGCCGATACTTCGCCACGAGCTGCGCCGTGCCGCCCGAGCGCGTGAAGGGGATGATCGCGGCGGCGTCCACCGCGGCGGCGAGCGCGCAGGCGCCGTGGGCCACCGCCTCGCGCAGTCCCTGCCGTGCGCTGTGGGCCACGCGCCCCTCCCAGCTGTCGTAGGGGAAGACCTCCTCCGTCTCGCGCGCGATGCGGTCCATCGTGGCGACGGCCTCCACCGGGTACTGCCCCATCGCGCTCTCCTCGGAGAGCATGACCGCGTCGGTGCCGTCGAGGATCGCGTTGGCCACGTCCGCGACCTCGGCGCGCGTGGGACGCGGGCTCTGGGTCATGGAGCCGAGCATCTGCGTCGCCGTGATCACGGGGATGCCCGCGCGGTTGCACTTGGCGATGAGCTGCTTCTGCACGGTGGGCACGCGGGCCAGCGGCGTCTCCACGCCGAGGTCGCCGCGCGCCACCATGACGCCGTCCGCCGCCGCGATGATGGCGTCCATGTGGGTCAGGGCCTCGTGCTTCTCGACCTTCGCGATGAGCGGCACGGGATCGCCGTGCGCCCGCATGAGCTCGCGGCAGCGTTCGAGGTCGGCGGCCTCGCGCACGAAGGAGAGCGCGACGAAGTCCACCCCCAGCGACAGGCCGAAGGCGAGGTCGTCCTCGTCCTTCGCGGTGAGGCTGGGCAACTTGAGCGTGCTGCTGGGCAGGTTGATGCCCTTGTGCGAGCCGAGCACACCGCCCACCAGCACGCGGGTGACGAGCGCGTCGTCCCGCTGTTCGAGGACCTCGAGTTCGAGGGCGCCGTCCGCGAGTAGCAGGTGCTCGCCGGGGGCCACGTCCTTCACGACGCGCGGGGTGTTCACGCTCACGCCGTCGGCGTCGCCGGGCGCGTCCTCCGCCGCGCGCAGCAGGAAACGCGCGCCGGGTTTCAGGCGCACGCTGCCGCCGGCGACGTTCCCCACGCGGATCTTGGGCCCGGCCAGATCCTGCAGGATGGCCACCGGCTTGCCCGTGCGCGCCGAGGCGGCGCGGAGGGCCTCCACCTTGGCGCGGTGCTCGTCGTGGGTGCCGTGGGAGAAGTTCAGGCGGGCCACGTTCATGCCCGCTTCGAGCAGCGCGTCGAGCGTCTCCGGCGACGAGGAGGCCGGACCGATGGTGGCGACGATCTTCGTCTTGCGCATGGCGCCTCCCGGGCGAGTGGAGCCCCGAGACTAGGCGCGCGGGGCGGGGACTGTCCAGGGCGCGTCCGTCCCGACTCCGGCCTTTGCCAGCCAGGCCTCACCTGCTATAGTTGAGCGTACGCCTCGCCGCCACTCCGGACTCCAGCCAGGAGAGTTCCCCATGCGCTCCAACGCGTTCCGCGTTCTTGTCGCCCTGCTGCTGCTCGCCGTCGCCGGCAGCGCCTTCGCCCAGGCCGTGAACCGGGAGGACGCCCGGCAGGTGGCCGAGACCTGGCTCGGCGCCCGTCAGGCGCGGGGGGCGGCGCCCACGGCGCGCATCCTCGACTGCCAGCCCTTCACCGCCGAGGGGCGGCTGCTGGCCTATCGGCTGCCCCTGGAGCCGGCCGGCGTGATCGTCGTCTCGGCGCGGCGCGCGCTGCCGCCCATCAAGGCCTTCTCCTTCGAGACCGACTTCGATCCCGCCGACGACGGCGGCGTCGCCGACCTGCTGCGCTTCACGCTCGGCGAGAGCCTCGACCTGCTCGAGGCGCGCGGCGCGCTGGCCGCCGGGGAGGACCCCGCGGTCGACCGCGCGCGCGAGGCCTGGGACCGGCTGCTGGCCGGCGATGCCGAGACGCCCCGGGACACGCCGGTGGGGCCCTTCATCGCCAGCAGCTGGCACCAGAGCGCGCCCTACAAGAACGCCTGTCCGCAGGGCGACGGCGGCATCTGCGTCGTGGGCTGCGTGGCCACCAGCGCGGCGATGATCATGAAGTACTGGCAGTATCCGCCGGCCGGCGAGGGCTCCCACAGCTACCAGTGGGGCGGCGACGACTCCTGCGGCGAGAACGTCGGCGGCGGCATCCTGAGCGCCGACTTCTCCGATCCCTACGACTGGGATCTCATCCTCGACAGCTACACCAGCGGCTACACGGCCGCGCAGGCGGCGGCCGCCGCCGAGCTGAACTACGAGGTCGGCGTGGCCTTCGAGATGGACTACGGCGTCTGCGCCTCGGGCACCTACGTGTCCTGGGGCGAGAGCGTCTACCCCGACTACTTCCGCTACTCCACGGACATCGACTTCATCAACCGCAGCGGTCACACCGCCGACGGCTGGTGGGCGCGGATCTGCGAGGAGCTGGACGCCTTCCCGCCCCGGCCCACGCACTATCGCATCAACACGCACTCGATCATCTGCGACGGTCACCAGGAAGACGCCGGCGCGCGCTACTACCACATGAACTACGGCTGGGGCGGCGGGCAGAACCTCTGGTACGCCCTGGACGAGGTCTACTGCCCCTGGTCGGGCTGCGACCCCATGGTCGAGGCCATGCTGGTGAACATCGAGCCGCTGGGCTACTTCGCCGTGAGCGATCCCGCGAACGGCGAGATCTGGACCCACGGCGATCCCATCCCCGCCGTGCACTGGAGCGGCGCCAGCGGCAGCCAGGTGGTGGTGGACCTCTACGACGGCACGCAGTTCGTGGCCCGTCTCGCCGACTGGACCGCGAACGACGGCGAGGAGATTCCCCTGGGCACGGTGCAGTCCGCCTGGGGCACCGGCAACGCCTACCGCCTGAAGGTGGTGGGCGACGACCTGAAGTTCGGCTGGAGCGGCGTCTTCGGCATCTTCGGCGCCGGCGCCTGGTCGGAGGCCGGCGGCGCGCCCCTGGACGACGGCGGCGCGGGGCAGTCCGCGAGCTGGGGCGACTGCGACGGCGTGGGCGGCGCGGATCTCTACCTGAGCAACAGCAGCAGCGCCAACCATCTCTACTTCGGCGACGGCGTGGGCAGCTTCGCGGACGGCAGCGCGCCGCCGGTGGACGTCAACGGCTTCAGCCGCGGCGCGGCCTGGGCGGACATCGACAACGACGGCGACCTCGACCTCTACCTGCTGCGCACCGGCGGCGAGACGAACCTGCTCTTCCGCAACGACGCGGGGACCTTCACCGACATCACCGCCGGCGACGTCGTCGGCGACGGCTACAGCAGCGACCTCGCCTGGGGCGACTACGACGGCGACGGGCTCGTGGACGTCTACGTGGCCCAGGTCTACAAGCCCGACCTGCTCCTGCACAACCTGGGCGACGGCAGCTTCGCGAACGTGGCCGCCTCGCCCCTGGGCAACGCCGGCTGGGGCCGCTCGGCCAACTGGGGCGACGCGGACGGCGACGGCGACCTCGACTTGTACCTCGTGCGTTCCGGTACGAACTACTTCTACCGCAACAACGGCGACGGCAGCTTCACCGACGCCACCTACGCCACGGGGCTCACCGACAGCGGCAACGGCTACGGCGCCGCCTGGGGCGACGCGGACGGCGACGGCGACCTGGACCTCTACATCGTCAACGACGGCGCGAACCGCTACTTCCGCAACGACGGGGGCGTCTTCGTGTCCAGCGGCTCCGGCGCGCTGCTCGACGCCGGCGCCGGCCGCAGCGCCAGCTGGGTGGACGTGGACGCCGACGGCCGGCTCGACCTCTACGTCGTGAACAACGGCGCCAACGTGCTGCTGCACAACGACGGCGGCGAGGCCTTCAGCGACGCCACCCATCCGCTGCTCGGCGACGCGGGCAACGGCAACGCCGCAGCCTGGGCGGACGTCGACGGTGACGGCGACCTGGACGTCTACCTCGTCAACGCAGGCGGCCCGAACCGGCTCCTGCGCAACGATGGCGTGGGCGGCCACTGGCTCCTGCTGGATCTGGAGGGCACGGCGTCGAATCGTCTCGGCATCGGCGCCACCGTGACGGCCGTGGCCGGCGGGCAGCGCGTCACCCGCACGCTGGGCGGCGACGCGGGCACCTTCTCCCAGAACGCGCCGACCCTGCACTTCGGCCTGGGCTCGGCGACGCAGGTGGACTCCCTGATCCTGCGCTGGCCCAGCGGCGTCACGCAGGTCATGACCACGCTGGCCGCGGATCAGCACCTGCTGGTGAGCGAAACGGTGACCGCCGTGGAGGACGCCCCCGCGCCCCTGCGCCTGCACGCCGCCCAGCCGAATCCCTTCAACCCGAGCACGACGCTCCGCTTCACGCTCGACGCGCCCCGCAGGGTCAGCCTGGCGATCTACGATCTCGCCGGGCGCCGGGTGCGTCTGCTGCTGGACGGCGCCGCCCGGCCGGCGGGCGAGAGCGCGCTGCGCTTCGACGGCCGCGACGACGCGGGCACGCCGCTGGCCAGCGGCGTCTACCTGGTGCAGCTGGTGGCCGAGGGACGGCGGGAGTCGCAGAAGCTGGTGCTGCTAAAGTGACGCAGCAGCGCGTCCTCTCGTGCGCCGCTTCGAAGGCGCGCGACCCGGACGCGCGACTGCTCGCGGGCAGAGGAGAGCGACCCGGACACAGGGCTTGCTCCCAATGAAGAACGGGCCGCGCGATTGCGCGGCCCGTCTGTCGTTGCAAGCGGGTCGCCGAGGCGACCGGCGAGTGTCGGGCGTCGGCTAGTAGAGCGCCTTCACGGAGCTCCAGTTCGCGTCGTCCGTGGCAACACCCTCGAGGCAGTCGCAGTTCGTGGGGTTGCTGCAGTTGAACGTGAACATGCCGCCGCCGACCTGGTACTCGATGCCATCCGTGTCGACGAGCAGCAGGCCGTTGCTGGCGCGGCTCGGACGCACGTACATCGAGTAGTCGGCCGGGATCCAGTTCGCATCCGTCGTGAAGAAGTCCACGCTGCCCAGCGCGGCCAGCGGGCCGCTGAGCGGCGGGTTGAAGGCCAGGGCGATGCCGTAGCTGATGACGCCGATGACGAGATCGGTGTTCCAGTTCTCGGTGATCACGCCCATGCCGGCGGCCTCGGGGAAGTTCTCGACGTAGAACTCGGCGGCCGAGATCTCGCCGCTCCAGTCCGTGTCGACCCAGGCCGTGAAGTAGACCGTGGTGGCGGTGTAGACGCTGGTGCCCGCGTAGCACTCGGTGGCCGTGGGCGCGGCGTACATGCCGATGTAGGTGTCGGCGGTGGCCACGCCGGTGGCCAGCGTGAGGACGACGAAAGCCATTAGCAGCTTCTTCATTTTGCAACTCCTTGCGCGTTTGTGCAGCCCCTGTGTCAGCGGCTGCCGGGATTCCTGCGCTCGCCCCGGGGATTGCGGGGCATCACGGGACGGCACGGGGAACGTCGGGGAATCTCGCGCCATCTCGGCCAGGGCTCGCGCCGCTGACATGGGTGCGCAGTGCAAGGGAGTTGCCAGGATGGAGGCGGGGGGCGGTCCCGCACGCAGGACGCCACCATGAAGAACGGCGCGGCGCCCCCGTCGGGAGCGCCGCGCCGCCCTCGGTCGCCGCGACTAGCCTTCGCGCTTGTAGGCGCCCCGGCTCTTGGACTTGATCGGCTCGAAGTCCGGCTTCGCCGGCGGGTTCTCCTTGTGGAGCCGCGTGAGCTCGGCGAGGCCGCGCTCGAGCTGGCTGTCCTTGCCCGCGGCCACGTCCTCGGGCTGGTTCTCCACCTCGATGTCCGGGTCCACGCCGTGGTTCTCGATGCTCCAGCCGCCCATCCGGTCCCACCAGGCCGAGTAGGGATAGGTGACGACGCCGCCGTCGACCAGGATCCTGGCCATGTTGATGCCGATCACGCCGCCCCAGGAGCGCTTGCCGATGACCGGCGCCAGCTTCTCGATCTGCACCGCGCGGGGGAAGATGTCCCCGTCGGAGCCGGCGAACTGGTTCGTCAGCACGACGAAGGGGCCGTTGAGGCTCATCTGCGGGTACTTGTCGAGGCGTCCCCAGCGGTTGCGGTCCCAGGCCGTCACCGGGCGACGGAAGCGCTCGAGCAGGATCTGCGACACGAAGCCGCCGCCGTTCCAGCGGCAGTCGACGACCATGCCCTCCTTGTCGCACTGGGGGTAGAACCAGCGGTCGAAGGTGGTCATGCCGTCGTAGCCCATGTCGGGGATGTGCAGGTAGCCGAACTTGCCGCCGGACTGCTTGTCCACCCACTCGCGGTTGTGGCGCACCCAGTCGGCGTAGCGCAGGGCGTTCTCCGAGCCCAGGGTGTGGACCACGACGTCGCGACGGTCCTTCTTGCCCGCGGCGTCGGCGGCCACGGTGAGGAGGACGTCCTTGTCGGCGAAGTTCTCGAGGCTGGCCAGGAAGGGACGGTCCGCCGCGAAGCCGCGGCCGTTCACGGCCAGCAGGACGTCGCCCACCTTGACGTTCACGCCTGCCGCCAGCAGGGGCGAGGGGAGGTCGTCCGCCTCGTCGCCATAGTAGATGCGCGCGACGCGGTAGACGTCCCCCTCGCGCGCGAGATCCGCGCCGAGCAGGCCGGTGGCGACCGACTGCGGGCGCACGGCGTAGTCGCCGCCCCAGACGTAGGTGTGGCTGGTGCTCAGCTCGCCGATGAGCTCGCCGAGCAGGTCGCGCAGGTCGTCGCGGTTGGCCAGGCGCGGCAGCAGCGAGGCGTACTGATCGCGCAGGCTCTTCCAGTCGGCGCCGGCCATGTTCGGATCCCAGTAGCGATCGCGCATGCGGCGCCAGGCCTCGTAGTAGATCTGGCTCCACTCCTCGCGGGGATCGAGGTCGATGACGATGCCGTCCAGGCTCACGCGGCTCTCGCCCAGATCGCTGGGCGCGCTGCCGGTGCCCACCACGTAGAGCTCGCCGCGGCCCTTGGCGACGGCGATCTTGTCGGCCTTGAGCGCGAGGCTGTAGGCCGCGACGCCGTCCATGAAGGTGTCGGCCTCCTTGGACTCGAGGTCGAAGGCCATGAGGGTGGCGCCGGGACCGTCCTCGTCCTGTCCCTCGGACCAGCCCTGCAGCGGCCGGCTGAAGTAGAAGAGCTTGCCGCTCACGGCGCCCAGGCCGCCGTACTGGCCGGCCGGGACGTCCAGCGCGACGCTGCGATTCCCGATGCCGTCGAAGTCGATCTTCACCGGCTCGAGGGCGTCGTCGTCCTTGTCCTCGTCGTCCTTCTTGTCCTTGTCCTTCTTGTCGGCCTTGTCCTTGTCCTTGGCCTTCTCCTTGTCCTTCTCGTCCTCGGCGCCGGGCGGCATGCCCTCGAGGTGGGCGAAGGGGTTCTCGCCGTCGGCCTGGAGCAGGGTCAGGTAGAGCTTGACGTTGTTCGCCTCCACCACGTTGAAGTCGCGGCTGCCGAAGACGGGATTCATCGCCCGGCTGCTGCTGAAGTAGAGGTACTTGCCGTCGGGGTCCCAGGCGGGGGACTGGTCCTCCGTGTAGACGCTGGTGATGCGGCGCGTCTCCTTGTCCTGGCTGTCGTAGATGAACACCGACGCGAAGTCGTTGTCGAGGCGCTTCGTGTAGGCCAGCCAGCGCCCGTCGGGGCTCCAGGTGTAGTCGGTGATCGGCGCGCGGTCGCTCGCGTCCGCCTGCACGGGCTTGCCGCCGTCGGCGGGGGCGACCCACAGGGTCTGCTGATCGTCGCCGTAGGCGATGTGCTTGCCGTCGGGCGCCCAGACCGCCGGGTAGTGGTAGCCGCGCTCCGCGGCGGGCACGACGACCTTCACGTCGCCGCGGCCCCAGGCGTCGGCCGTGCGGAAGCTCTCCTCGTGTCCTTCGTCCGTGAGGTAGAGCAGGCGCTTGCCGTCGGGGCTGAACTCGGCCGCCTCCTCGCGGGCGCCGTTGCCGCGGGTCACGGCGAGCGTCACGCCGTCCTCCGCGGGCACGGAGAAGATCTCGCCGCGGGCGACCACCGCGAGGCGATCGCCGTCGGGCGACAGGCTGAAGCCCGTCACGTAGCGCGCCACGTCGCTGTAGCGCTCGCGGGTGAGCAGGCGCTCGCTGGGCAGCTCGATCGGGATCTCGCGGCTCTGGCCGCTCGCCGGATCGAAGACCTTGATGCCGCCGGCCAGCATGTAGACGACCCGCCCGTCAGGCCCCATCGACGGCCAGCGGGCGTCCCACACGTCCTCGTGCGTGAGCTGCTTGCGGTCGGAGCCATCGGGCTGCATCGACCAGAGGTTGGCCGTGCCGCCCTCGTCGCAGAGGTAGACGATCCGCCCGCTGTGCCACATGGGGTAGCCGTTCGTCCCCGTGAAGGTGGTGACCTCGCGGTAGTCCTCCCGCTTGGGATCGCCCACCCAGATCGTGGCGGCCAGTCCGCCGCGGTAGCGCTTCCAGGTGCGGGACTCGCGGTTGATGCGGTTGAAGGCGTAGCGCCCGCTCGCCGGGTCGATGTCCAGGCGCGAGCACCAGCCGAGGGGCAGCCGCTGGACGTCGCCGCCGGCCGCCGGCACGCTGAAGAGCTCCCAGGACGTGGGGGCCGACTCGCGCCAGCTGCGGAAGAGAATCCGCTGGCCGTCGGGCGTCCAGCCGATGACCTCGTCCGGGGCGGGATGCCAGGTCAGGCGACGCGGTTCGCCGCCCGCGGCGGGCATGACGAAGACGTCGCGGTTGCCGTCGTACTGCCCCGAGAAGGCGATCCACTTGCCGTCGGGGGAATAGCTCGGATTGGTCTCGGCGCCGTCGTGGGTGGTGAGCCGCCGGGCGAGGCCGCCGCCGGCGGCGACGGTCCAGAGATCGCCCTCGGCGCAGAAGACCACCGTGTCCCCGTGGATGTCCGGCGTGCGCAGGTAGCCGGTGGACGCGTCGGCCGCCGCGCTCAGGGCGAGCAGGAGCGGGAGCGCGAGCGCCAACCCGCCCCAGGGGCTCTTCGCACTGTGACGGAAGAATCGACGGATGGATCCGCCGGCGGAGCAATGCATCATCGCTGCCTCCATGACGTGGTGTCCGCGGGGCGGGACCTGCCCGTCGCGCGCGCTTCCCGGCGCCCGGGCGCCGGGAACGGTTGATTCCGGGGAATGGGTAGACTACTGTGCCGGACCTGTCCGTGTTTCAAGCGAATTCCGCCGAGAGGTCGCCGTGCGCCGTGCCCTGACCCGCCTGCTCGTCATCCTGCCGGCCCTGCTGGGTCTGGCCTCGGCGGCCCGCGGGGACGAGGCCCCGCGCCGCGACTGGGTCTTCATCCCGGCGCTGGGCTACTCCACGGATACGGAGCTCATGGGCGGGGCCATGCTCATGCGGCTCTTCGGCTGCGAGGAGACGGACGACCCCGACTGCCGCCGCTCGAACGTCGCCCTGAGCTTCCTGTACAGCCAGAAGCGCCAGGTGATCGCCGCCCTGGGGGGCGAGAACTACTGGATGGGCCGGCGCCACCACCTGGTCTGGCGCCTGGACTACAAGAAGTTCCCGAGCACCTACTACGGGATGGGCCGTGCGACCCCCGTGGGAACAGAGGAGGACTACACCCCCCGCGGCGGTTCGGGGGCCCTGACCTACCTGCGCCGTCTCGGCAGCGCCTGGGAACTGGGGGCCAGCGCCTCGGGCGGCCGGCGCAGCTACGGCGAGCTCGAGGCGGGCGGCGTGCTGGAGTCCGCCGTCCTCACGGGCAGCGACGGCTACGCCTTCGCCGGCCTCGGCCTCATCGTCCGCTACGACAGCCGCGACTCCGACTGGTGGCCCCGGCGCGGGCTGTTCGCCAGCCTCGCGGGCACCGCCTTCCGCCGCGGGCTCGGCGGCGACCTCGACTGGGAGCGCTACGGGATCGACCTGCGCGGCTACCGCGCGGTCGGGGCGCTCGGCGTCCTGGCGCTGCAGCTCGCGCTGGACGACGCCCACGGCGACGTGCCCTTCGACCAGCTTCCCGCCCTCGGCGGCGACCAGGAGCTGCGCGGCTACCCCGGCGCCCGCTACCGGGACCGCAGCCGTTTCCTCGCCCAGCTCGAGCTGCGTCGCTCGTCGCTCGTGGGGCCCCTCGGCGTGGTGCTCTTCGGCGGGCTGGGAGACGTGGCGCCCCGCGTGGCCGATCTGCGGCCGGGCGATCCCCGCCTCGGCGGCGGTCTGGGCTTCCGCTACCTCTACGACGCGGGCAGCGAACTGCACCTCCGCTTCGACCTCGGCTGGGGCGAGCAGGGGGAGAGCAGCGTGACGATGTCCGTCGGCGAGGCGTTCTAGGCGCCGACGTCGCCCTCGCCGAGATCCAGGACCCGCCGGCCTCCGCCCCAGGCGCCGGGCGCCGCCTCGAAGCGGCCGGCGAGGGGCGTTCCGCAGTCCGCGCAGCGTCCGCGGGCGTCCAGTCCCCAGTGGCCGAGGCGATAGCCGTCCCGCTCGATCAGCAGCGCGCCGCAGCCCGCGCACCAGGTGCTGCCGCCCTCGGCGTCCCGCACGTTCCCTGTGTAGACGTGCCGCAGTCCCGCGGCCCTGGCGATCCGCCGCGCGCGGCGCAGGGTGGCCGGCGGAGTGGGGGCGTGGTCCAGCATGCGGAAGTCGGGATGGAAGGCCGTGAAGTGCAGGGGGACGTCCGGGCCGAGGCGTTCGGCGCACCAGGCGGCGAGTCGCTCGAGCTCGGCGTCGCCGTCGTTCTCCCCCGGGATGAGGAGGGTGGTGACCTCCAGCCAGACCTCGGTCTCCCGCGCCAGGTACTCCAGCGTCTCGAGCACCACGCCCAGCTTGCCGCCGGTGAGCTTGCGGTAGAAGTCCTCGCTGAAGGCCTTGAGGTCCACGTTGGCGGCGTCCATCGCGCCGAAGAGCTCGCGGCGTCCGGCCTCCTCCACGTAGCCCGCGGTGACGGCCACCGAGGCCACGCCCCGCTCGCGACAGGCCGCGGCCACGTCGACGGCGTACTCCAGGAAAATCACCGGGTCGTTGTAGGTGAAGGCCACGCTGCGGCAGTCCGCGTGGACGGCAGCCTCGGCGATGCGCGCGGGGCCGGCCGGGGCGGCGAGGACGTCCTGCTCGCGGGCCTTGCTCATCTCCCAGTTCTGGCAGAAGCGGCAGAAGAGGTTGCACCCCGCCGTGCCGAAGGACAGCACCGGCGTGCCGGGCAGGAAGTGGTTCAGGGGCTTCTTCTCGATGGGATCGACGCAGAAGCCGCTGGAGCGGCCGTAGGTGTCGAGCACCAGGGTGCCGCCCTCGCGCCGGCGGACGTAGCAGAAGCCGCGCTGCCCGTCCGCCAGTCGGCAGCGGTGGGGGCAGAGGGTGCACTCCAGGCGGCCGTCGTCGAGCGGTCGCCAGTGGCCCACGGCATGGGGAGCGGTGCCCATGGGCCCAGTATAGCCCCGGCGGGGCCGGCGCCCCAGGGGGAATCACCCGAAGCGATGGGGTGCAACCTTGAATCGGGAGCCGCGTACGGGCATCATCTCCTTCCACTCATTACCGGAGGCTTCATTCATGCGCAGCGCATCCCTCGCGGCTGCGGGCCTGCTCCTCGTCCTCGCCGCCGCGCAGCCGGCGCGGGCCGCCGACGAGCTCCCCGCACTCGCCATCGAGCACTACGAGCTGCCCAACGGCCTGGACGTCATCCTCCACGAGGATCACAGCACGCCCATCGTGGCGGTCAACGTCTAGTACCACGTCGGCTCCAAGAACGAGAAGCCGGGCCGCACGGGCTTCGCCCACCTGTTCGAGCACATGATGTTCCAGGGCTCGGAGCACTACGACGACGACTACTTCCTGCCCCTGCAGAAGACGGGCGGGCAGGTGAACGGCTCTACCACGGAGGACCGCACCAACTACTGGGAGAACGTCCCCAGCGATCAGCTGGACCTGGCGCTCTACCTCGAGGCCGACCGCATGGGCTACCTGCTGCCGGCCATGACCGAGGAGAAGCTCGCCAACCAGAAGGACGTGGTGAAGAACGAGAAGCGTCAGGGCGAGAACCAGCCCTACGCCAAGGGCTACGAGATCATGACGGAGCTGCTCTACCCGTCCGACCATCCCTACTCGCATACTGTCATCGGGAGCATGGACGACCTGTCGGCGGCCTCGCTGGAGGACGTCTCCGACTTCTTCCGCCGCTACTACGCGCCGAACAACGCGTCTCTGGCCGTGGCCGGCGACTTCGACAGCGCCGAGGCCAAGGCGCTGATCGAGAAGTACTTCGCGCCCATCCCCAGCGGGCCGCAGGTGGATCGCCTGGAGAGCTGGATTCCGCGCCTGGACGGCGAGCGCCGCCTCGTGGCCGAGGACGCCGTCGAGCTGCCCCAGCTCACGATGAGCTGGCACACGCCGGGCAACTACCAGCCGGGTGACGCCGAGTTCGACCTGCTGGCCTCCGTCCTGGCCGGCGGCAAGACCTCGCGCCTCTACAAGCGCCTGGTCTACGAGATGGAGATCGCGCAGGACGTCTCCGCCTGGGAGGACGGCCGCGAGCTCAGCGGCGTCTTCACCATCGAGGTCACGGCCCGCGAGGGCGTGGCGCTCGAGACGATCGAGGCGGTGATCGACGAGGAACTGGCCGCGCTGCGCGCGAAGGGCGTCACCAAGGACGAGCTCGAGCTGGCCAAGGTGGGCTACGAGTCGCGCTTCATGCGCCGGCTCCAGCGCGTGGGCGCCTGGGGCGGCAAGGCCGACCTGATGAACAACTACAACACCTTCCTGGGCGACCCGAACCGTCTGCAGTGGGACGTGAACCGCTACCGCCAGGTCACCCCCGCCGACGTGGCCGGCTACGTCGACGAGTACCTGCCCGCCACCCGGCGCGCGGTGCTCTACATCGTGCCCGAGCACAGCCGCGTGGCGTCCGGCGAGGCCGGCATGCCCGAGGGGCTGCCCGCGCCCGGCGAGGCCGTGAGCTTCGCGCCGCCCGCGGTGGAGCGGGCCACGCTGGACAACGGCCTGGAGATCTACGTGGTCCAGAAGCACGAGCTGCCGCTGGTCCAGGTGACGCTGAACTTCAAGAGCGGCTGGGCGGCCGATCCCGTCGACCGGCCGGGCACGGCCGCCTTCACGGCCGAGCTGCTGGACGAGGGCACCAAGCGCCGCGACGCGCTGCAGATCGCCGAGGACGCCCGCCGCCTGGGCGCGCGCCTGGGCACGAACAGCGCGTTCGACGGCTCGCAGGTCTCGCTCAACATCCTGCGCAGCCAGCTGGACGCCGGCCTGGAGCTCATGGGCGACGTGGTGATGAACGCGTCCTTCCCCGCCGACGAGGTGGAGCGCCAGCGCAAGAGCACCCTCGGGCAGATCCGCCAGGAGAACAGCCAGCCGCGGCTGGCCGCGGTCAAGCTCATGCAGCAGCGGCTCTTCGGCGAGGGCCATCCCTACGCCCAGCCGATGACCGGCACGGGGACGGCGGCGTCCGTCTCCCGCCTGACCCGCGAGGACCTGGTGGGTTTCCACGCCACGCACTACCGGCCCAACAACGCCATGGTCGTGGTGGTGGGGGACATCACGCTGGCGGAGGCCAGGGCCCACCTGGACAAGGCCCTCGGCAAGTGGAAGCGCGGCGACGTGCCCGCGGTCAGCATCCCCGCACCGAAGCCGGCCACGGGGCCGCGGATCGCGCTGCTGGACCGGCCCGACGCGCAGCAGAGCATGATCGTCGTCGGCCAGCTGGGCCCCGAGCGCGCCTCTGCCGAGTTCCTGCCCTTCGAGGTGATGAACGCGGCGCTGGGCGGCGGGTTCATCGCGCGCATCAACATGAACCTGCGCGAGGACAAGGGCTACACCTACGGCAGCTACAGCTTCGTGAACGGCCTCAAGGGCGCCGGGAGCTGGGGCTGCGCCGCGGGCGTGCAGACCCAGTTCACGGGCGCGTCGCTGAAGGAGATGTTCAAGGAGATCCGGGACATCCAGGGGGCGCGGCCGATCGGCGACCAGGAGTTCGTCGACTGCAAGAACCGCCTGGTGCAGGGCTACCCGCAGCGCTTCGAGACGCTCGAGGGCATGGCCGGCCAGCTCTCCGAACTGCTGACGGAAGCCATGCCGCTCAGCGAGTGGAGCGACTACGTGGACCGGGTCCAGGCCATGGACCTTGCCCGCGCCAATCGCAGCGCCAGGGAGATGCTCCACCCCGACACCATGCAGATCGTGATCGTCGGGGACAAGAAGGAGGTCCTGCCGCAGCTGGCGGAGATCGGCATGGACGACCAGGTGGTGGAAGTCAGCGCCGACGAGCTCTAGGCTTCGCCTTTCCTCTCGGCCCCGCCTCCTCGCCAGGAGGCGGGGCTTCGTGTCGCTGTAACCCGCTGCGCGCCGCCCCGTAGGGGGTTGGCGGCCCGCGACGGGCCGTCCCAGCCGGAGGTAGACGATGCGCAAGCTAACCCTCTTCGCCCTCGTGCTCGCGACCCTGACGACCCTGCTGGCCGCGGGCAGCTCGCCCGCCCGGGCGGATGCGGAGCGCTGGCTCCACGTCCGGGTGCTGGACGGCGAGGACAAGGTCTCCGTGAACCTGCCCATTGAACTCGTGGCCAGCGTGCTCGCCTCGGTGGACAGCGAGCAGTTCCGCAACGGCAACATCGTCCTGGAGGACCAGGAGTTCGACCCCGCCCTGGTGACGGCCATCCTCGAGGCGGCGGTCAAGTCGAAGGACGGCGAGTTCGTCCGCATCGAGGAGGGCGACGACGTCACCGTGACCGTCCACAAGAAGAAGGACACGCTGCACGTGGACGTGAAGGACGACGGCGAGATCGTCCAGGTGGAGATCCCCATCGCCGTCGCCAAGGCCATGCTCGACGGCGGCGAGAACTCGCTGAACATCAAGGCCGCGCTCGAAGTGCTGGGCGACGGCAAGGGCAGCACCCTGGTGACGGTCGACGACGGCGAGTCGAAGGTGCGCGTCTGGGTGGACTCCAGCATGGAGGGCATCTAGGCCCACGTGAAAGTCGGAAGGAGGAGGTCGTCATGAGTCGCAGCAACGTCGCACTGTCGCTTCTGGCCGGGGTCGCGCTGGCCGTTCTCATCGCCGGCGTGGGCTTCTGGTTCTTCGTCGGACCGGGCAGCGTGCAGGTGCACGTGAGCGGCAGCGGCGCCCCGCCGATCCGTCTCAGCCTGCCTTCGGGACTCCTCGAGGCGGGGCTGCTGCTGGTGCCGCGTGACGTCTACGCCCAGGCCGCGGAGGAACTCGACGACGCCCCCGTGGCCTGGCAGCCCGTGCTCCTGGCCGCCTGCGACGGGCTGGCGAACTGCCCCGACGGGGAGTTCGTGCGCGTGGAGTCCGGCGCGGACCGCGTGCTCGTGATCAAGGAGCGCCGCCGCCTGCGCATCGAGGTGGAGTCCGGCGACGAGCACGTCCGGGTGGTCCTGCCGGTGAAGTCGCTGCGGCGCTGCGGCCGCATCCTCGCCCAGCGCGGCTGATCCTTCCCCAGCGCATCGTCTTCGAGGCCCCGCCCGCGGCGGGGCCTTCTTCTTGCTCCCAGCGTTCTCGCATCCCCGGGAAATTGCCTTGCCGGTCGGGACGGCTTGGGGTCTAATGCCCCCGCGCCGGAATCGGCCGGACGCCGCGCGGAGTGACCATGGACAGGCTCGAGACCGACACCTACTTCATGTGGATGGCCCTCGACGAGGCGCAGGCCGCCTTCGCCAAGGAGGAGGTGCCGGTGGGGGCCGTCGTGGTCCACCAGGACATCGTGGTCGGCCGCGGGCACAACTCGGTGGAGACGCTCCAGGACCCCACGGCGCACGCCGAACTCCTGGCCATCACCGCCGCGGCCGGCACCCTCAAAAGCTGGCGCTTGAACCAGTGCACCCTCTATGTTAGCTTGGAACCCTGCACGATGTGCATCGGAGCCATCCATCTGGCTCGCATTCAGCGAGTCGTCTTCGGAGCCAAGGATCCCAAGTTCGGCGCCTGCGGTTCCATCATCGACGTCCCGGCGGTGTCGAGTTGGAATCACAGCGTCGAGGTACAGGGCGGGATCCTGGACGACGAGGCGGCCAGGCTGATGCGGGGGTTCTTCCGCAAGCTCCGGGAAGACTGAGTGCACGGGAGAGTTGCGAGAGCGGTCGAATCGGCACGACTGGAAATCGTGTGTACCGAAAGGTACCCTGGGTTCGAATCCCAGACTCTCCGCCTTGGGAGAGGTGCCGGAGCGGTTGAACGGGACGGTCTCGAAAACCGTTGAGCCCTCACGGGTTCCCAGGGTTCGAATCCCTGCCTCTCCGCCCATTGCTAGCAGGCTGTTTTGGGGCCAGGTCCCACGCAATCCGAGTTTTCCAACTCCGTCAGGATCGGAAGATAGCAGCGGTACGAAAAGCCCTCGGATGTGCCGTGGAGCCGCCTGGCCCCTTTCCGATCCCCGCTGGAGGTGAGGACGCTTGGAGTACCGGGTTCTGGCCCTGAAATACCGTCCCGGCGGCTTCGAGGAGATCGTGGGCCAGCAGGCCGTGACGAGCGTCCTCGCCGGCGCCGTGGACCAGGGCCGCCTGGCCCAGGCCTACCTCTTCTCCGGTCCGCGCGGCTGCGGCAAGACCACCACCGCCCGCATCCTGGCCAAGGCGCTCAACTGCGAGCGCGGACCCACCTCGCAGCCCTGCGGCGAATGCGCGTCCTGCAAGGCGGTCGCGGCGGGCAACAGCCTTGCCGTGATCGAGATCGACGCGGCGAGCTCGGGCGGCGTCGACGACATCCGCGGCGTGCGCGCCGAGGCGGCGCTCGGCAGCATGGGTGGCCGCTACAAGGTCTACATCCTCGACGAGGCCCACCAGATCAGCGCCCACGGCGCCAACGCGCTGCTCAAGACCCTCGAGGAGCCGCCGCCGAACACCGTCTTCGTGCTCGCGACCACCGAACCGCACAAGATCCTGCCGACGATCCACTCGCGCTGCCAGCGCTTCGCGTTCCGCCTGCTCGGCGCCGACGAGATCGCCGGCCGCCTCGGCACGATCTGCGAGCGCGAGAACGTCGCGGTGCCGGCCGAGTCGCTGCAGGCGATCGCGCGCCGCGCCGACGGCAGCATGCGCGACGGCATCACGCTGCTCGACCAGGCCCTCGCCGCGAGCGACGGCGCCCTCGATCTCGACGCGGTGACGGGCATCCTCGGCCTCACGCGCCACGACCACTACTTCGCGCTCGACGAGGCCTGGCAGGCCGAGGACGCCGCCGCCGCCCTCCGCGCGCTGGACACCGTGCTCGGCACGGGTCTCGGCGCGCGCGAGTTCGCGCTCGGCCTGGTGCGCCACTTCCGCGACCTGCTCTTCCTGCGACTCGACCCCGGGCTGCTCGCCGGCGAGATGGGGGCCGACGACCACGCCCGCTGCGCCGAACTCGCGGCCGGCTGGCAGGTGGAAGACCTGCTGCACCTGACCCGGCTGGTGGGGGAGCGCGCCGACCAGATCCGCTACGCCAGCCAGCCGCGCGTCCTGCTCGAGACCCTGGTGGTGGAGATCGCCCGCTTCGAGCGCCGCGTGGTGCTCGCCGAACTCCTCGGCCGCCTCCGCGCGCTCGATGGCGCGAGCGCGGGCTCCGGCGGCGCCGGTCCCTCCGCGCAGGGGGACGACGACCCGCCCGCGCGCTCGCGCCCCGGGCCCAGCGCCAGGGCGGCTTCGGCCGCGCCGCGTCCCGCTCCCGCTCCCCGCGTCGAGGACGCGCCGTCGCCGCGGCCGCAGCCGGGCGCCACGGCGAGCCCTGACGCGGCGGCCGCGCGGCAGGACGCGCCCGCCGCCATGGCCGGAGACGACCCGGCTGAGCTCTGGGGCGAGTTCGTCCGGCAGGTGGGCCGCAGCATGAAGTCGCTGGGCTCGTTCCTCGAGCGCGCGCGCCCCGGCGGACCGAGCGGCAAGCACTACCGGATCGTCGTGGAGAACCCCTTCCATCTGGCCATGCTCGACACGCCCGAGCATCTGCGGCTCATGGGCGATACGCTGGCCGGACTCACGGGGCAGGCGCGCGCCATCCGCCTGGAGCTCGCCGCGGGCAGCGCCACGGCCGCAGCGCCGGGCCCGCGCATCAGCGCGGAGCGCGCGGCCGAGGCCAGGCGCGAGCAGGCGCTGAGCGACCATGCCGACAGCCCACTGATCCAGGACCTGCTCCAGCGCTTCGACGGCGAAGTGCTGGAAGACTGACCCCGACTCCAGTCCCAGACGAGGAGAACCCCCGATGAAGAACATGAACCAGCTCATGAAGCAGGCGCAGCAGATGCAGGCCCGCATGGCCGAGCTGCAGCGCGAGCTGGCCGAGACGCCCTTCACCGGCGAGGCCGGCGGCGTCGTCAAGGTCACGTTGAACGGCGCGCAGGATCTGCTCGAGGTGAAGATCGATCCCGCGGCGCTCGAGGACGCCGACGCCGAGATGCTCGAGGACCTGATCACCGCCGCCTTCAGGGCGGCGCAGGGCGCGGCCCGCGCGGCCAGCGAGGAGAAGCTGGGGGGCATCACCGGTGGAATGGGCCTGCCGGGGTTCTAGGTGGACTACGGAAGCCCCCTCCTGGAGCAGCTCGTCAAGCGTCTGACACGCCTGCCGGGCATCGGCGAGCGCAGCGCGCAGCGCATCGCGCTGCACCTGCTGCACGCGCCGGCCTCCGACAGCGAGGAGCTGGCGCGACTGCTGCGCGACGTCCGCGAGCGCGTGGGCTTCTGCCCCCGCTGCGGCTTCTACGCCGAGGGCGCGCTCTGCGTGATCTGCGCCGACGCCGGTCGCCGCGAAGGCGTGCTCTGCGTGGTCGAGCAGCCGGTGGACGTGATCAGCCTCGAGCGCAGCGCCGTCTACCGCGGGCGCTACCACGTGCTGGGCGGGGTCATCAGTCCGCTCGACGGCGTGCACCCCGAGGACCTCGCCGTGGAGTCCCTGCTGCGCCGCGTGGAGGCGGAGAGCGTCCGCGAGCTGGTCCTCGCCCTCTCGGGCGGCGTGGAGGGGGAGACCACCGCGCTCTACCTCGCCGAGCGCCTCCGCGGACGCGAGCTGCGCCTCACGCGTCTGGCCCGCGGCCTGCCCGTGGGGGGCAACCTGGAGTACATGGACGAAGCCACCCTGCAGCGCGCCTTCGAAGGCCGTGTGGAGATGGGATGAACCGACTGAGTCTCTTCCTGGGCAGCGTGGCCGGCACGGGCTTTTTTCCCTTCGCGCCGGCGACCTTCACCACCCTGCTGCTGGCGCTGCTCTTCGCCTGGTGGGGGCCCGGCCCCGTGGCGCTGGGCGTGATGCTCGGCGTCGGCCTGCTGGTCTCGGTGCCGCTGGCCACGCGCATGGAGCGACTGCTCGGGGAGGACCCGTCCGCCTGCACCGTGGACGAGTTCGTCGGCTACCTCATTCCGCTGCAGGGCCGCGACCTGAGCGCGCCCGGCAGCTGGAAGCTCCTCGTGGCGGCCTTCTTCCTGTTCCGCTTCTTCGACATCCTCAAGATCTGGCCCGGGCGGCGCCTCGAGCACCTGCCCGAGGGCTGGGGCATCGTGGCCGACGACACCCTGGCCGGCCTCTACAGCCTGGGCGCCGTCCTCCTGCTCTCGCTCTGGCTGCCCTGGTTCTGATGCCCAGCGACCGCTTCGCCTCCCTGGCCCGGCCCGTCAGACTCGTCGCGGTGGGGGACGAGCTCCTGCGCGGCGAGGTGCTCGACCGCAACGGCCACCGTCTCGCCGCGCGCCTGGCCGCCCTCGGCTGGATGCCCGACTCCATGGCCCAGTCGCCCGACCACGGCGGCGCCACCGCGGCGGCCGTGCAACGCTGGCTGGAGGAGGGGGGCGTGCTCCTCCTCTGTGGAGGTCTCGGCCCCACGGCCGACGACCTCACGCGCGAGGACGTGGCCGCGGGCCTGGGCGTGGCGCTCGTGGAGCACCCGGCCGCCGCGGCGATGATCCACGCGCGCGAGGAGCGGCTCGGCCGCCGCTTCACCCCCTTCACCCACCGGCAGGCCCTGCTGCCCGAGGGCTGCGAGCCGGTCGAGAATCCGGTGGGCACGGCGCCCGGCTTCGGACGTCCCCACCCGAGCGGCGCCGGCTGGCTGCTGGTGCTGCCGGGCGTGCCCTTCGAGTTCGCGGCGATGGTGGACGCAGTCCTGCCCCCGCCGGCCGCGCCGCAGGCGGAGGACTGGCTGCTGCTCGGCGTGGGCGAGGACCGTCTCGCCGCGCTGCTCGAGGACTACCCCGGCCGCGACCACCTGGGCTTCTATCCGTCGATGGAAGGGCATCGCCTGCGCGTGCCCCTGCGCGACGCCGTGGATCGCGACGACCTCGCGCAGCGCCTCGCGCCGCATCTCGCCTCGCGCGAGGAGGGACGCCCCGAGGCCGTGCTGGTGAAGCTCCTCGCCGCGCGGGGCGAGACGCTCGCCGTGGCGGAGAGCTGCACGGGAGGCATGCTCGGCGCGCGCATCACGCGCGTGGCGGGGGCGAGCGACGTCTTCGTCGGCGGCGTGATCAGCTACGCCGACGCGGTGAAGACCGCGCTGCTGGACGTCGACGCCGCCCTGCTCGCCCGCGACGGCGCGGTGAGCGAGCCGGTGGCGCGCGCCATGGCCGACGGCGTCCGCGCGCGCCTGGCGAGCGACTGGGCGCTGGCCATCACGGGGATCGCGGGTCCGGGCGGCGAGCGGCCCGGCAAGCCCGTGGGGACGATCCACGTCGCCCTGGCCGGCCCGGCGACGAGCGCCCACCGCCTGCTGCGCGCGGGCTGGGAGCGCGAGGACAACCGCCGCTACGCGGTGCTGCAGGCGATGACGCTGCTCTGGGAGCAGCTGCGGCACGTGGAGACCTGAGGATGAGCACGAGCCTGAGGCTCTTCGTGGGCGTGCCGTTGTCCGGCGCGGCGCGCGCGGCCGCCGCCGACGCCGCCGCGCCGTGGCGGGACGTCGCTCCCCGCTTGAAGTGGGTCGACCCCGGACTCTATCATCTCACGCTGCGCTTTCTGGGCGACTGCACGCCAGCGCAGGAGGGCGCGCTTCGCGACGCGCTTGCGCCCGCCCTGGCGGCTCTGCCGCCCGTGGACCTGCGACTCGGCGCCGCGCTGCGCCTGCCCTCGGGCAGGGGCGCGCGGGTGCTGGCGCTGGCCTGCGCGGAGGGCGTCCCGGCGCTGAGCGCGGTGGCGCGCGAGGTCGAGGCGGTCTGCCGCCGCCTGGGCCACGCGCCCGAGACGCGCCCCTTCAAGGCGCATCTGACCCTGGCGCGGGCGCGTCAGGGAGAGAGCCTGCCGCCGGCGCTGACCGGCGCCCTGGATGCGCCGTCGCAGCCCGCCTGGCGGGCGAGCGAGGTGCTGCTCTTCGAGAGCGTGCTGCGACCCGGCGGGCCGGAGTACCGGCGCCGCCAGAGCTTCCCCCTCGGCGGCGACGCCGCCACCCGAAAGGACGGATCCACGGCATGAACCTGCGCGCCACCCGCCGCTTCTGGCTCGGTCCCCTGCTCGTTCTCGTGCTGGCCCTCGCCTGCTCCACGTCGCCCCTGGGCCGCAAGCAGCTCACGCTGCTGCCCGACGACCAGATGAACGGCATGGGCCTCAGCGCCTTCGAGGAGACCAAGGCCAGCACGCCCATCGAGACGGACCCGGCCACCAACGCCTACGTGCGCTGCGTCGCCGAGGCGATCCTGGCCGTCACGGCGGACCAGACCGGCGTCAGCGACTGGGAGGTGGTGGTCTTCCGCGACGACACGCCCAACGCCTTCGCCCTGCCCGGCGGCCGCATCGGCGTGCACACCGGGCTGCTCAAGGTGGCGGTCACGCCCGACCAGCTGGCGGCCGTGATCGGCCACGAGGTCTCGCACGTGATCGCGCGGCACGGCAACGAGCGCGTCTCCCAGGGCATGGTGGCCCAGCTGGGCCTGGGCGTGATCGACATCGCCCTCGGCAATCCCGAGAGCCCCGAGCACCAGCAGCTGATGGGGCTGCTGGGTCTGGGGACGCAGGTGGGGATCCTGCTGCCCTTCAGCCGCTCGCACGAGAGCGAGGCGGACCTGCTCGGCCTGGACGCCATGGCGCGCGCGGGCTTCGATCCGCGCGCGAGCATCGAGCTGTGGGAGAACATGAGCGCCGCGGGCGGCGGGCAGCCGCCGGAGTTCCTGTCGACGCATCCGTCGCACGGCACGCGCATCGCGGATCTGCAGGCGCGCATGAGCACGGCGCTGCCGCTCTACGAGGAGGCGCGCGCCGCGGGCCGCCGGCCGCACTGCACGCCGCCGGCCGGCGCGGGGAACTAGCGCGTGGGGCGCCGCCCCGTCGCCGTGGCGCTCGTCGCCTTCGGGCTGCTGATGGCAGCCTGCCTGGCGCTCGGCCTCGCGCGCACGGGCGGCGGCTGGGCCTACGCGCTGGACGACGCGTACATCCACCTGGCGCTTGGCCGCACGCTGGCCGAGGGCGGTGGCTGGGGGCTGGTCCCGGGGCAGTTCGACGGCGTCTCCAGCTCGCCGCTCTGGACCCTGCTCGTGGCGCTCGCGCGCCCGCGGCCGGGCGCGGCCACGCTCTGGCCCTTCGCGCTGAACCTCCTCTTCGGCGGCCTGCTGCTGGCGGCCGCGGACCGCTTCCTCGCACGTCGGGGTCTCGCCGCTGGAGAGCGGCTGCGCGCCCTGCTGCTGCTCGTCCTGCTCACGCCGCTGCCGGCGCTCGCGATCGGAGGCATGGAGCACCTCCTGCAGGCCTGGCTGGCGCTGCTCTGGCTCGGCGTCGCGCTGCCCCGGCTCGGGACGGGCGCGCCCCCGGGGGCGGGACTGCTCGCGCTGTCGGCGCTCCTGTGCGCGGCGCGGCCCGAGGGGGCGTTTCTCGTCGTGCCGGGGGCCGTGCTCTTCGCGCGGCGCGGGCGCCGGGCCGGCGCGCTCGGTCTGCTGGCGGCGGGGGCGGCGCCGTGGGCGCTCTACGCGGCGCTGTCGCTGAGCGCGGGCGGCGGCTGGCTGCCGGACTCGCTCCTGCTCAAGGGCCGGGGTCTCGACCTGCGCTCGCCGGCCGCGAGCCTCCGCTCGCTGCTGCTGCCGCTCTGGGCCGAGCTGCGGAATCCGCTCAGTCCCTTCGCGCTGCACCTGATGCTGTTCATCGTCGCGGGCGCGCTCGTGTGGCATCGGCGCGAGCGACTCGCGCTCGACGCCGAGCGGCGCGCGGGCGTCGCGCTGCTGCTCGCGGCGCTCGCGCTGCAGCTCGTCTTCGGGGGCGTGGGCTGGTTCTTCCGCTACGAGAGCTGGCTGGTGGCGCTGGGCCTCGCGATGGCCTTCACGCTGCCCGGCGCGCCGGGCTCGTGGCGCGGACGGCCGCGTGGAGCGCTCGCGCTGGTGGGGCTGCTGCTCCTCGTCGCGCTGGGCGCGCGCAGCGCCGTGTCGCTCCGGCGGATTCCGCTGGCGATGGGGAACGTCGCCGGCCAGCAGCTCCAGGTGGCGCGCTACCTGGAGGGCCATCACGCGGGCGAGACCGTGGTGCTCGACGACATCGGCGCCCCCAGCTTCTACGCGCGCGTGCGCGCGGTGGACCCGCTGGGACTGGCCACGCCCGCGCTAGCCCGCGCGCGGCGCGAGGGGCGGCTCGGCGCGGCGCTGGCCGCGGAGACCGCTCGGCGCGGCGCGCGCGTGGCGCTGCTGCACCCGGGGCTGTTCGAGGGGGAGATCCCCGCCGCGTGGGTTCCGCTGCTGGAGTGGACGATCCCCGACAACGTGGTCTGCTCGCGGCCGACGGTGGCCGTCTACGCCTGCACGCCCACGGACGGCGCGGCCCTGCGGGCCGAGCTCGCCGACTTCGCGGCTTCCCTGCCGCCGGATCTCGTCGCCAAAGCAATGCTTGACGCCCATTCACGCTAGCTATACATTCGTACCCGGCACGGCGCGAGGCGGACCGGTCATGCCGACGCCAGCGCCGCTCCGGGCTGTCGCCGACGTTGTCGGCGGCGAGGGCGACGGCGCCCCGAAGGCGCTGTCGGAAGGGCGATTCGGCGACCCGAGTCCGCGGCCCGCGCCCTGCAATGCCGTGCCCGAAGATCGTTTGACGGCCCCGCTTTGCCGGTGATACCTTGGCGCCGGCGGCGTCCCGTCTGGCCAGGATGCGCCGCTCACTGCGCGCACCCACAACGGAAGAGAACACGATGACCCGCAGCGAGGATCAGAACGGCAAGGCCAAGGCCCTGGAGCTGGCCTTCACCCAGATCGAGAAGCAGTTCGGCAAGGGCGCCATCATGCGCATGGGCGAGGGCGCGGTGCTGCCCGAGATCGGCAAGATCTCCACCGGCAGCCTCATCCTGGATCACGCCCTGGGCATCGGCGGCGTGCCCCGCGGGCGCGTCACCGAGATCTACGGCCCCGAGGGCTCGGGCAAGACCACACTGGCCCTCAGCGTGGTGGCCAACGCGCAGCGCCTGGGCGGCACGGCGGCCTTCGTGGACGCCGAACACGCTCTCGACCCGATCTACGCGCGCAAGATCGGCGTGGACGTCGACAAGCTCCTGGTCAGCCAGCCGGACACGGGCGAGCAGGCGCTGGAGATCGTCGAGGTGCTCGTGCGCTCGGGCGCGCTGGACGTCGTCGTGGTGGACTCCGTGGCAGCCCTGGTGCCCGCCGCCGAGATCGAGGGCGAGATGGGCGACGCCCACATGGGCCTGCAGGCGCGGCTCATGAGCCAGGCGCTGCGCAAGCTGACGGGCATCGTGTCCAAGAGCAACACCAGCCTGATCTTCCTCAACCAGATCCGCATGAAGATCGGCGTGCTCTTCGGCAATCCCGAGACCACCACCGGCGGCAACGCGCTCAAGTTCTACAGCTCGGTGCGCATGGACATCCGCCGCACGCAGGCGATCAAGAAGGGCGAGGACGTCATCGGCAGCCGCACCAAGATCAAGGTGGTCAAGAACAAGGTGGCCCCGCCTTTCAAGGTGGCCGAGACCGAGCTCTACTTCGGCGAGGGCTTCAGCTACGAGGGCGACCTCGTGGAGATGGGCATCAAGGCCGACATCGTGCAGAAGAGCGGCACGTGGTTCAGCTATGGCGATCTGCGCCTGGGCCAGGGCCGCGACAACGCGCGGCAGTTCCTCAAGGACAACCTCGAACTGCGCGACGAGCTCGACGTCAAGCTTCGCCGGCACTTCGGCCTGATGCCGCCCGAGCCCGAGACCGCGGTCGAGACCAAGGGCAAGGCCAAGGCCGACGCCAAAGACGACGCCAAGGCCGCCGCGGCGGCTTCGTCCGCCCCGGCCGCGAAGGGCGCCGCCAAGGCCGCCCTGGGCGCGGACTGATGCCGGAGGGGCCCGCCCCGGCCACGCCGCTGGCCCGGGCCCTCCGCTGGCTTGCGCGGCGTGACCGCAGCGAGCGGGAGGTCCGGGCGCGTCTGGCCGAGTGGGGGACGCCCGCCACCGACGTGGAGGACGTGATCCAGCATCTGCACGAGCGCGGCTATCTGAACGACGCCGCGCTGGCGGAGCGGCTCTGCGACTGGCACGACCGCCACGACCCGCTGGGGCCGCTGCGGCTGCGACGGCGTCTCGAGCAGCGGGGCATCGACGCGGCCGACGCGGCGGCCGCGCTGGCCGGCCGCGAGGACCCCGAGCGGCAGCGCGCGCTGGCCGAGGGGCTCGCCGCGCGGCGGGAGGGCGCGCTGGCGTCGCTGCCCGCCCTTGCGCGCTGGCGACGTCTGCACGACTATCTCGCCCGGCGCGGCTTCGACGCCGCGATCGTGCGCGAGCTCTGCGAGCCCCACCTCGCCGCGGCGCGGGAGGCGGAGGACGCCGAGGCACTGGACTGAACGCCCAACGCGAGGACCGCAAGGCGATGACGAGCCACGAGCAACTGCGCCGGGCCTTCCTGGACTTCTTCGTCGCCCGGGGGCACACGCTCGTGCCCAGCGCCAGCCTGGTGCCCCGGGACGACCCCAGCCTGCTCTTCACCACGGCGGGCATGGTGCAGTTCAAGTCCCTCTACTCGACCACGGGCGAGCTGCCCTATCGCCGCGCGCTCTCCATCCAGAAGTGCCTGCGCGCCGGCGGCAAGGACAGCGACCTGGAAAACGTGGGCCGCAGTCCGCGTCACCTGACCTTCTTCGAGATGCTGGGCCACTTCAGCTTCGGGGACTACTTCAAGGCCGAGGCCGTGGCCTACGCCTGGGAGTTCTTCACGAAGGTGCTGGACGTGGACACGTCGCGGCTGTGGATCTCCGTCTTCGAGGAGGACGACGAAGCCGCCGACTGCTGGCGCAAGGTGGGCTTCCCCGCCGAGCGCATCGTGCGCCTGGGCGCCAAGGACAACTTCTGGGGCCCGGCGGGCACGACCGGCGCCTGCGGCCCCAGCAGCGAGATCTACTGGGACCTGGGCGCCGAGCACGCCAGCGGCGAGATCGGCCGCGGCCCGGGGCGGGACGACCGCTACATCGAGGTGTGGAACGCCGTCTTCCCGCAGTACGACCAGCAGGAGGACGGCAGCCGCCCGCCCCTGCCCAACCGCGGCATTGACATGGGTTCGGGCCTCGAGCGCATGACCGCGATGCTGCAGGGCAAGAGCAACGTCTTCGAGACGGACGTCTTCCGCCCGCTCATGGACGGCGTCAAGTCGCTCACCGGCTACGACGGCCCCGAGGAGGGCGAGGCGCTCGTCGCCCTGCGCCGCGTCGCGGACCACGCGCGCGCGCTGGCGTTCACCCTCGGCGAGGGGCTGGTGCCGTCGAACGTGGGCCGCGGCTACGTGCTGCGGCGCATCCTGCGCCGCGCGATGATGGCGCTGCGCACGCTGGGCGTGCGCGAGCCCATGCTCTACCGCGTGCTGGGCGTGGTGGGCGAGCACATGGGCGGCGTGCATCCCGAACTGAGCGAGCGGGCCGAGCGGAGCGCCCTGGTGGTGAAGAGCGAGGAGGAGCGCTTCCTGCGCACCCTCGAACAGGGCGTCGGCCGCTACCAGGAACTGGTGGACGGCCTCAAGTCCGCGGGCGGCGACACGCTGCCGGGCGAGGAGGTCTTCCGTCTCTACAGCACCTACGGCATTCCCTGGGAACTGACGCGCGAGATGGCCGGCGACGAGGGCCTGCAGGTCGACGAGCCCGGCTATCGCGCCGCGCTCGCCGCCGACCGCGAGCGCTCGCAGGCGGCCAGCGCCTTCGAGGGCGCCGACCCCGGCACCGACGAGGGGCGCTACACCGCGCTGGTGGAACCGGTGCCCGCCTCGGTCTTCACGGGCTACGAGCGCCTCGCCGACGAAGCGCGCGCCCTGGAGTGGCGGGCGCTGGGGGAGGGCGGCGACGCGCCCGGCCGCGAACTCGAGCTGGTGCTGGACCGCAGTCCCTTCTACGCCACCAGCGGCGGCCAGATCGCCGACACGGGCGTCCTGCGCGTGGGCAGCTGGGAGCTGCCGGTGCTGGACGTCGCCCGCCGCGGCAGCCGCCTCTGCCACCGCGTGCGCCTGCCGGAGGGCCTCGCGCAGGACGCGCTGCTGGAACTGCTCGCGGCGGGGGCCGCGATCGACGCCCGCGTGGACGCCGCCCGCCGCCAGGCCATCGCGCGCGCCCACACCGGCACGCATCTGCTGCACGCGGCGCTGCACCAGGTGATCGGCGACGAGGCCACGCAGGCCGGCAGCTGGGTGGGCCCGGACGTCTTCCGCTTCGACTTCAACCACTTCCGCGGCGTGCGGCCCGAGGAGCTCGAGGCCGTCGAGAGCCAGGTGGCCGAGTGGATCGTGGCCAACCTGCCCGTGCGCCACGAGAGCCTGCCCATCGCCGAGGCCATGGAGCGCGGCGCGATGGCCCTCTTCGGCGAGAAGTACGGCGACGTGGTCCGCGTCATCAGCGTGGGCGACATCTCGCTGGAGCTCTGCGGCGGGACCCACCTCACGGCCAGCGGCTCCATGGGCCAGCTCGCGGTGGTCGCCGAGAGCAGCGTGGCCAGCGGCGTGCGGCGCATCGAGGCCTACACCGGCCTGCGCGCGCACGCGTACGGACAGAGCGCACGCTCGCAGGTGGTGGAGCTGTCGCGGCGGCTGCACGTCCCGGTGGACGCCGTCGCGGACAGCGCGGCGGAGCTGCAGGAGACCGCCCAGCAGCTCCGCAAGGACCTCGAGGGCCTGCGCCTGCGGCAGGCCGCGGCTCGCAGCGACGAGCTCCTGCAGCCGGTGGGCGAGCACGGGGGCGTCGCGCTGGTGAAGGGCGAACTGCAGGCGGAGTCCCCCAAGGAGATCCGCGGCCTCGCCGACGCGCTGCGCGGCAAGCTCGGCGATGCCGTGGGCGCGCTGCTGGCCGAGGCCGGCGGCAAGAGCTCGTTTCTGATTCTCGTCCCCGATGCGCTGCAGTCCCGGGGACTGCACGCCGGACGTCTCACCGCGGCCGTGGCCGAGAGCCTCGGCAGCCGGGGTGGCGGCAGTCCGGCGCTGGCCCAGGCGGGGCTGTCCGAGCGCGGGCAGTTCGCCACGGTGCTCCAGGCGCTGGGACGCCTGCTCGAGGAAGCCTCCACGGGAAAGGACGCCTGATGCGCAGCCTCCTCATCCTCCTCGCGCTGTCCGCGGCGCTGGCGACTCCTGCCGCCGCGCAGCTGGACGCGATGGCTCCCGTGACGCTGCCCGGCGGGCTGCTGCCCGCGTCGCCGCCGGGCGCCGCCGTGGACTGGGCGCTGGACGGCAGCGTCGACGCCGACCGCTACCTGCTCGGACCCGGCGACAAGGTGCTGCTGCTGCTGGAGGGCCGCAGCCTGCGGCGCCTCACCCTGACGGTGCTGCCCGAGGGGCTGCTCGAGTGGGAGGGCGGACTGCGCGAGCCCGTGGACGGCCTCAGCCTCCGCGCGGCCGAAGCGGCGGTGGCCGACGCGCTGGCGCCGCTCATGCCCGACGTGTCCGTCCACCTGCTCCTGCTCGCGCCCCGGCAGATCGAGGTGGAAGTGCTGGGGGAGGTCGCGCATCCGGGCGCCGTGCGCCTGTCGGCCGGCGATCGTCTCACTACCGCCATCGCCGCCGCGGGGGGACCGGGGCCGCGGGGCAGCAAGCGCTTCGTCGAGTTCCGCGACGGCGCGCGGCGCACGCGCCTCGATCTCTTTCCCTTCCTCATGGACGGCGACTGGGACGCCAACCCCTACTGCCCCACGGGGACGGCGATCTTCGTCCCCCTGCGCACCGACACCGTGCAGGTGCTGGGCGAGGTCAACCGCCCGGCCACCTACGAGTGGCGCGAGGGCGAGACCCTGGGCGACGTGCTGGACTACGCCGGCGGCCTCACCCAGGACGCGCTGCCGGGCTCCGTGCTGCTCGAGCGCGACGCCGAGTCGGTGAGCATCCAGCTCCTGGACGCGGACGCGCGCGACACGCCGCTGCGGCCCAGCGACACGGTGGTGGTGGGCAGCCGGAAGCCGATGATGAAGCGCGTCTTCCTCGAAGGCGCCGGCGAGCGCGTGGGCGAGATCTACCTGAGCCCGGGCGAGACCCTTGGCGATCTCGTCCGCCGTCTCGGCGACACGCGGGGCAGCGCCCTGCCCGAGGAGGCGACGCTCGAGCGCCGGGGCACGGAGCGCAGCCGCTTCTTCCGCTTCGACCTGCGCGAGGTGCTGCGGGGAGAAGGCCCCGCCGATCTGGCCATCGAGAACGACGACGTGCTCTACGTCCCCCTGCGCCCCACCGAGGTCTTCGTGCTCGGCGAGGTGCGCAGCCCCGGCTCGCTGCGCTACGTGCCCTCCTGGACCGTGGGGCAGTACCTGGCCATGGCCGGCGGGGTGAGCGACCGCGGCAGCGACGGCAAGATGCACGTGGTGGACGCCACCGGCGTCAGCCGCAAGGTGGCGCGCACCGACCATCTGCACCGCGGCGACGTGCTGGTGGTGGGCCGCAGCAACCTGTCGATCTTCTCCGAGGTGCTGCTGACCGCGGCCTCGCTCAGCGGTCTCATCCTCGCGATCAACGCCCTGGCCAAGTGATGCGGGTGCTCGTCACCGGCTGCGAGGGCATGCTGGGCCGCCGCCTCGTGGAGGAGGCCGCGCGGCGCGGGCACGCCGTGACGGGGCTCGACCGGCCCGGCTTCGAGCTGGCGCGGCCGGCCGAGGCCGCCCGGCAGCTGCGCGAGGCGCGGCCGGAGCTGGTGATCCACGGCGCGGCCATCACCGACGTCGACGGCTGCGAGAGTCAGGCCGAGTTCGCCATGGCCATCAACGGCGAGGCCAGCGGCGTGCTGGCGCGCGGCGCGGCGGAGATCGGCGCGCGCTGCGTCTACGTGAGCACGGACTACGTCTTCGACGGCGCGAAGGACGCACCCTACCTCGAGGACGACCCCACCGGCCCCGCCACGGCCTACGGCAGGAGCAAGCTGCGCGGCGAGGAGCGCGTCCTCGCGGCCGGCGGCAGCGTGCTGCGACTGAGCTGGTCCTTCGGCCCGGACGGCAAGAACTTCGTCGCCACGATCGCCGGCCTGCTCGGCGAAGGGCGCACCCTGAAGGTGGTGGACGACCAGCAGGGCTCGCCCACCTTCACGCGGGACAGCGCCGCGGCGATCCTCGATCTGGGCGAGGCCGGCGGCGAGGGCGTCTACCACTGCTGCAACGCGGGCGCCACCACCTGGTACGGCTTCGCCCGCGCCGTCGCCGTGGGCATGGGCCTGGCGCCCGAGCGGGTGACGCCCTGCGGCAGCGCGGACTATCCGCGCCCCGCCCCCCGTCCCACCAACAGCCGGCTCGGGGGCACGCGACTGGAGAGCCTGCGGGGACGTCCCCTGCCGCCCTGGCAGGACGCCCTGAACCGCTACCTGGAGGAGATGGGATGGCTGGCGCGCTGAGCGAGATCTACGGGGCCCACCTGGCCGGCCACCGCGAACTCTTCGCGCGCCTGGACGCGCTGGGCCCGGAGCTGCTGGCCGCCGCGGAGGCGCTGGCGAGGGCGCTGGCGGCGGGGCACAGCGTCTGGCTGGCGGGCAACGGCGGGAGCGCGGCCGACGCGCAGCACATCGCCGCCGAGATGGAGGGCCGGCTGGAGGCCGAGCGTCCGGCACGGGCCGTCCACACGCTGGGGGCCAACAGCTCCACCCTGACCAGCGTCGGCAACGACTACGGCTTCGACGCCGTCTACGCGCGTCAGGTCGCGGGCTTCGCGGTCCCGGGCGACCAGCTCGTGCTCATCTCCACCAGCGGGCGCAGCCCCAACCTGCTGCGCGCCGCGGAGGCGGCGCGCGCCAGGGGCGTGCAGGTGCTCGGCCTGCTGGGCAAGGGCGGGGGGCCGCTCGCTCCCCTCTGCGACCGCGTGCTGCTGGTGCCCAGCGACGACACCCAGTGGATCCAGGAGGCGCACATCCTGCTGGGCCACGTGCTCTGCAAGCTGCTGGATCGCCTGCTGGCCGAGGCCCCCGCGGACGGGGCCTGACGCCATGCGGGTCGCCTTCGTCCACGACTGGCTCACCGGGATGCGGGGCGGCGAAAAGGTCCTCGAGCTGCTCATGGAGGACTTTCCGGACGCGCCGCTCTACACCCTGCTGCACGTGCCGGGCAGCGTGAGCCCGGCCATCGAGGCCCATCCGATCCGGACGAGCTTCGTGCAGCATCTGCCCGGCGCGGCGCGGCGCTATCGCCACTACCTGCCCCTCTTCCCGACGGCGATCGAGAGCCTCGACCTGTCCCGCTTCGATCTGGTCGTCTCCTCCAGCCACTGCGTGGCCAAGGGCGTGCGCCTGCGCCCGGGCACGCGTCATCTGTGCTACTGCCACGCGCCCATGCGCTACGCCTGGGACCAGTACGACGCCTACTTCGGCGACCGGACGGACTTCGTCGGCCGCCAGGTGCTGCCGCGCGTCATGGCGCGCCTGCGCGCCTGGGACCGGCGCAGCGCCCATCGCGCGCAGCGCTATCTTGCCAACAGCGAGAACGTGCGCGCCAAGCTCGAGCGCTTCTGGGACCTGCCCGCCGCGCGCACCCGCGTGCTGCACCCGCCGGTGGACGCCGCGTTCTACACGCCGGGCGAGCCGGGGGACGACCTGCCCGCGGGGCTGCGCCCGGGCGGCTACCTGCTCCTCGTCTCGGCCATGGTGCCCTACAAGCGCCTCGACCTGGCGCTGGCCGCCGTGGCGGGAACGGGCGACGCGCTGGTGGTCGCCGGCGACGGCCCCGATGCCGCGCGGCTGCGGGGCCTGGCCGCGGGCGCGGGCAACATCCACTTCGTCGGCCGCCCGAGCGACGACACGCTCCGCGCCCTCTACCGCGGCGCGCGGGCCTTCCTGCTGCCGGGGGAGGAGGACTTCGGCATCACTCCGCTGGAGGCCCAGGCCTGCGGCGCGCCCGTGGTCGCGCTGGGGGCGGGAGGCGCGCTGGAGACGGTGGTCGACGGCGAGACCGGCCTCTTCTTCGCCACGCCCAGCGCCGCCTCGCTGCGCGAGGCGCTGGACCGCTTCGCCGCGCGGGACTGGGACCCCGCCCGCTGCCGGGCGCAGGCGGAGCGCTTCGGCAAGGACCGCTTCCGCGCCGCGTTCCGCCGCGAGCTCGAGGACTTCCTCGGCGGGCCGCCGCCCGTCCAACGCGGGAGCGCCGCGCCGTGAGCCCCGGCCCGCTGCGCACCCGCAAGGGCGACATGCTCTTTCCCAGCCTCTTCCTGCTGGGAGACGTCGCCGCGCTGCTGGGCGCGTCCCTGGGCACCTACCTGCTGCGCTTTTCGAGCGGCCTCTTTCCCACGCCGCTGGGCGTGCCGGCCTTTCGCGTCTACCTGCTGGCCGGGGCGGTGACGGCGTTGCTCTGCGCGGTGGTCTTCTACCAGCGGGGGCACTACGAGCCGCGGCGACGCGGCGACCTGCGCACCGACCTCAGCGAGCTGGCGGCCGGCCTGGGGCTGAGCCTGGCGCTGCTGCTGACCTTCCTCTTCTTCTGGCGCGGCTTCAGCTTCTCGCGCAGCTACGTGCTGAGCTTCGCGGTCCTCGCCTACCTCTCGCTGCTCCTGGTCCGTCGGCTGCTGCGCCTGGCGCAGGGGCGCACCTTCGCGCGGGGGCGCGGCGCGCTGAACCTGGCCCTGCTGGGCCACAGCCCCATGACCGCGCGCGTGTGGCGGCTCTTCGTGGAGAGGCCGGGCTACGGCTTTCGTCCCCTGGGGCTGATCGACGAAGGCGCCGGCGAGGGCGAACTGCCGGAGGACCTTCCGCGCCTGGGCGCGAGCGCCGAGCTGGAGTCGCTGGTGAAGTCGCTGGAGCTGGACACGGTGGTGGTCACGCTGCCCTTCGAGCGCTACGAGCGCTTCGTGGAGCTGGCGGCGCGGCTGTCGAGCCTGAACGTGAACGCCTACCTGGTGCCCGACCTCGCCGGCCTGCTCACCACGCGCCTGCACCACCTGGAGATCGAGGGACTGCCCTTCCTCGCCTTCCGGCACGTGCCGCTCTCCGGACTGGGGCGCGTGCTGAAGCGCAGCATGGATCTCCTGGTGGCCGGGTTGGGCCTCGCGCTGCTGTCGCCGGTCTTCGGGCTCCTCGCGCTGGCCGTGCTGCTGGACGACGGCCGCCCGATCTTCTACGGCCAGGTGCGGCTGGGCAGGGACGGCCGGCGCTTCAGCATCCGCAAGTTCCGCAGCATGCGGCGGGATGCGGAGGCCGGCGGCGCCGCCTGGAGCCGCCCCGACGACGCCCGCCGCACGCGCACCGGCGCCTTCCTGCGCGCGAGCAGCCTCGACGAGCTGCCGCAGCTCTGGAACGTCTTGAAGGGGGAGATGAGCCTGGTGGGCCCGCGCCCCGAGCGGCCGGAGTTCGTGGAGGGCTTTGCGCGCTCGATCCCGCGCTACTTCGAGCGGCACCGGGTGCGCAGCGGCATCACGGGCTGGGCGCAGGTCAACGGGCTGCGGGGCGACACGCCCATCGAGGAGCGCACGCGCTACGACCTCTTCTACGTGGAGAACTGGTCGCTGGGCTTCGACCTCAAGATACTCTGGCTGACCCTGCGGGCCGTGTTCAGGGGCGAGAACGCCTACTGAGCGCCATTGGCAGGGCCCGGCCGATGTGCTAGCTTGCAGCCCGGTCCAGGCAGGGGGAGGAACACGCATGCAGCGCGCACCGGTGGTCATCGGCATCGCGGGGGGTACCGGCTCGGGCAAGACGAGCGTCGCCCTCAAGCTCAAGAGCTTCTTTCCCTACGAGCGCGTGGTGCTCCTGCACCACGACTCCTACTACCACGACAACAGCCATCTGCCCGCGACCGAGCGCGAGCGCATCAACTACGACCATCCCGAGGCCTTCCAGACGGACCTGCTGATCGAGCATCTGGACCGGCTGCGGGGGGGCGAGGAGGTCGTGCAGCCGCGCTACGATTACGAGACGCACTCCCGGCTGGCGGAGGGCACGCCGGTGGAGCCGGCGGACATCATCCTGCTCGAGGGGATCCTGGTGCTCGAGCACGAGGCGCTGCGCCGGCGGATGGACATCCGCATCTACATCGACGCGGATCCGGACGAGCGCTTCATCCGGCGCCTGCAGCGGGACATCCGCAACCGGGAGCGGACGGTGGCCTCGATCGTCGACCAGTACCAGCAGACGGTGCGGCCGATGCACCTGCGCTTCGTGGAGCCGTCGAAGCGCTATGCCGACCTGATCGTGCCCGAGGGCGTGCAGAACGCGGTGGCCATCGATCTGCTGGTGGCGAAGATCCGGGACGAGCTCGCGCGCCGCAAGGCCGACGACGAACGGGAGTCCGCGCCCTGATGCTCGCGTCGCAGCTGGCCGCCTTCGTCGCCGTCCTTCGTCCCCGCCAGTGGACGAAGAACCTCATCGTGCTCTTCGGCATCGTCTTCGCGCGGCAGACGGGTCAGGCGTCCCTGCTCGCGCGGAGCGTGGCGGCCTGTCTCGTCTTCTGTCTGCTCTCGGGCGCGATCTACCTGGTGAACGACCGCCTGGACCTGGAGAAGGATCGCATCCACCCGGAGAAGCGGCGACGTCCGCTGCCGTCGGGGCGCCTGCCGCTGAGCTGGGTGCCGGGCGGGCTCGTGCTGGTGCTGGCCCTGGCGCTGGGCGGGGCGTGGTGGCTCGGGCGGAACTTCTTCGTCCTGTCGGTGATCTTCGTGCTGCTGAACGTCCTCTACTCGCTCTGGCTCAAGCACCAGGTGATCCTGGACGCCTTCGGCATCGCCCTGAACTTCGTGCTCCGCGCCGTGGCGGGGGTGGCGGTGCTCGCGCCCCACGTGGTGACGGCCTTCGGCGGCGCCAGCGGCCCCGGCAGCGTGCTGCTCTCGCCCTGGCTGCTGGTCTGCACCTTCTTCGGCTCGCTCTTCCTGGCCTTCGCCAAGCGGCGCAGCGAGCTGCTCGAGCTCGACGAACCCGGCCGCCACCGCCCGGTGCTGGCGCGCTACAACGGACCGCTGCTGGACCAGCTCGTCGGCCTCTCCGCCGGCGTGGTGATCCTCGCCTACGCGCTCTACACGCTCTGGCCGAGCACGGTGGAGCGCTACGGCGCGGGCTTCCTGCTCTCGAACGTCTTCGTCACCTTCGGCGTGATGCGCTACCTCTACCTCGCCTACGGCGGCGGCGGCGCGGGCGATCCCGCCGAGGTGCTGCTGCGCGACCGGCCCATCCAGCTCAGCGCGCTGGGCTGGATGCTCTTCACCCTGTGGACGGTGGGGTTGGGCCGATGAGCGACGCGTCGCGACTGCCCGAGCGGGTCGAGGCCTTCGCGCCGGCCAAGCTCAACCTCGGCCTCGAGGTGCTGCGCCGTCGCCCGGACGGCTACCACGACATCGAGACGCTCTTCCAGACCGTCGACTGGGGCGACCGGCTCGTCTTCACCCGGCGGCCCGACAAAGCGGACTTGGAACTCCGCATCACGGGGCAGCCGCTGGCGGACGAGACCCACAATACCGCAAGGCGGGCCTACGCCCTCCTGCGGGAAACCCGGCCGGGGCGCCTGGGCGGCGTGAGGGTGGATCTGGACAAGCGCATTCCGGTGGGCGCGGGCCTCGGCGGGGGCAGCAGCGACGGCGCCGCCGCGCTGCTGGCGCTCAACCGCTTGTTCGGCTTGGACTTGGACGCCGCCACCCTCGGGCGGCTCGCGCTGGAGCTCGGCAGCGACGTACCCTTCTTCCTCGCCGGGGGCACCGCCATCGGCAGGGGACGGGGCGAGCGACTCGAGGCCCTGCCGCCGCTGCACCGGGGCGCCTTTCTGCTGGTCCATCCCGGGTTTTCGGTCAGCACGGCCTGGGCCTACGAGCATTTGCGATTGGGCTTGACAGGCCACCCGTATCGGATTAGTGTCGAACAAGTTAAGGTTTATCTGTCGCGGTTTCCCGTCCCCGGCATGGTCCTGAAGAACCGCCTAGAGGACGTTGTGTTTCCGGCCTACCCCGTTCTTTCCGATATCGTGGAGAGCCTGGAGGAGGCCGGAGCGGTGCAAGCGCTGATGAGCGGGAGTGGTGCGACGCTCTTCGGCACGTTCCGGGATCGCGAGGCGGCAGCGCGCGCCGGGGTCTTGCTGGCAGAGCGCTGGCAGACGTGGGTAGTCGCACCCAGGACGCAGGGGATAGGCCTCGACTGACTCGGGCGCAGCAGTAGGATCGACTGGCTAGGACATCGACCGGCTGGGAGGAACTCATGGAGATCACCGAGGTCCGTATCTCCCTGCGCAATGACGACAAGCTGAAGGCCTTCGCCAGCATGACCTTCGACGACTGCTTCGTGGTTCGCGGTCTGAAGATCATCGAGGGAGCCGGCGGCTTTTTCGTTGCCATGCCCAGCCGCAAGCGCGGCGACGGCACGTATCAGGACATCGCCCACCCTGTGAACAACCACACGCGCACGAAGATCGAGGCTCGCATCCTCAACGAGTACGCGAAGGAAGTCGGACGGCTCGAGTCCGGTGAGACCGACTACTCGACGGGCAGCGAGGACGACGAGTAGCAGACTGCGCTCGCTGGGGCGTCGACAAGTGGCAAGTCACAGGTTTTTGGTACCTGCATTCGGAGGTTCGAATCCTCCCGCCCCAACCTAGGCGATCAGGATGCGCGGAGCTGCGGCGTGAGCGGCCTGCGCGGAGTTACGCTCGAAAGGTCTCGCATGTTCTCCACGCGTGAAGATCTCTGCCTCCTCACCGGCACCGCCAACCGTCCCCTGGCCGAGCGCATCGCGCGCTACGTGGGACGAAGCCTCACCGAGACCACGATCGAGCGCTTCGCGGACGGGGAGATCTACGCGCACATCCAGGAGAACATTCGCGGCGTGGACGCGTTCATCATCCAGTCCACGCCCGCCCCGGCGGACAACCTCATGGAGCTGCTGATCCTCATCGACGCCTGCAAGCGCGCGAGCGCGCAGCGCGTGACGGCGGTGATTCCCTATCTCGGCTACGCGCGGCAGGACCGCAAGGACCGCCCGCGCGTCGCGATCACGGCCAAGCTCGTGGCGAATCTCATCACGAGCGCCGGGGCCGACCGCGGGCTGACCATGGACCTGCACACGCCGCAGATCCAGGGCTTCTTCGACATCCCGCTGGACCACCTCTTCGCCGCGCCCGTGCTGCTGGACTACCTGGAGCACCTGGGCCTGGAGCGCCCGGCGGTGGTCGCGCCGGACGTGGGCAGCGTCAAGATGGCGCGCGCCTTCGCCAAGCGGCTGCACGCCGAGCTGGCCATCGTGGACAAGCGGCGGCCCTCGGCCAATGTTTCGGAAACCATGAACCTCATCGGCGAGGTGGACGGCCGCGACGTGGTGATCGTCGACGATCTCATCGACACCGCGGGCACGCTGGCCAACGCCGCCGAGCTCTGCATGGCCCGCGGCGCCCGCTCGGTCCGGGCGGCGGCCACCCACGGCCTGCTCTCCGGGCAGGCCATCGCGCGCCTGTCGGCCTCGCCGCTCAAGGACGTGGCCATCACCAATTCGCTGAACCGGGAAAACGACGACCTGCCGCCCTCGGTCCAGATTCTGGACGTCGCCCCCTTGCTCGGCGAGGCGATTCGGCGCATACATAACGCCGAATCCGTGAGTTCGCTCTTCATCTGATCCGTCAACCCAAGCTCCGTCTTCGATTCCCGGCCACTCGCGCCGGGGCGGGGAAACGGGAGGAATCATGCAGACCGTCGATCTCAAGGCCACGACCCGCGAGGGCACTGGCAAGTCCGTCACCCGCAAGCTGCGCGCCCAGGGCGTGCTGCCCGCCACCCTCTACGGCGCCGACTCCAAGGCCCGGAGCCTCCAGGTCGAGGCCATCGAGTTCGAGCTGCTCTACCGCGCGCGCGAGAGCAGCAACTTCATCCTGAATCTCGTTGTGGACGGCGCCGCGCCGGTGCTGAGCATCGTCCGCGAGCGGCAGCGCCACCCGGTGTCGAACCGCGTCATCCACGTGGACTTCCAGCGCATCAGCATGGACAAGCCCGTCAGCGTGGACGTGCCCGTCCACATCATCGGCGAGTCCCGCGCGATCAAGGACCTGGGCGGCATCCTCGAGCACCTGCTGCGCCAGGTGACGATCAGCTGCCTGCCCAACGACATCCCCGACAGCATCCAGGTGGACATCTCGAAGCTGGGGATCAACGAGTCCATCCACGTGCGCGACCTGAACGTGCCCAAGGTGACCTTCGTGGCCGAGCCCGCCCGCGCGGTGGTGAACATCGCGGCGCCGCGCCTGGTCAAGGGCGCCAGCGGCGTCGAGGGCGACGACGACGAGGGGGAGGCCGCTCCGGATGCGGGCGGTGCTGGCGACTCTTAGGCGCCTGTTCCGGCCGCCGTCCCTGCGCTATGACGGGCTGGCGGGCCTGGTCATCGGACTGGGCAACCCGGGGCCGCGCTACGCGTCCACCCGCCACAACGCGGGCTGGATGGTGGTGGAGCGCCTGGCTCGCCGCGCGGGGCAGGACTTCCGCCCCGGACGGGGAGACTTTCACGCCGCCCGCTGGGCACGTCCGGCGGGCGACGTGCTTCTCGTCCTGCCCACGACCTTCATGAACCGGTCCGGCGAGGCGGGGGCGCGGCTGCTCGAGCTCACGGGCCTCGCGCCCGCCGACTGCCTCGTCCTGGTGGACGACCTCGACCTGCCCCTGGGCCGCCTGCGCCTGCGCGCCCGGGGCAGCGACGGCGGCCACCGCGGCCTGGCCTCGCTGACCGCCGCCTGGGCGAGCGACGCGTTCCCCCGCCTGCGCCTGGGCATCGGCCGCCCGGCGGACGACACGGTGGAGCACGTCCTCGCGCCCTTCGCGGACGCGGAACTTGACACGGCCGAGCGGATGATCGAAGCTGCCGCGGATGCCGTTTCCGAGACCCTGGATCGCGGTCTCGAGCGCGCCGCAAGCCACTTCAACGCCCTGCAGATCACCTGACCCGACCGCGGGTCGCCGCTATGCCGTGGGGGCACAGCCGAGGGGAGACCTACGCCAATGAGAGCCGAAGTCCTGGGAATCCTGATCGCGGGCGTTCTCGCCCTGCTCTTCGCCTGGTTCAAGGCCGCCTGGATCGGCCGCCAGGAGCCGGGCAACGAGAAGATGGTCGAGATCGGACGGGCCGTGCGCGAGGGCGCCATGGCCTTCCTCTCCCGCGAGTACAAGGTGCTGTCGGTCTTCGTGATCGCCGTCGCCGTGCTGCTGTTCTTCGCCAACAAGGGGCGCGGCACGGGCATGGTGGCCCTGAGCTTCGTCGTCGGCGCCACCTGTTCGGGCCTCGCGGGCTTCTTCGGCATGCGCGTGGCCACCGCCGCCAACAACCGCACCACCCAGGCCGCGCGCACCAGCCTGCCGGCCGCCCTGCAGGTCGCCTTCTCCGGCGGCGCCGTCATGGGCATGTGCGTGGTGGGGCTCGGCGTGCTGGGCCTCGGCGCGCTCTTCTGGCTCTACGGCGGTCTGGAGGGCGACGCGCACCTGCCCCAGACCATGGAGATTCTCTCCGGCTTCGCGATGGGGGCCAGCTCCATCGCGCTCTTCGCCCGCGTGGGCGGGGGCATCTACACCAAGGCCGCCGACGTGGGCGCGGACCTGGTGGGCAAGGTCGAGGCGGGCATCCCCGAGGACGATCCCCGCAACCCGGCCACCATCGCCGACAACGTGGGCGACAACGTGGGCGACGTGGCGGGCATGGGCGCCGACCTCTTCGAGTCCTACGTGGGGTCGATCATCGGCGCCATGGTCCTGGCCGCCGGCGCCGGCATCATGTCGGCCAGCGGCGAGCACATCGCGCTGAACTACGTGCTGCTGCCGCTCATCCTCGCGGCGCTGGGCATCGTGGTCTCCATCGTGGGCACCTTCTTCGTGCGGACGCGCGAGGGCGGCAACCCCCAGGCCGCGCTCAACCTGGGCACCTTCGGCGCCGCGATCCTGATGGTCATCCTGTCCTGGTTCGTGATCCAGCGCTACGCCCTGGGCGAGGGGCCCTGGGCGGCGGCCCGGGTCTTCGGCTCCACGGTGGTGGGCCTGGCGGCCGGCGTGGCCGTGGGTCTGCTCACCGAGTACTACACGGCCGAGAACCGCAAGCCGGCCCACGAGATCGCCCGCGCCAGCGAGACCGGCGCGGCGACGAACATCATCGCGGGGCTCGGCACGGGCATGCTGTCCACGGCGCTGCCGGTCGTGGCCATCGCGCTGGCCATCGTCTTCAGCTTCAAGCTGAGCGGGCTCTACGGCATCGCGATCGCGGCCCTGGGCATGCTGGCCACCACCGGCATCCAGCTCGCGGTGGACGCCTACGGCCCCATCGCCGACAACGCCGGCGGCTGCGCGGAGATGGCCGAGCTGCCGAAGGAGGTGCGCGGCCGCACCGACAAGCTGGACGCGGTGGGCAACACCACGGCGGCCATCGGCAAGGGCTTCGCCATCGGCTCGGCGGCCCTGACGGCCCTGGCCCTCTTCTCGGCCTTCGCCACCACGGTGGGCTTCGCCGAGAAGGGCATCGAGATCTCGATCCTCGATCCCAACGTGACCGGCGGCCTGCTCATCGGCGCCATGCTGCCCTTCCTCTTCAGCTCCTTCGCCATGAACGCGGTGGGCAAGGCGGCCTTCGACATGATCGAAGAGGTCCGCCGCCAGTTCCGCGAGATCCCCGGCCTGCTGGAGGGCAAGGCCCGCGCCGACTACGCGCGCTGCGTGGACATCTCCACGGCCGCGGCCATCAAGCAGATGATCCTGCCCGGCCTGCTGGCCGTGCTGACGCCGGTCTTCTTCGGCCTGATCCTGCGCAACCCGGTCATGCTGGGCGGCGTGCTGGCGGGCGTGACCTCCAGCGGCGTGCTGATGGCCCTGTTCATGTCCAACGCGGGGGGCGCCTGGGACAACGCCAAGAAGCATGTCGAGGGCGGCGCCTTCGGCGGCAAGGGCTCCGACGCCCACAAGGCCGCCGTGGTGGGCGACACGGTGGGGGACCCCTTCAAGGACACCGCCGGGCCCAGCCTGAACATCCTTATCAAGCTCATGAGCGTGGTGAGCCTCGTGCTGGCGCCCCTGATGAAGAAGTTCCTGGGCTGACGGGGTTTACACCGCCGTCCGCCCGCGCTATATTGACGGGCCGGGAGTTCAGGCTCCCGGCCCGCATTTACATAGCAGCAATACGAATGCCTGGCCGGCCACGCGCCGGCCACACCCTGCTCCCGGCCCCCGTTCGGGGCGACCGGGGGCCGTCAGTCCGAAGGGAGGCAGGCATTGAGAGCCTACGAGTGTCTGTACATCGTCCATCCCGCCGCGGACAGCTCCGAGCTGGAGCAGTCGGCCGCCAAGTTCGGTGAGATCGTCACCGGGCAGGGCGGCACCGTGCGGCAGGTGGATCAGTGGGGGAAGCGCCAGCTCGCCTACCCCATCCAGAAGTTCACCGACGGCAACTACATCCTGATGCGCTTCGACGCCCCGGCGACCACCATCGCCGAGCTGGAGTTCCGCATGCGCGTGGACGACCGCGTCCTGCGCTACATGACCAGCTACGAGGTGCCCGAGGGCGCCGGGCAGAACGACGAGCTCATGCAGCTCACCGAGCGCAAGGAGCGCGATCGCCGCGGTCGCGGCCGTGGCCCCCGTGGCCGCGGACCTCGCCCCGGCGGCGGACGCGGCCCCCGCGAGGACGGCCCCCGTCCTCCGCGCGACGACCAGGATGACCACGCGCCCCGGTCCGCCCGTGGCGCTGACGCCGACAGGGACAACGATGGAGGGAGGGACGACTAATGCCGCGTATCCGTCGCAAGAAGAAGAAGGCGCGCAAGTGGAGCGGGCGGAAAAAGCCCTGCAAGTTCTGCATCACCCACGTGGACGAGGTGGACTACAAGAACCAGGAGCTCCTGGGCCGCTTCGTCAATGACCGCGGCAAGATCGCGCCCCGCCGCATCACCGGCACCTGTGCGCGGCATCAGCGCATGCTGGTCTCCGGCATCAAGAAGGCCCGCTACGTGGCGCTGCTGCCCTACGTGCGCGAGCACTGGCGCTAGGCGAGGAGGACGAGCATGGAAATCCTGTTGACCCAGAGCGTGGACAGTCTCGGCAAGCGGGGCGACCGCGTGAACGTGGCCAAGGGCTACTTCCGCAACTTCCTCCGGCCCCGCGGCATGGCGGTGCTGGCGACCGACGGCAACCTGCGCGCCATGGCGGAAGAGGATCGCGTCCGCGCCCGCAAGGACCGCAAGAACGTGGTCGCCGCCGAGGAACTGCGCAAGATCGTCGAGGGCGTCACGCTCCAGTTCTCGGGCCAGACCACCGAGGAGGGTCACCTCTACGGCTCCGTCACGGCCCAGAACATCGCCAAGGAGCTCCAGGCCAAGGGCTATCAGATCGAGACCGGCATGGTCGATCTCGAGGAGCACATCAAGGAGCTGGGCGAGTACCCGGTCATCCTGAAGCTCCATCGCGGCCAGGGAGTGGAGGCGACCATCAAGGTCGTGGTGAGCGGGGAGTAGCGCGAAGGCCCGACCCGCGGCCCGTCACCCGAACCCGTCGCCTGGACACCGGGCGGGCAAAGGAGCAGCGGCGTGGAGATGCCTGCAAAGATCTTTCGCGAGTACGACATTCGCGGCGTCGTGGGGGAAGACCTCGACGCCGCGACTTATCGTGCCCTGGGTGGCGCCCTGGGAAGCCGCTTCCTCGACGACGGCGCGCGCGCGGCGGTAGTCGGCCACGACAACCGCACGCACTCCCCCGAACTGAGCGAAGCGCTGATCGAGGGCATCCGCGCCACCGGGCTGGACGTCATCTTCATCGGCGAGGTGCCCACCCCGGTGCTCTACTTCGCCCAGGCGACCCTGGGCGAGGGCCGGAACTTCGCCGCGATGGTCACCGCCAGCCACAATCCCCCGCGCTACAACGGCGTCAAGGTGGTCTCGGCCGGCCGCGCCCTCAGCGGCGAGGAGATCCAGGATCTCCGCCGCCGCGCCGCGGGCCCCTTGCCCACCGGGCGGGGCGGCCGCACGGACGAGGACTTCCGGCCGCGCTACCTGGCGCGCCTGGGCGAAGGCCTCACACCGCGCCGCGCGGTGAAGGTGGCCGTCGACTGCGGCAACGGCACCGCCGGCATCGTGGCGCGCAAGCTCTTCGAGGCCTGGGGCGCCGACGCGACCCTGCTCTACGAGGATCCCGACGGCAACTTTCCCAACCACCCCGCCGATCCCGTCGTCGCCGACAACCTGAAGGTCCTGATCCAGACCGTGCGCGAGGGCGGCTACGAGCTGGGCGTCGCCTTCGACGGGGATTCGGATCGATTGGGTGTGGTCGACGAGCGCGGCGAGATCCTCTGGGGCGACCGCCTGCTCGCGCTCTACGCGCGCAGCGTGCTCGCCGAGCATCCCGGCGCGAAGGTGATCTTCGAGGTGAAGTGCTCGCGCGCGCTCGGCGAGGACATCGCCGCCCACGGCGGCCAGCCCGTGCTCTGGAAGACCGGCCACTCGCTCATCAAGGCCAAGATGAAGGCCGAGGGCGCGCTGCTGGCCGGCGAGATGAGCGGACACCTGTTCTTCGCCGACCGCTACTACGGCTACGACGACGCCCTCTACGCCGCCGGCCGCCTGCTCGAGATCGTGGCCGCCGCCGACTCGCCGCTGAGCGGCCTGCTGGCGGGCGCGCCGCGCTACGTCTCCACGCCGGAGATCCGGCTCTCCTGCCCGGACGAGTCCAAGTTCCAGGTGGTGGAGGCCCTCAGGCAGCGCTTCGCGCGCGACTACGAGGTGGTGGACATCGACGGTGTGCGCATCGAGTTCCCCGACGGCTGGGGACTCGTCCGCGCCTCCAACACCGGTCCCGTGCTGGTGCTGCGCTTCGAGGCCGTGAGCCAGGAGCGCCTGGAGGCCATCCGCAGCCTGGTGATGGACGCCCTGCACGCGGAGCTGCCGGAGGGGGGCGACTGATGGCCGCACACCTCGTCCTGCTCGCCGGAGGACGGGGGACCCGCTTCTGGCCCCTGAGTCGCCGTCACCGGCCCAAGCAGCTGCTGCCCCTCCTGGGCCGGCGCAGCCTGCTCGAGGACACCTGGACCCGCGTCGCCCCGCTGGGCGACGCCGCGCGCAGCTGGCTCGTCACCGCCGCCGACCTGCGCGCGGACTGCCGCCGTGCGCTGCCCGCGCTGCCTGCGGCGCAGGTCCTCGGCGAGCCGGCGGGCCGCAACACGGCGGCCGCGGTGGCGCTGGCGGCCGTGCTGGCTTTGCGGCAGGATCCGCGGGCGGTGCTGGCCGTGTTCCCCAGCGACCATCACGTCGCCGACGTCCCCGCCTTCCGCCGCCTGGCCCGCCGCGCGCTGCGCTGCGCGCGCGAGGAGCGCGCCTTCGTCACCCTGGGCATCACGCCCACGCGGGCGGCCACCGACTACGGCTACCTGGAACTGGCCGGCGCGGCGCGGGGTGACGAGCCCGTGGACGTCGCGCGCTTCGTCGAGAAGCCGGCCGCGCTGCTGGCCGCCGAGTACGCGGCGAGCGGACGCCACCTCTGGAACAGCGGGATCTTCTTCCTCCACGCCGCGGCGCTGCGGGCGAGCTTCGAGCGCCACGCGCCCGCGCTGTGGGCGGCGCTGGACGCGCTGCCCGACACGCCGGCGGACCGGCCGCGCTGGCGCCGCGCGCTGGAGGCGGCCTACGACGCGCTGCCGTCGATCGCCTTCGACGTGGCGATCATGGAGAAGGAGCGCGAAGTGCCGGTGCGGGTGATCCCCGCGGACGTGGGCTGGAGCGACGTCGGCGGCTGGAGCGCGCTCGGCGAACTGCTGGCGCCCAGCGCGGGCAACCGCGTGGAGGGCGACGTGGTGGCGCTCGACGCCACGGACAACATCGTGCTCGACCGGGAGGGCGTCACCGCCCTGCTCGGCGTCGAGGGACTCGTGGTCGTGCGGGCGGGCGACGCCGTGCTGGTTGCGCGGCGGGACCGTCTCGACGACCTTCGCGAACTGGTGGGGCTACTGGCGGCGCGCGAGGGCGGCCGCTACCTCTAGAACGACGGCTGACACGACGGCGCTTGGCGACCGAAGGAGGCGACCATGATGCGAACTGCGATGCGAGCCGGACTGCTGCCGGCGGTGCTCGTCGCGCTGCTGGCCCTGGCGGGCTGCGGCGGCGAGAAGGGTGAGGAGAAGACCGCGAGCGGCGGGGACGAGGTGCTCGTCACCGTGGGCGGGACGTCCATCACGAAGGCTGACTTCGAGGCCGAGCTGGACAAGGTGCCGCCCTACCAGCGCCGCGAGATGGAGTCGCCCCAGGGCAAGCAGAAGTTCCTCGATCGCCTCGTGGAGATGGAGTTGCTCTACCAGGCGGCGCTGGCCGACGGCCTGGACAAGACGCCCGACGTGAAGGACGAGATGGAGCGCGCGCGGCGTCAGATCCTGATGCGGCACTACTACAAGTCCGCCGTGCAGGATGCCGCGCAGCCCAGCGAGGAGCAGATCCAGGCCTACTACGACGAGCACCCCGACGAGTTCGGCGTGAAGGAGCGCGTGCGGGCGCGCTGGATCCTCGCCGAGTCGAAGAAGGACGCGCAGCGCCTGGCCGGCCGTCTGGCCGACGGCGCGGATTTCGCGCAGCTCGCGCGGGAGAACAGCAAGGACGCGCCCACGGCCACCGAGGACGGCGACCTGGGCTGGTTCACCCGCGACGGCTACGTGCGCTCCATCGGCGTGAATGAGGGCTTTACGAATCGCGTCTTCGGCCTCAAGCTGGGCGAGGTGAGCGCGCCCATCGAGGTGGAGAAGAAGGGCTGGGCCCTGGTGCGCGTGGACGAGCACGAGGACGCCCGCACGAAGTCCCTGGCGGAGGTCCGCGGGGACATCGCGCGCCGCCTGGCGCCCAAGGCCCAGGAGGACCTCTACGCCGACACGCTGAAGCAGCTCCGCGAGCGCTTCGGCGTCAAGGAGATGGCCGAGCCCTTCACCAGCGCGGCCACGCCGGAAGAGCTCTTCGAGATGGCGCAGAGCGCCAAGGACCCGCATGAGCGGATCGAGTACTACCAGCAGATGGTGCAGCGCTTTCCCGACTACGAGCAGGCGGATCGCGCCATGTTCATGGTGGGCTTCGTCTACTCGGAGGAGCTCGGCGACAGCGCCGAGGCCCGCGCCGCCTTCGAGCGCTTCCTGTCGCTCTATCCGAAGAGCGACCTCGTGGAGGACGCGCACTACATGCTGGGGGCGCTCAGCGGAACGGAGCCGCCCTTTCAGACCCAGTAGCCGCGGAGGAAGGGGGCCGCATGAGTCGTGAGCACGCCGGAATGCGGATGGAGGTGAAGGGCTTCGCCCTCGACGAGGACACGAAGATTCCCATCCTCCTCCTGCAGCCGCCGGGCCGTGACGAGGTGCTGCCCATCTGGATCGGCCCCAGCGAGGCGTCGGCGATCGCGCTCACGCTGAGCGGGGCCGAGCCGCAGCGCCCCCTGACGCACGATCTCATCCAGCGCGTGCTGGAGGGGCTGGACGCCCGCCTGCTCAGGACCGAGGTCACCGCCCTCGAGGGCAACACCTTCCTGGGCCGGCTGCTGCTGGATCGGAAGGGGGACTTCGTGGCCGTGGACTGCCGTCCCAGCGACGGCATCGCCCTGGCCCTGCGCTGCGGCGCCGAGATCTACGTGCCGGCCGACCTCTTCGAGGCGCAGAAGAAGCGCCTGGGTCCCCCGTCGGCCGGCGATGACGGCCCCGCGGACGCCGAGGACAGCGACGCCGCCGACGACGACGAAGACGACGACTAGGAGCGAGGAGCGCCCATGCCCGTCTACCGACTCGACGACCACGACCCCGCTATTCCCGACTCCTGCTGGCTCGCGCCGGACGCGCAGGTCGCGGGGCGGGTGCGCCTGGGCGAGCGCGCGAGCGTCTGGTTCGCCGCGGTGATCCGCGGCGACGTGGACGCGATCACCGTCGGCGAGGAGACCAACCTCCAGGACGGCGCGGTGCTCCACGTGGACGCCGGCTTTCCGCTGCGCATCGGCGCGCGGGTGACCGTGGGCCACCGGGCGATCCTGCACGGCTGCACGGTGGAGGACGACGTGCTCGTCGGCATGGGGGCGGTGGTCCTCAACGGCGCGCGCATCGGGCGCGGGAGTCTCATCGCCGCCGGCGCGCTGGTGCGCGAAGGCGCGGAGATCCCGCCCTTCAGCCTGGTGGTGGGCCTGCCCGCCGCGGTGAAGCGCGGCCTCCCCGAGGAGGACACCCTGGCCGCCCACCGCGCCTCGGCCGCGCACTACGCCGCGAACGCCGAGCGCTTCCGGCGCGGACTCTCACGGAAGGATGGCGAGCATGGAGGCGACTAGCCACCGTGGGCAGCACACGCGGGCCCGGCTGCGAAGCGCGGGCGTCGTCCTCCTGGCCACGCTGCTCCTGGGTCTCGGCGCCTGCAGCAGCCGCGGGCCGAGCTTCAAGTCTCTGAACGCCGGCGAGGAGGTGGCGGCCGAGCGCGACTACGCGGCGGTCCTCGACGCCTACGGCCGCGGCGACGTGGCGCGCGCGCGCAGCCTGTCCTTCGCGCTGCTCGACGCGCAGCCCGGCTTCCGCGGCGCCGCCGAACTGCGCCGCCGTCTCGCGGAGAGCTACATGGAGGAGTCGGACTGGGAGCCCGCGCTCGATCAGCTCGGCCGCCTGCTGGAGGACTACCCGCGCAGCGACGAGCGCTGGCCCGCCATCGTGCTGAAGGCCCAGGCCCTGGCCGGCGCCGGCCGTGGGCTCGACGCCGCCACCGGCCTGGACCGCGCGCTCGACTACTGGCCCGACAACGCCTGGCAGAGCCGGGCCGAGGGCGAGATGGCCTCGCTTCTGGACGGCGCGCTGAGCGCCGTGGACCTGCAGGAGTTCATGGCGCGCCGCCCGCACTCGCGCCGCCTGCCGCGGGCGAAGCTGGCGCTGGCCCAGCGACGCATGGAGGCGGGGGAGGAATCCGCCGCGCGGACCCTGCTGCAGGACGTGGCGTCGGGCGACGAACCGGGGCTGCGCGTCCGCGCGCGCCAGCTGCTGGCCGAGCTGGACGGCGCTCCCGGCCTTGCGCCCGGCCAGGCGGCGCCGGTGCGGACGGGACTCGTGGGCGTGCTCGCGCCGCTCAGCGGGCGCTACCAGGTCTACGGCGAAGCCTTCCTCGACGGCGCGCAGCTCGCGCTGAACCGCTACAACGAGCAGACCCTCGGCCAGTTCGAGCTGGTGAGCGCGGACACGGAGGGCGATCCGGTGGTGGCCGCCCTCGCCGCGCGCCGGCTGATCCGCCGCGACGGCGTGGCGGCGCTGCTCGGTGGCGTGCTCAGCAACTCCACGGCCGCCGCGGCGGTGGAGGCCAACGCCAGCGAGGTGCCGCTGCTCTCGCCGGCCGCGACGGCCGAGAACATCCACGAGATCGGGCCGTGGGTCTTCCAGAACAACATCACGAGCGAGGCGCAAGTTCTTGCTCTGGCGCGCGTTGCCATCACGGATCTTCTGGGCGCACGCTTCGCGGTGCTCTACCCCAAGCAGGGCAACGGCATGGCCCTGGCCAAGGTCTTCGAGGACACGGTCTACGGGCTGGGCGGCGAGATCGTGGCAAGCGTCTCCTACGAGGTGGGGATGACCGACTTCAGCGAGCCGCTGGAGCAGATCCGCCTCGCGCAGCCCGAGGTGCTGTTCATGCCCGGCGAGGTGGAGCAACTCGTGCTGCTGGTCCCCCAGCTGGCCTACCACGACGTCTACGCCCAGCTGCTCGGCAACGAGTCGTGGAACAGCCGCCGCCTGCTGCGCCTGGGCGGGGACGGCCTCGAAGGGGCGCTCTTCCCCAGCGACCTGCTGCTGAAGCGCGATCGCGGCCTCTACCGCGACTTCCTGCGCCTCTACGAGCGCCGCTACGCCAGCAGCGTCAACCCGGTGGCGGCGCGGGGCTTCCTCGGCATGACCACGCTGCTCGAGGTGATGGCCGGCGGCGCCGAGGGCCGCGGCGCGCTGCGCGACCAGCTGGCCCTGCGCACCGCGGACACGGGCGACGAGGCCGCGCGCCGCGAGCTGCTGGCCGCCCAGGTGACGTTGATGACCGTCCAGCGCGGGGAGATCCGGCCCTACGACGAGCGCGACGCCCCGGCCGAGCGCGAGACCGCGGCCCCGGACGCCTTCTCCAACGGCTTCATTGACGGTCCCTGAGCCCCATGCTAGCGTGAGGCCCAGCGCGGCCGCGCTTCCCGTCCATCCGAAAGCGAGCCCTCCGTGACCCCAGCGCCCGGCGAACTCGAGCGGGCCCTCCAGGCGATCCCGTCCGTGGACCGCATCCTGGCCAGCCCGGCCTTCGCCGCCCTGGCGAAGGACTGGCAGCGGGACGGCCTGCGCCGCTTCGTCACCCTGCGCCTGGACGCCTATCGCCTCGCCCTCCGCGAGGGACGCGCGCAGGCGCTCGAGCGGGACGCGCTGCTCAAGCAGCTCCCGCCGGCCTGGGCCCGCGAGTGGCGCGCGCTCTGCGAGCAGGGGACGCGCCGTGTCATCAACGGCACGGGCGTGCTGCTGCACACGAATCTGGGACGGTCCACGCTGTCCGCCCGCGCCCGCCGCGACCTGGCGCTCGCCGCCCGCTGGCCGGTGGACCTGGAGCTGGACCTGGACACGGGCCAGCGCGCCTCGCGCACGCGGAAGCTGGAACTGCTGCTCCGCCTGCTCACGGGGGCCGAGGCGGCCACGGCGGTGAACAACAACGCCGCGGCGCTCACGTTGGCCGTGGACACGCTGGCGCGGAAGCGGCGGTTGATCGTCTCGCGCGGGGAGCAGGTCGAAATCGGCGGCTCCTTCCGCCTGCCGGAGATCCTCGAGCGCTTCGCCGGGCGCATGGTGGAGGTGGGCACCACCAATCGCACGCGCATCGCCGACTACGCCAAGGCCATCACGCGCAAGGGCGACGTCCTGCTCAAGGTGCACCGCAGCAACTTCAGCCAGGTGGGCTACGTCGAGGACACGTCGCTGGCCGAGCTGGTGGCGCTGGGGCGCGAGCGCCAGTGCCCGGTGATCTACGACCTGGGCAGCGGCCGCTTCGACGACGAGGTCGCCTGGCTCGGCGAGCCGCCGCTGGCCGAGGCGCTGGCGGCGGGGCCGGACGTCATCAGCTTCAGCGGGGACAAGGTCTTCGGCGGGCCGCAGGCGGGCATCCTGCTGGGGCCGGCGCCGCTGATCGGCGCGTTGCGCAAGAACCCGCTGGCCCGCGCGCTGCGCCTGGACAAGCTGAACATCGCCGCGCTGCTGGCCACCCTGGCGGACCGGCTGGCGGTCGAGGTCCCCGTGCCCACGCGCGGCATGCTCGCGCGCAAGCGGGGTGAGATCGAAGCGCTGGCCGACGAACTCGCCGCCCTGCTCACCGCCCCGCCCATCGCGGGGCTGCGGGTGGAGCGCGTGGCCACCCAGGCGCGCAGCGGCGGCGGGGCGGCGGCCGAGAGCGACTGGCCGAGCGCGGCGCTGCGCCTCGTCCGCGAGGGCCTGCCCGCGGCCCGCCTGGCGCGCAAGCTGCGCGACGCCCGGCCCGCCGTGCTCGGGACGGTGCGCCAGGAGGAGTTTTTCCTCGACTTGGCGGCGATTACACGGGAAGAATTGCCTGACGCCGCGAAGGTGCTGCGGCGTGTGCTCGATCGTACGACGAAGCCGGGAGGCGGTTCATGAGCCACGAGCACGAGCGGATCCTGCCCTGGCCGTTGGCGCCGGGGGCGTCGCCGCGCATCGGCGAACTCGTGTCCTCGCTCGACGCGGAGATCGACGCGGCCGCCGTCGGCGAGGGCGGCGTGCTGGTGCTGGTGGAGCTCGGCCCGGACGACGGCCCGGAGTTCCTGCGCCTCACGGAGCGCCTCGCCGAGCTGTGGGAGGGCCGCGGCCTGCGCACGCTCATCGTGGACGCGCACCCGGCGCGCCCCTTCTTCGGCGACATGTTCGGCGAGAGCCCCGAGGGCTTCACCGAGATCCTGCACTACGGCCTCAGTCCCGACGCCTCCGCCCGCAGCCGCGAGGGCTGCGCGGGGCAGTGGATTCCCGCCGGCGGCCGCTGGAGCCTGCCCCTCGAGAATCCCGAGGAGCCCGGCCTCAGCCTCTACCGCCTGGCGAGCCAGGCGGATCGCGTGCTCCTGCTCGCGGACGCCACCGACGCCGAAGGGCTGCTGGACGCCCTGCGCGACCGCTGCCACTACCGCCTGCAGCTCGTGCCCGCGCTGTCGACGGGGGACGTCGCCCCGCCGCCGGTGGAGGCCGCCGAGCCCGCGGGCATGACGACCTCTCACTCGCCGTCGGACACCGACGACGACCTGCCAAGGGTGGTGCTCATGGATGACGCCGATCGCCCTCGCCGCTGGCCCCTTGCCGCGCTGATCCTGGTCCTGCTGCTCGCCGGCGCCTGGGCGCTCATCTTCGGCCCGGCGCGCGGGCTCATCGGCCGTGGCGAGAGCGCGTCGACCCTGGCCGAAGGTCGCGGCGCGCGCGAGACCTACTCGCCGCTGCCCGGACCCGCCGAACTGCCCTACGGCAGCGGCGCCGCCGAGACGGCCGACAGCGGCGCATCGGCCAGGCCCATGGGCGCGCAGGAACGCGCCGGCATGGGCGAAGCGCCCGCGGCGCTCGCCGCCGGCAGCAGCACGTCGACCGCCAAGCCGGCCGCCAAGCCCGCCGCCGCGAGCGCCGATGACGTGGCCGGATCCCCGTCGCCGGAGCCGGAGCCCGTGACGCCGCCCGCGAAGACCACGCCCAGGCCGTCCACACCGCCGGCGGCCACCGCCTCGGCGCCGGCCCCGGCGCCGGCCTCGAGCGGCGCCGGGCACTTCGTCATCCGCCGCCGCTTCGAGCCGGCGGGGGCCTGGCGGACGCTCACCGAGTCGTCCGGGCCGTTCTACGTCCACGTGGAGTCCTATCACGACAGCGCGCTGGCCGACGAGAGCGCGCGTCGCCGGGGCTTCCAGCGCTTCGGTTTCGTCATCGAGCCCTCGCAGATCGGCGGCAAGCAGTGGTACCGCATGCTGATCGGTCCCTTCCCGGATCTGCCCGCCGCCGCGGCGGTGCGCGATTCGCTGCTGGACCAGACCGACGAGGACTACTGCCTGCTCGTCACGACAACGTCGAACTAGCACCCGAGGAGACGTCTTGCGCCTTTCACGTCTAGAGATGCTCGGCTTCAAGTCCTTCATGGGCAAGACCGTGCTCAACTTCGAGAGCGGGATCACCGCCGTGCTCGGGCCGAACGGCTGCGGCAAGTCGAACATCGTGGACGCCATCCGCTGGGTGCTCGGCGAGCAGAGCGCCAAGCTCCTCCGCGGCGTCAAGATGGAGAACGTGATCTTCGACGGCACCAAGCGCCGCCCGCCCATGGGCTTCGCCGAGGTCACGCTCACCTTCACCGGGGCGAGCGAGCGCTTGCCGGTGGAGTGGGACGAGATCAGCATCAAGCGCCGCGTGACGCGCGCGGGGGGCAGCGAGTACTTCCTCAACAACCAGCCCTACCGCCTGCACGAGATCAAGGATCTGCTGGCGGGCACGGGGCTCGGCAACCACGTCTACTCGATCATCGAGCTGGGCATGGTGAAGGACATCCTCTCGGAGGCCGGCGACAAGCGCCGCCTGCTCTTCGAGGAGGCCAGCGGCATCATGCGCTACAAGCTGCGGCGCAAGGAGAGCCTGGCCAAGCTCGGCGCCACCGAAGGCGACCTCACGCGACTGGACGACATCCTCGACGAGCTGGGCAAGAGCGTCCGCTCGCTGAAGTATCAGGTGGGCCGCGCGCGCAGCTACCAGCGCCTGCAGGACGAGCTCAAGGCCGCCGAGCGGCAGCACGCGGCCGAGCAGCTGCACGCGCAGTGGCAGCGTCAGCGCGCGCTGCGCCGCGACCTGGAGAGCGCGGGCGACGCGGGGCGCGCGCAGGAGGGCAAGCTGGCGGCGCTGGAGGCGTCGCTGTCGGCCGCGCAGGCCGAGCTGCTGGCCCAGGAGGAGGAGTACAAGCGCCGCCGCGACGCGCTGGAGCTGGCCACCGACGCCTACCGCAAGCGCGAGGAGGAACTGGCCGTCCTCGACGAGCGCGTGCGCGCCGAGGAGCGTCAGGCCGCGCAGATGGAGCAGGAAGCGCGCATGGCCGCCGAGGCCATCACGCGGCTCGAAGCGGACCGCGAGACGCTGGAGACCGAGCGGACGGAGCTGGAGGCCATCGCCCAGCGCCTGGAGACGGAACTCGCCGAGGCGGACGCGGCGCACGCCGCGCTGGACGCGCAGTTCGCCGAGCGCCGCAGCCTGCTCACGCGCGAGAAGCAGCTGCAGCTCGACTTCGCGCGCAGCCGGGCCGAGACCGGCGGCGAGGTGGAGCGCCTCCGCGAGCGCCTGGCGCACAGCGCGCGGCGCCGCGAGGAGCTGGCCGTCGAACGCGAAAGCCTCGAGTCCCAGCGCCAGACCCTCGCCGCCGAACTCGAAGGGCTTCGCGAGGCGGAGGCCGCCGCGGCCGCCGCGCTGCTGGCCCTGCAGAACCGCCGCGACGAGACCCGCGAGCGCCGCGAGCGCGCCGAGGCCGGCCGCAGCGAAGTGGACGCCCTGCTGCGGAACCTGGAACTGGCGGGGGAGAAGGCGTCGGCGCGGCGCGAGTTGCTGGAGCGCCTGCGCGACGAGGGCGCCGGCTACCCCGAAGGCACCCGGCGCCTGCTCGAGCGCCACGGCGGCGACGGCGCCCTGCACGGCGCGCTGGCCGACCTGCTCGACGTCGACGACGCCGACCGCCTCGCCGTGGAGTGCGCGCTGGAGCGTCTGCTCGGCGCGCTGGTGGTGGATGAAGGCCGCGGCCTCGACTGGCTGCGTCACCTGCAGGGCGAGGAGGGCGGCCGCGCCCTGCTGCTCGAGCGCGCGGACGGCGCCGCCGGGGCCGAGGCGCCCGCGCCGGCCGGACTGCGCCCGCTGCTTGCGGCGGTGCGCTGCGACGACGCCCTGCGCCCCACGCTGGAGCGCCTGCTGGGCCGTCACTACCTCGCCGCGGACGCCGGCGCCGCGCGCGCCGCGCTGGCCGGCCCGGGCGGCGAGCACCTCACCGTGGTCACGCCCGACGGTTTCGTCTTCCAGCGGGGCCTGCTGAGCGGCGGAAGCACGGGCGCCGCGGAGGGACGTCCCCTGGGGCGCGCCGCGGAAATCGCCAGCCTGGCCGAGGAGTTGGAGGCGCTGGAGCCGCAGCGGCGTCGTCTCGAAACCGCGCGCGACGAACACGCGTCCGCGCTGAGCGAGGCCCGCGCGGCGCTGGACGCCCTCGAACTCGAGCTGGGCGCGGCCCGCGCGCGCGTGGCCGAACGCGAGACCGAGCGCGCGCGCGTGGAGACGCGGCTGGCCCGCGCGGAGGAGGAGGCGCAGACCGTCGCCGACGAGGACGCCCTGCAGAGCCGCCAGGCCGAGGCCTTCCGCAGCGCGCTGAACGAGGCGGAGACGACCTTCGCCCGCCTCGCCGACGACGCGCCCAGCGAGGAGATCGATCTGCCCGCGCTGGAGCTGGAGGTGGGTGCCCTGGAACGCGAACGCGACGCGGCCCGCGCGCGCCTCGACGAGAAGCGGCTCGAGCGGACTGCCGTGCGTGGCCGTCGCGAGAATCTGCGGCTCCGCGAGGAGAATCTCGAGCGCTCGCTGGCCGGACAGTTCTCGCGCCGCGAGACCGGCGAGGCCGGCGCCGCCGCGAGCCTCGAACAGGTGACGGCCCTGCGCACCCGCGGCGCCGAGCTGCGCGGCGGCCTGGGCAGCGAGCGAGAGGGTCTCGAAGCGCGGCGCGCCGACGCCGAGGCGCTCATGGGCGGGATCACGTCGCTGCGCGAGCAGCAGGCCCAGCTGCAGGGCGAGGGGCGCAAGCTGCGCGAGGCCCAGCGCGAGAGCGAGCAGGCCGAGCACGCGCTGGAGCTCGAACTCAACACGCTGCGCGTGAAGATGGAGGACCTGCAGTCGCGGGTGCTCGAGGAGCTGGGCGTCGAGCTGGACCCCGCCGTGGATCCCGCGGCGGCCGGCGGCGGCGAGGCCGGCGTCCCCCTGATCGACGGGCAGACGCTGGGGGAGGCCGTCGCGGAGCTCAAGGACAAGCTCGCCCGCCTCGGCGTGGTGAACCTGCTGGCCCTCGAGGAGTACGAGGAGAAGAACGAGCGCTACGAGTTCCTGCTCGCGCAGAAGGACGACCTGGTCAAGGCGCGCGAGCAGCTGCTCGAGACCATCCGCACGATCAACACGGAGGCCAAGCAGCGCTTCACCGAGAGCTTCAAGGTGATCCGCGAGAACTTCATCGAGATCTTCCTCACGCTCTTCGACGGCGGCGAGGCGGACCTCAGCTTCACGGTGGATCCGGACGATCCGCTCGAGGCGGACATCGTGGTGACGGCCAAGCCCAAGGAGAAGAACATCAGCTCCGTGCAGCTGCTCTCCAGCGGCGAGAAAACCCTGACCGCGCTGTCGCTGCTCTTCGCCGTCTACCTGAGCCAGCCGAGTCCGTTCTGCGTCTTCGACGAGGTCGACGCGCCGCTGGACGACGCGAACATCGCGCGCTTCACGAAGCTCGTGGGCGAGTTCTCGAGCCGCACGCAGTTCGTGGTCATCACCCACAACAAGCGCACGATGGAGGTGGCCGGCCACCTCTACGGCGTGACGATGGAGGAGAGCGGCGTCTCGAAGCTCGTGAGCGTGGCCTTCGAGGACGTCCCCGACGAACCGGAGGGTGGCCTCGGGGCCCAGGCCGCCGTGGCGTCGTGAATCCCTTCGCCCGGCTGAAGGCCGGGCTGGGCAAGACCCGCAAGCAGCTCGTGGAGCGCGTCGGCGAGCTGTTCAGCGGCCGCGAGACGCTGAGCCCGGAAGTTTTCGAGCGGCTCGAGGAGCTGCTGATCGAGGCGGACCTGGGCGCCGAGCTCGCGCTGGACGTCACCGAGCGCACGGAGAAGCGGCTGCGCGCCGCCCGCGCCAGCGGCGACGACCTCGATGCCGTGATCGACGTCCTCCGCGACAGTCTCGCCGAAGAGCTGGGCGCCGCCGGCGCCCCGAACTCCGCGACGGATGACGACGGCGCGCTGGCGCTGGCCGGCAAGCCCCACGTCGTGCTGCTGGTGGGCGTGAACGGCGTGGGCAAGACCACGACCGCCGCCAAGCTCGCCTGGCAGCATCAGCAGCGCGGGCGCCGCGTGCTCCTCGCCGCGGGCGACACCTTCCGCGCCGCCGCCGGCGACCAGCTCGCCATCTGGGCCGAGCGCCTGGGCTGCGAGCTGGTCCGGCACGCCGACGGCGCCGATCCCGCGGCCGTGGTGCACGACGCCCTCGCCGCGGCCAAGGCGCGCGGCGTGGACGTGGTCATCGCCGACACCGCCGGCCGCCTGCACAACAAGTCGCACCTCATGGCCGAGCTGGCGAAGATCCACCGCGTCACCGCACGCGAGGTGGACGGCGCGCCCCACGAGGTGCTGCTGGTCATCGACGCCAACACGGGGCAGAACGCCATCCAGCAGTCCCGCGTCTTCAAGGAGGCCACCGAGGTGACCGGCATCGTGCTCGCCAAGCTCGACGGCACCGCGCGCGGCGGCGTGATCTTCGCCATCGGCCGCGAGCTGGGCCTGCCCGTGCGCTGGGTGGGCCTGGGCGAGGGGCTCGAGGATCTCACGCCCTTCGATCCCGACGCCTTCACCCGCGCGCTGCTCGCGAGGGACTGAGATGGACGCGCGGGCGCGGGCCTGGCGCGAGGCGCTCTTCGCCCTGCTGCTCGTGGCGCTGACGCTCGGGCTCTACTGGGGCGCGCTCCGCGTCTTCTTCAGCACCGACGACCTCCTCTTCCTCCTGCGCGCCAAGGGCGTGGAACCCTGGGCGATGGGCACGCGGCGCCTGCTGTCGGTGCGCGTCTTCTTCAGCGTCTGCTGGGCGCTCTTCGGCGAGCGGGCCGCGCTCTATCACGTGCTCATCCTGCTGCTGCACGCGCTGAACGCGTGGCTGCTGGGGCGCGTGGCCGGGCGACTGGGGCTGAGCGATCGCGGCGCGGCGCTCGCGGCGCTGCTCTTTCTCGTCTCGCCGGTGGCCTTCACGAGCCTGCACTGGATCAGCGGCGTGCAGGACGTGATGATGGCCACCTTCGCGCTGGCGGCGCTCTGGGCCTGGCTGCGCCGGGGGGCGGCGCGCGCGTGGAGCGAGTCGCTGGCGCTGGTCTTCTACCTGGCGGCGATCCTGAGCAAGGAGGCGGCCTTCCTGCTTCCGGTGGCCGCCGTGCTGTTGCCGGGCGAGTCGCGGGCGCGCCGCCTGCGCGCGATGCTCGCCTTCGCGCCGGGCCTCGTACTGCTCTACACCGGCGGCGCCTTCGTCGGCAAGCCCGAGAATAACCCCTACGCCACCGCCTACGGGCTCAACGTGATCTGGAATGCGTTCACCTACAGCGCCTGGCTCGTCCGCTGCTGGACGCCCTTCCCGGACATCACCCCGGTGTTCCAGCCGGCCCTCTGGCGATGGGGACTCGCGCTCCCTCTACTCCTGGCCTTCCTCGCCTGGTATCGCTGGCGGGAGTGGGCGCCCTGGATCGGGCGCGCCAGCCTGATGGCCCTGCTGCTCCTGGCGCCCGTGCTGCCGCTGGTGCGTCACAGCTACCTCTACTACCTCTACCTGCCGCTGGCGCCGCTCTGGCTGCTGGCCGCGGCGGGGCTGGAGCGTCTGCCCGCGCGATTCGCGCTGGCGAGCTTCGCCGTGCCGCTCGCGCTGCTGGGGCTGACGGCCTGGCGCATGGACGCGCGCGCGGCGCTGCTCCTCGAAGGCAAGCTGCAGGCCGATCCGATGCTGCGCTACGGCAAGATCGTCGAGGACGCGGTCCGCTCCCTCCGCGCGGCCGAGAAGGCGCCTGCGGGGGACGTGCTGGTGGTGGCGGCCGTGCCGGGCGAGGCTGTGGATCTCGCGGTGGGGCTCGAGGAGGGACCCAACACGCGGCGCATGCTCTTCTTCCCCGTGGACAAGGCCTTCTACGGCGGCAGGGTGCTGCCCGTCTTCTTCCCCAAGCTGCGCAGCTGGCGCGTGGTGGAGGCCCTGCCCGGCGCGGCGAGCCCGGACACCAGCTGGGTCAACAGCGAGATCTACGCGCTGACGGGGACCAGCGACTTCCTCTACCTGGGCCGAGGCGAACTCGGCCGCCGCCGCTTCACGCAGCTCCTCTTCCAGTGGAACTACTTCCCCCGGGCGATTCGCGAGGTGGAGGTGATGCTGACGCGGCACCCGCAGGATCCCGATCTGCTCTACGACCGCGGCGTGCTGGCGCTGGCGACGGGCGACGGCGCCACCGCCGCCGCAGTGGGCCAGCGCCTGCGCGAGCTGGTGGAGGCGGAGACCACGCCGGGCGACGCCGCGGCCGCGCTCAGGGACTACGAGGCCGCCCTGCGCGCGGGCGGCCAGCAGCGCTAGCGGCGCAGGGCCGTGCGGGCGTCGATCTTGCGGGCGATGCGGTACTCGTCGAGCGGATCGCTATCGGGCACGGGCTTCACGTCGAGCGCCTCCACGCCCTCGGGCCGCCAGTAGTCCACGCGCAGACGCTCGTCGTCCCGTCCCTTGCCGTAGCGCGCCACGATCGCCGCCATCCGCTCGCGCAGCGCGCGATCGGGCGGCGCCGCGCCCGGGTGGACGTGGACGTAGGCCAGCGGCCCGGACACGTCCGGCGCCTCGACGAAGGGCCCCTCGGGGAAGAAGGTGCGCAGGAAGTTGTTCTCGGGCTCGTCGCGACCGATCACCATCTTGAGGCCCGGCGTCAGCCGGAAGTGGCGTCCGACCTTGAGCAGGAGGACGTCCCGCGGCGTCGGGCGCTGGTCCGCGGGCAGGTGCCTGAGCAGGTCGACGAAACGCGAGGCGTAGACCTCGTCGGTGAGGTAGCAGCAGCCGCCGGCGGGGGCGGGCGTGTCCGTCAGTCCGGCCGCGTCCGCCAGCCGCATCTGCGGCTTGCGCGTGCGTCCCTGCAGGCGCAGCAGGCGCTCGCGGTCCACCCAGCCGTGCCGCTCCGGCAGCGTGGGCGCCAGGAGCCGCGCGGAGAGCGGCCGCAGCAGCAGGCCCTCCAGGCCGCTCTCGCGCTCGATGAGCTGCATGGCCCGCAGGTGCTGGCTCATGGGCCGCTGGCCCAGCACCTCGCCGGTGAAGACGAAGTCGGCGCCCTCCTCGTCCATGATCGCGCGCGCGGCGCGCAGCATGTAGCCCCGGCAGTCGATGCAGGGGTTCATGTTCGCGCCGTAGCCGTGGCGTGGCTTGAGGATGACGTCCATGTAGTCGCTGGACACGTCGACGATGCGCACGGGGATCTCGAGATCGGCGCCGGCGCGCAGCGCCTCGTTGCGCAGGCGTTTCTCGTCCTGCGTCTTGCCCATGGCGCCCATCGCGCGATGGTGATCGCTGCGGCAGAACCCGGTGGAGAAGTTCACGCCCAGCACCTCGACGCCCTGTTCGGCGATCACGTGAGCGGCGAGGGTGCTGTCGAGGCCGCCCGAGATGAGGCCGATGGCCTTGACCGGACGGCCGTCCTCCTTGAGGCGGCGGGGGATCGGTGGCATCAGGCGCGCTCTCCCGTCTTCATGATGAGCACCCGGATCAGCCGGCCCTCCTCGCGGACCTCCAGCAGGCGCTGGCGGTGGGCGCGGCACCAGGCGGGCAGGTCCAGCTTGACGCCCACGTCATCGGCGAGCACCTCGAGCACCTCGCCGGCGCCGAGCTGGCGCATGGCGGCGTCGGTGTCGATGACGGGGCGCGGACAGTAGGTGCCGCGGGTGTCCAGCTGCCGCGTGGGCGCGGGGGTCTCGCTCATGGGGCTGCTCCCGGAGTGAAGGTGGCGTGAAGGTGTCGCGGAAGTAGTTTAACACTTCTCGCCGAGAATGCACGCGAGCCGCCGCGGCGCGCGCCGCGCAATCGGAGCACGGGGTCCGAAGGCCCGCACTCAGGGCGGGCGCGACCCCTAGCGTGAAGCTGTTGGACTGAGCAGTCGCGGCTCTGAGGGCTGCCTTACGCCTTCCCCCGACTGATCGAAGACAACGGCTCGGCCGTGCAGCCGCAACCCCAGGTACTCCGCGGCCGTTCTGCTCGAGCTGTGACCTTCCGCCACCGTGACGGTGATGCCCACCACCGCGCGAGCGCCGTAGGCGGCAGCATCGTTGCGCATTCTCAGGATGCCCTCCCGCACGACGTCCATCAACCTCTCGTCCAGGTCGGCCCACTGCACTCCAGCCACGGCACTGGGAGCCTCGTAGACCTTCCAGTTCGGCGCATAGGCCAGCATGTGATCGAATCGTCCCAGCACGAAGGGCCGTCCAAGGTCCTCCTCCAGGGAGACTGGCGAGTCGGGCACGAGCTGCCCGATCAGGTCGGGGTGAATGTAGCGGTAGGGGACTTCGTCTTGCATGAGGATCGGGTAGACGGACACGCTCTCGGGAATCTCGAGATCGATGCGCCGTTCGAGGTCGGCCACGGTCGCAAGCACGAGCCGCACCTCTTCGGGCGCGACGGCGGGCAGCCGCGTCGTGTAGGCATAGAAGTCGAGGTCGGTCTTCTGCTTGTCGCTCACGGCGACACCGATTTCGACTCGCCGCTGCGTGCACCCCGCGAACACGCTGACAGCGGCAATGATAAGGAGTCCCCACACCTTTGGCATGCCACACCCCCCTGAAGGCAAACGCAGACCATTCGGATTCGACCTGCGCCATAATGCCCCGAGATGGGGGGGGGAGGTCAAGCTGGCAGCGAGGGGGAAGCTTTGGCACCCGCCCCCGGGGGCGGGTCACTCGTAGCGCAGGGCCTCGATGGGATCCAGCAGCGATGCCTTGCGGGCCGGCCAGAAGCCGAAGAACACGCCCACCGCGGCCGCGAACAGGAAGGCGACGACCACCGCCCCGGGCGGCACCAGCACCGGCCAGTGCGCGAAACGCGCCACGAGCTTCGCCGCCACGACGCCGAGCCCGATCCCCGCCAGCCCGCCGAGCGAGGCGAGCACCACGCTCTCGGCGAGGAACTGGATCAGGATGTGCCAGCCCTTCGCGCCCACGGCCATGCGGATGCCGATCTCGCGCGTGCGCTCGGTGACCGAGACCAGCATGATGTTCATGATGCCGATGCCGCCCACCAGCAGCGACACCGAGGCGATGGCGGCCAGCAGAATTCGCATCACCCGCGACGTGGAGCCCATGACGCTGGCGATGTCCTGCTGCGTGCGCACCGTGAAGTCGTCATCCACGCCGGCCGGCAGGCGGTGGCGCTGGCGCAGCAGCGCCGAGATCTCGCTCACGGCCTCGTCCAGGTCGTCCGCGCTCGTCGCCGAGGCCAGGATCATGGACAGCTTGGTCTGCCCCGAGAGCCGCTTCATCACGGTGGTGTAGGGGAGGATGATCACGTCGTCCTGGTCGCGGCCCCAGCTGTTCTGCCCCTTTTCCTCCAGCACCCCGATCACGGTGAAGGGCATCTTCTTGATGCGCACGATCTGTCCCACCGGGTCCGCGCCCTGGAAGAGCTGCTCGGCCACCGTGCGGCCGAGCACGGCGACCTTGGCCGTGCTGCGCACGGCCGACGCGCCGAAGCCCGTGCCTTCGACCACGGGCCACTTGCGGATGTCGAAGTAGTCGCTGTCGCCGCCCAGGAAGCTCGTGGACCAGTTCTCGTTGCCGTAGACGACCATGCCGCCCGACTGGGCGACGGGGCTCAGCATCGTGACCAGGGGCACCTGCTGCTCGATGGCCGCGGCGTCCTCCTCGGTGAGCGTCGAGCTGCTGCCCGCGCCGAAGTGCCGGCCGCCGCCGGCGAAGGAGCCGGGGAAGACGTTGATCAGGTTGTCGCCCAGGGCCGAGATCTGCGACTGCACCAGGTTCGAGGCCCCCTCGCCGATGCCCACCATCGCGATCACGGCGCCCACGCCGATGACGATGCCGAGCACGGTGAGCGCCGAGCGCATCGTGTTGCGCGCGATCGAGCGCAGCGCGGCCTTGAGCAGCAGCAGGAGCCGCGGCATCTCAGAACCTCCTCGCGCCGGGGCCAGGCAACACCACCGCGCTGGCCGGGGGCAGGTGTCGTAGCTCCTCCTCCGCGTCGCGCGGCCGGTCGATGCGGTGGTCCTCCACCACCAGGCCATCGCGGAGCACGATCACGCGGCCGGCGTACTCGGCGATGTCGGTCTCGTGCGTGATCAGCACCACCGTCATGCCGCGGCGGTTCAGCGTCTGGAAGACCTGCATCACCTCCACGGACGTGCGCGTGTCCAGGTTGCCGGTGGGCTCGTCGGCGAGTAAGAGGGCGGGATCGTTGACCAGCGCGCGGGCCACGGCCACGCGCTGCTGCTGTCCGCCCGAGAGCTGGCTGGGGATGTGCCGCGCCCGGTCGGCCAGCCCCACCTGCTCCAGGCAGGCCAGGGCCCGCTCCTCGAGCCGCTTCCCGCCGCCCGCGCTGTAGACCAGCGGCAGCGCGACGTTCTCCAGTGCGCTGGTGCGCGCGAGCAGGTTGAAGCTCTGGAAGACGAAGCCGATCTTCCGGTTGCGGATCTCGGCCAGGCGGTCGCGGCCGAGCGCGCTGACGTCCTCGCCGTCGAGGAGGTAGCTGCCCGCGCTGGGCCGGTCGAGACAGCCGACGATGTTCATCAGCGTGGACTTGCCGCTGCCCGACGCGCCCATGATGGCCACCAGTTCGCCGGCGCGCACGTCCAGCGAGACGCCGCGGAGCGCGGCCACCTGGCTGGCGCCGCGGCCGTAGACCTTGACCAGATCGCGGAGCGCGATCACCACGTTCCCGCGCGCGGCACTCTCCTGCGTCGCCATGGCGCCCCCTAGCGCGAGCGGCCGCCGGGCGGGCGCGGCATGAAGGGGTTCACGGTGTCGTTCGCTCCGCCCGCCTTGCCGCCGCGGTCCAGGGACAGCAGCACGGGCAGGCCCTCGGCGAGTCCGTCGCCGCTGACGGCGGTCCAGGTGCCGTCGCTCAGGCCGGGCTTCACGCGCAGCGGCTCCGGCGTCCCGTCGGGGCCGAGGCCGTAGAGCGTGGCGCCGCCGCGGCCGTTCTCGGCGCTCGCGGGCGGCGCGCCGGCGGGACGAAAGCGGAGCGCCATGGCGGGCACGCGGAGCACGTCGCGGGCGGCGTCCACGAGGATGCTCACGTTGGCCGTCATGCCGGGCAGCAGCTTGAGCTCGGGATTCTGCACGCGGATCACCACGGTGTAGGTGACGACGTTGGACACGGTCTCCGGCGCGAGGCGGATCTGGTGCACCACGCCCTCGAAGGCGAGGGTCGGGTAGGCGTCCACGGTGAAGCTTGCCGGCTGGCCTTCGCGCACGGCGCCGATGTCGGCCTCGTCCACGGCCGCTTCGAGCTGCATCTGGGTGAGGTCCTGGGCGATGGTGAAGAGCGTGGGCGCCGACAGCGAGGCCGCCACGGTCTGGCCCACGTCGACGTCCCGCGAGACCACGACCCCGTCGATGGGCGACTCGATCGTGGCGTAGCGGAGGTTGGTGGCGGCGCGGTCGAGGGCGGCGCGGGCGGCGTCCACGCCGGCGCGGGCGGCGTCCACCGCGGTGAGGGAGGCGTCGAGGTCCGCCTGGGCGACGAGCCCCTCCGCCGCCAGGGGCGCCGTGCGGGAACTGTCCCGCAGCGCCTGGCGCAGCTCCACCTGGGCGCGCTGGAGGTCCGCGCGGTTCTGGGCGACCTGGGCGGCGAGGAAGGTCGGGTCGAGCTGGGCCAGCTTCTGTCCCTCGCGCACGCGGTCGTTGTAGTCGGCGTAGAGCGCCGCGATGGTCCCGCTCACCTGGCTGCCCACCTGAACGGTGGTCACGGGATTCAAGGTGCCGGTGGCCGCGACCCTGACCTCCACGTCGCCGCGACCCAGCGGCTCGCTGCGGTAGCGCGGCGCGCTGTCGCCGTCCGCCCGCAGTCGCCAGCCCACGAGGCCCGCGCCGATCACGACGAGGACCAGCAGCCACCACAGTCGTCGTCCACGCATCGCTCCTCCTTGGGTGCCCAGCCAGGGGATGCCCGGCGCGGCATGAACGCCGCTCGAGCGCTCGCGTTCCGCGCCGGCGACCCCACGACACCCGGCGGACGAAAAAGGCGGCATCCCTTCCCCTTGTGACCCGCCCGCCCCTGCGCTAGAGTCCCGCGACCATGAGCCGACGGAGGAAACCATGCGGATCAAGCTGTTTCACGGCGCCCTCGCGGCGCTGCTGGCCGTCCTGGCGCTACTGGGGCTCGGGGGAGGGGCGGCGGTGAGCGCCGCGATCGTCACCCAGACGGTGGACTACAGCCAGGGCGACACGGCCCTGGAGGGCTTTCTGGCCTACGACGACGCGCAGACCGGCCCGCGGCCGGGCGTGCTCGTCGTGCACCAGTGGATGGGGCTCACCGACAACGAGCGCATGCGCTCGCGGATGCTCGCGGAGCTTGGGTACGTCGCCTTCGCCGCGGACATCTACGGCAAGGACGTGCGGCCCGCCGACCGCGGCGCGGCGGCGCAGGAGTCCGGCAAGTACATGAACGACCGGGCGCTCTACCGCACGCGGCTGGCCGCCGCGCTGGATCAGCTGCGGCGCGACCCGCGGGTCGACCCCGCGCGGATCGCGGTGGTCGGCTACTGCTTCGGCGGGACCGGCGCGCTGGAGCTGGCGCGCTCGGGCGCGGACATCGCCGGCGCGGTGAGCTTCCACGGCGGGCTCTCGAACCCGGACCCGGCCTCGGCGCGCAACATCAAGGCGAAGGTGCTGGTCTGCCAGGGAGCGATCGACCCCTACGCGAAGCTCAGCGACCTGCAGCGCTTCGTGGACGAGATGGAGGCCGGCCACATCGACTACCAGGTGGTCGTCTACTCGGGCGCGGTGCACGCCTTCACGCAGCGCGAGGCCGGCGACGACACCTCGGCCGGCGCGGCCTACGACGCGGCGGCGGACCGGCGCTCGTGGGAGGCCATGCGGGCGCTGTTCGAGGAGATCTTCGACTAGGAACACGGGGGTCGTTCGGGCGAGCGGTCCCGCGGCGGCGCGCGGCTTGCTTGACAGCCGTGAGGCCCTGCCGTTTATTGGGGCCAGCCTTCGGGGCGGGGTGGAATTCCCCACCGGCGGTGACGGCGACCCGGGATCCGGGCGCCGAAGCCCGCGAGCGGCGCGAGCCGCAGATCCGGTGCGATTCCGGGGCCGACGGTCACAGTCCGGATGGGAGAAGGCTGTCAGGCGCCACCGTGCGTCCGCGTCCTCCCATGCCCCGGGGTCCCGCCCCGGTGTTTTCGTATCCGGGGCGAGGGGGGGAACCGTGAGCGCGAACGCGAACAGCATCCGCCCGGGCGACGAGGACCGCCGCTGGCTGCTGCGCAGCCTGGAGCTGGCGGCCCGGGGCGGCGTGGCCCTGCGACCCAACCCCCGCGTGGGCGCGGTGCTCGTCAAGGACGGCCGCGTGATCGGCGAGGGCTGGCACGCCCGCCTGGGCGGCCCGCACGCCGAGCGCGAAGCGCTGGCCGCCTGCGCCGAGGACCCCCGCGGCGCCACGCTCTACGTCTCGCTCGAACCCTGCCACCGCCACGGACGCACGCCGCCCTGCACCGAGGCCATTCTCGCCGCGGGCATCGCGCGGGTGGTCTACGCGCTGGAGGACCCCAATCCCGGCGAGCGCGGCGTGAGCCATCGCCTGCTGGCCGAGGCCGGCGTGGCCGTGGAGGGCGGCCTGCTGGCAGAGGAGGCCGCGGCGCAGAATCCCGCCTACGTGCACCGGCAGCGCACGGGACGTCCCCTGGTCACGCTGAAGAGCGCGGCCAGCCTGAACGGCCTGCTGGCGCGCGCCGACGGCAGCTCGCGCTGGATCACGGGCGAGGCCGCGCGGCGCGAGGGGCATCGCCTGCGCGCGCGCGCCATGGGCGTGGCGGTGGGCGGCGAGACGGCGCGGCTGGACCGGCCGCGCTTCGACCTCCGACTGCTCCCCGACAGCGAGAGCGCCGGGGCCGCGGCGCCCCGGCCGGTGGTCTTCGACGGCGAGGCGTTGCGCACGCCCGCCGATCTCGGCTACCCCGACCGTCAGCCGCTGCTGCTCTTGCCCGCGGGCGTGGAGGCGCCGGCGCACAGCCGGGCCGGCTGGCGCGTGCGCGGCGTGCCCCGCGGCGACGGCGGCCTGGACCTCGACGCCGCGCTGCGCGAGCTCGCCGCGGACGAGGAACTCGACAGCCTGCTCGTCGAGGGCGGGGGTCGGCTGCTGTCGGCCTTCCTGCGGGCGGGCCTCTGGGAGCGCTGGGAGCTCTTCGTGGCGCCGCGCCTGTTGCCGGCCGACGGACGTCCCCTCTGGACCGAGCTCGCCGCGCGCGATGGCCTGCGCGTGGAGCGGGTGCGGAGCGTGGGGGCAGACCTGCAGATCACCCTGCTGCCGCCGGCGCCGGCCGGCGCGGACGAGGAGGCCTGAATGTTCACGGGGATCGTGGAGACCCTGGGCCGTGTCACCGCCGCGCTGCCGGAGGCCGGGGGACGTCGCCTGGAGATCGCGGCGCCGCCCTTCGCCGGCGGCCTGGCGCTGGGGGATTCGGTGGCCATCGCCGGAGCCTGCCAGACCGTCACCGCGCTGGACGGGGACCGCTTCAGCGTCTTCGCCATGGGCGAGACCCTGCGCGCGACCACGCTCGGCGCGCTGAAGGTGGGCGACGCGGTGAACCTCGAGCGCGCGCTCACGCCCACGAGCCGGCTGGGGGGGCACTTCGTCAGCGGGCACGTGGACGGCGTGGGCCGGGTGGAGGCCGTCACGCCGGAGCCCGGCTGGACCACGCTGCGCCTGAGCATGGAGCTCGAGCTGCTCGAACAGCTCGTCCCCAAGGGGTCGATCGCGGTGGACGGCGTCTCGCTCACCGTGGGCCCCGAGCTCGAGGACGACGGCTGCGAGATCTACCTCATCCCGCACACGCTCGGCGAGACCACGCTCGGCGCGCTGAAGCCCGGCGACGCGGTGAACCTGGAGACGGATCTCCTCGGCAAGTACGTGCAGCGCTACATCCAGCAGGGCGAGGGCGGCGACGGACGCCTCCTGGGCCTGCTGATGGAGCAGGGATTCCTGAACAAGGGCAAAGGCCAGCGCTGACAGACGCGACCAAGCGAGGACAGCATGCGTGATTTCAGTCGGGTGGAGAAGGCCATCGCGGTGATCGCCGCCGGCGGCATGGTGGTGGTGGTCGACGACCAGGACCGCGAGAACGAGGGCGATCTCATCATGGCCGCGGAGAAGGTCACGCCGGCGGCCGTGAACTTCTTCGCGACGCACGGCCGCGGGCTCATCTGCGCGCCGGCCGACGGCCCTCTACTCGAGCGTCTCGACCTGCACCCCATGGTGGAGAACAACACCGCGCTCATGCACACGCCGTTCACGGTGAGCGTGGACGCGCGCGAGGGCGCGAGCACAGGCATCAGCACGGCCGACCGCGCGCTGACGGTGCGGCTCCTGGCCGACCCCGGCACCTGCGCCGAGGACCTGGCGCGGCCCGGACACATCTTCCCGCTCGCCGCCGTGGGCGGCGGCGTCCTGCGCCGCGCCGGGCACACCGAGGCCGCCGTCGACCTGGCCCGCCTCGCCGGCCTGCGGCCCGTCGGCATGCTCTGCGAGATCCTCAACGAGGACGGCAGCATGGCCCGCCGCCCGGATCTCGAGCGCTTCTGCCAGGCGCACGACCTGGTGCTGATCACCATCGAGGAGCTCATCGCCTACCGGCACAGCCGCGAGCGGCTGGTGAAGGAAGTGGTGCGCGTGGATCTGCCCACGCGGCTCGGCGAGTTCCGCCTCGTGCTCTTCGAGAGCGTGGTGGACGGCAGCCAGCACGCCGCGCTGATCAAGGGCGATCCGGCGGCCGAGCCCGACACGCTGGTGCGCGTGCACAGCCAGTGCTTCACGGGCGACGTCCTGGGCAGCCGCCGCTGCGACTGCGGCGAGCAGCGCGATCTGGCCATGCAGCGCATCGAGGCGCACGGCCACGGCGTCTTCCTCTACATGACCCAGGAGGGGCGCGGCATCGGCCTCGCCAACAAGCTCCGCGCCTACCGGCTGCAGGAGCAGGGGATGGACACGGTGGAGGCCAACCATCACCTGGGCTTCAAGGCGGACCTGCGCGACTACGGCATCGGCGCGCAGATCCTGGCGGAGCTGGGGCTCAGCCGCATCCGCCTGCTGACCAACAACCCGCGCAAGATCGTGGGGCTCGAGGCCTACGGACTCGAGATCGTCGAGCGTCTCCCCCTGGAGGTGCCGCCGCGCGGCGAGAACGAGCGTTACCTGGCCGCGAAGAAGGCGAAGCTCGGCCACCTGCTGGACTTGCTCTAGGACATCGCGGCGACGGCATTTTGCACTTGAACGGCGAGGCCGGGGCGGTGACCCTGGCGCGACACAGGAGGTAGGGACGTGATTCTGGAAGGTCAGCTGGGAGCCGACGGGCTGCGCGTGGCGCTGGTGGTGAGCCGCTTCAACGCGTTCCTGGTGGACAAGCTCGTGGACGGCGCCCGGGACTGCCTGCGCCGCCACGGCGCGAGCGACGAGGCCATCACCGAGATCAAGGTGCCCGGCAGCTTCGAGCTGCCCTACGCCGCCAAGCTGGCCGCCGAGAGCGGCCGCTACGACGCGGTGATCTGCCTGGGCGCGGTGATCCGCGGCGGGACGCCGCACTTCGAGTTCGTGGCCGCCGAGGCCGCGAAGGGCGTGGCCCAGGTGGGCCTGCAGACCGGCGTGCCGACGCTCTTCGGCGTCCTCACCACGGACACGCTCGAGCAGGCCATCGAGCGCAGCGGCAGCAAGGGCGGCAACAAGGGCTGGGAGGCGGCGCTGGCCGCCATCGAGCTGGCCGACCTGCGACGCAAGCTCGGCGCCTGACCGTGGGCCGCCGTCGAAAGGCCAGGGAACTGGCCCTGCAGAGCCTCTACGAGCTGGAGGCGCCGGGCAAGGACCCGGGGGCCGTGCTGCGCGACCAGGCCGACCGCCGGGGCAGCGCCGACGAGACCCGCGACTACGCGGGGCGGCTCGTCACCTGGGTGCGCGCGGACGAGCGCGCGCTCGACGCGGCGCTGTCCGAGCGCCTGCGGAACTGGGACCTCGACCGGGTGAGCCTGCTGCTGCGGCTCATCCTGCGCCAGTCGCTGGCGGAGAGCCGCCACGCCCCCGAGGTGCCGGCGCGCGTGATCCTCGACGAGGCCGTCGAACTCGCCCGCAAGTACGACAGCGAGGAGGGCGCGAGCTTCGCCAACGGGCTGCTGGCCGCGCTGCTGAGCGACGAGCGCCCAGGGGAGCTGGCCGAGGGCGGTCGCGCGTGAGTCCGGGGCGGGAGAGTCGCCGCGAGCACTGGGATCGCTTCTGGGACGCGCAGCCGGTGGAGGACGTCTACGAGGCCGTGGGCGCCTTGCACGAGGAGCTCGCGCGGCATCTCGACCTGAACGGCGCCCGCGTGCTCGAAGTGGGCGCCGGCAGCGGCCGCGACTCGCTGGCTCTCGCCGCCCGCGGCGCGCGGGTGACGGTGCTCGACTACTCCGAGTCCGCGCTGGCCGCCACGCGGCGGGCGCTGGGCCGGCTGCGGATCGAGGGGCCGTCCCCCTGGCTCCTGCGCGGGAACGCCCTCGAACTCCCCTTCGCCGACGGCAGCTTCGACGCGGTCTTCCACCAGGGACTCCTCGAGCACTTCCGCGATCCGCTGCCGCTGCTGCGCGAGAACCTGCGCGTGCTCGCGCCGGGCGGCGTCCTGCTGGTGGACGTGCCCCAGCGCTGGCATCCCTACACGCCCGCGAAGCGCCTGCTCATCGCCCTGGACCGCTGGTTCGCGGGCTGGGAGTGCTCCTTCAGCGCGCGCGAGCTGGAGCACCTGCTCGACGGCCTCGGCCTCGAGCGGATCTGCAGCTACGGTGCGTGGCCGGAGCCCGGGCTCGTCTATCGCGTGCTGCGGCGCGCGGCCGGCAGGCTGGGACTCCGCCTGCCGATGTACCCGCCGCCCTTTCCCGTGCTGGGCCAGCTCGCGAACGCGTTCAAGCGCGGTCAGCGCTACCGCCGCCTGGGGCAGTACACGGCCATGGTGGTGGGCGTGGTGGCGCGCCGGCCGGCCACCGTCACACCGTCCGAAAGCAAGGCGCGGACCGCGTGAGCGCGCCGCTGCGCATCCTCGCCGTCAACTGGCGCGATCGCAAGAACCCCGAGGCGGGCGGCGCCGAGACGCACCTGCACGAGATCCTCGAGCGTCTTGCCGCGCGGGGGCACGCGGTCACCCTGCTGGCGGCGGGTTGGCCCGGCGCCGCGCGCGAGGAGCGCTACGCGGGGCTGCGGGTGCTGCGCGCGGGCGGCCCCCTCACCGCCAACTACGCCCTCGCCTGGCTCGCCCGCCGGCTGCTGGCACGCGAGTCCTTCGACGTGCTGCTGGAGGACGTCAACAAGATCCCCTTCTTCCTGCCCTGGATCAGCGACCTGCCGCACCTGCTCGTGGTGCCGCACCTCTTCGGCGCCACCGTGTTCCGCGAGACGAACCCGCTCTTCGGGGCCTACGTCTTCCTGCCCGAGCTGCTGATACCGTCCGCCTACCGCGCGAGCCGTGTGCTGGCCATCAGCGAGAGCACCAAGGACGACCTGGTCCGCCGCGGTCTCGATCCAGCCCGCATCGCCGTGAGTCACTGCGGCTTCGACGCGGGGCCCTACGATCTCGCCGCGCCGCCGCCGCGGGACGCGTCGCCGCGGCTCGTCCACCTGGGACGCCTCCGCCGCTACAAGGGCGCCGACCTCGTGCTGCGCGCCTTCGCGAAGGTTCGCGCCGAGGAGCCCGCGGCGCGGCTCGACATGGTGGGCGGGGGGCCGGAGCTGCCCGCGCTGGAGCGCCTGGCGTCGAGCCTGGGCGTGACCGGGGCCGTGACCTTCCACGGCCATCTGCCCCTGCCGGCGATGGTGGACCTGCTCTACCGCTGCCATCTCTTCCTGAATGCCAGCCCCAAGGAGGGCTGGGGTCTCACCGTGATCGAGGCCGGCGCCTGCGGCGTGCCCTGCGTGGCGGCCAACTCGCCGGGCCTGCGCGAGTCCGTGCAGGACGGCGTGACCGGCGTGCTCGTCCCCTACGGCGACGTGGACGCCATGGCGAGGGCGTCGCTGGCCCTGCTCCGCGACGAGTCCCGCCGCGCCGCCATGGGCGAGGCCGCGGCCGTGCGCGCGCGCGGCTTCCACTGGGATCGCAGCGCCGCCGACGCCGAGGCCCTCCTGCAGGCGCTGCGCGACGAGGGGCGCGGAGGCGCCCGGTGAACGCCGCCGCGGACGAGCGCGGCCGGCAGCGCCTGCTGCTCGTCCTGAAGCTGGTCTTCACGGCGGTCCTGCTCTGGCTGCTCGTCACGCGGATTTCGCTGGGCCAGGCCCTCTCGCTGCTCGGCGAGGCGCGGCTCCTGCCCATGGTGGGCGCGCTGGCGGTGTTCATCCTCAGCGTGCTGGCCGGCGCCTGGCAGTGGGGGCAGCTGCTGGAGGCGCTGGGCATCTCCCTGGGCGGGCGCAAGCTGCTCGAGCTCTACTGGGTCGGGCTCTTCTTCAACAACTTCATGCCCGGCAATCTGGGCGGCGACGTGGTGAAGGTCGTGGACCTCAGCCGCGCCGCGCGCGACCCCGTGGCCTCGGCCACCGCCACGCTGGCCGACCGCATCACCGGCCTCAGCGCGCTGGCCGCCCTGGCCCTGGCGGCGGCCTGGCGTCTCGGCGCGGAGTCGGAGCTGGCGTCGCTGGCCCGCGGCGTGCTGCTGGGCAGCGCTCTCTTCCTGCTGCTGGCGCTGCTCTTCCTGGTGGGACCCTTCTTTCGCCCCCTCCGCGTGCTGGGGGAGCGCTGGGGGATGCTGAAGCCGGGCGGCCTGCCGGCGCACATCCTCGAGCAGCTGCGCCGGGTGCGGCGCCGGCGGGGGCTCCTGCTGCGGCTCTTCGTCTTCTCCCTGGGCGTGCAGGCGCTGCGGGTGGCCGTTCACTACCTCGTGGGGCGGTCGCTGCTGGGCGACGCCTGCCCGGCGGCCGGAGACTTCTTCCTGGTCATCCCGCCGCTGGCGTTCGCGCTGACCCTGCCCATCACCCTGGGCGGGCTGGGGCTGCGGGAGGGGCTGGCGCTGCCGCTCTTCGCGCCGCTGGGGGTGAGCGGGGAGGGGGCCGTGGCCATCGAGTTCCTGGCCTACCTGCTCATGCTCGCCGTCAGCCTGGTGGGGGGGCTGCTCTTCCTGCTGCGGCGGGGGGGCGGGGGCGTCCGGCCGGCGTCCTCGGGCCCCGGCGAGGCTTCCTAGCGGGCCGAAAAAGCGGTTGCGCGCCGGGGAACTTTCGGGCAGGATCCCGCTATATTTCCTGTAATTTCAGTCTCTTAATCAGCGCGGATGCACATGGCAAAGCGACATCCTCTCCTGCTGGCCGGCGGCATCGTGGCCTTTCTGCTGCCGCTGGTCGTCTATGGGCTCACCATGTCCCCGACGCTCAACTTCTGGGACTGCGGCGAGTTCATCACCTGCGGCTACATCCTGGGCATCCCGCATCCGCCGGCCACGCCGATGTTCGTGCTGGTGGCGCGCCTGGCCAGCGTGATGCCCTTCGGCGAGAGCGTCGCCCACAGGATCAACTTCATGAGCGGGCTCTTCGGGGCCCTGGCCGCGCTGTTCATCTACCTGCTGACGCTGCGCATGACGGCGGCCTGGCGCGAGGGCGACGAGGCCCCGCCGGCCTGGATCCGCGCGGCGGGTGGCCTGGTGGCGACCTTCTTCATCGCCTTCAGCGACACCTTCTGGATCAACTCCATCGAGGCCGAGGTCTACGCGCTGAGCGCCTTCCTGATGGGCTTCGTGCTTTACCTGGCCCTGGACTGGGCCAAGCACGCCGACCAGCCCCGGGGCAACGCGCTCGTCTACCTGATCCTCTACCTGCTGAGCCTGGCCGTGGGCTTCCACCTGGGCACGGTGCTGGTCTTTCCCGGCTTCTTCGTGCTGGCGCTGCTGATCCGGGAGAAGAGCTTCACCGACCTGGACCTCTGGCTGGTGGGCGCGGCGCTGGCGCTCTTCCTGGGCAGCACGATCCTGCACATGCCGGACACGCTGCTGGTGGTGGGGACCCTCGCCATCCTGGCCGCGGGGGTCTGGCTGGCGCTGCCCACGCGCTACGGCGGCCGGGGGCACCGGCCCTTCGTGCTCTACTCGCTGGCGCTCTTCGCGCTGGGCTTGAGCGTGCACGTCTTCCTGCTCATCCGGGCGGGGCAGCACCCGGCGATCAACGAGGCGGATCCGGCCAACTGGGCGAACCTCTGGGCGGTGCTGCGCCGCGAGCAGTATCCCTTCCAGCTGCCGACGGAGCGCAAGGCGGCGCTCGCCTGGCAGTTCGGACACTTCTTCCACTACCTGGGCGCGCAGTTCCGCATGCCGGGCGAGGCGGCCTTCTCGCTGGGCAGCTTCCAGTTCCACGCGGGGCGGGCGCTGACGGCGATCCCCCTGGGCCTCGGGATGCTGGGGATGCTGATCCAGTGGTTCCGCGAGAAGAAGCACTGGGCGGCGCTGTTCACCGTGCTCATCATCAACACGCTGGGCCTGGTGCTCTTCCTGAACTTCAGCGACCAGGAAGTGCGCGAGCGCGACTACTTCTACGCGAACGGGTTCTACTACTACGCGGTGTTCATCGGCCTGGGGACGGTGGGCCTGCTGGACTCGCTGCGGCGCGAGCGGAAGCGCGCGCTCTGGGCGGGGCTGCTGGCCGTGGTGCTGGTGATCGCCTCGCTGGGCCCCTTGAAGCAGCACTGGTTCACGCACGACCGCAGCCAGAACCTGATCGCGCGCGACTACGCCTACAACATGCTGGAGCCGCTGGAGCCGAACGCGGTGATCTTCACCAACGGCGACAACGACACCTTCCCGCTCTGGTACATCCAGGAGGTGGAGGGCTTCCGCAAGGACGTCCGCGTGGTCAACCTGAGCCTGCTCAACACGGCCTGGTACATGCAGCAGCTTCGCGACGACCCGCCGCAGGTGCCCATCGCCTGGCAGAACGCCGACCTCGACGAGGTCGCCACCCACTACTACCGGCTCGAGGACGGCCGCATCATCCAGCCGCGCGACGAGGTGATCAACCACCTCTTCATCACCGCCCAGAAGCGCGGCTGGGAGAAGACGCCGTTCTACTTCGCCGTCACGATTCCGCGCGAGACGCTCGAGCCCTACCTGCCCTACTGCAGCATGGAGGGCATGGTCTACCGGATGACGCTCACCGAGGGCAAGGACCAGGTGAACATCCCCAAGCTCGAGGAGAACCTGGAGCACGTCTTCGAGTGGCGGGGCATCTTCACCGACGGCCCCAGCAGCGAGGGCGAGGCCTGGCAGGAGTCGGCGGACTCGGCGAGCATCCTGAGCAAGGTGCCGCCGCCGGACGACCCCGGCCTCACGCTCCCGAGCTTCTACAAGGAGCCCACGATCACGCACCTGATCCAGAACTACGCCGCGGCCTGGAGCCGTCTGGCCATCGAGCTGGATCGCGAGGGGCCCGGCCTGACGCCGGATCCCGAGGGCGCGGTGCGGGCGATGGAGATGGCGAGTCTGATCCGCGAGGACCTGACGCCCGTGGTGCTCTACCTCGGCTACCTCTACATGAAGAACGGCGAGCCCGAGCGCGCGATGAGCACCTACGAGCACTACCTGGAGCGGGAGCCGGACAACTGGCAGCTCTGGGCGCGCTACGCGCAGGCGGCCGAAGGGGCGGACGACAGGCAGCGCGTGGTGCAGGCGCTGCGCCAGGTGATCGCGATCAACCCGGACTACGAGCCGGCCTACCTGTCCCTGGTGGACTACGTGGTGAGCTACTTCCCGTCGGTGCAGAACCTGCGCAACCTGCGCGAGCAGCTGGCGCAGTACATGGTGCGCAATCCCGACAACACGTCCATCCGCGAGCGGCTGCGCCTGCTCGACGAGGTTCTCGCCGGCGAGTCGCCCTCGGCGTCGCCCGACTCGGGAGGAGCGACACCGTGAGCGCCAACGACCGCGTGCTGGTCACCGGGGCGGCCGGCTTCATCGGCTCGCAGATCGTGGAGCGCCTCCTCGACGAGGGACGCGACGTGGTGGGCATCGACTGCCTCACCGACTACTACGATCCCGCCCGCAAGCGCCGCAACCTCGAGCGCGCGCTGACGAACCCGCGCTACCGCTTCGTGCAGGAGGACCTGGTGGAGACGGACCTCGCCGCCCTGCTGCAGGGCTGCGGGCTCGTCTTCCACGAGGCCGCCCAGGCCGGCGTGCGCGCGAGCTGGGGCGCGGAGTTCGACATCTACCTGCACTGCAACCTCGCCGCGACGCAGCGGCTGCTGGAAGCCTGCAAGGGGCGGGACATCAAGCTGGTCTACGCCAGCTCCAGCTCGGTCTACGGCGCCACGGCCGACCTGCCCATGCGCGAAACGAGCCTGCCGCGCCCGTTCAGCCCCTACGGCGTGACCAAGCTCGCGGCCGAGCAGCTGGTGGATCTCTACCGGCTCAACTTCGGCCTGCGGGCCACGGCGCTGCGCTACTTCACGGTCTATGGACCGCGGCAGCGGCCGGACATGGGCTTCTCCAAGTTCATCGCGGCGGGGCTCACGGGCCAGGCGCTGCCCATCTACGGCGACGGCAGCCAGACGCGGGACTTCACCTTCATCGCGGACATCGTGGAGGCCAACCTGCGCGCGGCGGCCTACGACGGGCCGCAGTACGTCTTCAACGCCGGTGGCGGCAGCCGCGTCGAGCTGCGCGAGGCGCTGCGGATCCTCGAGCGCGCGCTGGGCCGGCCGCTCAATCTGGACTTCCGCGAGAAGCAGGACGGCGACGTCCCCGACACGCTCGCCGACGCCACCCGCATCACCGAGGAGCTGGGCTTCACGCCCCGCATCCCCCTCGCCGACGGCCTCGCCGCCCAGGTGGCCTGGACACGGGAGATGGAGGGCTCGGGGTGAAGCTGAGCGTGCTCGTCCCCGCCTACGACGAGGCCGAGAGTCTGCCCGCGCTGGTCGACGGCATCGCCGCCGCCTGCGAGGCCGCCGGCCTCACCCCCTACGAGATCCTGGTGGTGGACGACGGCAGCACGGACGGCACGGCGCAGGTCCTCGAGACGCTCGCCGAGGCGCGTCCGCAGCTCGGCATCCTGCGCATGGGACGCAACTACGGCAAGAGCGCCGCCCTGTCGGAGGGCTTTCGCCGCGTGCGCGGCGACGTGGTGGTCACCATGGACGCGGACCTGCAGGACGACCCCGCCGAACTGCCACGTCTCGTGGCCGCGCTCGACGAGCGCCAGCTCGACCTGGTGAGCGGATGGAAGCGCGAGCGCAAGGACCCCGTGAGCAAGACCGTCCCCAGCAAGCTCTGGAACGCGCTGGTGCGACGCGTGTCCGGGCTGCCGCTGCACGACTTCAACTGCGGCTTCAAGGCCTACCGCCGCGAGGTGACCGAGACCCTGCGCGTCTACGGCGAGATGCACCGCTACCTGCCGGTACTCGCCGGCTGGGAGGGCTTCCGCGTGGGCGAGCTGGCCGTGAAACACCACGCGCGTCCCTATGGCAAGAGCAAGTACGGTGGGCGCCGCTTCCTCAACGGCATCTTCGACCTGCTCACGATCACCTTCATCGCGCGGCGCTCGTCCGCGCCGCTGCACTTCTTCGGGCGGGTGGCCTTCTGGCTGCTGGTCGTCGGTACGGCCATCAACCTGTACTTCGGCGCCGTCTGGCTCGCCACGGGAGCGCTTCGCGTGCGCCCGCTGCTCATCCTCGGCCTGATCCTGCTGGTGCTGGGCTTCCAGTTCGCCTCGCTGGGCCTGCTGGGCGAGCTCATGATTCATCTGCGGGGGGACGAGGAGCGGCGGCGCATCGCCCGGGAGCGTCCACCGCGTGATGTCTGAGCGCGAAACGCCTCGGCGGCGCGTGGGCCTCGTGGTCCTCAACTGGAACGGCGGCGAGGTGCTGCCGGCCTGCCTGGCCAGCCTCGACGCCGCCGTGACCCACAGCCGGCACGCCGTGACGCGACTCCTGGTGGACAACGCCTCCACCGACGGCTCCGCCGACGCCGCGCTGCGCACCCATCCCCAGTGGGAGCTGCTGCGGCTGGACAGCAATCGCCGCTTCGCCGGCGGCATGAATGCGGGGCTGCAGCTGCTGCTCGCGCGCGACCTCGACCACGTCTGCGTGCTGAACAACGACACCGAGGCGGACCCGGACCTGCTGGATCCGCTGGTCGACGCCCTGGAGCAGTACCCCCGGGCCGGCGGCGTCTGCCCCCGCATCCACTACGCGGACCCGCGCGACCGGATGTGGTACGCTGGGGGGGCGGTGAGCCGCTTCAGCACCGTGAGCCGTCACCTGGGCCTGCGCAAGCCGGCCGCCGGGCGTTGGCTCGTGCCCGCCGAGACCGGTTACCTCACGGGCTGCTGCCTGATGGGCCGCGGCGAGTTCTGGCGGAGCACGGGCGGCTTCGACGAGAGCTTCGGCCTCTACGCCGAGGACGTGGACCTGTCCCTGCGCGCCCGCGCCCTGGGCTGGGGGCTGCGCTACGCGCCCGCCGCCCTGCTCTACCACCGCGTGGGCTTTGCCAGCGGCGGGGGCCTGGCGGCGACGAAGCTGCGCGCCCAGCGCAAGGCGGTGCTGCACCTGCTGCGTCGCCACGTGCCCGCCTGGCGGCGTCCCCTGGCGCTCGCGGCCTGGGGGCTGCACGTCCTGCGCGGCGCGCTGGCCGCGAGGCTGCGCGGAGAGCGGGGCGTCGGCGGCGCGCTCGTGCGCGCCATGGGCTCGGGCGGCGGCGAAACGGGTCCGAAGCAGAGCAGGGAGAGGAGCGCGTGAGCGAGTCCACCGGCAACGGCCGCCTGACGGCCTTCCTCACCCTGCGCGGCGGCTGGGGCGGCCTCGCCGCGGCGCTGCTCTACGCCGCGCTGCTGGCGCTGCTCTTTCCGGAGGGCGTCTTCCACGGGCAGGTCTTCGTGAGCCCGGACAGCGTGGCGCCGCAGGGCTTCGCGGACTACGTGGCGCGCGAGGGCATCGCCCCGGGCGACGCGCTGTGGAACCCCTTCATCTTCGGCGGCATGCCCGCCTACGCCTCGCTCGCCCACGACCGCAATCTCTACCCGCCGGGGCCGCTGCTGCGCGGCCTCAGCGCCATCCACCTGCTGCCGCCGCTGGGCTGGCTGCTGGCGCACTACCTGTGGCTGGGCCTGGGCGTCTTCCTCTTCCTGCGTCGACGTGGCGTGCGGCCCTACCTCGCCTGGCTGGCGGGGGCGTGGTTCGTGCTGCTGCCGCCGCAGGTGGCGATCGGCGCGCACGGTCACGGCAGCAAGGTGATGACGCTCGCCTGGCTCCCCTGGGCGCTGCTCTTCGTCGACCGCCTGCTCGACCGGCGCCGCGCGCTGATGGACGCCGGCCTCTTCGGGCTCTCTCTCGCGGGACTGCTGCTGGCCGGGCACATCCAGGTGGCCTACTACGCGCTGCTCACCCTGGGGCTCTTCGCGCTGGGCCGCCTCGTCCTGATCGCCCGCCGCGAGGGGCCGGCGCGCGCGCTCGCCCCGCTGGCCCTGGGCCTCGCCGCGCTGGCGCTGGCGGGCGCGGCGAGCCTGCCCCTCTACGGACCGGTCAAGGAGTACAGCGCGCACTCGATTCGCGGGGCCGCCGAGGCGGGGGCCAGCTACGACTACGCCACGGGCTGGAGCCTGGCGCCCGCCGAGTGGAGCACCTTCCTCTGGCCGGCCAGCTGGGGCTTTGGCGCCGAGAGCTACTTCGGCCGCATGCCGCTGACGGACTACGGCAACGCGCTCGGCATCCTGCCCCTGCTCGCGGCCGTGCCGCTGTTCTGGCGCCGCCGGCCGCGCGCCTTCGACGTCTTCTTCCTCGCCCTGGCGCTCGCCGCCACGCTCGTGGCCGCGGGACGCTTCCTGCCGGCGGTCTACCGCCCGCTCTACGAGCATCTGCCGGGCTTCGGCCGCTTCCGCGTGCCGGTGATGATCCTCCTGCTCCAGCAGCTCGCCGTGGCGACGCTCATGGCCCGCGGCCTCGAGCTGGCGCTGCGGGAGTCGACGGCCCTGTCGCGGCTGCGTCTCCTGCTCGCCGCCGGCGCGGCCGCCATGCTGATCAGCGCCGCCGTGCTGCCCGGAAGGGTGGAGGACCGCGCCCGGCAGACCCTCGCCGCGCGCTACAGCAGCCAGCTCGCGCGGGTGTCGCCGCAGCAGGCGCGCGACTTCGTGGACGGTCTCGCCGCCCTGCCCGCGGGCTGGGTGCGCGACGACGCGCTGCGCGCCGGCCTCCTGCTCCTGCCCGTGCTCGCCGCGCTCGAGCTGCGGCGTCGCCGTGGCGTCCGCGGCGCGATGGCGTCGAGCTGGGAGCGGACCGACCTGCTCCTCGCCGCCGCCCTGCTGCTCGCCGTGCTGGGCGACCTGCTGCCGCAGGACGGGCGCGTCCTTCACCCGGCCGCGCACTGGCCGACGCGCCGGGGCGTGGAGCTGTGGGGCGAGCGCGAGCCCGCGGCCGAACGCCTGCCCGCGCGCACGCTCGACTACCTGGAGCGCAACCTCGATCACCAGCGCTTCTACGCCTTGCCCGGCAGTCCCTTCGCCGCCAACGGGGCCGCCGCCGCGGGACTGGCCAGCCTGGGCGGCTATCACGCCGCCAAGCTCGCGCTCGCGGACTCGGTGCTGAAGGCGCTGCCCACGGCCGGTCCCGAGCTGCTGGATCGCTTCGCGGTGAGCACCCTGATCGCGCCGCGCGGCACGCAGCTGGGCGCGGGCTTCCCGCCGGCGCCGGGCGCGGAGGGTTGCGAGGAGGCGGTCTTCGTCAATCCCGGCGCGCTGGGACGCCTGCGGCTCGCCGACCGCGCCGCCGTGGAGCCGCCGGCCGCGAGCCGGCAGCGGCTCTTCGCGGGTCGCGCGGAGCCGGGCCTCGTCTACGTGGACGCTCCGCCCGATCCCGCGCCCGCCCCGGGCGACGGCCCTCCCGGCGCGGTGGAACGGGTCGAGTGGGCGCTCGACACGGTGGACTGCAGCGTGCGCCTGGACCGGCCGGCGCTGCTGGTGCTCGCGGACATGGCCTACCCCGGCTGGCGCGTGAGCGTGGACGGCGCCGAGCGTCCCCTGCTGACGGCCGACGGCCTCCTGCGCGCCGTGGGCCTGGCCGCGGGCGAGCACGCGGTGCGCTTCGAGTTCGCGCCGCCGCGGCTCGCCGCTTTCCGCTGGCTGGGACGTGCCGCGTGGGCGCTGTTGCTGCTGCTGAGCGCGGCGGGCGGGCTGCTGGCGCGGCCGCGCCGGCAGGAACGGGAGGGGACGGCGTGAACGGGCAGAGCCTCGTCATCATTCCCACCTACAACGAGCGCGAGAACATCGACGCGATCATCGCGGCGGTGCTCGCCATCGACCCGGGTCTGGGCGTGCTCGTGGTGGACGACAGCTCGCCGGACGGCACGGCGGAGCTCGTGAAGGCCCGCCCCGAGCTGGACACACGGGTCTTCCTGCTGAGCCGGCCTGGCAAGATGGGACTGGGCAGCGCCTACATCGCGGGCTTCCAGTGGGCCCTGGCGCGCCCCGACGTGGCCCGGATCTTCGAGATGGACGCGGACTTCTCCCACAACCCCGAGGACCTGCGCCGCTTCCTGCGCGAGATCGACAGCCACGATCTCGTGCTGGGCAGCCGCTACCTCGACGGCGTCACCGTGGTCAACTGGCCGTTGCGCCGGCTGGTGCTGAGCCTGGGCGCGAACATCTACACGCGCATCGTCACCGGCATGCCGATCAAGGACGCCACCGGCGGCTTCAAGTGCTTCCGCCGCGAGGTGCTGGAGTCCATCCCCCTCGAGCGGGTGCGCAGCGACGGCTACAGCTTCCAGATCGAGCTGAACTACCAGGCCTGGAAGCGCGGCTTCAAGATCAAGGAGATCCCCATCGTCTTCACGGATCGCCGCGTGGGCGTGAGCAAGATGAACCGGCGGATCATCTGGGAGGCCGTGTGGATGGTCTGGCGTCTGCGCTTCACGCGACTGCGGGGCGGACGCTGGCAGGGGGCGTCGCGGTGAAGACGATCTCCGTCATCTACGTGAGCTACAACTCCGGCGAGGAGATCCTCGCGAGCGTGAAGAGCCTCCGGGAAGCGGGCAGCCGCCACGCGCTCGAGGTGATCGCGGTGGACAACGCCAGCCGCGACGACTCCGCCGCCCGCCTGGCCGAGGCCCCGCACCTGACGCTGCTCCAGAACCCGATGAACCTGGGCTACGCGCGCGCGGTGAACCTGGGGCTCACGGCCGCCACCGGCGACTACGTGCTGGTGCTGAACCCGGACGTCACCGTGCGCCCCGGCGCCGTCGACGCGCTGGTGGAGTTCATGGACGCCCATCCCCGCGCGGGCATCGCCGGCGCGAAGCTGCTCAACGAGGACGGCACGCTGCAGCACTCCTGCCGCAGCTTCTACACCTTCTGGACCGTGCTGCTGCGGCGCACGCCGCTGGGGAAGCTGTTCCCGAAGAGCCGCGCGCTGCGCCACCATCTCATGCTCGACTTCGACCACGCCTCCGAGCGCGCGGTGGACTGGGTGCTCGGAGCCTGCATGATGGTGCGCCGGCAGGCCGTGGCCGAGGTGGGCCCCATGGACCCGCGCTTCTTCCTCTACTTCGAGGACGTGGACTGGTGCTACCGCATGCAGACGCGCGGGTGGGAGGTGTGGTACGTCCCCGGCGCCGTGATGAACCACGTGCACAAGCGCGCCAGCGCGCGGAATCCCTTCAGCCGCAGCCTGGTGGCGCACATCACGAGCTTCGTGCACTACACCGAGAAGTGGAACCCGGCCGCCTACCTGCTCAAGCGCTATCGCAACCTGTTCAAGGTGCTGACGCTCCTCGTCCTCGACGTCGCCGGCGCGGGCGCGGCCTACCTCGCCGCGATCGCGCTGCGCCGCAGCTTCCACCTGGACTACTTCATCGCCGAGCCGTACCAGCGCTTCTCGCTGCTGTACTTCGTCATCCTCCTCGGCACCTACTACCTGTCGGGGCTCTACCGCAGCAGCCGCCGCGAGAGCGCGAGCGAGGAGCTGCTCGCCCTGGGCAAGGCCGGCGTGCTGGCGGGCGTGGTGCTCATGAGCAGCACCTTCCTGAGCAAGGAGCGGATCGTCTCGCGCGCGGTGGTGCTCGCCAGCGTGCTCCTCGCCGTGCTGCTCACCTGGCTGCTGCGCGGCGGCCTGCGCGCGCTGCACCGCGTGCTGCTGCGCTACCACTTCGACTTGCGTCGGCTCCTGCTCGTGGGCACGGCGGTGGAGGCGTCCGCGCTGGAGCAGCGCCTGCTGCGGCACCCGGAGCTGGGCCTGGAGATGGTGGGGCGCATCGCGGTCGGCGAGAGCGAGATGGAGCGCCGCGGCGCGCTCGGCGGTCCCGCGGACCTCGAGCGGGTGAGCGCGGCGGAGCGGGTGCAGGAGATCGTGGTGGCGCCGAGCGGGGCGGGACTGCCGTCGCTGGCCACGGCCCTGATCTGGTGCCGGGCGCGGAGCATCGACCTGCGCCTGCTCAGCGACCTGGCCGGCATGGTGGGCCGGGGCGCGCGCGCCGAGGACTTTCTCGGCCTGCCCGCCGTGGCCTACCGCATGGCCGGCCTCTACCCGCTGGAGCGGGCGTTCAAGCGGCTGGCGGACCTGGTCGTGGGGCTCGCGGGGCTCGTCTTGACCCTGCTTCCCGGCCTGGTGCATCTTGGAGTGAGTCGCGGGGCGAGGAGGCTCCGCGTGGAGGTGCTGGGACGTCACGGGCGGCCGACGCGCCTCACCCTGGTCCTGCGCCGGGACGGTCGCCCGGCGCCCGACGTTCTCAACCCCTGGGCATTCGCGGCAGTGCTCGCAGGCGGACTGAGCCTGGTGGGGCCCATGCCCCGACGCGCGCTGCCCGCGCCGCCGCCGGACCTGGGCGCGCTGCTGACGCTGCGCCCCGGGCTGACCGGCGCCTGGCGCCGTCGCGGGCGGGTGGACGCGGCCGACGAGGCCCGTCAACTCGACCTCTTCTATCTGCGCAACTGGAGCCTGGGGCTCGACCTCCAGCTCTGGCTGGAGACCCTGGGCGCCCAGCTGCGCGGCGACCATCCCGCCTTCCTCCTCGCGCGGTTGCGCGGGGAGGAGGCCACGCGCCCGACGGCAGCGGCCGCGCCGGGCGAGAAAGGACTCGCGTGAGCAAGCAGCACAGCCTCCCCCTGCTCCTGCTGGCGATGCTCCTGTCGACGAGCGCGGCGACGTCGCGCGCCGAAGACCACTGGTCCGTGTGGGCGGACCCCAGCCGCGTGCGCGCCTTCGCGCTCGACGGCGACGCCGTCTGGGCCGGCGGCCGCGGCGGCCTGGTGCGGATCACGCCGGCCACGGGCGACGTGGAGGCGGTCACCACGGCCGAGGGCCTGGCGGGCATCGACGTGATGGACCTGCTCATGCAGGACGGCGAACTGTGGGTGGCCATGGCCACCGAGGGGCTGCAGCGCTATCGTCCGGGCGCGGCCGACCCCTGGTTCCGCTTCCAGACCTTCCCGCAGGGCCTGGCCTCCGACGCCGTGCAGTGCCTCGCCGGCGGTCCCGCCGGCGGCGTCTGGTACGGCAGCGACAAGGGCTACGGCGTCATCGTCGACGGCCAGCATCAGCGGCTCTGGAACGAGCTGAACGGACTCTCCAATCCCGACGTGCGCGCACTGGCCTTCGCTGGCGACACGCTGGTGGTGGGCACGGCGGCCGGGCTCTACCGCATGGACCCCGGGGCGAACCCGGTGGCCGTGGCGGGCGCGCCGACGTCGACGATCACGGACGTTGCCGTGGTCGCCGACAGCGTGTGGGTCGTGGCCGGCGGGGCGTTGCACCGGGATCGTCTGGCGGGTACTGACGCCTGGCCGGCGCTAGCGTCGCCGGTAGCGGGCCTCGAAGTGAAGGCGCTGGCGGCCGTGGGCGAGGGCTTGGTGGTCACGTTGGGAGAGTCGGGAACGAGTGGCAGGGCGGATCGAGTCTTTCTCTACAGCGCCGGCGCGGGGTGGACCGACATCAGCGCGGGCCTTCCGAACAACTTCTATCCCGCGTACAGCACGCTCGCCTATGACGCGGTGCTCGCGGGCCCCGGTGGCGATATCTGGGTGGGCGGAACCGTCGACGGCGCCCTGGGACCGGGTGCCGTGCACTACGCCGGCGGCAGTTGGACGCACCATCCCCTCAACGCGAGCCCGGCGGGCGCGGAGTACAACAGCATGGCGCTGGCGCCCTCCGGCAATCTGTGGGCGAACAGCACCGTGGCCGGCGCCATGTTCGACGGCCAGCGTTGGACGCGCTATCCCTCGGGCAGCTTCTCGGGCGGCGTTCCACGGTTCAGCCTCGACGTGCTCGAAGACAGCCAGGGCTGGGTGTGGTTCAATCGCTACACGCATCGCTTCCTGCGCGTCGAGCTCAGCAGCCTGACCGAGGAGATCATCACGGGCGACGGCGTGTCGATCACACGAATGCTGGAAGACGCGCAGGGCAACCGCTGGTTCTGCCGGGACAACAACGATGTCCAGACCGGCCTGTCGGTGTTCACTGCGGACGACACCTGGATCCACTACGACCTCGGCTCCGGGCTGCCGTCGCTCACGATCGACGACATCGCCTTCCTGTCGACCCGGCGCGTGGCGCTGCTCTGCCGCGGCGCGGGGCTCTGGATCTGGGACCACGCCGGCACGCTGGACAACACCGACGACGACACCTGGTGGGGCGAGGGCGCGGGTCTCGAGGACGACGATGGCCTTCTCGAGGCGGGAACGCTCTTCTCGAGCCTCACCGACGATCGCCGCGGCGGACTCTGGGTCGGCCAGGGCAACGGCCTGGTGCGCGTGGTTCCGTCCAGCGGCGGCTACCGTGTGGTGACGCGCCTGGGCGCCAAGACCACCTTCACCGACGGCCTGATCGGCGTGAGCGTTGCCTGCGTGGCGGGCGCCCCGGACGGCAGCGTCTGGGTGGGCACGGATCTCGGACTCACGCATGCGGCGCTGACCCTCGAGAACAGCGGCGGCCAGGAGTTGCTGCGCTGGACGCTCCAGAGCTACACCACCGAGACCGGCCGCCAGCAGGCGGGCACTGATCTCTTCGGCAGCGAGACGCTCGCGCCCTTGCCGTCGGGCAACGTGCGCCGCGTGCTGGTTGGCGACGACGGGGACACGATCTGGCTGGGTACCACGTCTGGGGTGGCGCGCCTCACCTTCAGCCCCGACGCGGCGCCGGATCCGTCCCTCGTGGACGCGGCGTGGATCTACCCCAACCCCGCGCGGCTCGCGCTCGGCCACCAGGCCGTGCGCCTGGGCGGGATCGAGCAGCCGGTCACGGCGACGGTCTACAACCTCGAAGGCCAGCTCGTGAAGGAGTCGGGCGAGGTCCAGCCCGGCGGGGTGCTCTGGGACATGACCACGCGCTTCGGCTCGCGCGCGGTGAGCGGCACCTACATCCTGAGGCTCGAGACGCAGGGGCACGTGGCGCTGCGCGAGCTGGTCGTGGTGCGCTAGGGGACACGGTGAAGCGACTTCTCATCATCGGCGCCGGCGAGGCCGGCCGCATGGTGGCCGCCGAGATCGAGGCCAGCCCGGAACTGGGCCTCGCCCTCGCGGGCTGGCTCGACGACGCCCCCGCGCTGGCGGGGCAGAGCGTGGCCGGGCGGCCCGTCTTCGGCACGACCGAGGCGCTGCGCGAGGTGGCCCGCCGCGAGGCGGTGGACGAGGTCGTGCTGGCCATCCCGTCGGCGGCGGGCGCGGTGGTGCGGCGCCTGGTGCGCATCTGCCAGGAGGCGGAGCTTCCCTTCAAGATCGTGCCGGGGATTCGCGAGATCGTCACCGGCGCGGTGCACATCTCGCAGATTCGCCGGGTGAATCCGGAGGACCTGCTCGGCCGCGAGACGGTGGACTTCCAGCCCGAGCCGGTCCGCCGCGACGTCGCGGGCAAGACCGTGATGATCACCGGGGCGGGCGGGTCCATCGGCAGCGAGATCGCCCGCCAGGTGGCGCGTCTCGCGCCGCGGCGGCTGGTGCTGATGGGCCGGGGCGAGAACTCCATCTTCGAGATCGAGAACGAGCTGCGCGATCGGCATCCCGGGCTCGAGATCCTCGGCCTCATCGCCGACATGCGCGACCGGGAGCGCATCCTGCGGCTGGGGGCCGAGATCGCCCCGCAGCTGCTCTACCACGCCGCCGCCCACAAGCACGTGCCCTACATGGAGGCCTGGCCCAGCGAAGCTTTCGTGAACAACGTGCTCGGTACCCGGAACCTCGTGGACATGGCCACGGCCGTCGGCGCGGAGCGCATGGTCATGCTGTCCACCGACAAGGCCGTGGATCCCCAGGGCGTGATGGGCGCCAGCAAGCGCCTGGCGGAGCTGCTGCTGCTGCGCGCGGCCGCCCGGGCGCGGCAGGCCGGCGGCGCAACCCGCTTCATCTCCGTCCGTTTTGGCAACGTGCTTGCAAGCCGGGGCTCGGTGGTGCCCCTCTTCCAGCGGCAGATCGCGGCGGGAGGGCCGGTCACGGTGACCGACGCCCGCGCCACGCGCTTCTTCATGACGATCAAGGAGGCCAGCATGCTGGTCATCCAGGCCGGCAGCGGGGGCGCGGGGGGCGAGATCTACATCCTCAACATGGGTGAGAGCGTGGAGATCCTGGAGCTGGCGCGCAGCATGATCCGCCTGTCGGGCTTCGTGCCCGAGCGAGACATTCCCATCCGCTTCACCGGCCTGCGTCCGGGGGAGAAGCTGCACGAGCGCCTCATGACCGCGGCCGAGGCCGAGGTGAGCGAGTTCGGCGAGCAGCTGATGATCATCCGCCCGGAGCTGCCGGGCGGCCTCGACCTCGACGCCACCTTTGCCGAGCTGGGCGCCCTGGCCGCCGCCGGCGACGACGACACGCTCCGCGCCCGCATGCTCGCCGTGGCCGGCGCCACGCGGGACCTGCTGTGAGCGCGCGCCGCGGCGATTCGGGCGCGCTGCCCGCGCTGGAGGGGGGACGTCCCGTCCGGGACACGCCGCTGCCCTTCTTCCGCCCCAGCCACGGCGAGGACGAGATCGCGGCGGTGGTGGAAACCCTGCGCTCTGGCTGGCTCACCGTGGGACCGCGCACGCAGACCTTCCGGCAGGCCTTCCTCGACCACGTGGGCCTGGCCCACGGCTGGCCGGTGAACAGCTGCACCTCCGGGCTCTTCCTCGCGCTCAAGATCCTGGGCCTGGGTCCTGGCGACGAGGTGATCACCAGCCCCAACACCTTCACCGCGTCGGTGAACGTGATCCACCACGTGGGGGCCACCCCCGTGCTCGCGGACATCGAGCTCATCAGCTACGGGCTCGATCCCGCCGCGGTGGAGGCGGCGATCACGCCGGCCACGCGGGCCATCCTCGCCGTGCACTACGGCGGACAGCTCTGCGACATCGAGGCGCTGGCGGCGATCGCGAAGCGACACGACCTGCTGCTGGTGGAGGATGCGGCTCACGCCTTCGGTGGACTCGCCAGCGGGCGCCCCCCCGGCGACTTCGGCGACATGGCGGCCTTCTCCTTCTACGTCACCAAGAACCTCAGCACCGGCGAGGGCGGCTTCCTGAGCTGCCGCGACGACGCGCTCGAGAAGGAGATCGCCCTCATGAGCCTGCACGGCATGGAGGGCGACGCCTGGAGGCGCTACGCCGACCGCGGGCGCTGGTTCTACGGCGTGAGCCGTTTCGGCTACAAGTGCAACATGACGGACATCCAGGCCGCCCTCGGCCTCGTCCAGCTCGGGCGGGCGGAGGCGCTGCGCGAGGCGCGCAGGCGCGCGGCCGAGCGCTACCGCGCGAACCTCGCCGACGAGGCGGCGCTGCACCTGCCCGCCACGCGGGAGGGCGCGCTGCACAGCTGGCATCTCTATGCGCCGCGCCTCGCCGACGGCGCGCTGCGCGTCGATCGCGACCGCTTCCTCCAGGCGCTGACGGCCGAGGGCATCTCGCCCAGCCTGCACTTCATCCCGATCCAGCACCACGCGGTGCACCGGGAGTACTTCGGCGCGCCCGGTCCGCAGCTCCCGTCCAGCGAGGCGTTCTACCGCGGTTGTTTCAGCCTGCCCCTCTTTCCGGACATCACCGACGACGAGGTGGATCAGGCCAGCGAGGCCGTCCTCAAGCTCATCAGCTACTACCGAGGGTAGCGCGGTGGCGGACGGCATCACGCTCCAGCGCCGCCTGGACTGGCAGGAGCTGGACGCCTTCGTCGCCACGGCCCGCGGCGCGAGCTTCTACCACGGCGCCACCTGGCTGCGCTCGCTGGAGGAGGTCTACGGCCTGCGCGTGGGGTTCCTCCTGCGTCGCGCGGAGGGCGCGCTGGAGGGCGTGCTGCCCTTCGTGGAGAGCGCGCGCCTCGGCATCGTGCACCGGCAGAGCCTCGCCTTCGGCACCTACGGCGGCCCGGCGCTGGCGCCGGACGCCGCAGCGTCGCTCGCCGATGCGCTGCGCGCGCGCTTTCTCGCGAGCGTGGGGGGACGCTGCCAGCGCGTCACGCTGACCACGGCGCCCGACCTCGACCATCCCGACGGCCCTGCCGACGCTCCCCACCGCCCGGCGACCCAGATCCTCGACCTGCGCCCGGGCTGGGACGCGGTCTTCGCCGACGGCTTTCGCAAGGAGCGCCGCCGGCAGGTGCGCAAGGCCCTGCGCTCGGGCGTGGTGGTGGCGCGCAGCGCCGAGCCCGACGACGTCGCCGCCTACCACCGCATCTACCTCGAGCACGCGCGCGAGTGGCGGCTGGCCTCGCCCACGCCGCTCGCCCACCTGCAGTTCCTCGTGCGCGACACGGGGCGCGTGCGCTTCTGGGTGGCGCGCCACCGCGGCGTGCTGGTGGGGGGGCATCTCAACTTCCACCACCGCGGCGCGGTGATCGCCTGGAACGGCTGTGCGAGCAAGGCCCATCGCGAGCTCGCGCCCAGCGTGCTGCTCTACGCGATGAACCTGGAGCAGGCCTGCGCCGACGGCGAGGCGAGCTTCAACTTCGGCGGGAGCATCGGCAAGGACCCGCTCTACGAGTTCAAGGCGGCCTTCGGCGCCCAGCCCGTGCACTACGGGCTCTGGCGACGCGACGGCGCCGCGCTCCGGCTCCTCGGCCGCGGGGGCGCGTCGTGAGCGGCGCGTCCGGCGGCTCCCGCGCGGGGAGCAACGCGCTCTTCCTGCTGCTGCAGGGGCTAGCGGCGAGCGTCTTCGGCCTGCTGCAGATGAAGCTCTTCACGGTGGGCCTGGGCGAGGAGGTCTTCGGTCTCTTCCTCGCGCTGCGAGGACTCGCCGTCCTGCTCTCCTCCGTGGGCGTGATGGCCCTGCCGCAGCTCGCCCAGCGCTTCGGCCCGCAGCTCGAGGTGCGCGGCGACCGCGGCGCCTTGCTCCGGGGCGCGGTGACGCTCGTCGTCGCGCTGCTCGGCTTCTACGCCGTCGTCGGCCTCGCGGCCTGGCGCTTCTGGCCGCAGCTGGCAGGGCGCGTCGCGCCGCAGACGGCGCTCGAGCCGCTGCTGCTGCCGACGGTCTTCCTCGGACTTGCCCTCGGCCTCGCGGAGCTGGCCGCGGGACTCTACCAGGGGCTCCGCCGCATGGCGCCGATGGCGCTGGCCGAGCTCCTGGGCCTGGCGGGCCTCACGCTGCACCTCTTCCTGCGCCGCGCCACCCTCGACGCGCCCGGCGCCCTCCGGCTCTTCGCCCTCTGGTTCCTCCTGCGCGCGCTGCTGCTCCTCGCGCTGCTGCCCTGGTGGCTTCCGCGCGGCGGCGGGGCGCCGTCGGCGCTGGGGGCGCTGCGCATCGGCCGGCGGCAGCTTCTCGACTACTGGCTCACCAGCCTGCCGCTGCGCTGGCTCGCGCTGGCCTACTTCGAGCTGGACCGCTACGTCATCGGCATGGTGGCGGCCGTGGAACTGGTGGCGCTCTTCCACGTGCCGGCGCGCCTGGTGGGCATCAGCAAGCGCTTCCTGGCCGCGCCGGTGCTGTCCTTCCAGACCGAGGTGAGCCGCCTCTTCGAGGAGCGCCGCGAAGGTGAGCTGGCCGCGCGCCTGCAGCTGATCCTGCGCGGGCAGCTGGCGGTGGCCTGCTGGTTCGCCGCCGGGCTCTACCTCGCGGGACGTCCGCTGCTGCTCCTGCTCTCGACCGGCGCCTACCTGGAGGCCCTGCCGCTGCTCGCGCTGCTGGCGATCACGCTGCCGCTGGGCAGCCTGGTGGCCGTGCTCGAGGCGGCGCTGCGCGGCCTCGACGGCCTGCGCGCCGTCCTCGTCGGCAACCTGCTCTGGGCGCTGCTCTACTACGCGGCCCTGCCGCTCTTCATCGGGCGCTGGGGGCTCTGGGGCCTCGGCTTCGCGCAGGTCAGCGCGGCGGCCGTGCAGGCCGTGTGGGTGATGGGCGTCGCCGCCCGGCGCGGCTGGTTGACGGGAGCGCTGGGCGGCGTCTGCCGCAGCGCGCTGGTGGGCCTGGCGCCGGCGGCGCTCGGCATCGCGGCGGCGCTCGCCTGGCCGGGCGGGAGCGCGGTGGCGCCCAGCGCGGCGGGTGTCGGGACCGGTCTGGCCCTGCTGGCGTCGAGCGCCCTGCTCGCGCTGCGCGGCCGCGGGCTCTTCGCCGCCGACGAGAAGCGCTGGCTCCTGGACCGGCTCCCGTCGACGGCGCTGCGCCACGGGCTGGGGCGCGTGATGGGGGTGGCGGCATGAGGCTCGCGCTGCTGAGCGACGGCGGCAACGTCCACACCCAGCGCTGGGCCGGCTACTTCGCCGAGCAGGGCGACGACGTCATGCTGCTCACCCTCGAGCACCCGCTCTCCATGCCCGTGCCCGTGCGGCGGCTCGGCCCGCGCGCGCGGCCCGCCGCGCTGGCCTACTCGGCCGCCGTGCCGGCGGCGCGGCGCGTGCTGACGCGCTTCGTGCCGGATCTCGTCAACGCGCACTTCGCGCCCAACTACGGCTGGATGGCCTGGCTGCTCCGCCAGCGGCCGTGGGTGCTCTCGACCTGGGGCAGCGACGTGCTGGTGAACCCGGGCCTGAGCCCCTTCCACCGCTGGCGCGCCCGCAGGGTGCTGCGCGCGGCCGACCTGGTGACCAGCGACGCCGCCATGCTGACCGACGCGATCCACGCCCTCGCCGGTGAGACCGTGGACGTCCTCACGGCCCCCATGGGGATCGGCCGCGCGCTCTTCGCCGAGGGCGGACGGGCGGCGCGCGAGCGGGTGATCCTGCACAACCGCAACCTGGAGTCGGTCTACGACGTGGGCACCGTCCTGCGCGGCGCGGCGCCGGTGCTGCGCGCCCACCCCGACTGGCGTCTGCGTCTGGCGGGGGACGGCAGTCTGCGCGGCGAGCTGGAGGCGCAGGCGGCGTCGCTGGCGCTCGGCGAGCAGGTGCGCTTCCTGGGCCGCCTGCAGCGCGACGCCCTCATGGACGAACTGCGCCGCGCCACCGTCTACCTCTCGGCGAGCCGCTCGGACAGCACCAGCGTCTCGCTGCTCGAGGCCATGGCCCTGGGCGCCTATCCCGTGCTCAGCGACCTGCCGGCGAACCGCGAGTGGATCGCCGCGCCGCCCGGGGCGGCGTACTTCGCCGTCGGGGACGCCGCCGGTCTCGAGGCCGCGCTCGAGCGCGCCCTGCGCATGGACGACACGGCGCGCGCCGAGGCCCTCGCCGCGAACCGCACCGTCATCGGCGAACGCGCGATCTGGGAGGACAACATGGGCGCCGTGCGCGCGCGCTTCCTCGCCATGGCGGCGGCGGTGCACCGATGAGCCGGCGCGTGCTGATGGTGGCCTACTTCTTCCCGCCCATGGGGGACGGGGGCGTCTTCCGCAGCCTCAAGCTCGCGCGCTACCTGCCCCGGCACGGCTGGGAGCCCGTGCTGCTCTGCGGCCGGCCCGAGGACTACTGGGTGCGCGACGCGTCGCTGCTCGACGAGCTGCCGACCTCGCTCGAGGTGCACCGCGTGGGCGGCCTCACCGGGCAGTCCCTGCTGCGACGTCTCCGCCGCGGCGGCGCGAGCGGCGGCGACGCGACCGCGAGCGGCAGCCGCTCCAGCGGCCTCTTCCGCCGCCTGCGCCGCCTCGGCGACTGGTTGACGCTGCCCGACGCCTACGCCGGCTGGATCGCGCCGGCGCGCCGCGCCGGGGCCGAGCGGCTGGCGGCGGGGGACATCGATCTCATCTACTCGAGCAGTCCGCCCGACAGCGCGCACCGCGTGGCGGGGCCGCTGGCGGCGAGGGCGGGCCTGCCCTGGGTGGCGGACTTCCGCGATCCCTGGTTCAATCTGCATCTCAAGACGCCGCCGACGCCGCTGCACCGCGCGCTGCACCGCCGCATGGAGGCGCGCGTGCTGCGCGAGGCGCAGGTGGTCGCGGTGACCGAAGGCTGGCGGCGCTACTACGCGGAGCGCTGCGCGCGGCCGCCGGTGCTCATCCGCAACGGCTTCGATCCGGCGGACTACGAAGGCCTCGCCGCGTCGGCGCGCGCGGACGGACTGCTCCACCTGCTGCACACGGGCAAGCTCAGCCTCACGCGCTCGGCGCGTCCGCTGCTGGAGGGCTTCGCCGCGCTGCGCGAGACGCGGCCCGCGCTGGCCGAACGTGCGCGGCTTCACTTCCTGGGGCCGCGCGAGAGCGACAACGAGGCGGCCGTGGCCGCGCTGGGCCTGGAGGCGCTGGTGCGTTTCGAGGACTCGGTGCCCCACGCGGAGAGCGTCGCGCGGCAGGCGGCGGCGGACCTGCTGCTGCTCATCAAGCACGACGATCCGCGCTACCGCGATCTCATCCCCGGCAAGTTCTACGAGTACGCCGCGGCGGGCCCGCCCATCCTGGCCATGACGCCGGCCGGCGAGATCGAGACGCTCCTGCGCGAGCACGCGCTGGGCTGGACCTGCCGCCCGCGCGCCGAGAGCGTGCGCGACGCCCTGGGCGAGGCGCTGAGCGCGCTCGACGAGGGGCGCTGGACACGCCGGCCCGCGCCCGAGGCCTTCAGCCGTCAGGCCCAGGCCGCGGCCATGGCGGCGCTCTTCGACGCGTGCGTGGAGCGCGCCGCGAAAGGGGGACGGTCGTGAGCATTCCCGCCGGCCACGCCAGGCGCTATCTCCTGGCCATCGGCCTGCTCTACCTGCTCGCCCAGTGGCCGCTCTGGGGCTACGTCACGGACGACACCTACATCCATCTGGTCTACGCGCGGCACCTGCTGCTGGGCGAGGGCTGGGTCTTCAACGTCGGCGAGCCGTCCTACGGCAGCACCAGTCCGCTCTGGGTGCTGCTGCTCGCGCCCTTCGCCAGCGGCGAGGCGGCGGGCCTGCTCGCGGCACGCCTGCTGGCGATCCTGGCCGGGCTGGTGTCCATTCCCGTCTTCTACCAGCTCGCCGCGCGGGGCATCCGGCGCGAGAGCCTGCGCCTGATGGCCACGCTGCTCTTCGCCACCGAGATCTGGTTTCTGCGCTGGAGTTCGTCGGGCATGGAGAGCTCGCTGGCGGTGCTGCTGCTGCTGGCCGTCTTCGAGCGGCTGGCGGCCGCGCCGCTGCAGCGGAGCGGGGTCTTCGGCATCGGCCTGCTGGCGGGACTGGCCGCGCTGGTGCGGCCGGAGTTCTACCTGCTGGACGTGATCCTGCCCGGCCTCGCCCTCTTCAGCGCGCGCTGGCGGCGGCGTCTGCCCGCGCTCCTGCTGGGCATCGCGCTGCCGCTGCTGCCCTGGCTGATCTTCGCGCGGCTCGAACTCGGCGCCTTCCTTCCCTCGACGGCGGCGGCGAAAAGCCAGGGCTGGCAGGGCATGGGGCACGTCGTCCTGCAGACCTGGCGCCTGCTCAAGGTGCCGCTCTCGGGCCAGGCGGCGCTGCTGCTCACGGCGGGGCTGGGGCTCGCGGCCTGCCTCCTCGGGGGACGCTGCCGCCGCCCGCTCTTCAGGCGCGAGGAGCACGCGGGACGCTTCCGCTTCTACGCGCTGGTGGCGCTGGTCTGGGGACTGGGTCTGCCCGTGGTCTTCCTCGTCCGCGACGTTCAAGTCATCAGCCGCTACCTGCTGCCCGTGACGCCGCTGCTGCCGCTGGCGGCCGTCTACTTCCTGGACTACTGGGCGGACCGCCACCCGCGGGTGCTCGCCCTGGCGCCGGTGCTGCTCGCGCTGCACCTCGGGCCGAACCTCTGGCTCTACGTCACGCGCGTTCAGCCCTACGGCCGGGCCTTCGGACAGGACCTCGAGTCCAGCCTGGGACGGATCGCGGACTACCTGGCGCTGCGCGCGCCGGCGGGGTCGCGGGTGGCCGCGCCGGACATCGGCCTGCTGGGACTGCGCTCGGACTGCCGCATCGTGGATCTGGGCGGTCTCATCCACCCCGAGATGGCCGAACTCTGGCACCGCATTGGCTACGACGAGATGGTCCGCACGCTCGCCTTCCTGGAGCGGCAGCCCGCCGACTACCTGGTGGACCGCGCGCCCGAGGCCGGGCGGCTGGCGGGCCGGATGCCCGACGGGCGCGTGCTGCTGCCGCTGGTCAGCCGGCCCGTCCGTGGACTCGGCCTGCGCAAGCCGGAGCCGCTGGTCTACACGCTCTATCGCATCGGCCCGCCGGACGAGGCGCACGGCCCCGAGCTGCGACCGGCGCCGCCGTCGCCGAGCCCCTAGCCGGCGCGCGGGCGGGGGCCGTCCTCGACGCCGTGTGGCGCAGGGGGTATCATTGCCTTGGAATCGCTTCGCGGCGGGCCGTTCCGCCGCCAGGGAGATGCGCATGACGTCCACTTCGCTCCGCCGACCGCTTCGCGCCCTGGGGATGGGGCTGCTCGGCCTGCTGGCGGCGGCGAGCGCCGTGACGGCCGCCGAGACGCGCGGCGGCGGACCCTTCGCGCCGCGGGAGTTCCCCTCGGAGGACGGCAGCCCGGTGGACGCGGTGATCGTCACCAGCGAGGCGCTGGCCCCGGCCTTCCAGGTCCTGGCGGACTGGCATCTCGCCCGCGGCACGCGCTGCGTGCTGCGCACGCTGGAGTGGGTGGCCGCGAACTACCCGCCGGGGCGCGACCAGGCCGAGAACCTGCGCGTCTTCCTGCAGGACGCCCACGCGCAGTGGGGCCTCAGGACCGTGATCCTGGGCGGCGACACCGACGTGGTGCCCGTGCGCTATGCCGTCAGCTACTTCCACGGCGGCGCCGGCGAGGACGTGCCCACCGACCTCTACTACGCCTGCCTCGACGGCAACTGGAACGGCGACGGCGACTCGCGCTGGTGCGAGTCCAGCTATCAAGGCCAGCCGGGCGACGGCGCCGACCTCTACCCCGAGCTCGAGGTGGGCCGGCTGCCCGTGAGCACGCCCGCCGAGGCGGCCGCGCTGGTGGCGAAGCTGATCGCCTACCGCGAGACGCGCCGCGACGACTTCCAGCAGCGCATCCTCTTTCTCGCCGAGGTCCTCACGCCCTCGAGCTGGTCGCCGGAGGATCCCTTCTCGGACATCCTGCTCGACGGCGGCAGCTTCGACGCCGCGCTCATCGCCGACGCGTTGAATCCCTACGTCGAGCACCACGAGCTCTTCCAGAGCTGGGAGAACCCGCTCTGGGGCGCCACGGCGGCCTCGCCCCGGCGCCTCAACGTGGCGGCGGCGCTCGACTCCATGGACAGCGGGAACTGGGCCTTCGTCGACCAGAACGGCCACGGCTTCCGCTACAACATGTCCCTCGGCGACGGCAGCTGCGCCGTGGGCCAGGCGCTGGCGCTCACCAACAGCATGCCCTTCCACCTGATGCTGATGAACTGCAGCTCGGCGGCCTTCGACTTCGACTGCCTGGCCGAGAACTTCCTGCGCAACCCGGTGGGCGGCGCGGTGGCCGCGCTGGGCGCGAGCCGCGACAGCTATCCGCTCAGTAGCTGGCGCTATCCCGACTACTACTACAGGCAGCTCTTCCAGGAAGGCCTCACGCGCCCCGGCCGGATCGTGCTGGAGATGCGCCAGGCCTTCGCGCCCGGCACCGACGCCGAGGGCTCGAGCCGCTGGACCTACCTCATCATGAACTACCTGGGCGACCCGCTGCTGGATCTCTGGGCCGGTGCGGCGCGCACCCTGGACATCACGGCCCCGGCCGCGGTGGAGACGGGCTGGCAGCAGGTGGACGTCACCGTGCGCGCGGGAGTGCAGCCGGTCGCCGGCGCCACGGTCACGCTGAGCAAGGCCGGCGAGCTCTGGTCCAGCGGCGAGACGGACGCCGCCGGTCTGGTTCGACTGCCCATCCAGCCGCTCAGCGCCGGCGCCATGGACCTGGTGGTCTGGGCGCCGAACGCTTTTCAGGAGACGCGGGCCGTCACCGTGAACGCGCCCGCGGGCGCGGCGCCGCACCTGGCGGACTGGCAGCTCGATGACGACCCCGCGCTCGACGCCCTCAACGATGGCGACGGCCTGCTCGAAGCCGGCGAGAGCGCGCGTCTCGTGGCGCAGATCGCCAACGACGGCCTGACCGACACACAGGCCTTCACGCTGCGCCTGGAGTCGCTCGACCCGCTGCTCACTGTGGAGACGGACGCCGAGAGCTTCGGCGCGCTGCCCGCGGGCGGCGCCGTCTGGGGCGTGGGCGATCTCGTGCTGCGCGCCCAGGTCGACTGCCCCGACGCGCATCGCCTGCGCCTCGCGCTCCACGTGGAGGATCTCGCCCAGCAGCCGCTGCACAGCGACACGCTCGCGGTGATCGCGCGCGCCCCCGCGCCCGTTCTCGCGCAGTGGACGTTCACGGACGTCGGCAACGGCGACGGCATCTGGGACGAGAGCGAGAGCTGGCGCGCCGCGCCGCGCTGGGTGAACCTCGGCGGAGGCAGCGGCGGCCCGCTGTCGGCGCAGCTCGTCTCCCACGACGTGGACCTCACCGTGCTCGAGGGCGACGCGACCCTGGGTCCCCTCGAGCTGCTGGAGTCCGGCGCGCCCGCACCGGGCTTCCTCGTGCAGCGGGTCAACGCGGGCGTGGCGTCGGCGGCCCTGCTCAGCCTCACCGACGCCTTCGGTCGCGTGCGCGAGGACAGCCTCGACTTCCTCGCGCCCAGCCCGCCCGCCGGACTTGGCGCGGGCTTCAGCGAGGGCGCGGGCGAACTCGCGCTGCGCTGGGAGCCCGTGGCCGACGCGGACCTGGCCGGCTACCTGGTCTACGTCTCCCAGTCGAGTCCCACGGCCTTCACGCGGGTGACGCCCCTGCCCCTACCCCACGCGGGGATCTCGCTGGTGGGCCTCGCGGAGAACAGCGAGACCTGGGCCTACGTGACGGCGGTGGACCGCGGCGGCTTCGAGAGCGCCGCGGCCGACACGCTCTACACGTCCACCAGTCCGCCGCAGCTCGCGGGCTTTCCCCAGGCGACGGGGGCGGCGAGCAGCTGTCCGCTGGCGGTGGGGAACGTCAGCGGGGACGCCGGCCTCGAGCTGGTGGTGGGGGCCAACGTGCTCTACGTGTGGACCGCCGACGGCAACGAGCCGCTGGACGGCGACGGCGACGCGCAAACCCTCGGCCCCTATTCCACCGCCGTCCGGGACGTGGTGGGGGCGGTCACGCTGCTCCCCGTGCCGGGCACGACCTACCGCCGCATCGCCGTCGCCACGCGCGACTACGGCGGCATCGCGGAGCGGCGCATCTTCCTCATGGACGACGCCGGCCAGGTGCTGCCGGGCTGGCCGCGCCCCACCCTCGACTGGATCTGGGCCAACCTGGTGGCCGCCGATCTCGACGGCGACGGCGACGACGAACTCGCCGCCCTCGACCGCAGCGGCAATCTCTATGCTTTCCACGCCGACGGCAGCGAGCTCATCGACGGCGACGCCAACCCGGCCACCACGGGCATCTTCAGGCGCGGGCTGGGCAGCTACTCCGATGGCTCCCCGGCCGCCGCGGATCTCGACGGCGACGGCGACGACGAGCTGGTGGTGATGGGCGGCCTGGGGCACCGTTCCCTGCACGTCTTCGACGGGGACGGCAGCGAGCTCCCCGGCTGGCCGGTGAATCTCGACCCGCTCAACCAGCTCCCCGGGCTCAAGGAGAGCCGGCCGCTGCTGGTGGCGAACCTCGACAACGATCCGGGCGGCGCGCTGGAGATCGTCCTCTGCAGCGAGAACGACTCGCTCTACGTCTTCACGTCGGACGGCAACCGCTGGCCCGGCTGGCCCCGCCGCCTCGCCAGCGGCGGCGGCGACCTGATGCCCGGCCCCGCGCCCGCCGACGTCGACGGCGACGGCGACCTCGAGCTCTTCGTCCTCGAGATCTTCGGCGGCGGCGCCTCGCGCATGCATCTCTTCCAGCTCGACGGCAGCGAGGTGGCCGGCTGGCCGCTGGACCTGCCGATGCACGCCGAGTGCAGTCCCGTGGTGGGCGACCTCGACGGCGACGGGCTCTTCGAGGTGATCCAGGGCAGCGAGCAGGGCGTGATCTACGGCTACCGCAGCGACGGCACGGTGCAGCCGGGCTTTCCCATCGCCGTGGGCGGCGAGGTACGCGGGACGCCCTGCCTCGCCGATCTCGACGGCGACGGGGACATCGAGCTGCTCGTCTCCACCTGGAACCGCCGCGTCCTGGCCTGGGACTTCTCCGGGCCCTTCGGCCCCGAGACCTGCCCCTGGCCCACGCTCTCCGGGAGCGCGCTGCGCCGCGGCGAGGCCGGCCGCTGGGACGACGTGCCCGTGGCCGTCAGCGCCGTGGACCTGGCCCTCGCCGCCGACGGCGCCGCGCGCGTGGCCTGGCGCGTGGGCGATCCCTCGCTGACGCGCTGGGACCTGGAGCGCCGCCGGCGGCCGGCGCCGGGCGCGTCCTGGTCGGGGGCCCTGCGCGTGGCGGAGGATCTCCGGCCTGACGGCGAGGGCTGGTGCCGCTGGCGCGACGCGAGCCCGCAGCCCGGCGAGGAGCTCGAGTACACGGCCCTGGCGCGGCGTGACGGACAGCGCGTCCTGCTGGGGCGTCTCCTCGTTCCCGCCACGCCGCTGGCCACGCGCCTCGTGGGCGCGCATCCGAACCCCTTCAACCCGAGCACCACGGTGGAGTTTACCCTCGGCGCGCCGGGGCGCGTGGCGCTGGATCTGCTCGACGTCGAAGGCCGCCGCGTGCGTCGGCTCGTGGAAGGTCTGCTGCCGGCCGGTCGGCACGCCGCGCTCTGGGACGGTCGCGACGAGGCCGGCCGCCTGCAGGCCAGCGGCGTCTACCTGGCGCAGCTGCGCCACGCCGGCGGCGCCGAGACCTGTCGCCTGCTGCTGCTGAAGTGACGCGCCCGAGCCGGTTCGGCGTCCTCGTCGCGCTCGCGATCGCCCTGGCGACGGGGGCCTGCCGCCGCGCGTCGCCGCCGCCGGCTCCCGCCGAGCGCCCCCCCGTCGAGCTGCGGATCCACGGCCAGGGCGAGCAGCACCTGCTCGCGCCGACCGACGGCCGCGTGCCCGCCCTTGCCGAGGAGCTGCGCGCGCTGCTCGACGCGTCCGTCCCGGCGGCGGGCGAGCTCGGGCGCCGCAGCCTAGGGCAGGCGCTTTCGCTCGGCGCGCTGGAGTTCCGCTTCACGGCGCTGCAGCGCCTGGTCAGCTCCGAAGGCGACACGCTGGAGTACTGGCGGGCGCTCGTCCCGCTGGGCGTGGAGCCGCCGCCCCCCGGTGGGGGAGTGGGGGTGCTCGTGCTGCTGGGCAGCCCGGACTACGCGCCCGTCCCACGTCTCAGCGCGCGACCGCGCGCATCGCTGCTGGCGATCCTCGAGCGCGGCCCCGAGGACGTCCCCTAGATCTAGCGGCAGCATCCGTTCCCATCCCCCTGAGCTTGCGGGTCGTCGCGCGTGCGCGCGGCCCCGCAGTTTTTTCGCGCCACGCGCGGAGAACGCGCTTGACGCGCATTTGGTTGGGGGGTAAGGTGGGGCGTTGTGGGGAGGATTGGACCAACTCTCCTGAAACTGGGACAACGAGGATCGAGCGCGGGAGCCCAGATGGCCGCCTTCATCGGAACCCATCGCTGCAAGGTCGACGACAAGGGACGCCTCCAGGTGCCCGCCGTCTTCCGCCGCAGTTCGGGCATCGAGGGGGGAGAGACCTTCGTGGTCACACGCGGCTTCGACAAGCACCTGATCCTCTACGGCCCGGATGGATGGCGGGACTTCCAGGAGCGTCTGAACGCCCTTCCCTCGGGATCCAAGAAGCGCCAGGTGATCCGCTTCTTCAGCCACAACTCCGCGCCGCTCCTGGTGGACCGGCAAGGACGCGTGAACCTGCCGAAGAGCTTCCTCGGCGACTACGGGATCCGCGACGAGGTTCTCCTCGTCGGCGCGCTCGACCACATCGAGCTGTGGAATCCTGCGGACTTCGACACGCAGATCAGCGACGTGGACGACGCCCTTCGCGAGGTGGAACACCTCCTCTGAGCTTGGGTGAGCCTGGAGGGGGCGCAGGAGTCGGTGAGAGAAAGAACTGGAGCGAGACCGTGACCCTGATCTGCGAGCCGATGGATGGCATTCTGACTCTGCGTCCCGCCGACGAGTGGGACGACATCCTGCACGAGGAACTCGCTCGCGCAGTGCGCTCGCGGCTGGCCACGGGGGGACGCAGCTTCCTGGTGGACCTTGCGGCCACCACGCACATCCGCTTTCGGGTGCTGTCGAAGCTGCTCGACTTGCACGACGAGGTGAAGCGCGCCGGCGGCGAGCTGGTGCTGGCCGGGCCGAGCTTCTACCTCATGGAGATTCTGGCGGCGGGGGACGTTCCCAGATCGATTCCGGTCTATCCTTCGGAGGCGAGTGCGGCCTTGGGGATCCGGCCTGACTTCGCCGCCAGTTCACAGTTTCCGCACGAGGGTGAGAGAAGGGGAAGCGGTCTGGTCTTCTAGGCCGCTTCCCCCTTGTTTCCGCGACGCACGCGACACTGTCGAGGAGAGGGGTCCATGTCCCACGAGCCGGTCCTCCTGGACGCAAGCGTCGATCTGCTGCGACGCGGAGGTCCCGGGCTCTTCGTGGACGCGACCCTCGGCGCCGGTGGACACGCGGAAGCCCTTCTGCGCGCGCTGCCCGAAGCCACGCTGCTGGGCGTGGACCGCGACGCCAGCGCCCTGGCCCTGGCGTCCGAACGCCTGTCGCCCTTCGGCGACCGGGTTTTTTTTTGCACGTCGACTTCCGCGGACTGCCCGACGCGCTGCCGCCGATCCTGGCCGAGCGCGCGCCTGACGGCCTCGCGGGCCTCCTCCTGGACCTGGGCGTGAGCAGCATGCAGCTCGACACGGCACAGCGCGGCTTCTCCTACCGCTTCGACGCGCCGCTGGACATGCGCATGGACCGCTCCGCGGGCGAGAGCGCGGCCGACCTGCTGCGCCGCCTCGACCACGACGGCCTGCGCCGCCTGCTCCGTGAACTGGGCGAGTCGCGCGCGGCGGGACGCGTCGCCCGCGCCATGCTCGCGGCGCGCGACGCGGGGGGACTCGCCAGCACCACCGATCTTCGCCGCGCGGTGGAGCGCGCGGTGGGACGCGAGGCCACGGCCGAGCTGTCCCGCGTCTTCCAGGCGCTGCGCATCGCCGTGAACGACGAGCTCGGCGCCCTCGACACGCTGCTCGCCGCGCTGCCCGACCTGCTGGCGCCGGGCGGCGTCGCCGCCGTGATCAGCTACCACTCGCTCGAGGACCGGCGCGTGAAGCAGAGCTTCCGCCTCGAGAGCCGTGGTTGCGTCTGTCCGCCGGAGCTGCCCGTCTGCGTCTGCGGCCGGGTGGCGCGCTTCGAACTGCTCACCCCTCGGGCGCTGAAACCCGAGGCCGACGAGATCGCGCGCAATCCGCGCGCGCGCAGCGCGCGTCTGCGCGCGGCCCGCAGGAGGTCATCGTGCTGAGCATTCCCGCCGCCGAAGCCCGCACCTGGGATCCTCACAGCCACCGTGGCGAGGGCGTCGCCGCGCGGCACGCGCTGCGGCGCAAGGACCTGTGGTTCTTCCTGGGGCTGCTGCTCTTTCTCGTCCTCCTGTTCTTCGTGTGGCAGCAGAATCGCGGACTGCAGCTCGCGGCGGACGTGGCCCGGCTCGAACTGCGCCGCGAGGCGCTGCGCGCCCGGATCGTGGAGCAGGGCGTGCTGGTGGCGCAGCGCCGTCAGCCGCTGCAGCTCATGCGTGACGGCGAAGCCGGCGACCTGGCCCTCAGCGATCTGCAGGGGCGCGTCTTCGTGCCGGCGCGGCGCGAGAAGAACGGCGGCGCGGAGGCGCCCGACACCTGGCTGGCGAGCGTGGGTCTCGGCGTGGCGCCGGCGCTGGCCGCCGAGCGCCGCTAGTCGGCGATGGCTCCCTCGCGCGATCCCGGTCTCGGCCTGCTGCGGGTCATCATCGTCGCCGTGGCCCTGGTCTTCGGGCTGCGGCTCTTCGTCCTCCAGATCCTGCAGCACGACCACTACCTCTCCCTGGCGAACCGCCAGTGGCAGAAGGAGCTGCCGCTCGCCGCGCCCCGCGGCAACCTCTACGACCGCGGGGGCACGCCGCTCGCGGTGGGGGTGCTGCAGTACCGCGTGAGCGCTGATCCGCAGGCCTATCGCGAGCGCTCGGCGGAGGGCCGCAAGAAGCTGCTGGCCACCCTGTCCGGCGCGCTGCGGCTCAGCGAGCGAGAGCTGCGTCGAGCGCTGGGCGCGCGCGGTCGCTACGCGCTGCTGCACGAGGGGCTCACGCTGGACGTGGAGGCCACCGAGGCGCTGCGCGCCACCGGCGTCGTGCATCTCGAGCAGCGCAGCCGTCGGCTCTATCCCATGGGGCCGCTGGCCGGCCCGCTGCTCGGCTTCGTGAACGCGGAGGACCAGGGCGTCTGCGGCCTCGAAGCGGGCCTGCAGGCCGAGCTGGCCGGCACGCCGGGCGTGGAACTCGTGCAGAAGGACGACCGCGGCCGCGTGCTCATCTCGCCGCTCAACCGGCGGCTGGTGGAGCCGAAACGCGGGCGGGACGTCTACCTGACCCTCGACCACAAGATCCAGGCCATCGTGGACCTCGAACTGGCGCGCGCCGCGGAGGAGTCGGGCGCGCACGGCGCCGCGGCGGTGGTGCTCGATCCCCACAGCGGCGAGATCCTGGCGCTCTCGAGCTGGCCGGCCGTGGCGGCGCGCGACGCCGATCGCTACGACCCCGCGCAGTGGAAGCTGCTGCCGGTGCAGGGGCTCTACGAACCCGGGTCGACGCTGAAGGCCGTCACCAGCATCGCCCTGCTCGAGCGCGGCGACGTGAGCCTGGCCACGCAGATCGACGCCGAGGACGGCAGCGCCGAGATCGACGGCTTCACCGTCCGCGACGACACGCCCCACCCCGGCTACCTCAGCTTCCGCGAGGCCTTCGCCTTCTCCAGCAACATCTGCTTCGCCAAGCTCTCGCAGCGCCTCAGCCGCGAACAGCTCTTCGGCACGCTGCAGGACCTCGGCTTCGGCAACAGCACGGGTGTCCTGCTGCCCGGCGAGCTGGAAGGCGTGCTGCGCAAGCCGGCCGAGTGGTCCCGCCGCAGCAAGCTGACGCTGGTCTTCGGGCAGGAGCTGAGCGCGACGCCGCTGCAGGTGACCTCCGCCGTGGGCGCGCTCGCCACGGGCGGACTGCTGATGCGGCCGCGCATCCTGCGGGGCAGCGCCGACCCCGATGGCCGCCATCTGCGCGAGGACGAGCCCGTCCTCCTGCGCCGGGTCTGCCGCCCGGAGACGGCGCGGACGATCCTCCAGCTCATGGGCGACGTGGTCGAGATGGGCACCGGCACGGCGGCGGCCGTCCCCGGGCTGCGCGTGGGCGGCAAGACGGGCACGGCCCAGAAGTTCGAGGGCGGGCGCCTCAAGCCCGGCAAGTACCTGGCGAGCTTCGTGGGCGTGGCGCCGCTGGACGCGCCGCGCATCGTGATCGGCATCTTCATCGACGAGCCCGGCTGGGCCTACTGCCACGGCGGGCAGAGCGCGGCGCCGGCCTTCGCGCACATCGTCGAGAAGCTGGCCGTGGCGACCCCCGAGCTCCTCGCGCCCAGCGCGGGCGAAGCGCCGGACCCCGGCCGCTTCGCCGGCCGTCCCGTGCCGCGCTTCCTCGAACTCGACCTCGCCGCGGCGGAGGAACTGGCCGGCGAACGCGGCCTGCAGCTGCGCCTGCGCGGCCACGGCCGCCGCGTGGTGGCCCAGCAGCCGGACCCCGGCTGCGTGCAGCGCCCCGACAGCCCGCTGACCCTCGTGCTCGGCGACCCGGAGAAGCCGAGTCCGCTGCCGAAGCTCGTGGGCCTCAGCCTGCGCGAGGCGCGGCGGCTGGCGCTGGAGCGCGGCTATCAGGTGGCGCCGCGCGGCTGGGGCGTGGTGGTGGAGCAGGGCGCTCCCGATCCGGGGCGCGGCGGCGCGATTCCGCTGCGGCTCGCGCAGCCCGGCGGCGGGAGATCGTCGTGAATCCCGCGGGCGTCACGCAGCCGCCGCCCGTCTCCCTCGCCGCCCTTGCCGCCCTGATCGACGCCGAGGCGGGAGGCTGCGCGCTCGCGGGACGCGACCTGCCCGTCGCCGCGCTCGCCATCGACAGCCGCCGGGTCACGCCCGGCGCGCTCTTCGCCGCGCTGCCCGGCGCCGCCGCCGACGGCCGCGCGTTCATCCCCCAGGCCCTGGCCGCCGGTGCGGTGGCGCTGCTGCTGCCGGCGGGAGCCGCGCCCCCCCCCGACGTTCCCGCGCTGCTCTGCGCAGCGCCGCGCCGCGCCGCGGGGCGGGTGGCGCAGCGACTCGCGGGCGACCCTGCCGCGCGCCTCGCGCTGCTCGGCGTGACCGGCACCAACGGCAAGAGCAGCTGCGTGCTGCTGCTGCAGGCGCTGATGGGCGGCGCGCCGCGCTGGGGCGCGCTGGGCACGCTGCGCTTCGACACGGGCGGCGCCGTGCATCCGAGCACGCACACGACGCCGGATCCCGTCAGCCTGGCGGCGCTGCTCGGCGAGAGCGTCGACCGGGGACAGGCCGGCGTCGCGATGGAGGTGAGCAGCCACGCCCTCGACCAGGAGCGCGTGGCCGGCCTGGCCTTCGCCGGCGTTCTGTTCACGAATCTCAGCCGCGACCATCTCGACTATCACGGCGACATGGCGCGCTACCTCGACGCCAAGCGCCGCCTGCTCGGCCTGCGCCGTCCGGGCGCGACCGCGCTGGTCAACGCGGACGACCCCGCCTTCGCCCCCTGGGCGAACGGGCGGGACGTCCTCGGCGTCGGCCGCGCGCCGGGAGCGGCGTACCGCGTGCGCGACGTGGAGCTGGGCGCCGCGGGCAGCCGCTTCCGTCTGGACTGGCAGGGCGGCTCGCTGGCGGTGACGAGCCCACTCACCGGCGACTTCAACGTGAGCAACGCCGCCGGCGCGCTGGCGCTGGCCCTCGCTCTGGGGGAAGCGCCCGCCGCGCTCGCCGCGCGGCTGGCCGCCTTCGACGGCGTGCCCGGCCGCATGCAGCGGGTGCCGCTGGCCGAGGGGCCGCTCGCCATCGTCGACTACGCCCACAGCCCCGACGCCGTGGAGCGCGTGCTGGCGGCCTGCCGGCCGCTCTGCGCCGGGCGCCTGGTGGTGGTGCTCGGCGCCGGCGGGGATAGAGACCGCGGCAAGCGTCCCCTCATGGCGCGGGCGGCGCAGGCCGGGGCGGATGTGGTGGTGCTCACCAGCGACAATCCCCGCAGCGAGGATCCCGCGGCGATTCTCGCCGAGATGGAAACAGGATTGGACCGTTCGCGCGGAAGCTGGCACAAAGAGGTGGACCGGGCCCGGGCGATCCGCCTCGCGCTGGACGGCGCCGCGCCGGACGACCTGGTGGCCGTGCTGGGCAAGGGCCACGAGCGCACGCAGGAGATCGCGGGCGAGCGCTTGCCCTTCGACGACGTGGACGTCCTGCGGCGGGCCTGGGCCGCGCTGAACGGAGAGCGATGATCACGCCGGACTGGATCGCGGCGCGCCTCGGGGCGCACGGACTCCTGCGCGAGTCGCGGACGGGCACGCGTCCGCTGCGGGGCGCGCGGCAGGACAGCCGTAGCCTGCGTCCGGGCGAGCTCTTCGTGGCGCTGAAGGGCGAGCGGGCGGACGGGCACGTCCACGCGGACGCCGCCCTGGCCGCCGGCGCCGGCGGCGCGCTGCTCGGCGACGCCGGGCGCTACGCCGCGCTGGCCGCCGCGCATCCCGACGCGTCGCTCTACCTCGTGACGAGTCCCCTGGGCGCGCTGCAGCAGCTCGCCGCGGACTACCTCGCCTCGCTGGGTGCGGTGGTGGTGGGCGTCACCGGCAGCAACGGCAAGACGGCGACCAAGGACTGCTGCCGCGCGCTCCTCGCCACGCTGGGCCCCTGCTATGCGAGCGAGGGCAACTTCAACAACCTGATCGGCCTGCCCATGACCGTCCTCGCCGCGCCGGCCGACACGCGCTATCTGGTGCTCGAGATGGGATGCTCGGGCTTCGGCGAGATCGCCGCGCTCGCGGCGCTCTTCCCGCCCTTCGCGGGGATCATCACCAACATTGGCGCCGCGCACCTCGAGCAGCTCGGCGACCTCGACGGCGTCGCGCGGGCCAAGGGCGAACTCGCCGCCGCGCTGCCCGCGGACGGCCTGCTGCTCCTCGACGCCGCCGGCCCCTACACCGCGCGCCTCGCCGCGCGCAGCCGCGCGCGCCTGCTGCGCTACGGCCACGGCGCGGGCGACCTCGTGCTCGAAGACCTGGGTCCCGACGGCCCCGGCGCTCGCCGCCTGCGCGTCGACGGCCAGACCCTCACCTTGCCGCGGCCCTGGCGGCACAGCCAGCTCGCCCTGGGCGCGGCCTGGCTGCTCGCGCGCACGCTGGGCGCCGCGCCGGAAGCGCTGGCCGCCGCCGCGCCCGGCGCCTTCCGCGAGACGAACCGCGGCGGCACGCGCCCGCTCGGCGACTGGACCGTGGTGGACGACAGCTACAACGCCAACCCCGACTCCATGCGCGCCGCGCTGGAGTGGCTGGCCGCGGCGCCCCTCCCCGCGGAGGCCCGCCGCTGGGCCGTGCTCGGCGACATGCTCGAGCTCGGCGACGGCGCCGCCGACCTGCACCGCGCCCTGGGCGAGCGCGCGGCGGTGCTGGGGACGGCTGGGGCCATCGCCGGGCTGTTCGCCTACGGCCCTCTCAGCCGCGCCCTGGTGGACGCGGCCCGTGCGGCCGGACTCGACGCCGCGCACTTCGACGACCACGCCGCCCTGGCCGAGGCCCTCGCCGCGCGTCTCGCGCCGGGCGACCTGCTGCTCGTGAAGGGCTCGCGGGGCATGGCCATGGAGACGGTGATCCGACTGCTGGAGCGGGCCGCGGCCCGCACGGGCGAATCGAGGCGCTGAATGCTCTATCACCTGCACTACCTGCTGCTGGACTGGTTCAGCGGATTCAACGTCTTCCGCTACATCACGTTTCGCAGCGCCTACGCGCTGGTGACGGCCCTCGTGATCAGCTTCTTCATGGGGCCCTGGGTCATCCGCCGGCTGCGCCGCATGCAGCTGGGCGAGAGGATTCGCGCCGAGCTGCCCGACAGCCATCAGGCCAAGGCGGGCACGCCCACCATGGGCGGGCTCCTGATCCTCGCGAGCATCCTCATCCCCACGCTGCTCTGGGCGGACCTCACGAACCGCTACGTGCAGCTGGTGATCGCCGTCACCGTGGGCACGGGTCTGCTGGGCTTCACGGACGACTATCTGAAGGTCGTCAAGAAGCAGAGCAAGGGCCTGGTCGGGCGCTACAAGCTCGTGGGGCAGGTGGGCCTCGGTCTCGCGCTCGGCCTCTTCCTCTACTTCCAGCCGCTGGATCCCCAGGGCGGCGGCGTGACGATGGAGCTGCCCTTCTTCAAGGGGATGCTGCTCAACCTGGGGCTCTTCTACATCCCGGTGGTGGTGCTGGTGCTGACGGGCACCAGCAACGCCGTGAACCTGACCGACGGTCTCGACGGCCTCGCCATCGGCGTGGTGAGCATCATCTTCGTGGCCTTCACGGGGCTCGTCTACGTGAGCGGCCACCGGGTGTTCAGCGAGTACCTGAACATCGTCTACCTGCCCGGCGCCGGCGAGCTCACGGTCTACTGCGCGGCGGTGGTGGGGGCGAGCCTCGGCTTCCTCTGGTTCAACACGCATCCGGCGGAGATCATCATGGGCGACACGGGCTCGCTGGCCCTGGGCGGCGCGCTGGGCACGGTGGCGATCCTGATCAAGAAGGAGCTGCTGCTGGTGATCCTGGGCGGCGTGCTCGTGATGGAGGCCGCCAGCGTGATCCTCCAGGTCTGGAGCTTCAAGCGCCGCGGCAAGCGCATCTTCAAGATGGCGCCGCTGCATCACCACTTCGAATTGCAGGGCTGGGCGGAATCCAAGGTCGTGGTGCGCTTCTGGATCCTCGCCGTGCTCCTGGTCATGGTCGGCCTCAGCACCCTGAAGCTGCGATGACGTCCATGGGCGGCATCACGCTGGTGCTCGGCGCGGGGGCGAGCGGACTCGCCGCGGCGCGCCTGCTGGCGCACGCCGGCGAGCGCGTGCGCCTCGCTGACGAGAAGTCGCTCCCCGCGCTGCCGGAGGCGCTCGGCGCCGTCGACTGCCGCGTGGGCGCCTTCGACGCCGCCTGGCTCGAGGGCGTGACCCGCGTCGTCGTGAGTCCGGGCGTGCCGCCCACGAGCGCGGCCCATCGCGCCTGCGCGGAGCGCGGCCTGCCGATCAGCGGTGAGTTGGAAGAGGCCTTCGGCCGCTGCGCGGCGCCGGTGCTGGCCGTCACCGGCAGCAACGGCAAGAGCACGGTGACGAGCCTCGCGGCCCACCTCCTCCAGGCCCAGGGGCGCCGCGCGCCCGCGGGCGGCAACCTGGGCCGTCCGCTCTCGGACCTGCTGCTCGACGCGCCCGACGCCGACTGCTACGTGGTGGAGGTCAGCAGCTTCCAGGCGGAGACCTTCCGCCGCTTCCGTCCGCGCGCGGCCACGCTGCTCAACCTGAGCCCCGACCACCTGGACCGCTACGGCCGACTCGAGGACTACTACGCCGCCAAGCTGCGCACCTTCGCCGCCATGACGGCCGAGGACTGGCTCGCCCTCGGCGACGACCCCGCGGCCGGCGCGCATCTGGCGGACTGCCCCGCGCGCCGCCTTGCCGCCAGCCCCACGCGCCCTCTCGTGGCCGACGGCGCGGGTCTGGTGAGTGGCGCCCTCGCCATCCGCTGGGACGGCCGCGAGCACCGCCTGCTCCCCGCCGACGATCTGCCGCTGCCCGGCCGCCACAACCTGGCCAACGCGCTCGCCGCGCTGGCCCTGGTGCTGCCCTTCGGCGCCGACGCGGGCGCGCTGGCCGAGGGACTGCGCAGCTTCCGTGGCCTCGCGCACCGCATGGAGGACGTCGGGATGCTCGGCGCGCTCCGCTGCTACAACGACTCCAAGGCCACGAACGTGGAGGCGGCGCTGGCCGGCGTGAGCGGCCTCAGCGCGCCCGTGCTGCTCATCGCCGGCGGTCGCGACAAGGGCGGCGACTTCGACGCCCTCGCCGCCGGCCTGCCCGGCGTGCGCCTCGCCTACGGTATCGGCGAGGCCGGCGACAAGGTCGCGCGCGCCTTCGGCGAGCGTGGACGCGAACTGGGCGACCTCGCCGCGGCGGTGGAGGCCGCGCGGCGCGACGGGCGTCCGGGCGAGCTGCTCGTGCTCTCGCCTGCCTGCGCGAGCTACGATCAGTACCGGAACTTCGAGGAGCGCGGCGAGCACTTCCGCCGCCTGGTGGCGGAGGCGAGCGCGTGAGGAGCCTGCGCGGCCTGGACCGTCCCCTGCTGGGTCTCATCCTGCTGGTGCTGCTGGCGGGACTGATCGTGCTCTACGCGGCCAGCGCCAAGGTGGCCGCGGGCGCGCAGGGCGCGAGTGGCCACCTGCTGCTGCGCCGCCTCGTGCAGATCGCGTTGGGCCTCGCCTTCCTCGGCGTGGCGGCGTTGGCCGATCCGCGCTGGATCCGTCGCGCGGCCTTCCCCGCCGCCGTGGCGAGCGCCGCGCTGCTGCTCTGGGTGCTGGGCGCGCCCATGATCAAGGGCACGCGCGGCTGGATCTTCGTCGGCGGTTTCACCATTCAGCCCGTGGACGCGGCCCGCGTCGGCCTGCTGGTCTTCATGGCCGATCGCCTGGCGCTCCGCGAGGCGATGTCCGGCTGGCGACGCTTCCTGCCCGCGGCGATCGCGCTGGCCGCCGGCGTCCTGCTGGTGGCGCTGCAGCCGGACTTCGGCTCGGCGCTGGCGCTCGGCCTCAGCGGCGCCTGCGTGCTCATCGCGGCGCGGCCGCCCTGGCGCTGGCTCGCGCTGGCCGTGCTGGCCGGTGTGCTGATGGTCGGCGCGCTCTACCTGGGCAGCGACCGCATCCGCCAGCGCGTGGACCTGACGCTGCACTTCGACGCGTCGGAGAACTCCGCCGAGAACTACCAGCTGCGGCAGTCGCTGATCGGCATCGGCGCGGGCGGCGGCTTCGGACAGGGGGCCGGACGCAACCGCCAGCGCATCTTCCTGCCGGACCACCACACGGACTTCATCTTCGCCATCGTCGGCGAGGAGTACGGCTTCTTCGGGGCGAGCGTGCTGCTCGCGCTGCTCGCCGCGCTCAGCCTGCGCGTGCTGGGCATCGCCGGCCGGCAGGCGGACCCCTTCGCGCGCTACCTGGCCGCGGGCGTGGGGGGCATGCTCTTCGTCTACACGGCGATGAACGTGGCCGTCACCCTCGGGCTCTTTCCGCTCACCGGGGTGCCCCTGCCCTTCGTGAGCCATGGCGGCAGCGCGCTGGTGATGCACCTGCTCGCGCTGGGCCTGGTGCTGTCGGTGAGCCGCGCCGAAGCGGGACGACCCGTGCAGGCCGCGCGCCGCAGCCTCATCCCGCGGCGGCGTCGCCTGGAGCCCGTGGCCGAGGACCTCTTCAGCCGCGCCGGACGGCGTGGCGCCGAGCCGCCGCTCAAGCGCGCGCGCCGCGCGGCGGGGCGCTGATGCGCCGCCTGCTCGTCACCGGCGGCGGGACGGGGGGGCACATCTACCCGGCGCTGGCGGTGGCGCGGGCCTTCCTCGCGGGCGGCGCAGGCCGCCGCGTGCGCTTCGTGGGCTCGCGGCGGGGCCTCGAGGCGCAGCTGGTGCCGGCCGCGGACGTCCCCTTCAGCGCGCTGCCGATTCACGGCTGGCGGGGCAAGGGCCCGCTCCAGCGGCTGCGCTTTCTCGCGGAGCTCGGCGTGGCGCTGCTCGGCGCGCTGGGGATCCTGCTGCGCGAGCGGCCCGGGGCCGTCTTCGCCACGGGCAGTTTCGCGAGCCTGCCGGTGCTGCTGGCCGCGCGGCTCGCGCGGCGGCCGATCTTCCTGCAGGAACAGAACAGCGTGCCGGGGCGGGTGATCCGCCTCTTCGCGGGGCGTGCGCGCGCGGTGTTCATCGCCTACGAAGAGGCGGCGCAGCAGCTGCCCGCGCGGGCGCGCACGCTGCTGACGGGCAATCCGCTGCGGGAGGAGTTCGTCGGGCTGCGGCGCCTGCCTCGCGCCGCGGATGCGCCGCGGCGCCTGCTCGTCTTCGGCGGCAGCCGCGGGGCGCACAGCCTCAACGCGGCCACGGCCGAGGCGCTGCCGCTGCTCGCGCGCGAGTTCGCGCTCGAGGCCGTGCTGCAGACCGGGCCCGCCGAGCACGCTGCCGTGGCCGCGGCGCTGGCGCCGCTGGCGCCCGCCGTCACCGTGGCCGCCTACCTCGATGACATGCCCGCCCGCCTCGCCGCCGCCGACTGGGTGCTCTGCCGCGCGGGGGCAATGACCCTCGCCGAACTCACGGCGCTGGGACTGCCCGCCGTGCTCGTGCCCTTCCCGCACGCGGTGGACGACCACCAGACGGCCAACGCCCAGGCCCTCGTGGACGCAGGCGCCGCCGTGCTCATCCCCGATGCGGAACTCACCGGCGCGCGCCTCGCCGAGACCCTCGCCGGGCTCTGGCGCGCGCCGGGCCGCGAAGCCGCCATGGCCGCCGCGAGCCGCGCGCTGGGCCGGCCCGAGGCCACGGCGGCGATCCTGGAGGCGATCCAGAAAAGCCTTGCGTTGTGCCGCTGATGTTGTACCTGGCCCGGGTCCTGCCGGGGCCAGGCCATGAACAAGCCCACGATTCTCAGCCAGAGCTGGCGGCCGCCCTTCTGCCCCAATCCCAACTGCAAGTACCACCGGATCTTGGACGGCCGCTGGCCCTTCAAACGCCAGGGCGTCTACTACCGGGCCGTCAAGCCGCACTGCATCCAGCGTTTCCAGTGCACCGACTGCAAGCGCTCCTTCAGTACCCAGACCTTCTCGACCAGCTACTGGCTCAAGCGGCCGGACGTCCTGCCCAGGCTCTTCATGAAGACCGTCGGCGGCATGGCCAATCGGCAGATCGCCCGGGATCTGGGTGTGGCGCCGAGTACCGTGGATCGCCAGCTGGCTCGATTGGGGAGGCACTGCCTGCTCTACCAAACCAGGCTCCTCGAGCGCTGTAGACCGCGGGGAGCCGTTGTAGTCGACGGCTTCGAGACCTTCGAGTACAGCCAGTACTTCCCCTTCCACCACAACCTGGCCGTCGAGGCCGAGAGCAGCTTCACCTTCGGCTTCACCGACAGCCCGCTCCGCCGAAAGGGTCGAATGCGCTCGGATCAGAAGAAGCGCCGCGCGGAACTCGAGGAGCGCTGGGGAAGACCCGACCGGAAGGCCGTGGAGAAGGGCGTTCGCGAGCTGCTGCGGATCGTCTGCCGGGGTTTGGATCGGCTGGAACTCCGCAGCGACGACCACCCGGCCTACCCGCGGGCCATGCGGCCGCTGAACATCAAGTTCAAGCACCACATCACGCCCTCGACGGCGCGCCGGGACGCCGACAACGACCTCTTCGAGGTGAACCTGCTGGACCTGCTGATCCGTCACAGCAGCGCGAACCACCGGCGGGAGACGATCGCCTGGTCAAAGCGGCGGAACGCGTCGGCGCTCAGGCTTTGGGTCCTGGTGGTCTGGCGGAATTGCGTGAAGCGTCGGCACGAGAAGGGGCCTCCCGTGAGCCCGGCGATGCTGAAGGGGCTGACCGACCGTTTGCTGCGTGTGCCGGAGATCCTATCGGAGCGGTTGTTCAGGACCCGGATCGAGCTGCCGGCGAGTTGGGCAACGACCTACGCCGGCGAGGACGAGACACCGGCGCTGGGCGTCAATCGGCGGCACTCGCTTGCGTACGCGGCCTAGCGCCGAGCGGGCGATAGCGAGGAGGCATGCGCTGTCCCGCGGTACAAGATCCGCGGCACAACAAAAGCCTTGTCGGTCCCGGGGGTGGGTGATAAACCGCCGCCAAGCCCCCTAGGAGGACCGCGCCGTGCACCTTGGCCGCACCCGACACCTGCACCTCGTCGCCATTGGTGGAATCGGCATGAGCGGAATCGCCGAGATCCTTGTGAATTCTGGCTTTACCGTCACGGGCTCCGACCAGCGCGAAGGGCCGGCGCTCGAGCGGCTGCGCAGCTTCGGCGTGGTCTGTCACGTGGGGCATCGGGCCGAGCAGGTGGAGGGGGCGCACGTGGTCGTCTACTCCAGCGCGGTGCCCCAGGACAACCCCGAGCTGGTGGAGGCGCGCGAGCGCGGCATTCCCGTGATCAGCCGCGGCGAGATGCTCGCCGAGCTGATGCGTCTCAAGCGGGGCATCGCGATCACCGGCAGCCACGGCAAGACCAGCACCAGCTCGCTGGTGGCCGAGGTGCTGCACGCCGGCGGGCTGGACCCGACGGCGGTGGTTGGGGGGCGCCTGCTCAGCTTCGGCAGCAACGCGCGGCTCGGCGCAGGGCCGCACATGGTGGCCGAGGCGGACGAGTCCGACGGCTCCTTCCAGCGCCTCGCGCCCACCTGGGCCGTCGTGACCAACGTCGACAACGAGCACCTCGACCACTACGGCGACTTCGCCACGCTGCGCGCCGCGGTGCTCGGCTTCCTCAACCGTGTGCCGTTCTACGGCGCGTCGATCCTCTGCCTCGAGGACCCGACCCTGCGCGCCATGCTGCCCGAGATCCGCGGCCGCGTGGTGGGCTACGGCTGGAGCGACGACTGCGCGCTGAAGGGCGAGATCGTCGAGCAGCATCCGGGGGGGACGCGCTTCCGCTGGCGCAGTGCGCGCTTCGGCGGCGAGCTCGAGCTGCCCGTGCTGGGACGTCACAACGTGCTCAACGCGCTTGCGGCCGTTGCCGTGGGGCTGGAACTGGACGTGAGCCCCGAGGACATCGGCCGCGGGCTCTCGGCCTTCCAGGGCGTGGGGCGCAGATTCCAGGTCCTTGGCAGCGTCGATGACATCATCATAATGGACGACTACGGCCACCACCCCACGGAGATCGCGCGCACGCTGGAGGCCGCGCGCGAGCACTTCGGCCGGCGGCTGCGGGTCGTCTTCCAGCCGCATCGCTACAGCCGCACGCGCATGCTGGCCGACGAGTTCGGGGAGGCCTTCGACGCGGCCGACGACCTCATCCTCACGGAGATCTACGCCGCCGGCGAGGCGCCGATCGAGGGCGTGGACGCCGGGCTCATCGAGCGGGCGGTGGCCTCGCGCGGCCGCACTCCCGTGCGCCGCGTGGGCGAGAAGGACGCGATCGCCGCGCTGCTCATGGACGAGCTCGAGCCCGGCGATCTCGTGCTCACGCTGGGCGCGGGCGACCTGAACCGCTTCGCGGAGGATCTGCTGAAGCGGCTGGAGGCGACGCGGGGAGTCCGCTGATGCAGGAGCTCGCCGCGGTCTACGACGGCCCCGTGGAGCGGGACGCCTCCCTCGCCGACAAGAGCAACTTCCGCCTCGGCGGCAGCGCCGACTGGCTCTTCACGCCCACGCGCGCCGCGCAACTCGGTCCCCTGCTCGCCTGGCTCGCGGAGCAGCGCCTGCCCGTCACCGTGCTCGGCGAGGGCAGCAACGTGCTCGTGCGCGACGGCGGCATCCGCGGCGCGGTGATCCGCATCACGCGCGCGCTGGAGTCGCTGGACTTCGACGGCGACGCGGCGCGCTGCGGCGCGGGGCTCGCCAGCGCGCGGCTCTCGCGCAGGGCGCTGGCGGAAGGACGCGGAGGCTTCGTCTGGGCGGCGGCGCTACCCGGCAACCTCGGCGGCGCGCTGGCCATGAACGCCGGCTGCTTCGGCGGCGAGCTGGCCGACCACTTCGTCAGCGCGGAGGGTTTCGCGGCCACCGGCGCGCCCGTCACGCTGACGCGCGATCAGCTGGACTTCGGCTACCGCCGCAGCGGGCTGCCGGCGGGCGTGGTGGTGACGTCGCTGGTGCTGAACCTGCCCGTGATGGACGCGCCCGCACGCGCCGAGGCGGACGCCCGCTTCAAGGACATCATCGCCGCGCGCTCGGCGAGCCAGCCCGCGGGGCTGGGCACGGCGGGCAGCACCTTCAAGAATCCGCCGGGCGATCACGCGGGGCGTCTCATCGACGCCTGCGGTCTCAAGGGCCTCCGCGTGGGCGGCGCGCGGATCAGCGAGCGGCATGCGAACTTCATCGTCACCGAGACGGGGCGCACGCGCGCGGCCGACGTCGAGGCGCTGATGCGCGAGGTGGCGGAGATCGTGGCCGCGAAGACGGGCGTCGTGCTCGAGCCCGAGGTCAGGATCTATGGCGAGCCCTAGGCTGCCGGTCAGGCGCCGGCGCGCGATGGCGTCGAAGAAGCGGGGGCCCTGGTGGCGCGTGTTGCTGGGCCTGGCCGTCTTCGCCGTGGCCTTCGCCGGCTACGGGAGCTGGCAGGGCCTGCGCGCGCTGAACGCCAGCGACTGGCTGAGCCTGCGCACGCTGCGCGTGGAGGGTTGCCGAGTGCTGCCCGCCTCGCGCGTGCGCGAGCGCCTGGAGCCGCTGCTGGGACGGCCGCTCTTCTCGATCGATCCGGATTCCCTCGAGGCCGCGCTCACCGACCTGCCGCGCGTGGCGCGCCTGCGCGTGAGCCGGCGGCCGCCGGGCACGCTGCTCTGTCGGGTCGAGGAGGCCAAGGGCGTGGCGCTCTGGCTGGACGGCGGCTTCGTGGAGCTCGACGACGCCGGCCGCCCGCTCGATCGTTTCGGCGACGCGGCGCCGGATCTGCCGATAATCCGGCCGGCGAAGGCCCTGGCGGCGGACAGCCTGCGCACGCTGGCCCTGGCGGCCCTGGACGCCCTGCGGGACGCCTCCTTCGATCTCGCCGACGAGGTCAGCGAAATCACTGCAGAATCCACGGGAATCGTCTACTATCGTAGCGGGTCGGCGACCCGCGTCCTGATGGGCTGGGAGGACTTCGGCGCGCGGGCGCGCTGCTACCGGGACGTCTACAGCGAGATCGCGGCGGGCGGCTTCCCCGCCGAGCTCGACCTGCGCTACCGCGATCAGGTGGTGGCGAGGCACGCAGCCATGGAGTGAGCATGAACGAGCAGAAGATCGTCGTGGGACTGGACCTGGGGAGCCACCGCGTCACCGCGCTGGTGGCCGAACTCGACGGCCGCGGCCACTCGCGCGTGCTCGGCCTGGGCACCGTGCCCAGCCAGGGCATCCGCAAGGGCGTGGTAGTGGGTTTCGAGCCGGCCGTGGAGGCCGTGCGCGAGGCCGTGGAGGAGGCCGAGCGCGCCTCGGGCCTGGAGATCCGGGCGGTCTTTCCCAACGTCAGCGGCGAGCACTTCCGCGCGATTCCGAGCGAGGGCGTGCACGCCAAGGAGGGCCGCGAGCGCGAGATCACGCCCGAGGACGTCGAGCAGGTCATCCGCGTCGCGCGCAGCCTGCAGTTGCCGCCCGGCTATCGCATCCTGCACACGCTGCCGGTGGACTTCATCCTCGACGGGCGCAGCGGCATCAAGGATCCCGTGGGCATGGACGGCGTGCGCCTCCAGGCCGAGGTGCTCCTGCTCATGGGCCAGGTCAGCGTGCTCGAGAACACCGCGAAGGTGGTGGAGAAGGCGGGGCTCGCCGTGGAGGGCCTGGTCTTCAGCCCGCTCGCCTCGGCCATGGCCGCGCTGCAGGAAGCCGAGCGCGAGGAGGGCGTGGTGCTCATCGACATCGGCGCGGGCACCACCGAGGTGCTGGTGCTGGCCGACGGCGCCGCCCGCCACGCCGAGGTGCTGCCGCTGGGCGGCGCGAACGTCACGCGGGATCTGTCCATCGGCCTCGGGCTCAGCGTCGCCGACGCCGAGCGCCTCAAGCTCGACCACGCGCGCGTGGGGGCGCTGGAGGACGAGGAAGCCGAGGCGCGCATTCCCATCCGCCAGGTGGGGGCCGATGCCGACCGCTTCCTCACCGCGCGCACGCTGAGCTCGATCGTGGAGCCGCGGGTGCGCGAGCTGCTGGAACTGGCCTGGAATCGCGCCCAGCGCTCGCCGGCCGCCCGCAGCGCGGGCTGCGGCGTGGTGCTCTGCGGCGGCGGCGCGCTGCTGCCGGGGCTGCCGGCCCTCGCCTCGCAGCTCTTCGAGCGGAGCGTCCGCGTGGGCGCGCCGCTGGAGCAGCAGGGGCTCACCGCCGAGCTGGCCGACCCCCGCTACACGCCCGTGGTGGGGCTGCTTCACTACGGCTACCAGCGCCTCGCGGGCAGCGAGGAGGCGGCCACCGAGCCGCGCGGCGGCGGCCTGAAGCGCCTGCTGCGGGCGGTTGCCAGAAGGGGAAAATAACCCTGGACGCTTTCTCGCAGCTCACGCTAGCTTGACGGCGGAGGTGAGAGAAAATGTCCGACATGCCAAGGGTGAAGTTCGACTTCGACTCGGACTTCTCCGATACGGCGTCCATCAAGGTGGTCGGCGTCGGAGGAGCCGGGGGGAACGCCGTCGCCAGGATGATCGAGGCCGGGCTCTCCGGCGTCGACTTCATCAACATCAACACGGACGCCCAGGTGCTCTCCGAGAGCAAGGCGCTCCACCGCATCCAGATCGGCCGCAAGCTGACCAAGGGGCTGGGCTCCGGGGGCAACCCCAACGTGGGCCAGGCCGCGGTGGAGGAGGACCTCGACGCCATCGCCGAGCTCCTGCGCGGGGCGGACATGGTCTTCGTCACCGCGGGCATGGGTGGCGGCACGGGCACGGGCGCGTCGCCGTCGGTGGCGCGGCTGGCCAAGGACGCCGGCGCTCTCACCGTGGGCGTGGTGACCAAGCCCTTCAACTTCGAGGGCCGGCAGCGCAGCCGCGTGGCCGACGAGGGCATGATGGCCCTGCGCGCCGAGGTGGACACGCTCATCACCATTCCCAACCAGCGCCTCTTCGAGGTGGTGGATCCCGACACGCCCTTCACCGAGGCCTTCCGCATCGCCGACGACGTGCTGCTGCAGGCCACGCGCGGCATCAGCGATCTCATCACGGTGACGGGGCTGATCAATCTCGACTTCGCCGACGTGAAGAGCATCATGGCCGGCATGGGCCCCGCGCTCATGGGCACGGGCACGGCGAGCGGCGAGGGCCGCGCCGAGGCGGCCGCGCGCGCGGCCATCAGCTGCCCGTTGCTGCAAGAGCAGGACATCTCCGGCGCCCAGGGCGTGCTGATCAACATCACCGGCAGCAGCACGCTCACGCTGCGCGAGGTGACCACGGCGACGGACCTCATCACCGACGCCGTGGGCGACAGCGCGAACATCATCTTCGGCACGGTGATGGACCCGTCGCTCGGCGACGAGCTCCGCATCACCGTGATCGCCACGGGCTTCGGCGCCGCGCGCATCAGCGAGGAGCGCCGCGCCGCGGCCGCCGCCGCTGCCGCAGCGGTGGCCGCCGCCGAGAAGCCGCATGAGGTGGCGCAGCCCGAGGCGCCCCGCGTGATCGAGATCGTGCACGAGAGTCCCGCGCGGCAGGTTGCGGCGGCGCCCGAGCTGGAACTGGGTGGCGACTTCCGTCGCGCGCCCGAGCCCGCGCCCGTTCTCGAGCCCGAACAGGACGACGACGAGCTGCTCACGCGCGAGGCCGCGGCCATGCGCGAGGAGGCCCTGCGGGGTCTCAAGAGCGGGTCCGGCACGGAGGACTGGGAGGTCCCGACCTTCCTGCGCAAGCAGAACGACTAGGGGGAGGCATGGCCTCGCTCCTGCGCAGACTCTTCGGCAACCGTCACGACGAGGAGTACAGCGCGGGCATCGCGCTCTACAACCAGGGGCGCTTCGAGGAGGCCATCGCCCACTTCGAGGCGGCCGTGGCGGGCTCCGCCAAGACCAGCACCACCTATCGACTGGGCATCTTCTACGCGGCCGAGGCGCACGCCAACATCGGCCGTGCGCTGCTCAAGGCCGAGCACTATGACGAGGCGCGCGTCCACCTGGAGCAGGCCCTCACCGAGACGCCCAACTTCCCCGACCTGCAGTACTCGCTGGGCGTGGCGCTCTTCATGGAGGGCCGCCGCGACGAGGCGAAGCCCTGCTTCGAGCGCGCGCTGGAGATCAACCCCGACTACGCCGAGGCGCGCTGCTTCCTGGCCGTCGCGCTCGAGGCCGACGGCGATGCCGAAGCCGCCCGCGCCCAGCTCCAGCAGGTGACGGCCAGCCGCGCGGAGATCCCCATCCAGGTGAACCGCTTCCTGCTCGCCAACCTGCGCGAGCGCGAGACGGTGTTGCCCGAGGTGGGACCCGTACTCGAGCTGCTGGAGAGCGGGGCGGAGTTCCGCGAGGTGTATGCCGAGGGCGTCGCGCAGTTCAACCTGGGCAACTACCCGCTGGCCGCCGATCTGCTGCAGCAGGCCGGGGCGATGAAGCCGCACTACGCGGACGTCCAGTGCCAGCTCGGCCTCGCGCGGCTCAAGTGCGGCCGCGGCGAGGGCGCGATCCAGGCCCTGCGCACGGCGCTCACCGTGAATCCGCGCTTCATGGAGGCGTCGTACTTCCTCGGCCTCGCGCTGCTGGGGGAGGAGCGCTACCTGGAGGCGGAGGAGTCGCTGGACTTCGCGCGGGAGCTGGGGGGCGAGAGCAGCGACCTGCTGCTGCAGCTCGCGCGCTGCCGCTTCCAGCTCGGGCGGAACGAGGGCGCGGAGACGTTGCTCGACGAACTCCTCCGCCGCCAGCCGGAGCACGCCGAGGCGCGCTACCTGCTGGGCCTGCTGCGTCACGCCGAGGGTCGTCACGACGACGCCCTCCGCCTGATCCGAGCGGCGCTGGAGGCGAAGCCGACGCTGGGCACTGCGGCTCTCGACCTGGCGCTCATCCACGCGCGCAAGGGCGAGTGGGGGCGGGCGGGGCTGCGCTTTCGTCACCTGGCCGAGGCGGCGCCGGAAGATCCGCAGCTGCTGGGCTTCCTCGGCCAGACCCAGCTCGCCCAGGGCGATCTCGAGGCCGCCCTCATGACCTTCACCCATGCGCAGGAGCTGGCGCCGGAGGATCTCTTCGTCCTCAAGGGACGCCTCCGCTGCGAGCTGCGCCTGGGCCGTTACGCCAAGGCGCAGGCGCTGCTGGCGCCGGCGCTCACGGCGCATCCGAGCTACCCCGATCTGCTCAAGCTCCAGGGGGACCTGCACTTCAAGCAGGGGGACTTCCTCGGCGCCGAGGAGTCTTACCGCCGCGCGCTGTCCCAGGCGCCGCAGTACCTGGAGGCCGAACTGGGCCTCGCGCTCACGCTGCGCAATCTCGGCCGCAACGACGCCGCGCGCGCCATGCTCGAGCCGCTCCTCGCGGCGCACCCCGACCAGCCCGCCCTGCGCCGCCTGCTCGCCCAGCACTTCGAGCTGCTGGCGGACGAGGGCGACTAGCCCGCCCTTGTCAGCGCGCCCGCCAGGGCCTACCCTCCCGCCATGCAGTCCGATCCCTCGCGCGGCCAGGGTCTGCTACGCCCCGTGCAGTTCCTCAAGGGCGTGGGCCCCCGTCGCGCCGCCGACCTGGCCCGCCTGGGCATCGAGACGGTGGAGGACCTCGTCCTCCACTTCCCCCGCGACTACCTGGACCTGGGGGACGTCCGTCCCATCGCCGAGCTCACGCCCGGCGAACGGGCCACAGTGCAGGGGCAGGTGCTGGCCAGCGCCGAGCGCCGGCCGCGCCGAGGGCTCAGCCTGCTCCAGGTCATGGTGGACGACGGCACGGGCCGCCTGCAGCTCGTCTTCTTCAACCAGCCTTACCTAAAGCGGCAGCTGAGAAACGGCGCGCGAGTCGCTGTGAATGGGGAGCTTGCGGTCTACAGGTCGGGCTTGCAGATGCAGTCGCCCGAGCTGGAGATCCTGGGCGAGGACGAGTCCCCGCGCCTGCTCGCCCGCACCCTCCTGCCGCTCTATCCGCTCACGCGGGGCGTCGGCCAGCGTTGGCTGCGGCGCCTCACGGATCGCGTGCTGGCCGAGGCCGATCTCCCGAGCCTCCTGCCCGAGGTCCTCCCCGCCGAGTGGCTCGCCGCCGAGGACTGGCCCCGCCGCGCCGAGGCGCTGCAGTCCATCCACTTCCCCGAGGACCAGGCCGACCTGGCCCGCGCGCGCGAGCGGCTGAAGTTCGAGGAGCTCTTCCTGCTGCAGCTGCTGGGCGCGCTGCGCCGACACCGGCGCCGCGCCGAGCACGGCCCGGTGCTGGACCAGGACACCCGCTACCTGAAGCCCCTGCTCGCGCGCCTGCCCTTCCAGCTCACCCACGCCCAGTCGCGGGCGCTGGGGGAGATCCGTGCCGACCTGTCCAGCGGCGGCCGCATGAACCGCCTGCTCCAGGGCGACGTGGGCTGCGGCAAGACCGTCGTCGCCCTGGCCGCCAGCCTGCTCGCCGTGGAGGGCGGTTACCAGGCCGCCTTCATGGTGCCGCTGGAGGCGCTGGCGCGTCAGCACTTCGCGTCCTGGGCGGGGCGGCTGGCCGCGCTGGGCCTTCGCTGCGGCCTGCTGCTGGGCAGCGGCGCGCAGCCGGCCGCCGAGCGCCGGGCCACGATCGCCGCGCTGGCCGCCGGCGAGATCGACCTGGTCTTCGGCACGCACGCGCTGATTCAGGAGGGCGTGGCCTTCGCGCGCCTGGGCCTGGCCGTGGTGGACGAGCAGCACCGCTTCGGCGTGATGCAGCGCGCCGGCCTGCGCGAGCGGGGCGCGCCCCATGTGCTCGTGATGACGGCAACGCCGATCCCGCGCTCGCTGGCGATGACCGTCTACGGCGATCTGGAGCTCAGCGTCATCGACGAACTGCCGCCAGGCCGCCCGCCACTGGTCACCACCCTGCGCGACGAAGCCCGCCTCCCGCAGATCTACGCCTTCCTGCGCGAGCGGGTGGAGGCGGGGGAGCGGGCCTTTCTCATCTACCCGCTGGTGGAGGAGGGCGACCAGAGCGAGCTCAAGGCGGCCACGGAGGCCTTCGAGGAGCTGGAGGCCGGCCCGCTGGCCGGCCTCGGCTGCGCGCTGATCCACGGGCGGCTCAGCCCCGCGCGCAAGGCCGAGGCCCTGGACGCCTTTCGCAGCGGCGAGCGCCCGGTGCTCGTGGCCACGACGGTGGTGGAGGTGGGCATCGACGTCCCCGAGGCCACGCTCATGCTCATCCACAACCCGGAGCGCTTCGGCTTGAGCCAGCTGCACCAGCTGCGCGGGCGCATCGGGCGCGGCACGGCGAAGAGCTACTGCGTGCTCGTGGCGTCGGGCGGGCTGGGGCCGCAGGCGCGGGAGCGGCTGGGGATCTTCGTCAAGCACCGGGACGGCTTCAAGCTGGCCGAGGAGGACCTGCGCCTGCGCGGCCCCGGCGAGCTCTTCGGGCAGCGGCAGCACGGCCGGCCCGAGCTGAGCCTCGCCCATCCCCTGCGGGACGCGCGCCTCGTCGCCCTGGCCCGCGAGCGCGCCGTGGATCTGGCCCAGCGGGACCCGGAGCTGGCCGCCGCCGATTTGAAGCCCCTGCGCGCCCTGCTGCAGCGCGTCTACAAGGAGCGTCTCACCCTGGCCGGGGTGGGCTGACGCGGCATGGCGATTGCAGCGCCGCCCGGAGCCATAGCGCCCAGGACGGAACCTGCATGACGGCCCAGACGGTCACCTGTCCAGGCTGCGGCGGCACTTTCACCGTGCCGCCCAGCCTGATGGAAAAAGGCGAGTTGCGTGTACGCTGCCCGCGCTGCGACACGCGCTTCCGCCTGCGCTGGCGTCAGGGCGCGGAGCCGCCCCCGGCGCTGCCGGAGCCGTCCGAATCGCCAGAAGTCGCGCCTCCAGCGGCAGAATCTGCCGCGTCGACCGCTGGGCCGCCGGATCCAGCGCCGGACCCGGAGCGGGAGCAGCGACGTCTGGAGCGCCGGGCGCGCCGCCTGGCCCGAGCGCTGGCCGAGGAGCTGCTGCAGGGCCCCGGTCGACGGGCCCGCCGCGACACGGCGCTGGCCGCCGGCCGGCTGCTCGCCGAGTTCGGGCCGGAGATCCAGCGCGCCTGGCGCGTCTACGTGGAGAAGGTGGGCGAGGACTTCGCCCGGACACACCCGCAGTTCAGGGATGCGTTCAATGAGATCGTTGCCGACGGACATCCGCTCTTCTGAGGCCGCCCCCCTCGCCCTTTACCTGTGGGGCGCGGACGACGGTCTCTCCACGCGCTTCCTCGAGGAGCTGCGCCCGGAGCCCGGCCGCCTGCGCGCGCTGCCCACGCCCGAGCGCTGGATGAGCGAGTTGCCCACGTCGCCCTTCGGCGTCGTGCTGGCGGCGGCCTCGGAGGCCGCGCTGCCCGCCCAGGAACTGCTGGACGGCCTGCGCGTCGCCGGCGCCCGACTCGTGCTGCTGCTGCCCGCCTGCGACGAGCGCGCCTGGCGCCGCCTGCTGGCCCGCGGCTTCGCCGAGGTGCTCACGCCGCCCTTCCGCGGCCTCGATCTGGAGCTGCTCTTCGCCGACGGCGAGCGCGCGCTGCCCCTGGACCGCCGCCTGCCCGAGTTCGATCAGAAGGTCCGCACGCGCGTGGACTTCGAGCTGCCCGCCGAGCTGCGCTTCGTGGCGCCAGCCGCGGGCTTTCTCTGCCGGATGGCGCGGGAACACGGCTTTCATCCCCGGGTCTGGGCGGAGAACCTGCCCCTGGCGCTGGACGAGGCGCTGAGCAACGCGATCCGTCACGGCTGCGGCTGCGACGCGGCGAAGCGCGTGCAGGTGCAGGTGCGCTTCGGCCACGACGTGCTGCGCATCCGCATCGAGGATCCGGGCGCGGGCTTCGATCCCGGCACCTTGATCGATCCGGCGAGCGAGGAAGGGTTGCATCGGGGTGGGGGCCGGGGCGTCCTGCTCATGCAGGAGCTGGCCGATCGCGTGGAGTATCAGGAGGGCGGCCGCGTGGTGCTGCTCTACCTGCGTCGCGCGGGGCGCTGAGCCCCTAGAACTCCTCTTCCTGCCACTTGCTGCTGTGGATCTCGGTGAGCAGTCCGTCGATCTGGCTGCGCACGCGGGCGTTCTGGTCGGGCTCGAAGAGCGCCTTCTTGACGCGGCCGTACTGGTCCTTCTTCAGGTAGCGCAGGGCCTGCAGATCCTTGAGCGTGACGAGGATGTCCTTGCTCACCCGCACCTCGAGCGGGCGGCCGTCCATGTCGCGCTCGGGGTTGTGGAAGGGGTGCATGCCGATGCCCCAGCCGTAGGCCAGCAGCGTGCCGAGCAGCACCTTCAGCGTGTTGCGTCCCTGGACGGTGCTGAGGTCGAGGTCCTCGTCGATGCTGGATTCGACCTTGTCCACCAGCGCGACGAGGCGCTCGAGCGCCTCCCCTTCGACCTGGATGTTCAGGAAGCGGGAGAACATTTCCGTCACGACTTTCCGCGTCTCGGCCATGAGCGCCAGCACCTCGCTGCGATGTGTCCATAAGCGTGCCCCGCCCCTGCGTCCGGGTTCAGCGGCGGCTTTGCATTTGCAAGATCTGCGCCGTCTTGCAGCGCTTGGGCGGCGGGGGGAAGGAAGCTGAATTCGGAGGCCTTGCGAGAACGCTTCTTGCATTGCCGCCCGCGAGGATCGCCGAGCGGCGGACGGGGAGGAACTGCGCTCCCCGATGCGCCCCAGCAAGGAAGCAGGAGACTGCGGCGGGCCGGCAGGCCTCCGCCGTCCAACGCGAGAACGAGGTGCAGCGTGGCTCTCATCAACCGAGCGGGACAGGAAATCAGCGCCAAGGTGGTCTACTACGGGCCCGGCCTGAGCGGCAAGACCACCAACCTGGAGGTGCTCTTCCGCCAGGTCCCCGAGGACAATCGCGGCAAGATGATCTCCATGAAGACGCGCACGGACCGCACGCTCTTCTTCGATCTGCTGCCGCTGAGCGGCGACGCGATCCTCGACTTCAACGTGCGCATCCTGCTCTACACCGTGCCGGGTCAGGTCTACTACAACGCCACCCGGCGTCTGGTGCTGAAGGGTGTGGACGCCGTGGTCTTCGTCGCCGACAGCCAGCGCGGCAAGATGGAGGAGAACCTCGAGAGCCTGGAGAACCTCCGCTCGAACCTGGTGGACATGGGTCTCAAGCTCGAGGACCTGCCCTGGGTGATCCAGTACAACAAGCGCGACCTGCCGGACATCCTGAGCGTCGAGGAGCTGGAGCAGGCGCTGAACCCCACCGGCGTGCCCAGCTTCACGGCCGTGGCGCCGCGCGGCGAGGGCGTGCAGGAGACGCTCCGCGGCGTGACCGAGCACCTGCGGCCGCAGCTGCAGCGCATGGTGGAGAAGGAGCTGGGCGACACGCTGCGCAGCGGCCACGGCGCGGCGCCGTCGCCGATGCAGTCGACGCCGCCTCGGTCCGTGCAGCAGTCCACGCCGCCGGCCCCCGTGCCGCCGCCCGCGCCGGCCGCGCCCGACGGGGGCGCGCGTCACACGCTGGACCTGGGTGGCCTGCCCGATCCCCGCGTGGTGGAGATGGCCCCGGGCACGCATCCGAAGCCCCAGTCGCCGGCCGCCGGCGGCATCGCCGACCTCATGGACGGCCGCGACATGCGCCGGGCGCTGCGCGAGGTGGAGACCTCCGTGGAGGCCTCGCCGCTGCGCAGCCTCTCCGAGACGCCCGCGCCGTCCACGCACAACGCGCAGTCGCCGCTGGAGCGCATGACCGCGAGCACCCCGACGGCGAAGACGCCCTCGCACGTGGTGCCCGAGATCGTCGAGATCCAGGAGATGCCCACGCCCACGCCGCCCGTGACGCAGACTCCGTACACGGCGGCTCCCGTGAACGCCGCGCCCCCGGTCGCGCCGCCCCCCGCGCCGCCGGCGCCGGAGCCGCCGCAGGCCGTCGCGCCGCCGGCGCCCACGCCGGTCGCGCCGCCGGCGACTCCGCCGGCCGCGGTGACGGACAGCGCTCCCCAGGTGCTCACGCTGCGCGTGCCGCGTTCGCTGCTCATCCGCGGCGAGATCACGCTGCGCCTGGTGCTGGACGACTCGCCCAGCGCCACGGGCGGCGGACAGAGCGGCGCCGCGTCCAGCGCGGCGACTCCCGCGGCGCCGGCCGCTCCCGCGGCCCTGGCCCCGACGGCGGCGCCCGTGGGCTCCGCAGAGCCCGTGACAGCGGCGCCGCCGCCGCCCCCCCGCCCGCGCCCGCACCAGCCCCCGCGCCCGAACCCGTTCCGGTCCCCGCGGCCGCGCCGGCGCACGCGCGCTCCAGCGCGCCGATGGCCGGACGTCCGGCGGGCACGGGCACGCGCTTCGCGCTGCGCGACGGCGAGCTGGTCCCCCTGGACTAGGGGTCTGCTTGACAGTCCCTCGCGTCGTCACTACGCTTCGCGGCAAGGAGCGTGGCCAGGGCATGAGCAGCAAGCGCATTCTCGTCGTCGACGACGAAGCCAGCATCCGGACCCTCTACGCCCAGGAACTGGGCGACGAGGGCTACGAGGTGGAGACCGTGGCGTCCGCGGAGGAGGCCACGCGCGTGCTGGAGCGTCAGCGGCCGGACCTGTTGATCCTCGACATCGAGCTGCCCGGCAAGAACGGCCTGACCTACCTCCGTGAGGTGATGGGGGAGCACCGGGACATGCCCGTGCTCATCAGCAGCGCCTATCACAGCTACAAGGACGACTTCGCGTCCTGGTCCGCGGAGGCCTACGTGGTCAAGTCCTCGGATCTGGATCCGCTGAAGGCCAAGGTGCGGGAACTGCTCGCCGACTGAGGCGTTGTCGTTTCCGTCCCCGTCCGACCGAGGAAGCGAGGAAGCCATGTCGCGTCGCACCCTGATCGCCTTCGTCTGCCTGCTGCTGCCCGCCGTCGCGTCGGCGGACGTGGAAGGCGCCGCGAACGAGACGCTCCATCCGCTCGGCGCGCTGCCCACCCTGGGCGCGGCCGGCGGCGTTCCCACCCTCGGCTTCGACCGTCTGCAATGGGGTCCCACCACCCTGAGCTACAGCCAGAGCTGGGGCGGCGGGCAGAGCCGCTCGCTCGGCATGCTCACCCGCGACCTGCGCGTGCCGCTGGGCGGCAACCTGGACTTCAACACGCGCTTCGGCGTGGCCTTCACCCCGAACGCCGGTTTGAGCGGCCAGGAGCAGAGCGGGCAGTTCGTGCTGCCCTACGCCGCGCTGGACTGGCGCCCCAGCGACAGCTTTCTCTTCCACGTCGAGGTGGGGCAGGGCCTGGGCGGCAGCCTCTACGACGCCTACTCGCCGCTGGGCTGGCAGCGCGGCGGGCTGCTGTCGCCGCGCAGCGACAGTGTCGCCGATCGGGCCGACGACTAGCGCCTAGCGCCGCCTTTCCGATCCACAACAATGTCTTGACCGATTTTTGGGACCCCGCCTATCCTGCCGCCGTCATGCCGGAGAGGTGGCCAGGTGAACGTAAGTCCTTGGAACTGGTACCAGAAGCTGCAGCGGCGCTCGCGGCGCCGCAGCGTGATCGGCACCCTGCGCGGCGAGCGCGGGCGCGACCTGGAAACCCTGACCCAGTGGCTCGACGAGCGGCTGGCGCGGGGTGAGAAGGAGGAGCTCGAGGCCTTCTTCGACGAACTGGGCGACCCGCTGGAGCTGCCGTCCGAGACCTACTCCGATCTCATCGAGGCCAGCTTCCGGGCCCAGCTCTTCGAGCAGGGTCTCCGCCTGGCGGCCGCCTGGCGGCGCCGCGAACCCGAGAACGCCCGGCCGCTGAACCAGGCGGCCCGTCTCCACAGCCTCGCCGGCCGCTTCGAGCAGGCCCACGAGCTGCACCGGCTGGCGCTGTCGATGCCGGGCGAGTCCGCCGACAGCATCTACCAGCTGGGCTGCACGCTCCTGCGGGAGAACCGCTTCCTCGAGGCCGAGGACGCCTTCCGCCGCGCCCTGACCCTGGATCCCCGCCTCGCCAAGGCCTACACCAACCTGGGCTTCAGCCTGGACCGGCGGGGGGAGCGGCAGCAGGCGATCCAGCAGTTCAAGCGGGCCATCCAGCTCGACCCCTACGACGCCATGGGGCACCTCAACCTGGGGGCGCTCTACGGGGAACAGGGGGATTTCGAGCAGGCGATCCGGCTCTTCGCCAAGACGGTCGAGCTCGCCCCCGACAGCCACGAGGGCCGCATGAGCCTGGGGCTCGCCTACTACAACAGCGGACGCTACGCCGAGGCGCTGGACGAGTTCGAGCGCGCGCAGGCGCTGCAGCCGTCCAGCGGCGAGGCCCGCTTCCACACGGCGCTCTGCCACTCGCGGCTCGGCGCGCACCGCAAGGCGCTGGCCGAGCTCGAGCGCGCCGAGCGCAGCTTCCCCGACGATCCGCGCATCAAGTACTACCTGGGCCTCTGCCACGTGAACATGAACGACTATGCCGCGGCCCTGCCCTGCCTCAGGCAGGTGATTGCCATGCATCCCGACGACGCGCGCAGCCACTACTACCTGGGCATCGTCTACGACAAGCTGGGCCAGCCCGACGCCGCGCTCCAGAGCTACCAGCAGGCCGACCGCCTTGGACATCGCCTGGCGCAAGGCATGAGCCGCGCGGCCCGGGCGGGCGCCTAGCATGAGCTACTGGGACAGCCTGCTGCTGGGGATCATCCAGGGGCTCACCGAGTTCCTGCCCGTGAGTTCGAGCGGACACCTCACGCTCTTCGGCGCCCTGCTGGGCGTGAGCGGCCACGACGGCGACCACTACCGCTTCTTCGTGGTGATGACCCACTTCGGCACCCTGCTGGCGATTCTCATCCACTACCGCCGCGACCTGTGGGACATGCTGCGCGCGCCCTTCCGCGCCCTGGCCCGGGGCGGCAAGCCCGCGCCCGGGGACGCTCAGGCACTGCGCCTGCTCGGCATCCTGGTGCTGGGCACGATTCCGGCCGTGGTGCTGGGCCTGGCCTTCGACGATCTCCTGGACCGGCTCTTCAGCGCGCCGCTGCCGGCGGCGATCTTCCTGGCCGTGACGGGCTTCATCCTCCTCAGCACCCGCTGGACGGGCCCGCGCGCCACCGGCGAGGTGGGCTGGCGGCGCGGCTTCCTGATCGGCCTGGCCCAGGCCGTGGCGATGCTTCCCGGCATCAGCCGCAGCGGCAGCACGATCTCGGCCGCCCTCGCCCTGGGCGTGAAGCGGCAGGAGGCCGCGCGCTTCGCCTTCCTGCTGGCCGTGCCGGCCCTGGTGGGCGCCGCGCTCTTCGACACGCTCAAGATCGAGTCGCTGGCCGCGGTGGACTGGGGCGTCATCCTGGCCGGCACCCTGGCGGCCTTCCTGTCCGGCTGGCTGGCCCTGGTCTGGCTGCTGCGGCTCCTGGCGCGGGAGAGTTTCTGGAAGTTCTCCTTCTATTGCTGGGCCGCGAGCATCGCCGGCGTGCTGATCCTGCTCACGCGGGGCTAGTCCGGCCCGCGCCTTGACCCGGCCCGACCCTTGACCTACGATACGGGCTTCTTTGGCCGGCGGGCGGACCGATCGGTGCCGTCACGGGAGGAGAGTATCTCCGATGAGCGATAGCGCGATCGGCTCCATGGACAAGGCCTACGCGCCCGCCAGCGTGGAAGAGCGGCTCTATCGCGCCTGGGAGGAGGGGGGCTATTTCCGCCCGCGCCCGGACGCCCAGGGCCGGCCGCCCTACGTGATCTGCATCCCCCCGCCCAACGTCACCGGCATCCTGCACATGGGCCACGTGCTCGACAACACGCTGCAGGACGTGCTCATCCGCTGGCAGCGCATGCGGGGCGTGGAGACGCTCTGGGTGCCCGGCACCGACCACGCCGGCATCGCCACGCAAAACGTGGTGGCGAAGAAGCTCCGCGCGCAGGGACAGGACCCCGAGGCCATGGGGCGCGACGCCTTCGTCGAGGCCGCCTGGGCCTGGAAGGACGAGTACCACGCGCGCATCACCGGCCAGCTGCGCCGGCTCGGTTGCAGCTGCGACTGGGAGCGCGAGCGCTTCACCATGGACGACGGGCTCAGCGCCGCCGTGCAGCGGGTCTTCATCGCGCTCTACGAGGCGGGGTTGATCTACAAGGGCGAGTACATCGTCAACTGGGACGTCCACGACCAGACGGCGCTGAGCGACGAGGAAGTGGAGTTCGTCGAGAAGGACGGCCACCTCTGGCACCTGCGCTATCCGCTGGCGGACGGCGAGGGCCACCTGGTGGTGGCCACCACGCGGCCGGAGACCATGCTCGGCGACACGGCCGTGGCCGTGAGCCCGCAGGACGCGTCCAAGCGCGCCTATCGCGGCCGCCGCGTGCGGCTGCCGCTGGTGGGCCGCGAGGTGCCGGTGATCGAGGACGACTTCGTCGACCCCGAGTTCGGCACCGGCTTCGTGAAGGTGACCCCGGCGCACGATCCCAACGACTTCGCCATGGGGCAGCGGCACGGGCTGGAGAGCATCCGCGTGATCGGTTTCGACGGCCGCATGACCGAGGCCGCCGGCCGCTTCGCGGGGCTCACCCGCGAGGAGGCGCGCAAGGCAGTGGTGGCGGCCTTCGAGGCCGAGGGTCTGCTGGAGAAGGTGGAGCCCTACCGGCATTCGGTGGGGCACGGCCAGCGCAGTGGCGTGCCCGTGGAGCCCATGGTCTCGCCCCAGTGGTACGTGCGCATGAAGGAACTCGCCGAGCCGGCGATCGCCGCCGTGGCCGACGGCCGCATCCGCATCACGCCGACGCGCTGGGAAAAGACCTACATGCACTGGATGGAGAACATCCGCGACTGGTGCATCAGCCGTCAGCTCTGGTGGGGGCACCGCATCCCGGTGTGGACGCACCTGGACAGCGGCGAGGAGCGCGCCGCGGCCGAAGCGCCGGACGCGAGCGGCCGCTGGCGGCAGGATCCCGACGTGCTCGACACCTGGTTCTCGAGCTGGCTCTGGCCCTTCTCCATCCTCGGCTGGCCGGAGAAGACGTCCGACCTTGCGCGCTACTACCCGGGCAGCACGCTGGTGACGGGACCGGACATCATCTTCTTCTGGGTGGCGCGCATGATCATGGCCGGTCTGCGTTTCCCCGGCGACGTGCCCTTCCGCCAGGTCTTCCTGCACGGCATCGTGCGGGACAAGAAGGGCCGCAAGATGAGCAAGAGCCTGGGGAACAGCCCGGACCCCATGGATCTCTTCGACAGCTACGGCGTCGACGCCGTCCGCTTCTCCATGACCATGCTCACGCCCCTGGGCGGCGACTACCTCTTCGAGGACTCGCACATGGAGATGGGGCGGAACTTCGCCAACAAGCTCTGGAACGCGAGCCGCTATGTGCTGACGCGTCTGGAGGAGTCCGGCGTGGTGGCCGAGGGTCGCCTGGGCGCGGGCGCGCCGGCCCGCGGCGCGCTGGCCGACTGGCTCGCCGCCGAGTGGCAGCCCGTGGGCGAGGACGCGCTGGCCGCGCCGGCCAGCGAGGACCGCTGGATCGTCAGCCGGCTCGCGGCCACCGCGGAGTCGGTACAGCGCGACCTCGAGGCTTTCCGTTTCAACGACGCGGCCCGCGCGCTCTACGACTTCCTCTGGAAGGAGTACTGCGACTGGTACCTGGAGCTCACGAAGCCGCGCGTCTACGGCGACGACCCCGCCGCCCGCGCCACGGCCCTGGTCACGGCCGCGGGCGTGCTGCACGCCGTGCTGCGCCTGCTGCATCCCTTCATGCCCTACGTCACCGAGGCGATCTGGGAGCGGCTGCCCGGCGCGGCCGATCGCGTGATCGCGGCGCCCTGGCCGCAGTTGCCCGCCGCGCTCCGCGACGAGACCGCCGAGGCCGAACTCGACTTCCGCATCGCGCTGATCTCGGCGGTGCGCGGGCTGCGGCAGGAGCTGGGCCTGGCGCCGGGCAAGGAGCTGCGGCTGATCCTGCGCAGCGACCGGCCCGAGCACGCGCGGCAGCTGGAGGACTGTCGTCCCTTCCTGGCAAGTCTCGCCAAGGTGAGCGAGTTCGCGCTGGAGCCCGCGTCGCCGATCAAGCCCAAGCCCGCGGCGGGGGCCTTCCTCGACGGGCTCGAAGTCTGGCTGCCCCTGGTCGGCCTGGTGGACCTGGACGAGGAGCGCCAGCGCCTCGAGCGCGAGCTGGCCAAGGTGGAGAAGGATCTCAAGGGCAGCGAGGCGAAGCTCGCGAGCCAGGGCTTTCTGGCCCAGGCCCCACCCGAGGTGGTGGAGCAGGTGCGCGAGCGCGCGGAGGCCGCGCGCGACAAGGCGCGCCGCCTGAGCGAGAGCCTGGACAACCTGCGGGAGTAGGATGAGCCCCGAGCGCACCATCGGCGAGACCCTCCGGCAGGCCCGCGAAGCCCGCGGCCTGAGCCAGGAGGCCGTGGGGCGCGAGACCCGGCTCTCCCTCGCCGTTCTCCGCGCGCTGGAGAGCGACCGCCTGGGCGACATGCCCGGAGAGCTCTACACGGCCAACGCGATCCGCATCCTCGCCGACTACCTGGAGCTCGACCGCGTGGAGCTGATGGCCCGCGCGCGCGAGATGCTCGGCGCTGCAGGCGAGCGGCCCCAGGCGGCCGCCGACGGCGTCTGGCGCGAGGAGGTGCCGGAGACCCGCGTCGCCGGCTGGCGGCCAGGCCCGCGTCTGATCGGTGGAGTCATCCTGCTGGTGGTGCTCGCGGCTGCGCTGTGGTGGTGGCTGGCCGGGCGCTCACGCACGGACGCGGCGACGTCCGCGCAGGGCGCCGTCGACACGGCGCAGGAGCGGCCCGCCGCGACGCCGCCCCCGGCCGTGGAGGAGGCGCGGCCGGCGGACTCCGCCGCCGAGGAGGCCGCACCCCCGCCGCAGGAGGATCTGGGCGCGTCCAACGCGGCCGCCGACACCCTGCCCGCCGCGCCGGCCGGCCCGGCCTGGACCGAGGGGCCGGTGAGCCTGCCCGGGCAGGCGGCCGGCACCACGCTGCGCCGCGAGCCCGCGCTGCGCGTCACCCTGCGCGCGCTGGCGCCCTGCCGCGTCCAGCTCAACGTGGACGACCGCCGCACCGTGGCGCGCGCCATGGTGGACGGGGAGACGTGGACGGTGGCCGCCGAGCAGTTCATCGTCCTCAACACCACCGAGTCGCAGGCGCTCGCGCTCACGGTGAACGGCGAGACGCGCAGCCTGCCCACGCCGCCGAGCAACGGGGTGCTGGCCCTGCGCATCGACGCGCCGGAGGGCGGCGACTAGGCGCTGGCATTGACGCCCCCGCGCCTCTGCGCTAGCCTGCGCGGGCCCTCTCCCCGCCCCCGGAGGCCCCAGCCTTGTCCCGCTTCAGCCTGCACTCCCCCTACGCGCCCACGGGCGACCAGCCCGCGGTGATCAAGGGCCTCACCGAGAGCCTGCTCTCCGGCCGCAAGTACCAGACGCTGCTGGGCGTCACCGGCAGCGGCAAGACCTTCACCATGGCCAACGTGATCGCGCAGGTGGACCTGCCCACCCTGATCATCAGCCACAACAAGACCCTGGCGGCCCAGCTCTACGGCGAGTTCCGCGGCTTCTTCCCCGAGAACGCCGTGGAGTACTTCATCAGCTACTACGACTACTACCAGCCGGAGGCCTTCGTCCCGGCGACGAGCACCTACATCGAGAAGGACGCGTCGATCAACGAGGAGATCGACCGCCTGCGCCTGAACGCCACCAGCAATCTGCTGACGCGCAAGGACGTGGTGGTGGTCGCCAGCGTCAGCAGCATCTACGGCCTCGGCAATCCCGAGGAGTTCAAGCGCATGGTGCTGCACGTGGCGATCGGGGAGGAGCCCGGCCGGCAAGGGATACTGCGTCGCCTGGTCGACATGCAGTACGAGCGCAACGATCTCAACTTCGCGCGCGGGGCGTTTCGCGTCCGGGGCGAAGTGATCAACGTCTTCCCCGCCTACGAGGAGCGCGCCTACCGCATCGAGCTGTTCGGCGACCGCGTCGAGCTGATCGAGGCCTTCGATCCCCTCACCGGCCGCGGACTGGAAGTGCTCGGCGAGCTGACGGTCTTCCCGGCCAAGCAGTACGTGACCGGCCGCGACCGTCTCCGCGAGGCGATCGACCGGATCGGCCACGACCTGGAGGAGCGCCTCCACGAGTTCCGCAACGCGAATCGCCTGCTGGAGGCCCAGCGTCTCGAGGGCCGCACCCGCTACGACATGGAGATGCTGCGCGAGATCGGCTTCTGCCACGGCATCGAGAACTACTCGCGCTACCTTGACGGCCGCGCGCCCGGCGACCGGCCCATGTGCCTGCTGGACTACTTTCCCGAGGACTTTCTCATCATCCTCGACGAGAGCCACGTCACCGCGCCGCAGATCGGCGCCATGTTCAACGGCGACCGCAGCCGCAAGGAGACGCTGGTGGAGTACGGCTTCCGCCTGCCCAGCGCGCTCGACAACCGGCCGCTGCGCTTCGAGGAGTTCGAGGACCTCGCCCCGCGCCTGCTCTTCGTGAGCGCCACGCCGGGTCCCTACGAACTCCAGAAGAGCGGCAAGGCGGTCTACGAGCAGGTGATCCGTCCCACGGGGCTGCTCGATCCCGTGATCGAGATCCGCCCCAGCCGCCACCAGGTGGACGACCTCCTCGCCGAAGTCCGCGCCCGCGCCGAGCGCGGCGAGCGCACGCTGGTGACCACGCTCACCAAGCGCATGTCCGAGGACCTCACCGACTACCTCCAGGCCGGCGGCGTGCGCGTCGCCTACCTGCACAGCGACATCAAGGCGCTGGACCGCGTGGCGATCCTGCGCCAGCTGCGCGTGGGCGAGGTGGACGTCCTCGTGGGCATCAACCTGCTGCGCGAAGGCCTCGACCTGCCCGAGGTGTCCCTGGTCGCGGTGCTGGACGCCGACCGCGAGGGCTTCCTGCGCAGCCACACGAGCCTCATCCAGACGGCGGGCCGCGCGGCGCGGCACGTGTCCGGCACGGTCATCCTCTATGCGGACGAGGAGACGGACTCCATCCGCCGCGCCGTGGACGAGACCGCACGCCGCCGCGCGCTCCAGGAGGCCTACAACGCGGAGCACCACATCACACCTGTGGGCATAACGAAGAGCCTCGAACAGATCGACGCGCAGACCCAGGTGGGCGATTCGCGTCGCCGGCAGGCCGGTGAGGACGCGGCCGCCCTGGCGCGCGACTACGCGCACCTCCAGGTGGTGGAACGGATCGCCGTGCTCGAGGAGGAGATGCGCAAGGAAGCCGCCGAGCTCAATTTCGAGGCCGCGGCCAGCCTGCGCGATCTGGTGGCCGAGCTGAAGCTGCAGCTCGCCGCGGGTGGGGAGGAGCAGCTGTGACGCGCGATCCCTGGCTGAGCTGGCCCGAGGACCTGCGGGCGGCGGCCCTGCCCCTGCTGCGGCTGGCGCTCGACGAGGACCTCGGCGACGCCGGCGACCTGAGCGCGCGGAACTTCGATCCCGACGCCGCCGCGGCGCCCCGCACGGCGCGGCTCGTGGCCCGCGAGCCCGGGGTGCTGGCCGGCCTGCCGCTCTTCCTCTTCGTCTTTCGCGCCGCGGCCGCGCGGCTCGGCCTCGCGCCGCCGCTGCCCGCCGACGGTGCCGTGCCCCTGGCCGCGGGGGGCATCCGTCTGCTCGAGACGGCACCGGAGGGCCTGCGCTTCAACGCGGGCGAGACGCTCGCCAGCCTCGCCGCGCCGCCGGCCCTGCTCCACGCCGGCGAGCGCACGGCGCTCAACTTCCTGCAGCGCCTCTGCGCCGTGGCCACGGCGACGTCCCGCGCGGTGGCGGCCAGCTGCGGCCCCGCCGTGCTCGACACGCGCAAGACCACGCCGGGCTATCGCCGCCTGGAGAAGTACGCCGTGCGCATGGGCGGGGGCCGCAACCACCGCATGGGTCTCTACGACGCGATCATGGTCAAGGACAACCACAAGGAGGCCCTCGGCGGCATGGCCGGCGTGATGGAACGCGTGGCCACCCTGCCGCTCGCGCCCGAACGCCAGCCGGAGCTGGTGGTGGAGGTCGACAGCCTCGAGGAGCTGCAGCTGCTCCTCGCGCACCCCGCCGCGCGGCGCGTGAATCGCGTGCTCCTGGACAACTTCCCGCCCGAGCAGGTGGCGGCGGCCGTCGCCCTCCGGCAGACCCTCGGCGGGGGCCCCGACTTCGAGATCTCCGGCGGGCTCCGCGCCGAGGACCTCTCGGATCCGCGCTATGCCGGCGTGGAGGCGGCGAGCCTGGGTTCCATCACCCATGGCGCCGGCGCGCTGGATCTCGCCCTCGAGCTGGAAGCCTGAGCATGTCGTCTCCCTCCGGCGAGTCCCTGCGCCTGAGCGCTCGCGAGGCGGACTGGAGCGCGGCGCTTCGTGGCCGCCTGGGACGTCCCCTCGAGATCCACAGCGCCCTGGACAGCGCCATGGACCGCGCGCACGCGCTGGGGGAGGCGGGCGCGCCGGCCGGGGCCTGCGTGCTCACCGAGCACCAGCGCCGGGGACGCGGGCGGCGCGCCAACGACTGGCAGGACGCGCCCGGCGACAGCCTGCTGCTGGCGCTGCTGCTGCGCCCCACGTGGACGCCGGCGCGCGGGGGACTGCTCGCCCTGGGCGCGGGGCTGGCCCTCGCCCGCGCGGGCGACGCGTTCGGACTGCGTCTCGCGCTGAAGTGGCCCAACGACGTGCTGCACGGCGAGCGCAAGGTGGCCGGCGTGCTGAGCGAGGCGCGTCTGTCCGGGGACGGCTACGCGCAGCTGGTGCTGGGGATGGGCGTGAACGTCCACCAGCGTGAGACCGACTTCGCGCCGGCGCTGCGGGGGCGCGCGTCCTCGCTCGACCTGGCCGCCGGGCGGCGGCTGTCGCGGCGGGACCTCTTCGCGACGCTCCTCGTGGAACTCGAAGCGGTGCTGGACGCGCTCGACACCGACGCTGCGCCGCGGCTCCTGGACGCGTGGCGCGAACGCTGGGCCCACCGCGGGCGCGTCGCGCGCGACGAGGCGGGTCGTCGGCTGCGCCTGATGGACGTGGACGCGACCGGCGCGCTGCGCGTCGAGAGTCCCACGGGTTCGGAGCTGCTCCAGGCGGGCGAGCTGCTCGTCCTCGAGGAGGACGCCAACGCCGGCGACGATTGAGCGCTGGCGCGGCCGTCGCCGCGCGGCTACCCTGTGACGACCCCCGGCCCGGAGATCGCGGTGGACACGTTGCTCTGCATCGACATCGGCAACAGCCGGCTCAAGGCCCGGTGCTGGTCGCACGGGCCCGAGGGCGACGCGCTGTCGCTGGAGGGCGGGGACGTGGACGCGCTGCTCGACGCCCTCGCCCCGCTGCTCGCTGCGGCCGAGGGCCGCGTCGGCCTCTGCAGCGTCCGTCCTTCGCTGGGCCTGCCCCTCGCGCGGGCGCTGCGCGCGCGAGGCGCACAGCTGCGGGAGATCCGCGGCGACAGTCCCGCGCCCTTTCCCGTGGCCGTCGCCCAGCGCGAGACCCTCGGCGCCGACCGCCTCTGCAACGCCGCCGCCGCCTGGGCGGCCTCGCTGGCGCCCGCCCTCGTGATCGACGCGGGCACCGCCGTCACCGTGGATCTGGTCGACGCGGGCGGCGTCTACCGCGGCGGTGCGATCCTGCCGGGGCAGTCGCTCACCCTGCGCGCGCTGGGCGCCGGCGCGGAGCAGCTCTTCGAGGCGCGGCCGGACTGGCCGCCGTCCCCCTGGGGACGCGACAGCGCGGAGGCGCTGGCCGCCGGCGCGCTCTGGGGCGGGCTGGCCGCCCTCGAAGGCCTGGCGCTGCGCTATCGCGCGGACTGGGGGGACGCGGCGCCGGTGATCCTGACCGGCGGCGCCGCCCCCGGGCTCGCCGAGCGCTGGGCGGCGGGCGCCTGCCGGCTGGAGCCCGACTGGACCCTGCGCGGCGTGGCCGCTCTCTGCGCCTCTCACTGACTTCACATTTTTGTAGCGTGGTGAATTCATCTGGCGCCCGGCGCCTCAGCGACATACTATGCGCGACCCGAAAATGGAGGTCAGCATGGATCTGATTCAGATGCTCACGAGTCAACTGAACGTGGACGAGTCCCAGGCCAAGGGTGGCGCGGGTCTCATCCTCAAGGCGGCCAAGGACAAGCTCGGCGGGGGCGATTTCGGCAAGCTGGCGGCCCAGCTCCCCAACGCCGACGCCCTCATGCAGGCGGCGCCCTCCGCAGGCGGCCTGGGCGGGCTGGTCTCGGGCCTCGGCGGCAAGCTCGGCGGCAAGCTCGGCGGCCTGGGCGCGCTGGCCGGGCTGGCCGGCGGCTTCGAGAAGCTCGGCCTCAAGCCCGAGATGGTCGGCAAGTTCGCGCCGGTCATGATGGACTTCTTCAAGTCCAAAGGCGGCCAGGGGCTCGCCGATCTGTTCAAGAAGGTCATGGGCTAGCTCGCCGCTTTTCCCGGGAGACCGACGCTTTGCTGTGACTTTGCGAACCCGTCTGCGGTCGTGAAAGCGGCGGGTCGAGCAAGGTCTCTATGCCCCGCGCCGCAGGTCCGGCAGGATCCGGTGGCATTCACTCAGCACGAGGAGACGAACCGATGAAGTCGAGGATGATGACCTGGGGTCTGCTGCTGGCGGTGGCGAGCGTCGCGGCCAGCGGTTGCAGCAGCTCCAGCACGAAGGACCTGAACACGGACGACAGCGTTCAGGAGGCGCTCCGCTCGCGCGAGGCGCAGATCGAGGAACTGCAGGCGAAGCTGGCCACCAGCCAGAAGGAAGCCGCGAGCGCGCGCGATGCCGCGAACCAGGCCGAGAGCCGCGCTCAGCAGGTCGAGACCGCCATGCAGGACATGAGCAGCGCGCAGGGCGCCTCCAGCGCCGAGGCCATGCTACTGCCTCCCAACGCCCAGCCCGGCGAATGCTACGCGCGTGTGCTGATTCCCGAGGTCTACGAGACCGGCGAGGAGCAGGTGCTGGTGCGCGAGGCCGGCGAGAAGGTGGAGATCGTCCCTGCCCGCTACGACTGGGTGGAGGAGGACGTGCTCGTGCGCGAGGCCAGCGAGAAGCTGGAAGTCGTGCCCGCGACCTTCGAGACCGTCGAGGAGCAGATCCTGGTCAAGCCGGCCAGCAAGGAGCTGCAGGAGGTTCCGGCCGTCTACGAGACCGTCACCGAGAAGGTGCTGGTCACCCCGGAGCGCACCTACTGGAAGAAGGGCCGCGGTCTCATCGAGCGCGTGGACAACAGCACCGGCGAGGTGATGTGCCTGGTCAAGGAGCCGGCGGTCTACAAGACCGTGAGCAAGCGCGTGCTGAAGTCCAAGGCCGGCGTGCACGAGGTCGAGATTCCTGCGGAATACAAGACCCTCAGCCGTCAGGTTGTGAAGGAGGCCGCGCACACGCGCACGGTCACCGTTCCCGCCGTGTACAAGTCCGTCAAGGTGCGCAAGCTCGCGGAGCCCGCGCGCGAGACGCGCACGGCGATCCCGGCCGAGTACAAGACGGTGCAGAACCGCCGCATGGTCCAGCCCAGCCGGCTGGAGTGGCGTCCGGTGCTCTGCGAGACCAACATGAGCGGCGGCGTTGTGAGCGAGCTGCAGCGGGCGCTCAAGGGCGCCGGCTTCGACCCGGGCCCGATCGATGGCATCTACGGCCGTCAGACCCAGGGCGCCCTCACGGCCTATCAGAAGTCAAAGGGCCTGGCTTCCGGTGGCCTGACCTACGCGACGATCGAGGCGCTGGGCATCAAGCTCTAGTCGACCTAGAAATCGGTTTGCCGGTACGGGCCGCGCCTTCGGGGGCGGCCCGTGCCGTTGGCATCAGGGCTGCGTCCCCAGGCCCGCCGCCAGCGGCTCGTCCGGGCGGCGGGCGCCGAGGGCGAGCGCGAGCGTTGCCTCGTCCGTGCCGAGATCGCGGGCGAGAAGCGCGCGCAGGCGCGGGCCGTCCGTGGGTGTCGCCGAACGTGCGAGCTCCGCGAGGAGCTCACGCAGCGGGCGGTGGTCGTCCCAGGTCTCCACCAACCGCCAGGCGAGGCCGTAGGCCCGGGACTCGGCCGCGGGGTCGAGCGCCGAGTCCTGGCGCCAGTCCAGGAGCGCTTGCAGCCAGCCGGCCGTCCGCAGCGCGGAGCCCACGTCGCGATCTGCCCGGTAGCGTCGGGCCTGCTGCGGGTCGAGCCGCTGGGCGAAGCTCTTCGCGATCAGCTCGCAGACTCCCTCGCAGAACCAGCGCGTCCCGGTGGAGGGTCCGCCGTCGAGGTCCTGACGCAACCCCGGCACCTGGTCCAGCAGGTCGTGTCCCAGCTCGTGGGGGAGCGTGTCGTAGAGCAGTTCGAGGAACTCCGGCGTGGCGCCCGGCCCCAGCAGGGGGCGCGACCGCTCGACGAAGGCCAGGCGCAGCTCGCACCAGGACGCGTCGGATGGCTCGCGTGCCTCGAAGCGGTAGGCCGTCGGCACGCGCTCCACTTCGAGCAGACAGAGCAGGATGTTCCCGGGCAAGGGCAGGCCCGTGGCGGTCGTGGCATGGGCCACCGCTTCGCGGACCAGTGCGGCCACGTCGGAGAGTTCCGCCTCGCGGTCCGACGAGAGCGCGCCGACGACGAGCAGCCGCCGCCCGCCGGGGAGCGCGAACTCACGCCGTGGCCCGGTCTCGAGGAGGTCTTCGCTGACGCTGAGTGGGGGAATGGTCCTGCCGTCGGCGTAGGTGGCGCTGCGCTCCTGGCGGAAGAGCCGCTGGGCCTGGGCGGACCCGGCCGTCCCCAGCGCGATGCCGAGCAGCAGGCAGGCGCCCAGCAGGGCGCGCGGCGGGCACGTGAACGGGACGGCCATGCGCCGGGTCAGGCAAGCATCGTGCCTTTGCGAGAGCGCCGCGAGCCGGGATCCGGTATAGTGCTGGATGAAGAATCCCGGCCCGCTGAGCGAGCCGGGATCCCGGGAGAAGCCTGCCCTCGCGCGGCGAGAGCAGTGGAGCAGTGCAGCGAAGGGCCTAGGGGAGAAGCGTCACGAGCCCTCCGCGCACCCTTGGTATCGGCCGCGGCGGGCGCCGCTTGAGCGATTTCCCGCCGCGGAGGGAAGGAGCGCAGGCCGTGAGCACGAGCGAGGGTCAGGCCACGCCGCCCCTGGTGGGCTGGAAGGAGCGTGTGACGCTCCCGGACTGGGGCATCACCCTGAAGGCGCTGATGGATCCCGTGTCGCCGCTGTCGACCCTGTCCGTGCCCCGGGTCGAGCGGGTGGGCCGCATGCGCGACCCCGACGGCCGGCGCCGGCTCGTCCTGCGCCTGGAGGTGCCCGTGGGGCGCGGGCAGGGAAGGTTGCAGCCCGTGCACGCCTTCTACGTCCGCCGGACGCGGCTGGGGGAAGGGCTCGGGCGCTGCTTCGTGGTCCAGGCGCGGCTGGCCCTCGGCGAGCAGATCTGGGAGGGCGAGCTGGCGCTCGTGCCCAGCCGGCGCCAGCACTTCCTGCATCTGGGGCGGGCTGATCTGGCCGGCCGCTTCCGTCTCGATCCGGCCCGCAGCTACCTGCATCCGGTGCGCGCGCGGCGCGCCGCGCCCGCGCCGCTCCTGCCGCTGGGGGGGCCGGAAAAAGCAGCCGAATAGGCTTGCACGCCTCCGCAACCCTGTCTATATTCCGCCGCGAAGCGCTAGCAATCGCGCCATTCGACTGCTAAATCCACTGCAAAGTAATGCTTTAGGCGACGCGGCCTCGGCGCGACGGCCCCGCCTCGGCCCAACGATCCATGGAGGTTGGAGTATGTCCATCAAGCCGTTGTCTGACCGGATCCTCGTGAAGGCCTTCGATGAGGAGGAGGTCAAGAAGGGCGGCATCATCATCCCGGACACCGCCAAGGAAAAGCCCCAGAAGGGCGAGGTCGTCGAGGTCGGCCCCGGCCGGCTGACCGACGCCGGCGAGCGTCTGCCGCTCGAGGTGGGCAAGGGTGACAAGGTGCTCTATGGCAAGTACTCGGGCTCCGAAGTGACCATCGACGACGAGAAGTTCATCATCCTGCGTGAGAGCGACATCCTCGCGGTCCTTTAGACCCGCCCTCGCAGGAGACAAGGCGGCGCCGCGCGGCGGCGCCCCGACGCGTTACCGTTCGATCAACGACCGAAGGAGAAGGAAGAGATGGCCAAGCAGATCGAGTTCGACGTCGCCGCCCGCGATTCGCTCAAGCGCGGACTGGACAAGCTCGCGAACGCCGTCAAGGTGACCCTGGGCCCCCGTGGCCGGAACGTCATCCTCGACAAGAAGTTCGGCAGCCCCACCGTCACCAACGACGGCGTGACGATCGCCAAGGAGATCGAGCTGGAGGACCCGTACGAGAACATGGGCGCCCAGCTGGTGAAGGAAGTGGCGACCAAGACCAACGACGTCGCCGGCGACGGCACCACCACGGCCACGCTGCTGGCCCAGGCCATCGTGCACGAGGGCCTCAAGAACGTGACGGCCGGCGTGAACCCCATGTACCTGAAGCGCGGCATCGAGAAGGCCGTAGCGAAGGTCGTGGAGTCCATCAAGGAGCAGAGCCACGAGGTGAGCAACCAGGAGGAGATCGCCCAGGTCGCCGCCATCTCCGCGAACAACGACGAGGAGATCGGCCAGCTCATCGCCGAGGCCATGGACAAGGTGGGCCGTGACGGCGTCATCACCGTGGAGGAGGCCAAGAGCCTGACCACGGATCTCGAGGTCGTCGAGGGCATGCAGTTCGACCGCGGCTACCTCAGCCCCTACTTCGTGACCGACGCCGAGCGGATGGAGGCCGTGCTGGAGAACGCGCTGGTGCTCATCCACGACAAGAAGATCAGCAGCATGAAGGACCTGCTGCCGGTGCTCGAGAAGGTCGCCCAGACGGGCAAGCCGCTGCTCATCATCGCCGAGGACATCGAGGGCGAGGCCCTGGCCACGCTGGTGGTGAACAAGCTGCGCGGTACCCTGAACGTCTGCGCCGTGAAGGCGCCGGGCTTCGGCGACCGCCGCAAGGCCATGCTCGAGGACATCGCGATCCTCACCGGCGGCACCGTGGTCGCCGAGGAGGCCGGCCGCAAGCTGGAGAGCGCGACGATGCAGGACCTGGGTCAGGCCAAGCGCATCACCGTCGACAAGGACAACACGACGGTGGTCGAGGGCGCCGGCAAGTCCGACGCCGTGGCGTCCCGCGTCTCGCAGATCAAGCGCCAGATCGAGGACACCACCAGCGACTACGATCGCGAGAAGCTGCAGGAGCGCATGGCCAAGCTGGCCGGCGGCGTCGCGGTGATCAACGTCGGCGCGGCCACCGAGACCGAGATGAAGGAGAAGAAGATGCGCGTCGAGGACGCCCTCAACGCCACCCGCGCCGCGGTGGAAGAGGGCATCATCCCCGGCGGCGGCGTCGCGCTGATCCGCGCTATCGCCAGTCTCGACGGTCTGAAGGACCTGGACGCCGAGGTCGCGACGGGCGTGAACATCGTCCGCAAGGCGCTCGAGAGCCCGCTGCGCCAGATCGCCGAGAACAGCGGCGTCGAGGGTTCGGTCGTGGTTCAGCGCCTGCTGACCGAGAAGGGCGCCATGGGCTACAACGCGGCCAAGGGCGAGTACGTCGACATGTTCAAGGCCGGCATCGTGGATCCCGCCAAGGTGACCCGCAGCGCGCTGCAGAACGCGGCGAGCATCGCCAGCCTGCTGCTGACCACGGAGACCATCGTGGCCGACATCCCGGAGCCCGACAAGGCGCCGGCGATGCCGGGCGGCGGCATGGGCGGCATGTACTAGGCCACTTGGCCTCGACGACCACGTCAGCGCAATCGACGGACCCCCGGGGCAGCGCTCCGGGGGTTCTTCGTTGGGGGGAAGGCGCGCGTCGCGAGCCGCGCCCACGTTGACTTGCAGGGCCACATCTGGTCTACTTGAGTCATGAAAAACACACCCACGCTCCGCCGGTTCGCCGTCCTCGCCCTTCTCATCCTGCTCCCGGCGGCCTTCGCCAGCGCGACCGAAACCGCGCGGGAACGCCACCACGAGGTGCCCGACGATCCCTACGTCGCCTCGCCGCGCGTGGAGCATCCGCGCTCGCCGGCCATGCGCTTCGCGCGGGGGTCCTTCCTGGCCGTCCAGGTGAACGTCGACGCCCTCGGGCAGAACATCGTCGGCGACGCCGCCAATGAACCGTCCATCGCCGTGGACGCGCTCGACCCGAACCGCATGGTCATCGGCTGGCGGCAGTTCGACAGCGTCACCAACAACTTCCGCCAGGCCGGCTACGGCTACACGACCGACGGCGGCCTGACCTGGACCTTCCCCGGCGTGATCGAGCCCGGCGTCTTCCGCTCCGATCCCGTGCTGGACTCGGACGCGGCGGGCCGCCTCTACTACAACAGCCTTACCATCGAGGGGAACGACTACCCCTGCGACGTCTACCGCTCCGACGATGGCGGCATGGCCTGGGACGGCGGCGTCCGCGCCCGCGGCGGCGACAAGCAGTGGATGACCATCGACAAGTCCGGCGGCGTGGGCGACGGCCACATCTACGCCTACTGGAACGGGTTCTTCTCCACCTGTCCGCCGGGCTTCTTCACCCGGTCCACGGACGGCGGCGACTCCTACGAGAACTGCACGACGATCCCCGACGATCCCTACTGGGGGACGCTCACGGTGGATCCCCTCGGCCGCCTCTTCACCATCGGCACCAATGGCGACGACTTCACGGTCGCGCGCTCCTCGAACGCCCAGCAGGCGGGACAGTCGGTGACCTGGGACGCGGTCACCGTGGTGGACCTGGGCGGACCCATCCGCTCGAGCACGGGCCCCAACCCGGGCGGTCTGCTCGGCCAGGCCCACGTCGCGGCGATCCCCGGCGGCCCGCAGGGCGTGGTGATCTGCGCGCTCTGCTCGGTCAATCCGGCGGGGACGGATCCGCTGGACGTCGGCTTCTCGCGCAGCACGGACGGCGGCCTGACCTGGAGCGCGCCGGTCCGCGTGAACGACGACGCGGGCACCGGCTGGCAGTGGTTCGGCACCATGTCGACGAGTCCCTCCGGCCGCATCGACGCAATCTGGCTCGACACGCGCGACAACCCGGGCACCTACCTGTCCTCGCTCTACTACTCCCACTCCGACGACGGCGGGCTGACCTGGTCGGCCAACGAGCGCCTGTCCGAGGCCTTCGATCCGCATCTCGGCTGGCCGAACCAGGACAAGATGGGCGACTACTATCACATGGTCTCGGACGATCAGGGCTTCAACCTGGCCTGGGCCGCCACCTTCAACGGCGAGCAGGACGTCTACTACGGCCGCATGACCCTGGGCGCCACCGCCGCCGGCGACACGCCCGCCGCGCCGCTCGCCCTGCTGAACAGCGACCCGAATCCCTTCACCGCCAGCACGACGCTCCGCTACAAGGTGCCCGTCGCCGGCTTCGTCAGCCTGGAGGTCTACGACGCGCTGGGCCGCCGGGTGGCGACCCTCGTGTCGGACGAGAAGCAGGCGGGCGCCTACGAAGCCCAGCTGGACGCGCAGGCGCTGCCTGGCGGCATCTACTTCGCGCGCCTCCACGCCGGCGAGTTCGGCGACACGAAGAAGCTGCTGCACCTGCGCTGAGTCAGCGCCTCCGGCCCGCCAAGGGCCCGAATCCCGCGCCAAGCCCCCCTTGCCCCGCCTCGGCGGGGCATTTTCTTTGCGATCGCCGACCGACGCGCGGGCTCGCGCCGTGGGCGAGGGCTGCGCTTGACAGCCTGTCGGACCGTCCGTAGTCTCCACCGCGTTCGTCGCCGGCGGCCGTCTCCGCCCGCTCCCACCGAGGATCCCATGGACAGCATCCGCCTCAAGGACATCATCGTCTACGGCTACTATGGCGCCTCCGACCCGGAGCGCCAGGTGGGGCAGCGCCTGCTCATGGACCTGGAGCTGGACGTGGACCTCAGCGAGGCGGCCGCCTCGGACGCCCTGGTGGACACGGTGAGCTACGAGGAGATCTACGTCGCCGCCCAGCAGCTCGCGGGCGGCACCCGCTGCCGGCTGCTCGAGCATCTGGCGCAGCGTGTCATCGACGGGCTGCTGCAGCACTTTCCCCGCCTCGCCGGCGTGGAGGTGTCGCTGCGCAAGATGAACCTGCCCTTTCCCAACACCTGCCGCGAGGTGGAGGTGCGCCTGCGCCGGGAGCGCCGGGCGTGAGCGCCGCCGAGGTGGCGCTGTCGCTGGGCAGCAACCTGGGCGATCGCCGGGCCAACCTGGCGGCCGCGCTGCGCGCGCTGGACGACGAGCTGCTGGAGGGCATGGAGGTCAGCGGCGTCTACGAGACGGCGCCCGTGGAGGTGGGGGAGGCGCAGCCGGCGTTCTGGAACTGCTGCGCGGTGGGCCGGGCGACGCTCGCGCCCGCGGACCTGCTCGCGCGCACCCAGCGGCTGGAACGCGAGGCCGGGCGACCCGCCGGCGGCCCGCGACGGCCTCGCGTCCTCGATCTGGACCTGCTGTACTACGCCCACGCCGTGCGCAGCGGCCCGGGCCTGGCGCTGCCGCACCCGGGCCTCCCGCGCCGGCGCTTCGTGCTGGCGCCGCTGGCCGAGCTGCGGCCGGACTGGCGGCACCCGGCCGACGATCGCCGCGTGGACAGGATGCTGACGGACCTTGGCGACGCGCAACCCGTGCGGCGTCTCGACTGCGAGGAAGGGTGGTGGCGCCGTGACGGCGACGCGCGCTGAGGGGCAGTTGCCCGGCTACATCGTGGTGGAGGGCGTCATCGGCGTGGGCAAGACCAGCCTCGCGCGCCTGCTCGCCGACCGCTTCGACGCCCGCCTCAACCTGGAGCTGGTGGAGGAGAACCCCTTCCTGCCGGGCTTCTATGCGGATCCCGCGCGCCACGCCTTCCAGACCCAGCTCTTCTTCCTGCTCTCGCGCTACCGCCAGCAGCAGGAACTCTTCCAGGGCGAGCTCTTCCAGCGCCGCGTGGTGGGGGACTACCACTTCGCGAAGGACCTGATCTTCGCGAACATCACCCTCAGCGACGAGGAGCTGGCGCTCTACAAGCAGGTGGCGGACGTCCTCGCCCCCCGCGTGCCGCGCCCCGAGCTGGTGATCTACCTGCAGGCCTCGGTGGAGAGCCTGCTGGAGCGCATCGCCCGGCGCGGCCGGCGCATGGAGAAGGACATCGAGCCGCGCTATCTGGCCACCTTGTCGGAAGCCTACAACCACTATTTCTTCCACTACCGGGAGTCCTCGCTGCTGGTGGTGAACACGGACAACGTGAACTTCGTGGCCCACCCCGAGCACTTCGAGGATCTGGTGCGCCGGATCCTCACGCCCTTCGAGGGGACGCTCTACTACGTGCCCAACTGGGAGAGCTGACATGGCGACGAAGAAGGTCGGCACGCGCACGCTCGCGGCCATGAAGGCGCGCGGCGAGAAGATCGTGGCGCTCACGGCCTACGACCACCCCAGCGCGCGCATCCTGGACGCCTGCGGCGTGGACATCGTCCTCGTGGGCGACAGCGCCGCCAACGTGGTGCTCGGCTACGACTCCACCCTGCCGGTGACGATGGAGGAGATGCTCGTGCTCGTCGCCGCCGTGGCCCGCGGCGCGCAGCGCGCGATGGTGGTCGCAGACCTGCCCTTCATGAGCTACCAGGTGAGCACGGCCCAGGCGCTCGAGAACGCCGGGCGCTTCGTGAAGACCGCGGGCGCCGAGGCCGTCAAGCTGGAGGGCGGACGGCGCAGCTCGCCGGCCGTGGAGGCCATCGTCGCGGCGGGCATCCCCGTGATGGGACACCTGGGCCTCACGCCGCAGAGCCACCTGGCCTTCGGCGGCTTTCGCGTGCAGGGGCGTGAGGAGGCGGCCGCCGACGCGCTCGTCGACGACGCCCTCGCGCTCGAGGCCGCGGGCGCCTTCGCCGTCGTGCTGGAGGGCATGCCCTGGACCCTGGCCCAGCGCATCAGCGAGCGCCTGCGCATCCCCACCATCGGCATCGGCGCCGGGGAGCGCTGCGACGGGCAGATCCTCGTCCTTCACGACATGCTGGGCTACGGCGAGGGCGGCCTCACCTTCGTGAAGCGCTTCGCCGAGATCGAGCGGGACGTGAGCGGGGCGGTGACCCGCTACTGCGAGGACGTGCGCGCGGGACGCTTCCCCGCCGAGGAGCACCGCTTCGCGCCCGGCAACCCCAAGCCGCGCGCCCGCGGTCGCGGCCGGGACGAGGCCGGCGGCTGATGGCCACGCCCCTGCTGCTGGACACGGTGGCGGCGCTCAGGACCTGGCGCCGCGGCCTGCGCGCCGAGGGCGCGTCGCTCGCCTTCGTGCCCACCATGGGCAAGCTGCACGAGGGGCATCTCGACCTCATGCGCCTGGCGCGGAAGCACGCCGACCGGCTGCTGGTTTCGGTCTTCGTCAACCCCACGCAGTTCGGTCCCGGCGAGGACTACGCCGCCTACCCGCGCGACCTGGCGGCGGACCTCGCCGCGATGGCGCCGCTCGCCCCCGAGGCCTGCTTCGCGCCGGCGGCGACCGCGATCTATCCGCCCGGCGACCGCACGACCGTGAGCGTGAACTGGGGCCTCGACAGGCTCTGCGGCGCCACGCGCCCAGGCCACTTCGACGGCGTGACCAACGTGCTGGCGCGTCTCTTCAACCTGGTGGAGCCGGACACGGTGATCCTGGGACAGAAGGACGCGCAGCAGGCGCTCATCGTGAAGCGCATGGTGGACGCGCTGCACTGGCCGCTGCGCCTGCGCCTCGCGCCCACGCGGCGCGAGCCGGACGGCCTGGCCATGAGCAGCCGCAACGCCTACCTGAGCGCGGAGCAGCGCGCCGAAGCGCCGGCCCTCTTCGCCGCCCTCGAGGACGCGGGCGCGGCGCTGCGCGGGGGCGAGCGGGACCCGCTGCGTCTCGCGAAGCGCGGCTTCGCGCGGCTGGCGGCGGCGCCGGGCCTGTCGCCCGAGTACTTCGCCGCGGTGGATCCGTCCACCCTGGAGCCGCCGGCGCGGGTCCCCGAGCGGGGGCTGCTGCTGGTGGCCTGCGCCGCGCGGCTGGGGCCGGCGCGGCTCATCGACAATCACGTCTTCAGTCTGGGAGAGGAAGGCATCCATGAGACCCTCCTGTTTTGAGACGCCGCCGCGCGAGGGCGGCGGCGCGGCCTGCGCGTCGCTGATCCTTGCCGCGGGCAAGGGCACGCGCATGAAGAGCGACATGCCCAAGGTCCTGCACACGCTCGGCGGACGTCCGCTGCTGGCCTGGGTGCTGGCGGCGGCGCGGGACGCGGGCCTCGGTCCGCAGCTCGTCGTGGTGGGGCACCAGGCCGAGCGCGTGAAGGAGGAGATGTCCCGCTACGACGAGGGCGATCTCCGCTACGTGCTGCAGGCCGAGCAGCACGGCACCGGGCACGCGGTGCAGGTGGCGCGTCAGGAGCTGCTCGCGCTCGGCGAGGCGGACGTGCTGATCCTGGCCGGCGACGTGCCGCTGATCCGTCCCGAGACCCTGCGCGGGCTCCTCGCGGCGCACCGCGAGGCCGGCGTGGCCCTGACGCTGCTCTCGGCGGAGTTCGAGGATCCCACGGGCTACGGGCGCATCCTGCGCGAGCCGTCGGGGGACGTCGTCGCGATCCGCGAGCACCGCGACGCCAGCGAGGCGGAGCGCGCCGTGCGGGAGATCAACGCGGGCATCTACTGCTTCCGCGCGCCTTCGCTGCTGGAGGCCCTGGACGCGCTGCGTCCCGAGAACGACCAGGGCGAGTACTACCTGACGGACACGCTGGCCATTCTACGCGCGCGCGGCCAGCGGGTGGCCGCCCGCCTCGCTGACGACCCCCGCGAGATCGCGGGCATCAACGACCGCGAGCAGCTCGCGGCGCTGGAGGCCGAGCTGGAGTCGAGGGGGGACTGAGTGGAGCACCTGTTCACACCCTGGCGGCGCAAGTACGTGGTGGAGGGCACGCGCGAGGAGGGCTGCGTCTTCTGCCGCCTCGCGAACTCCCCGGAAGACCAGCTGCTGGCCACCGAGCACTGGTACCTGGCGCTCAACGCCTTTCCCTACTGCAGCGGGCACGTGATGCTCATCAGCCGCCACCATCTGCGCTGGCTGGGCGACCTGCCCGCCGCCGCGCGCGAGGAGCTCGGTCCGCTGCTGGCCCGCGTGGAGGATGCGCTGCGCCGCGCCTATCGCCCCGAGGGCATGAACCTGGGCGTCAACTTCGGCCGCGCGGGCGGGGCGGGCATCCCGGACCACCTGCACGTGCATCTCCTGCCGCGCTGGGTGGGGGACACGAACTTCATCACCACGGTGGGGCAGACGCGGGTGGTGCCCGAGGACCTGGCCGACAGTTTCGCGCGCCTCGCGGCGGCGCTCGCCGCCCCGAACCCGGACGGCGCCTGAGGTGGGCCGCTTGCGTCCCGCGGCGCGGCGGCGTCCGTCGGCCTCGCGCTGGCTGGTCGTCGCCTTCGGCCTGCTGCTCGTGGTCTCGCTGGGACTGCGCTACGGACCGCGCTGGCGGCACGGGGCGGACGCGGCGCTGAGCCGTGTCCGGGACGTCCTGCCGGGCGGGGGGGACGCGACGTCCGCCCCCGGGGGCGCTCCCCAGCCTGCGGCGGCGGCCGCGCCGAACGAAGCGCCGCTGCGCCTGCAGATCCTCAACGCCACCGGGGTCAACCGCCTGGCGCTGGAGCGCGGCGAAGGGCTCAGGGAGTGGGGCGTGGACGCCCTGGACCGGGACAACGCCCCGGACTATCCCTTCCCCGAGACGCTCCTCCTGGTGCGCAGCAGCAGCCCGGAGCGCCTCGATGCCGTCCGCGACCTGGCCCGGCGCCTGGGCGGCGTGCCGGTGATCCTGCAGCGGCGGGACGATCTCATGCTGGACGCGACGCTGGTCCTGGGGCAAGATTGGTCGGACTACCGCTGGCCCGAGCCCTGATCCCGCGCACGACGAGGTGAACCGATGTCCCTCCACCGCAAGTCATTCAAGACGATCGTGCTGGCGATCCTGCTGGGCATCGCCGTGGGCACCCTGCTCGGCGACCTGCTGGGCATCGTGCTCCCGGACGGCATTCCCCGCGACGTCCTCACCTACTCGCGCAGCTTCACCCTCGAGCCCTTCACGGTGAACCTGCTGGTGGTGAGCTTCACCCTGGGCTTCAGCCTCACCTTCAACCTGCTCTCCGTGCTGGGCATCTTCGTGATGATCCAGCTCCTCAAGTGGGCGTGGTAGCGTTCATCGGCGGCGTGGGCGGGCAGGAGCTCCTGCTCGTGCTGGCCATCGCGCTGGTGGTCTTCGGGCCGAAGCGTCTGCCCGAGATCGCGCGGACGCTGAGCCGCGTCACGGCGCAGCTGCGCGACGCGAACCGCGAGCTCCGTCGCGAGCTCTACAGCAGCGTGGATCCCGACGCGGAGGCCGCCTCGCGCCGCGCGAGCGAGGCCGCGCGCCAGGCGCGGGAGCTGCCCACGGCGGCCGCCGACCCGACGCCCGTCGAGACACCCGTCACGGCAGTCGCCGCGGCGCCGGCCGATCCCGACGCGCCCTACCGAGACGCGGAGGCCGAGGCGGAGCAGGCGCGTCGCGCGACCGAGCCCGCCGACGACCCCGCAAACGACGAGGCGGACCCGGACAACCCCGGATCCGCCTCCTAGTCCGCCGGCGTCGTCGCCCCGGCCGGGCGACTACTTGTAGTACTGGTCCCTGTAGTCCTTCACCGGGAAGCGCTTCTTGAGCTCGGTCATCCAGCTCTCGAAGAAGCGCTGCTGCGCGCTGCTCAGCAGGCGCTCGCGGATCTTGTCGCGCTCCGTGGGGAAGCTGGTCTTGTCCGACTCCGGCTTGGTCAGCAGGGTGAAGACGTAGGCGCCTTCCTGGGTCTCGACCACGCCGCTGGTCTCGCCCGGGTTCATGATGAAGGCCGCGTCCTGGAAGGCCCCCTGGCGCCCCACGCCGGGGATGTAGTCGCGGCGGGCGAAGGGGTCGGTCTCGACCGCCTCGAGCCCCAGCTCCTTGGCGGCCGCGTCGAGACTGGCGCCGGCGTCGATGGCGGCGCGCAGGGCGGCGGCCTTCTGGCGGGCGACGGCGCGCTGCTGGCTCTCGCGCCAGTCGCGCGTGACCTTGTCGCGCTCGGTGTCGAAGTCGGACGGCCCGGCGGGCAGGACCTCCATGAGCTGCACCAGGTAGTCCGCGTCGCGCGCGGCGAAGCTCTTGGTGATCTCGCCGGGCTTCATGCGCTCCACGCGCGACTTCACGGAGCTGTTGAAGCCGATGCCCTCGATGGACTGGCGCTGCGTGAAGGGGGGCGGGCTCAGCACCTCGACGCCGAGCGATGCGGCCGCGGTGGCCAGGGAGCCGTCGCGCGTGGCCTGGGCGTAGAGCGAGTCGGCCAGGGTCGTCAGGCTGTCCTGCGTGGCGAAGCTGGGCTCCACCCGCAGGAGGATGTGCCGCGCGGACACCTCTTCCTGGCCGGCCTCGTCGCGCTTGCCGTCCAGCTTGATGAGGTGATAGCCGAAGCGGGTGCGCACGGGCTGGCTGACCTCGCCCTCCTTGAGCGCGAAGGCGGCCTGCTCGAAGGCCGGGTCCATGACGCCCTTGCCGAACCAGCCCAGGTTGCCGCCCTTGTCGGCGTTGCTGAGGTCCTGGGACCACTCCTTGGCCATCTGGTCGAAGGTCTTGCCGCCCTGCAGGATCTGCTGGCGCAGGAAGTCCATGCGGTCCTTGACGTAGGCGTCGTCCTCGGGGCTCGGATCGCGCGAGAAGCGGACGGCGTCGATGCGGTAGCGCTCGTCGAGCTGGTAGTCGTCCAGGTGCGACTGGAAGTAGGCGCGCAGGGTCTCGTCGCCGGGGTTCTCGTTCTCGAGGACGACGTCGCGCCAGGTCTGGCCCGCGTAGCGCACGGTCATCTTGCGGAAGCGCCGCTCGTACTCCTGCCGCACCTCGCCCTCGCCCACGTGCACGGAGCTCATGAGCATCTGCTGCAGGCGCTCGGCCGGCAGGCTCGACCGCACGAAGGCCTCCAGGGGCTTCCAGTCGACGTTCGGGTTGTTCAGCGCGAGCTGGTAGGCGTCCTGGTTGAAGTTGCCCTGCTCGTCGCGGAACTGCTGCTTGAGGAAGTCGGGCGGGTCGTACTGCAGGACGTCGCCGATCTCCTGATCGCTGGGCTCGAGGCCCATGCGATCGACTTCCTGCTTGAAGAGGGCCTCGTTGACCATCTGCTGGAAGATCTGGTCGCTGACGCGCAGGCGCTCGTCCTCGGAGATCACCTGACCGGGCTCGCGTCCCTGCGCCATCTGGCTGATGGCCTCGCGCAGGCGGCGGTCGTACTCGGCCAGGCTGATGGGCTGCTTGCCCACCATGCCGGCCCACTGCTCGCCCTGCGGCGCGCGCGTGCCGCAGCCGGAACCCTGCAGGTCGGCGCCCCAGACGAAGATCATGGTGGCGACGAAGGTGACCACCACCACCCAGAGGACGGTCTTGATGAACTGTCCCTGCCGCATCTGGCTCAACATGAAAGGCCCCTCCCTGCGCTACGGCACGTGACGGCTGACGGGGGTTGCGAACGAGGACCGTCCCGGCCGGGGCGGTCAATTCACTGAAGGGGCACAACTTAGCACAAGGTCTCGGCCGCCGCAACCGAAAGGTTGAGCGGGGGCCGGCCAGCGACTACAGTGGGGCCACCCTCCGGTCCCCAGCCAAGGAACTCGCCCTCATGTCCGCCAGCGCCCCCTTCGTGCATCTGCACAATCACACCGACTTCAGCCTGCTGGACGGGGCCATCCAGGTCAAGAAGCTCGTGGCCCGGGCACGGGAGTACGAGATGGGGGCCCTGGCGGTCACGGACCACGGCAACCTCTTCGGCGCCATTCACTTCTACCTGGCGGCCAAGGCCGCCGGCCTGAAGCCGATCCTGGGCATGGAGGGCTACTCGATCCGGGGGGACCGCCGGGAACGGGGGGGCGGCCGCAGCCGGCCCGAGACCAACCACCTGCTGCTCCTGTGCCGGAACTACGAGGGCTACCGGAATCTGGTCAAGCTCTCGAGCTTCGCCTACACCGAGGGCTTCTACTACAAGCCGCGCCTGGACCGGGAGCTGCTGCGCCGCTACAGCGGCGGTCTGCTCGCCACCAGCGCCTGCATGTCGGGCGAGGTGAACCGCTTCCTCGCGGCCGGCAGCCTGGACGAGGCCGCCGCCAGCGCGCTGGAGCTGGAGTCGATCTTCGGCAAGGGGAACTTCTTCCTCGAGGTCCAGAACCACGGCATCGCCGAGGAGGATCTCATCCGGGAGCGGGCGGCGGACCTGTCCAGGCGGACGGGCATCCCGCTGGTCGCCACCAACGACTGCCACTACCTGAGCAAGGGCGACCACGAGGCCCACGAGGTCCTGCTCTGCATCAACACGGGCAGCGACATCGACGACAACCACTTCCACATCGGCACCGAGGAGCTCTACTTCAAGGACGCCGACGCGATGGCCGAGCGCTTCGGCGACCTGCCGGAGGCGCTGGCCAACACGCAGCGCATCGCCGATCTCTGCGACCTCGAGATTCCGCTCGGCGTGAACTGCCTGCCCAACTTCCCGCTGCCCGAGGGCTACGACAACCCCGAGCGCTACCTGGCCGACCTCTCGCTCGAGGGACTGAAGTCGCGCTACGGCACCCCGACGGCGGAGCAGCGCGAGCGGCTGGACTACGAGCTGGACATCATCGGCCGCATGGGCTTTCCCGGCTACTTCCTCATCACGCGCGACTTCATCCGCGCCGCCCGCGAGCGCGACATCGCGGTGGGGCCGGGGCGCGGCTCCGCGGCGGGCAGCCTGGTCTGCTACTCGCTGGGCATCACGGACATCGACCCGCTGGAGCACGGCCTCCTCTTCGAGCGCTTCCTGAACCCCGAGCGCGTGTCGATGCCCGACATCGACATCGACTTCGACTACGTGCGCCGGGGCGAGGTGATCGACTACGTCACCGAGAAGTACGGCAAGGAGAACGTCTGCCAGATCATCACCTACGGCACCATGAAGGCGCGCGCCGTGGTGCGCGACGTCGGGCGCGTCCTCAAGATCCCCTACGGCGAAGTCGACCGCGTGGCCAAGCTGGTGCCCGAGACGCTGGGGATGACCCTCGAGCAGGCGCTCAAGCTCAGTCCCGACCTCGCCGAGCTGGCGAAGACCGACGAGCCCTGGCCCTACGCCAAGCTCATCCGCTACGCGCTCACGCTGGAGGGCCTCACGCGGCACGCCAGCACGCACGCGGCGGGGGTGATCATCACGCCCGATCCGCTGGTGGAGCACGTGCCGCTCTACGTGAACAACAAGGGCGAAGTCACCACGCAGTACGACATGGGCATGTGCGAGGCCATCGGACTGCTCAAGATGGACTTCCTCGGCCTGCGCACGCTCACCGTGATCGAGGACGCCCTCGCCGCCATCAACGCGTCGCGGCCCGCGGCCGAGCGCCTCACCGCGCGCGACCTGCCCCTGGACGACCCCGCCTCCTTCGAGCTGCTCCGCGCCGCCGACACCGTCGGCACCTTCCAGCTGGAGAGCGCGGGCATGCGGGACATCCTGCGCCGCCTGCAGCCCACCGAGTTCAGCGACATCGTGGCCACCAACGCGCTCTTCCGGCCCGGTCCCATCGGCAGCGGCATGGTGGACGACTTCATCGACCGCAAGCGCGGCCGCACGAAGATCGCCTACCCGCACGAGGATCTCGCGACGATCCTCGAGGAGACCTACGGCGCCATCGTCTACCAGGAACAGGTGATGCAGATCGCCTCGCGCATGGCCGGCTTCACCCTGGGCCAGGCGGACATGCTGCGCCGCGCCATGGGCAAGAAGAAGGCCGAGGTGATGGCCCAGCAGAAGGCGCTCTTCGTCGACGGCGCCGTGGCCAGGGGTTACCCCGCGGCCAAGGCCGAGGAGATCTTCGACCTCCTGGCCTACTTCGCCGGCTACGGCTTCAACAAGAGCCACTCGGCGGCCTACGCCATGATCAGCATGCAGACGGCCTACCTCAAGGCGCACTACCCGGCCGAGTACCTGGCCGCCTGCATGACCAGCGAGATGAGCAACACGGACCGCATCGTGGTCTTCATGAACGAGTGCCGCAACCACGAGATCGAGGTGGTGCCGCCGGACGTCACGATCAGCCACGACGAGTTCCGCGTCCACGGGGGCAAGATCTACTTCGGCCTGGGCGCCGTGAAGAACGTGGGGCACGGGGCCATCGAGGAGATCATCCGCGCGCGGGAGGAGTCGGAAGGTCAGTTCGCGGACCTCTACCAGTTCTGCGAGGCGCTGGATCTGCGCAAGGTGAACAAGAAGGTGCTCGAGAGCCTCATCATGGCGGGCGCGCTGGACGGGCTGGGGCCCAATCGCGCGAGCCTGCTGGGAGCGCTGGAGGAGGCCATGGCCGCGAGCCAGAGCCGACAGAAGGAGCGCGAGGCCGGGCAGATGAGCCTGCTGGACACGCTGGGGGCGGAGGAGCAGGAGGCCGTCCGCAAGAAGGTCGAAGCGCTGCCCGAATGGGACGCGCGCGAGCGCCTCGCCAAGGAGAAGGAGGTGCTGGGCTTCTTCGTGTCGGGACACCCGCTCGATCCGCTGCGCCCCACGCTGCTGGCCCTGCCGCTTCAGAACGCCGAGAGCCTGAAGGACTGCCCCGACCGCAGCGAGGCGCGCACGGTGGGCATCATCACGGCCATCAAGCAGAAGCTGGACTCCCGCGAGCGCACGATGGCCTTCCTCACCGTGGAGGACTACCTGGGCAGCTACGAGGTGGTGGTCTTCGGCTCGGTCTACGAGCAGTACGGGCTGAAGCTCGCCGTGGACGCCATCCTCGGCTTCGAGGGCAAGAGCAATCTCATGGAGTCGGGGGAGGCCAAGCTGCTGCTCGACCGGGTCTACAGCGTGGACGAGGCCCTGTCGGCCTGGCCCGGCAAGATGCACCTGCACTTCAGCGCCGGCTTTCGGTCGTCCTGGCTGGCCGCGCTCGAGGCCGAGCTGCGCGATCATCCGGGGCCCCACGAGGTGTATTTCCATCTGACCGGTGACGACGGCGAGCCGGTGGTGATCCGCAGCAAGGCCCTGCGCGTGGAGGCGGGCCCCTGGCTGAAGGACTTCCTCCGCGACAACCGCGAGCGCTTCCGCTGCCGCTTCGAGGGCAAGCCCTTCCCGCAGGATCCTCGCCGGCGCGGCGGCGGCGGCAACGGCGGCGGGCGCGCGGCCTGGGCGCGGGGCTAGCATGGAGAAGGACACGGCATACATTCAGGCCGTCTGCGCTCAACTCGGGGACTTCGGGCTATGCGCAACACCGCTACCACGTCGGCAGCACAGCAAAACCCCTGACATTTTAGTTGAGCATGATCACGAGCGAGTAGTGATCGAGGTCAAGGACAAGCAGGAAGACCCTGGGCGACTTCTTGAGGAGTCGAAGACACTAGTTCGTGGGGGGATCTACTCCTTCTCGGAGTCAGCGAATCAAATGAATCGCATCTCCAGCCGTATCAAGGAGGGAACAAGGCAGCTCAGAGCTTGGCAGCATGCAGACTTTCGAGTGCTTTGGTTTCGTGTCTCTGGCAAGTTTGCGGATCTCCGCGCGATCCAGATCGGGGCATCGCTATACGGCATTCGTCAGTTGATCAATCGCAAGCCAGGTGGCGAGGCTCGGGACTGTTACTACTTTGCACATAGCGACTTCATCAAGTGGCGCTCCTGTCTTGATGCTGTGGTCATACACCGTGACGACACTGGCAGCGCGTACATCCTCCCTAATTCCAGCAGTGAGCAGTATGACCGTTTACTAGGGTCTTGTCTTTGCAGGGCGTTCGGATCAGCAGTTTGGCTGCCGGAGACGATGGAGCGTAGGCGGGAGATCTTCCTTGTCCCTCCCGGGGAGCGCCTAGGGCTTGGCAACGGGGAGGAGTTGATCCGCTACCTCAATAGGCGCTATGGTGCAGATCTCATTCCCGTAGATCTGCGGTTCCACTCGGGTTGGATTCAGGCGGGCACGGACAGTTGGCGACTATAGGCTCCCATGCTCCAGCACCTCGGATTCCAGGGCGAGCATCTGCATGGGTCAGTCGAAGATGAGCAGTGATTCGCCACGCCAGGGTATCGTGGTGGTCGGCGCGGGCGCGGCCGGCCTCATGGCCGCCATCGCGGCGGCTGCCGCCGCGCCCTCCGCTACCCCTGTGATCGTCGTGGAAAAGAACCGCCGTCCCGGCGTGAAGATCCTCGTCAGCGGCGGCGGCCGCTGCAACCTCACCACCACGGTGACGGGCCCCGCGCTCGAGGCCGCCTTCGGCAAGGCCGCCGCGCGCTGGCTGCGGCACGCCCTGCGCGCCTTTCCCCCGAGCGCGCTGCGCGCCTTCATCGAAAGCACGGGCGTCGCGCTGCACGAGGAAGCGCTGGAGAAGGTCTTTCCCGTGAGCGGGCGCGCGGGCGACGTCCTCGAGGCCCTGCTCCGCCGCGCGCGCGAGGCCGGCGTCGCGATCGAGACCGAGCGGCCCGTCACCGCGATCCGCCGCGAGGCGGACGGCTTCCAGCTCGACACGCCCGCCGGCCCGCTCGCGGCGCGGCGCGTGATCCTCGCCGCGGGCGGCCGCAGCTATCCGCAGATGGGCACCACGGGCGACGGCTACGCGCTCGCCGCCTCGCTCGGCCATTCCGTCACGCCCACGGTGCCCGCGCTCGCGCCGCTGGCGGTGGACCTCGACTGGGTCCACGCGCTGAGTGGTCTGACATTGCCGGACGCTGTGATCGCGGTGGAGGACGTCGACGGCCGCCACCTCGCGACGCGGCGCCGCCCGCTGCTCTTCACCCATCGCGGACTCTCTGGCCCGGGGCCGATGGACGTCTCCGGCTGGGTCGCCGCCGCCGGCGCCGGCTGCGCGCTGGTCCTCGACCTCGCGCCCGACCTGCCCCGCGAGCGCGTGGACGCCGCGCTGCGGGCCGGCGGCGCGCGTCCGACCCACGCGCTCCTGCCCGAGGCGCTGCCCGAGCGACTGCGTCGCGCGCTGGCGGCGCAGGCCGGCGCGGACGTCCCCGCCGCCTCCCTGGACCGCGCGGCGCGCCTGCGCCTCGTGGACGCCGTGAAGTCCCTGCGCCTGCCCGTGGCGGGCACGCTGGGCTTCGCCAAGGCGGAGGTGACGCGCGGGGGGATTCCCCTGGACGAGGTGGATCCGCGCACGATGGCCTCGCGCCTCGTGCCGGGGCTGTTCATCTGCGGGGAGCTGCTGGACGTCGACGGCCCCATCGGCGGCTACAACTTCCAGGCAGCGTTCGCCACGGGGCGACTGGCGGGACTTCAGGCCTCGCTGCCCGGGGAGACGGGCTGACCGCCCAGCGCGGCCTCGATCACCGGCCACTTCTCGAGGGCGGCGTCGTAGCCGAGCTGGACCATCTCGCGCACCTTCTGGAAATCGCCGCCGAGCTCGAGGCTGATGCTCGGGGACACGCTGAGCGGGTTCTGCTCCATGATGCGGCGGGCGAAGTCGTCCTGCTGGAGCAGGCCCATCGCGCGCCAGAGCACGTAGATGATGCTCGGCGCCAGCCCGACCTGCAGCAGGTGCTCCTTCTCCAGGTTGCTGCGCTCCTTCTCGACCTCGGCCTCGTCGGGCAGCGTGCGCAGGCCGCGCACGGGGATCACCGGCGCGAAGCCCTCGCGCTCGAGGAAGGCCGACGGCACGGGGCAGGTGGTGGCGCCGTCCACGAGATAGGTGTCGCCCCACTTGTGGGGGACGAAGATGCCCGGCATGGCGATGCTGCCGCGAATCGCATCCAGCGCGGACCCGGTGCGGATCACCACGTCGGTGCCGCGCAGGAGATCGGTGGCGTTCACGAGGAAGGGGACGGGCGCGTCCTCGAGGCGGAAGTCGCCGCCCAGCAGCTCGGCGATGTGGTTCATCACGCTCTTGCCCGTGAGGAGTCCCGGCTGGAAGAAGCGGAAGTCCCGCACGATGAGATAGCGCGGGTGCAGCTGGGCGAAGAACTCCGCCAGCAGCGCCTCCACCTTCTCGGCGCTGCCGTAACGCAGGTAGCAGGCGCCCACGATGGCGCCCAGGCTGGTGCCGGCCAGGGCCTTCACGGCGACGCCCTTCTCTTCCAGCAGCCTGAGCAGCCCGATCGCCACCACGCCGAAGGGCAGGCCGCCGCCCATGGCCACGGCCACGCCCCGCTGACCGGGAGCGGGGGCCTGGATGCCACGGGGGCTCGAGTTCGCACCTTCGCTCATGGCCCGATTCTATCCAAGCGGCCGGGGAACTCAAGCGCTGGCTTTCCTGTGCCGGGCGGCACGTCCCCTGCGAGCGACCCCGTGGCGCGTCGCCGCAAGCGCCGCGATGGCAAGGTCTTGCCCGTCGTGGCTGTCAACGCGGTTGACACCCGGCGTCGCCGAGCTTTCCTTTGACGGCTTTCCCGGCCCCCGCTAGACTCCCGCGTCCCCGGCACCTCCCGCAGCCATCAGGAGCAGCATGGCCCGCCGCAAGTCGAAGAACGACGGCCCGGATCTCTTTTCGAGCAGCGCCGAGGCGACCACGTCGGTGGCCGAGCCGCCGCCCGCGGCGCCGGCCACGGCCAAGACGGCGCCCCGCCGGCGCAGCCCGGCGCCCCGCAAGGGCAGCACGGCCGAGCAGCAGGCGGCGAAGCAGCGCGAGATCTCCATCAGCGAGTTCTTCACCAAGAACCGCCACCTGCTCGGCTTCGACAATCCCAGCAAGGCCCTGCTCACGACGATCAAGGAAGCCGTGGACAACAGCCTCGACGCCTGCGAGGACGGCGGCATCCTGCCCACGATCCGCGTGGAGGTGCAGCAGGTGGCCGAGACGCGCTACCGCGTGGTGGTCCAGGACAACGGTCCGGGCATCGTGCGCGCGCAGATCCCCAAGATCTTCGGCAAGCTGCTCTACGGCTCCAAGTTCCACACGCTGAAGCAGAGCCGCGGGCAGCAGGGCATCGGCATCAGCGCCGCGGGCATGTACGGGCAGCTGACCACGGGCAAGCCGGTGCGCATCGTCAGCCGGACCGGCGCCCGCGCCGCGGCCCACCAGTTCGAGGTCAAGATCAACACGCAGAAGAACGAGCCGATCATCACGCTCGACGAGACCGTCGACTGGGATGCCGAGCACGGCACGCGCGTGGAGATCGAGCTCGAGGCCACCCACAAGCGCGGCCGCCGCAGCGTGGACGACTACCTCACCCTCACCGCCGTCGCCAATCCGCATCTCGAGCTGAGCTACCGCGATCCCAGCGGCGAGGAGACGCGCTACCCCCGCGTGAGCGACGCGCTGCCCCACGAGGCGCAGGCCATCCAGCCGCATCCCTACGGCGTGGAACTGGGCGCGCTGATGGCCATGCTCGACGCCAGCAAGAGCCGCAACCTGAAGAGCTTCCTGCAGGACGAGTTCAGCCGCGTGGGGCCGAAGGTGGCCGACGAGATCATCGACGCGGCCATGCTGCGTCCGCAGGCCAAGCCGGGGAGCCTGGGCCGCGACAAGGCCGAGCAGCTGCTCAAGGGCATCGCCGCGACCAAGATCATGGCGCCGCCCACGAACTGCCTGTCGCCCATCGGCGCGGAGGAGCTGGAGGCCGGGCTGCGCAAGGTGGTGGAGGCGGAGTTCTTCACGGCCGTGAGCCGCAAGCCGTCGGTCTACCGCGGCAATCCCTTCCTGGTGGAAGCCGCGATCGCCTGGAACGTGGAGGGGCAGGCCGGCGACGACCTGGCCGTCCTGCACCGCTTCGCGAACCGCGTGCCCCTGCAGTATCAGCAGGGCGCCTGCGCCATCACCAAGAGCGTGGTGGGGGCGGGCTGGAAGAACTACGGCCTCTCGCAGTCCAAGGGCGCGCTGCCGGCGGGCTCGCTGGTGATCGCCGTGCACATCGCGAGCGCGTGGGTGCCCTTCACCAGCGAGAGCAAGGAGGCGGTGGCGGGCTACCCGGAGATTCTCAAGGAGATCAAGCTCGCGCTGCAGGACTGCGGCCGGCGCCTGGGCCAGCACATCCGCCGCGGCAAGCGCATGGCCGAGGCGCGCAAGAAGTCGGACTACATCAAGAGCTACATTCCGCACATCGGCGAGGCGCTGCGCGAGATCCTGGGCCTCAGCGAGTCGCGGGAGAAGTCCATCGTCGAGACGCTCAGCGAGACGCTCGAGCGCAGCCGGAAGCTGTAGGCATGGCCCAGAGCACGAGTCCCGTCGTCAAGAAGATCCGCGAGCAGGCCAAGGCCGTGGAGAAGAGCGCGCTGGCCGGCGGCAAGCCCACGCTCAAGTTCCCCGTCCGCAGCCTGAGCAACGTGCGCTACGACGCCAGCCGCGGGCACTTCACCATGAAGGCCGGCCGCAAGGAGCGCGCGCTGACGGTGGGCACGGTGAAGGGCTTCGCCCAGACGCTCAAGATGATGGCGCTGTCCAAGCAGCTGGTGGAGACGGGCGACATCGCCACCAAGCGAGAGGCCTACTACGTCTCCAAGAACTGGGGCGAGGCGCGCTTCCACGAGCAGCCCGAGAGCGACACGGTGATGGACGACGTGGAGGCCCTCTTCGGCGTCAACCGCGAGCAGCTCGGCTTCATCCCCGAGGAGAAGGGCGGCGACGTGGCCGGCGACCTCGTGGTGATCGACCGCGATCCCGCCACGGGCAAGAAGCTGCGCATCGACTGCACCAAGTTCGGCAGCGGGGCCTACTCGATCCCCAACAGCGTCGAGCACCTGGCCTTCGAGACGAAGGCGAAGTTCATCCTCGCCATCGAGACGGCGGGCATGTTCCAGCGCCTGGTCAAGCACGGCTACTGGAAGACGGCCGGCGCGATCCTGGTGAGCATGGGCGGCGTGCCCACGCGCGCCTGCCGGCGCTTCATCCGCCGCCTCGCCGACGAGAAGGGCCTCGCGGTCTACGTCTTCGTGGACGGCGACCCCTACGGCATCAGCAACATCTACCGCACGCTCAAGGTGGGCAGCGGAAACGCCGCGCATCTCAACGAGTACTTCTGCGTACCGCAGGCGCACTTCCTGGGGATCACGCCCCAGGACATCGTGGACTACGAACTGCCCACGCATCCGCTCAAGGACGTGGACGTGAAGCGGGCCAAGGACGCGCTCAAGAACGATCCCTTCGTGCAGCACTACAAGGCCTGGCAGAAGGCCCTGAACCAGCTGATCAAGATGGGGGTGCGCGCGGAGCAGCAGGCGCTGGCCAAGCACGGGCTGAACTACGTGATCGACGAGTACCTGCCCCGCAAGCTGGCGCATCCCGAGCGCTTCCTGCCCTAGGCGAAAGGGGAGAGGCATGGCACTGCGCGCGCGCGCGCTCCTCGCGTCCGTGGCCCTGCTGGCCGCGTTCGCGGGTGGAGCGCAGGCCCAAGGCAGCGACGACGACGGCTACGGCGACTACGCGGCCGGCGGCTACGACGTCGGCTTCGGCGAGCTGCTTCACTCGAGCCAGGTGGTGGACAGCCCCACGGCCACGGTGCTGGCCCACGGCCACTACCGCATCCGCGGCCGGCTGATGGACGGCGGCTCCCTGGTCGCGGCGACCAGCGTGGGCATCAAGGACCGCTTCGAGGTGGGCGTCTCCTGGGGCATGCAGGGCCTGCTCGGCCGCGGCGAGGTGGAGTTCAACGACCGCACGGCGCTCTCCCTGCGGCTGCTGCTGATTCCGGAGATGCAGTTCCCGTCACTCCTGATCGGCTTCGACAGCCAGGGCTACGGCGCCTGGGATCCCGACCTCGAGCGCTACGAGCGCAAGAGCAAGGGCTTCTACGCCTGCCTGACCCGCAACTGGTACGGGCCCATGGGCACCGACGTGGCCACCACGGCGGGGATCAACTACAGCACCGAGGACAAGGACGAGTCCTCGGTGGACTTCTTCTTCGGTTTCGAGCAGGATTTCGACCGGCAGTTCGCCCTGCTGCTGGACTACAGCGCGGGCCTGGACGACCGCGAGCAGGAGTCGCCCACCCGGCGCTACGGCAGCGGCAAGGGCTGGCTGGATCTCGGCCTGCGCTGGAACGTGGTGGGCCCGGTGCAGTTCAAGTTCTTCTTCCGGGACCTGCTGTCCAACTACCGCCGCCCGTCGGACGGCGGCCGCGACTCGGTGGACCGGCAGTTCGAGATCAGCTACGAAGGCAGCTTCTGACGCAAGGAGGAGCCATGCGCGGTCCCACGCTCGAGTTCGAAAAGCCGCTGGCGGAGCTGGAGTCCCAGATCGAGGACATGCGCGCCTTCGCCGGCGGCCAGGGCGTGGAGATGGACGAGGAGCTCGAGCGCCTCGAGGCCAAGGCCGCCAAGCTGCGCGAGCAGATCTACGGCAACCTGTCCCGCTGGCAGCAGGTGCAGCTGGCCCGGCACCCGGCGCGGCCCTACACGCTGGACTACGTCGGCCGGATCTTCACGGACTTCGTGGAGCTGCACGGCGACCGGCTCTACGGCGACGACCCCGCCATCGTCGGCGGCATGGCCGAGCTGCAGGGCCAGCCGGTGATGGTGATCGGCCACCAGAAGGGCCGCGAGACCAAGGAGAACATCCACCGCAACTTCGGCATGCCGAACCCCGAGGGCTACCGCAAGGCGCTGCGCCTCATGGAGATGGCTGCGCGCTACGGCCGGCCGGTGATCACCTTCGTGGACACCCCCGGGGCCTACCCCGGCATCGGGGCCGAGGAGCGGGGCCAGGCGGAGGCCATCGCCAGGAACCTGCGCGAGATGGCCCTGCTCGCCACGCCCGTGATCACCGTGATCACCGGCGAGGGGGGCAGCGGCGGCGCCCTGGCCCTGGCCGTGGGGGACCGGGTGCTGATGCTCGAGCACTCGATCTACGCCGTGATCAGCCCGGAGGGCTGCGCGTCCATCCTGTGGAAGGACTCGACCAAGCGCCAGGACGCCGCCGAGGCCCTGCGCCTGACCAGCCGCGATCTGGCCGAACTGGAGGTGGTGGACCGGATTGTGGAGGAGCCGCTGGGGGGCGCGCACCGGGATCCCGACGCCATGGCCAAGATCCTGGGCCGGGTCCTGGTGGAGGAGCTGGCGGAGTTGCAGAGCCGGCGGCCGGAAGACCTCGTGGAGGCCCGGGTGGCCAAGTTCGCCCGGATGGGCGTCTATCGGGAGCAAGGGCCGGCTTGATCTCTGGCCCCTGACCGCTTATCCTTTGCAGACCAGTCACTGCGCTCCCGCGTCCGGGAGTTCCGATTTCGGGCTTGCCCGACTCCCCTGTCTCCTCTAAGAATCGCCGTGGATCCCTGCTCGGCGAGAGGCCTAGGTCCGCCTGTCCGGGTCCCGCCGCAGTGGTCCCGGCCGAGGAGCGAGATGGAATTCGACCGGGAACTGCTGGACATCCTCGTCTGTCCACGCTGCCGTCAGCGTCTCCGCCTGGAGTCGGGGGGAGACCGTCTGGCCTGTGACGGCTGCCGCGTGGACTATCCCATCGTGGACGGCATCGCCGACCTCTTGCCCGAGAGCGCCAGGAGCATGGATGCGTAGACCACTCCGTCGACGGAGCCGCCGGCTGGGCCTCGCCCTCGCCTCGCTCTTCCTCTTCGCGGCCGGCCTCGCGTCGGCGGCGGGCCCCGAGTTGCGCTGGCAAGGCGAGGGGCGCCAGGGTCGCGTGCTGATCCTGGCCGATCCCGCGGCCGGCGACCAGCCCGTGGACCTCAGCCTCGCCCTGCCGCAGACGGGGGGCTGGCGCGTGAGCGCGCTCAGCGTCGACGGGCGCTCCGTTCCCGTCGACGGCAGCGTGACGCTCGGCCTGCCGGGCGTCTTCCGGCGCGTGCGCGTCGGTCACCTGCGCTTCACGCCGCCCGCCCGCGGCTGGACCCGCGCCGAGCTCGTCCTCGACTTCGACGCGCCGCTGGCCCCGTCGACCCGCTCCATCGCCGCCGATCCGCTGCTGGACGGTCTCGTCCTCAACCCCGCGCAGGCGGTGACCGTCGCCGCGCCGCGCGCCGCGGAACCCCGAGACCGCGATGACGAGATCTTCGACGGCAGCGGCCACTGGATCCGCCTGGACGTCGCCGCGACCGGGATCTATCGCCTGGACTACGGCGACCTGGTGAGCGCGGGCATGATTCCCGGCGCGAGTCTCGTCGACCTGCGCCTGCTCGGCACGCGCGGCCTGGCCCAGCCCACGCGGCTCGAGTGGCCCGGCGGTTCCTGGGAGCGGGGCTGGCAGCTGCCGGAGTTGCCGCTGCTCGTGCGCGGGGGCGACAGCCTCGCGCCCGAGACCGAGATCCTCGCCTATCTCCCCGGCGTGGACGGCTACCGCGACGAGGCCGTGGCCGGCGCCGACTTCGAATCGTACCGGCGCGGCGCCTATGCGGCCCGCGCCGCGTACTACCTGAACTGGGGCGGCGGCAGCCCGGGCGCGCGCGTGACCAGCGCCGACGCCGCGCCCCAGGGTGGCGAAACCGCGCTGAGCACGCTGCCCGCGCGCGTGCACCGGGAGCGCAACACCGAGTACAACTCGCACGAGCTCTTCGAGGACGGCTGGGCCTGGACCTACGTGTTCCCGGGCTCGGGACCCACCTCGATCGCCGACAACGTCGGGGTGGGCTGGCCGGCCAGCGGCGAGCCCGCCCGCCTGCGCATCGGCTTCGACGCCGATCGCCACGACGGCCTGAGCGGGCCGCACCACATCCAGGGCTATCTCACGCCCGCGTCGGTGCAGGCCGACCCCGCGGATCCGACGCACCGCTTCGTGGACGGCAGCGCCTTCATCAGCTCCTCGCTGAGCCAGGCCGTGTTCGAGGGGACGCTGCCCCTGCCGGCGGATCTGGAGGGACTGTCCACGCTTCGCTTCACGCTGCGCCTGCCGCGGGACCCGCCCACGGGCCTCGCGAACGACTTCGGCTGGCTGCTCTGGTACGAGCTCTACTACGCCGCGCGGCCGCGGACCGCGGACTCCGCGCCGCTGCTGCTCAACGTTCCCGACACCCAGGCGCGGGCCCAGGTGACGTCGAGCGGCTGGGCGCACCTGCCGGACGTCTGGGATCTCAGCGATCCCGCCGCTCCCGTGCTGCTCACGGGCGGCGTCTGGGCCGGCGACAGCCTGGCGCTCGGGCTCGACACGTCCTCGCGCCGCCGGCTCATGCTCGTGGATTCCCAGGCTGCGTCCAGCTACCGGACGCCCGACCGGGTGCTGTCGGTCTCGCCCACGCCGCTGCGCCACGACGCGCGGCCCCACATGGTCGTGATCGCCTTCGACGGCAAGCTCGACGCGCCCGGCGACGACGGCTTCCTCGGCGCCGCCAATCGTTTCGCCGCCTGGCGCGCCGCCCACTTCCCCGCCATCGGCCAGGGCGAGATCGAGGTGGTGGGGGTCAGCGACATCTACGCGAACTTCGGCGGCGGCATGCAGGACCCGGCCGCGCTGCGGCACTTCCTGAAGTACCGCTTCGACACGCCGGAGTCCCGCCTCAGCTACGTTCTGCTGCTCGGCGACACCAGCACGGACTACCGCAACTTCCTCGGCCGCGACGTGCGCGGCGACGTGAGCAACGTCCTGGTGCCGTCGATCAGCGACCGCTTCCGCATCGAGCAGTACCCCTGGGCCTACACCACCGACGACTTCTTCGCCTACATGGACGCGGAGGACGACTCGCTGCGCCGGGCCATTCCCGACCTCGCGATGGGCCGGCTGCCCGCCAGCGACGAGAGCACGGCGGACGTCATGATCGACGCGATCATCGGCTACGAGCGCGACGCCGTGCCCGGCCTCTGGAACGACCGCATGGTGATCGCCACCGACGACTACACGAAGAACTGCCAGGAGATCGACACCATCGACCACACGGCCCAGGCCGAGCTGCTGGTGCGCTTCGCGGTGCCGCCGGTCCTGGACCTGCAGAAGATCTACATGTGCGAGTGGGACTGCGACTACGCGGGCTTCAAGCCGCAGGCGCAGAACGCGCTCTTCGACGCGCTGAACGAGGGCGTCCTCGTCTTCAACTACGTGGGGCACGGCGGCAACGACGTGCTGAGCGACGAGCAGCTCCTCCTCACGCCGCGCCTGTCCTCGCTGGCCAACGGGAACCGCCGCTTCCTCTTCGTCTCGGCCTCGTGCAACGTCGGCAAGTTCGACGACACCCAGGGCCGCAGCATGAGCGAGGAGATGCTTTCGCTGGCCGCGGGCGGGGCGATCGCGACGATGGCGTCCAGCGATCTCTCGAGCGCGAGCTTCAACAACCAGCTCAACCGCAACTTCCTGCAGGAGCTCTTCCCGGACCGCCTCGTGCGCGACCCGCAGGCGGTGGGCGCGGCGCTGCTGCGCGCGAAGGTGCGCATCCAGCAGGTCGACTACGAGCAGTCCCAGGGCTTCAACAACGAGCGCTACACCGTGCTCGGCGATCCCTCGCTGCGCCTGCGCACGCCCCAGCTGACGGTGGAGTTCGACGCCACCCGCGCCGACACGCTGGAGGTGGGCAGCACGCTGGCCGTGTCGGGGCGCGTGCTTCGCGACGGGCTGCTGGCCCCGGACTTCAACGGCGAGCTGCAGCTCAGCGTGCGCGCCTCGGCGGACACCAGCGGCACGATGAAGCCGCTCTACGGCGGCGGCACGGCCCACGTGGCCTACCACCTGCCCGGGCCCGAGGTCTTCCGGGGCCGCGTGCGCGTGACCGACGGGCGCTTCCAGTCGCCGGCCTTCTTCGTCCCCGGGCTGCCGGACTCGGCGCTGGGGAACTACGGCCGCATTCGCGCCTTCGCGGTGGACACGGACAGCGGCCAGGAGGCCGCGGGCGCGCTGGACTCGCTGACGGTGCTGCCGGGCATCCTGCCGCCGGCGGGGGATCCGCCGCGGGTGTCGCTGCATCTGGCCAGCGGCGCGACGCACTCCACCCCGGGCGGCGGCTACGCGGTGGAGGCCGAGGCGGCGTCGGGGATCAACCTGGTGGGCGCCCATCCGCAGAACGCGATCTTCGTGGAGTTCGTGGAGACGGGCGAGGTGGACAATCTCACCGATCGCTTCGAGTACGGCGTGGGCAGCGCCACGGCGGGCAGCGCCGAGGGCGTGCTGCCGCCCGGGCTGCCGCAGGGCCTCAACACCCTGGTGGCCTCGGTGGCGGACAACCTGGGGAACGTGGGACGCGACACGCTGCGCGTCGAGATCTTCGAAGCCGGCCGCGCGGACGTGCTGGCCGTGCAGCCCTTCCCCAATCCCTTCCGCGGCCGCTGCGCCATCAGCTTCGAGTTGACGGCGCCCGGCCACGTGAGCTGCGACATCTACACGGTGAGCGGGCGGCGGGTCCGTCACCTGGAACTGGATTGCCCGGACGCGGGGCGCTACGCCCTGGACTGGGACGGCCGCGACAGCGTGGGTGACGAGGTGGCCAACGGCACGTACCTCTATCGCCTCGAGGCGGTCTACAGCGACAACGCGGCACGGCGGCGCGAGCGAACCGGCGCCCTCGTCCGCATGCGCGAGTGAGCTTGACCCTGCTCGCCGAAGGAATCTATATTGCGCGAAATCAACCCTTTTGGAGGACGAGCCGCATGAACCGGACCGGATCCCACGCCCCTGTGGCCCTGCTGACCTTGCTGCTGCTGCTGCTGGCCTCGGGCAACGCCCTCGCCAGCGTGGCCGGTGCCGCCAGCCTGCAGATTCCGCCCAGCGCCCGCTTCAACGGGCTGGGCCAGAGTGGCGTGGCCCTGGCGGACGACGCCACCGCCGCCTGGTGGAACCCCGCGGGGCTTGGCTTCATGACCGGCCGCACCCTCGGCCTCATGCACAGCAAGCTGGTGCCCGACCTCGCCGACGACATCTACTACGAGTTCGCCGGCTGGGTGCAGCAGCTGGAGGGCTGGGGCACCTACTCGGTGAACGTCATCTACCTCTCCTACGGGACGAGCGTGAAGACGACCGACAGCCCCGACCCCGAGGGCACCTTCACCAGCTACGAGTTCTCGCCCTCGCTCAGCTACGGCGTGCGCCTCGACGAGAACACCGCCGTGGGCCTGGGCTTCAAGTACGTGCGCGTGGATCTCGCGCCGTCGGGCAGCGTGCCCGACCAGGGCGCGGGCTCCGGCGCGGGCGCCGGCGGCTCGGTGGCCGTGGACCTCGGCTTCCTGCGCCACTTCGGCAACTACAGCGCGGGCCTGGCGCTGACGAACTTCGGCCCCAACATCAGCTTCATCGACGCCGAGCAGAGCGACCCGCTGCCGCGCTTCCTGCGCCTCGGCGCCGCGGGTCTCGTCTACCAGGGCGAGTACGGGCACGTTCTGGTGAGTGGCGACTTCAACAAGCTGCTGGTCTCCGGCGGCCAGACGACGCTCAACGGCGGCACGGAGCTGCAGTACACGGACATCATGGCCCTTCGCATCGGCTACATGTACGACCCGGACGGCCACATCGAGGACTTCACCTTCGGCGGCGGCTTCCACAAGGCGCTGGGCGGGAAGGACTTCTTCTTTGACTACGCGAACATCCCGCAGGCCGACAACCTCGACCGCGTGCACCGCTTCTCCTTCGAGATGCTCTTCTAGGACCGGGCGCCCATGACACGCGCACGCGAGCCTCGGCCGGAGCGGCGCGGCGCCCTCCTCGGCGCGCGCGTCGGGATCCTGCTGGCGCTGCTGCTGACGGCCGGCGCCGCCATGGCCGGCCGCTGGGAGCCGCTGCTTCCCGGCGCCGAGCGCGGCGAGGTGGCGGATCCGTCCGCCCGCGATCCCTACGCGCAGCTCCGCCTGGACCGCCGGGCGGAGGTGGAGGCGCTGACGGCCGGCCTGCGCAAGGCGCTCGAGCGGCCGCAGCCCGCTGACGAGAACGCGCTCGGCGATCGCGCCGCCGGCGTGGGCACCACCCGCGTCATGGTCTGCCTGCTGGGCTTCCGCGAGAACCGGCGGCCGGACCTGACCACCGTGCCCGTCGACGGCAAGTTCATGGCCGACGCGGACACGCTGGCCAGCTGGCTCACGCGCGTGGATCCGCCGCCGCACGACGCGGCCTTCTTCGACGCCCACATGCGCGCGATGCGGGAGTTCTACCGCATCCAGAGCTACGGCAAACTGCAGATCGAGTGGGACATTCTCGACGGCCCCGACGACGGCCTCTTCCTCCTGCCCGACATCGCCGACTACGGCCCGGGCGAGTCGGGCGGCTACTGGACGCTCGAGCTGCTGGAGAGCGCCGTGCGCACGATGGTGGACAGCATCGACGTCGCGCTGCAGGCCGACCCCGACGGCCCGCGCTTCGCCGACTACGACCACGTGATGATCTTCCACGCCGGCAGCGACCTGCAGAACGACATCTTCCAGGACAGCCCCAACGACCTGCCGAGCTTCAACATCTTCTTCGGCGAGCCGCCGCTGGTGGACGGGGGGACGCACCCGCTGGGCTCCGTGTTGCTCCTGCCGGAGACGACGACCCAGGACACCGATCCGGCCGATCCCATCTACGGCGCGCTGAACGCCGTCACCGCCCACGAGTTCGGCCACCAGCTCGACCTGGTGGACACCTACAACACCCTCTGGGGCTGGCCGAGCGTGGGCTACTGGGATCTCATGGACAGCGGCCACCAGATCCTCTACGGCTTCCAGACGCTGGACGACCCCGACCCGATCTACGTCTACGGCGCGCTGCCCACGAGCTTCGGCATCTGGCATCGCATGCTGCTGGGCTGGGTCAGCGAGGACGACGGCAGCCTAGAGCGCCCCGGCGGCGGCGCGCACGACATCGAGCTCACCGCCTGCAACGTGCAGGCGCCGGGCGGAGTGAAGGCCCTGCGCGTGGACTTCAGCGAGCGGGAGTACTTCCTCTTCGAGAACCGCCAGGAGCTGCTCTGGCCGGGCGGGCGCTACGTGAAGAGCGACGAGGCCACGGGCGTCTTCCAGTTCGTCTCCAAGGACTTCCCGGCCTATCCCGACAGCGCGGAGAACATCGGCGAGTACGACCTCTTCATCCCGCAGTCGGGGCTGCTGGCCTGGCACGTGGACGAGCGCGACTTCGAGACGCTCTACCCGCTCAACGTGATCAACCCCGCCGACGACCGCCACGTGATCCTCGTGGAGGCCGACGGCGCCGGCGACCTCGGCGATCCCTACTCCTTCGACTGGCGCGGCAACGACCGCGATCCCTTCTACACCGGCAACGTCACCGAGTGGCTGCCCGAGGGCGTGCCCAACACGCGCCTGCGCGACGGCACCGCCTCCGGCTTCTCGATGACCGACCTGGTGACGAGTCCCTACCTCGACAGCGACGGCTTCGTGGACTCCACCGTGACCTTCGACATCGCACTCGCGGGCCAGCCGACCGGTTTCCCCCGCGACGACCGCGCGGTGGTGGACTCCACGCTCGCCCAGCGCCCCGCCACGGGCAGCCTGCTGCCCCTCGCCGACGGCGACGCGCTCTGGCTCGGCTACGTGATGGACTCGCTCGACCCGGACACGCTGCTGCAGAGCCATCTCATCGTGAGCGGCAGCGACGCCGCGAGCGGCCCGCCGCTGGCCCCGCGCGCGCCCGCGCGCCTGGGCAACACGCTGAGCGGCGCGGCGCTGCTCGACGCGCCCGCCGTCGCGGCGCGCGACTGGATCCTGCTCACGCCGGACTCGCTGCTGGTGTGGAACATCCCCTCGCCCGGCGCGCCGCCCACGCCCGCCGGCGGCGCCGAGCTGCCCGCGGGGCCCGCCACGCTCCCGCTGGCCATCGCCGTGGGCGACTCGGCCGCGGTGTTCTGGCTGGGCGAGGACGGCTTCCTCTACGTGCTGGACTACTCGCTGAAGCGCGGTACACCGGCGCCGAGCGCGAAGCGCGCGATGCTCGCGCCCGCGTCCCGCGGCGCGCGGCAGGACCTGCCCGTCATGGCGCCGCTCTGCCGCGTCGAGACCGCGGACGGCGCGCGCCTGGGCATCGCCCTGGGCGACACGCTCAATCTCGTGGATCCCTTCGGCAACGCGCCAGTCGCGCAGTATCCGCTGCCCGACCCGGGCGACGGTCCCTTCTGGATCCGCCCCGTGGACCTGGACGCCGACGGCGTGGAGTCGCCGGAGGAGCTCTTCTGGGTCCACGTCGACGGCCGCGTCGCCACGCCGGACCCCGCGGGCGGCGCACCCACGCTCCGCTTCGCCGCGCCGCTCGGCGGCGCCACGCTGAGCGCCGAGCCCGCCGTGGCGGATCTGGACGGCGACGGCCGTCCCGAGCTGCTCCTCGCCGCGGGCGACCGCGTGCACCGCCTGAGCTTCGAGGGCTTCGCCTATCCGAACTGGCCGTTGCGCCTCGGCGAGCTGGCCGATCTGGACACGCCCATGCGCGTGGGGTCGGGCCTGCGCGCCGCCGATCTCACCGGCGACGGCGTGGCCGAGCTGATCGTCTTCGGCGACTCGGGTCACCTGATCGTCGCGGACGCCGACGCGCGGCCCGTGCTCGGTACGCCGCGCTCGCTGGCGGCGGCGCCGCCGCAGGATCTGATCGCGCGGGACGGCCGCGTCTACGCGGTGAGCCGCGACGGCTTCCTGCTCGCCTTCGCCGGGAGCGGCGGCGCGGGCGTGCCCGCGGAGTGGGGCGCCGGCGGTGGCGGCACCGACCGCGGCGGGCGCTGGCAGCGTCAGCACGCGCTGCAGCCGGGCGGCGGCGACATCGCCGAGGGCTGGCTGCTCTATCCCAACCCCGCGGCGGACTGGGTGCGGCTGCACCATCCGTCGCTGGCGGCGGGCACCCACGTGCGACTCGAGCTCTTCGACCTCGAAGGGCAGCACAAGTTCACGCGCGAGGCGACGGTCCCCGTCGACGGCCCCTTCGAGATTCCCCTGCAGCTGCGCAGCCTCGCTTCGGGCGTCTACTTCTGCCGCATCGAGGTGGAAGGGGAGGCCGGGAGCCGTCACCTCCTGCGTCGACTGGGAGTCTTGCGATGAAACGTGCCACGCTCGCCGCCCTCGTGATCGTCACCCTGCTTGCGCCGAGCGCGCGGGCCATGGACGCGAAGCCGCTGCTCTACTCGCTGCTGATCCCGGGCATGGGGGAGTGGAGCCTTGGCCACAAGCGGATCGCGCTGACCCACTTCGCCCTGGAGGCCGGCTGCTGGGCCGGCAACTTCTACTATCGTGACCGTGGGTTCGAGCTCCGCCACGACTATGAGGCCTACGCCGAGGCGCACTGGGAAGAGGCGCGCTGGGCCAGCGCCTGGAGCCCGGACGGCCAGCCCGACTGGATGGACTGGGTCACTCCCGAGCAGTGGGACGCCTACGCCTGGCCCGACACCATTGCCAGCGCCATGGACTTCTGGCGCGACGGCCACCAGGACTACCTGGAGAGCCACTTCGCGCCCTACCAGGAGGACCCCCAGCACTATTACGAGAATCTCGGCAAGTACGACTGGTACCGCTGGGGCTGGGACGACTACAGTGAAAGCGCCGACGACTCGGCGAACCGATACGTCTACGCGGCCATGCGCAAGGACAGCAACGACGCCTTCACCACGGCCGAGCACTTCATCTACGCGCTGGTGGTGGGCCGGGTGGTGTCGCTGGCGGACACCTTCCTGATGCTGCGCCGCCTCGAGGCCGGCGTGCCGCCGCAGGAACTGGACCGCGGCTGGCGTCTGGAGATGGCGCCCGTGGACCCGCGCGAGTCGCGCTTCGCGCTCGCCCTGACGAGGAGATGGTAGCGTGATCCCCATGCAGAGCACACGGTCCCTGCGCGTCGCCCTCGCGCTGCTCGTCCTGGCCGCCCTGGCCGGCGGCGCCCGCGCGCTGCCGGCGGACTGGAGCGGCGCGTCCCTGTCCCGGCCCCAGGCCTGGCGGCGGCCGGAGCCGGCGCCGCAGGGGCGGATGGGCATCCAGGAGCGTCCCAGCGGCCAGCGCGGTCTCGTGGGCGGGCTCTGGCGCACGGCGCTCCTGCCCGGCTGGGGACAGCGCTATCTCGGCGCGCCAGGGCGCGGGCTGATCTTCATGGGCGCGGAGGCGGCCACCTGGGGCACCTACAGCACCTTCAAGGTGCAGGAGAAGCTGCGCCGCGACGACTACATCGAGATGGGGCAGGTCTTCGCCGGCGTGACGGGCGGCGACCACCCGGACGACTACTGGAAGGCCGTCGGCCAGAACGCGAGCTGGCTGGACTACAACGAGTGGCTGCGCTACCAGGCGCGCCGCGAGTACGGCTTCGGGACCCCCGAGTACTACAGCTACATCGCCGAGAACGAGATCGGCGAGGCCGACGCCTGGGACTGGAACAGCGACGACCGTCGCTTCGCTTACCTGGCCAAGCGCAAGGCCAGCAACAACGCCGAGCGCCGCGCCACCTACACGCTCTACGCGCTGCTGGTGAACCGCGTGGTGGCCATGGTGGACACCTGGCGCGTCTACCGGAGCCGCGAGGCCATCCGCAGCGGCCTCGACGCGGAGCAGGCGAGCCTGCAGTTCGGGGCCGAGCCGCGCGCGGACGGCCTTGCCCTCAGCCTGCGCTGGACCCGGTGCTTCTGAGCCGGGGCCGTCCTCGCCGCCTCGGCGGCCTCCTCGCACTTCTGGCGCTGCCGCTGCTTCTCGCCGCCGACCGGCAGGCCGACGTCCCCGCGCAGGCCGGCGCGCAGGACGTCTCGATCCATCGCTACGGACTCGGCGGCGGCTTCACCCGACTGACCGTGCGCGAGCGACGTCGTTTCGGCGCCTCGCCCGCCCGGGACATGGCGCTGGGCGGCTTCGGCGGCGATCTCCTGCTGCTCGATCCGGAGGGCGGCCTGCATCTGGTGCTCGACGGCGACGACGTCGAGCAGCGGCTGCTGGGGGGCGACCTCCCCGGCCGCGACTGGCCGGAGTCCATCAGCGCCGACGGCACGGACTGGCTGCTGCTGGTGGACGGGGGCGGCGCCGTGCAGCGCATCGGGCGTCGGGGGGAGGCGAAGGAGCGCTGGCCGCTGCCCGAGGACCGTCCCTGGCGGCGGCTGCGCGCGGATCGCGGCGGCAGGATCTGGGTGAGCGAGCAGGGCGGCGGGCGCTTCCTGGTGCTGAGCCGCGCGGGGCAGCGCCTCGCGAGCTGGGAGCTCGAGACGCGCCTGCCCGGCTACCGCGGTCCGCTGCTCGACTGGTGCCCCGACGAGCGCGGCGGCCTCTACGTGGCCGAGGGCTGGCCGGCGCGGGTGCATCACCTGAACGGCGCCGGCAACGCGCTGGGGAGCTGGCCGCTCGACCTGCCGGACGGCGAGCTACGTCTGGCGGTGAACGACGACGACGAGCTCCTCGTCGCCCACGGCCCCGAGGGCGAAGAACTGCACTTCGGCTTCCGGCCGCTGCCCAGGGCCTACGTGCTCAAGGACGCGAGCACGGTCCGGCTGCTGGTCCCGGCGACGGAGGCCGGCGAGGCCCCCTGATGCGCACGGGCCGACTGCTCGCAGCCCTGCTGCTGCTGCTGCCCGGCGCGCCGGCTGCGGTGGCCGCCGAGTCGGCAGATAGCGTCATCACCGCGCCCTATCGCGATCTCCTCACCTATCGCATGACGGCCCGACTCGAAGCCGGACAACGGCGGGTGGAGCTGCAGGCGCTCGCGATCGTGCCGGGCAGCGAGAGCGTCCTGCTGGACGGTCAGGCCCTCGCGCCGGGGCGCGACTACCGCCTCGACTTTGGCCAGGGCGCCCTGGAGCTGCTCGAGCCCGCGCCGGGCGCCCTGCTGGAGTTCTCCGCCGAGCGGCTGCCCTGGGGGCTGCCCCGCCGTCTCGAACTCGCCCCCTTCCGCTCCTGGCAGGAGCTGAGTCTCCTCGCCGACGCCGACACGGCCCGCGCGGCGTCGGGCGCTTCCCCTCCCTCGACGGAGGCGGGCGCGGCGGCGGTGCCCGCGAGTTTCACGCTCGGGGGCAGCAAGTCGCTCGTGCTGCGCATGGGCGAGGGCGAGGACTTCGCGCTCGAGCAGAGCCTGCGCGTGCAGCTGCAGGGGCGTCTCGGCGACTCCACCGTGGTGGAGGCGGTGCTGCGCGACGACAACCTGCCCTTCCAGCCCGAGGGCAACACGGAGCGTCTCGACGAGCTGGACAAGGTGTTCCTGCAGATCGCCGGCCCCGCGGGCCGCGCGCGGGTGGGCGACTTCGTCTTCGAGGCGCCGGAGCGGGAGCTCACGCCCTTCCACCGCGACTTCCAGGGGATCCAGGGCGAGTGGCGCGGTGCGCGGGGCGGCGCCGGCCTCTGGCTGGCGCGGAGCCAGGGCCTCTTCACGAGCCTCGAATTCACCGGCAGCGAAGGGCTGCAGGGGCCCTACGAACTGCTGAGCGCGCTGCGCAGCAACGGCGCGGTCATCCTGGCCGGCAGCGAGACGGTGCGGCTGAACGGCCGCGTGCTGACCCGCGGACGCGACCGCGACTACGTGATCGACTACGACCAGGCGTCGGTCACCTTCAGCAGCGGGCAGCCCGTGAGCGAGGGGGACATCATCCGGGTGGACTTCCGCTACTCGCAGGAGAGCTGGGAGCGCGGCGCCTGGGGCGCGAGCGCGGGCGCGCGGCTCGGCGCGCTTCGCGTGGATCTGCTGCACTTCGAGGAGAGCGACGACACCGCCCGCCCCCTGGCCTTCGGCCTCGACGACGCGCACCGGGCGGCGCTGGCCGCGGCGGGAGACGACGCGGCGCTGGCCATCACGGACGGCGTGATCCCGCGTCCCGGCGCGGGGCGCTACGTTCTCACCCACGAGGATCCGACGCTGCCCGACCTCGACACCTACGCCTGGGTGGACTCTCTCGGCGACTACGTCCTGCGCTTTCGCGAGCTTGGCGCGGGCCAGGGCGACTACCGCGCCCTCGGCGTGAGCGCGGACGGCGAGCGCTACTTCGGCTACGCGGGCCAGGGCCAGGGCAGCTTCGCCCTGGGGGAGCAGCTGGCCCTGCCCGAATCCTACCGCCTGGAAAGCCTGCGGCTGGACTGGTCGGGCGCCGGCGTGGAGGGCGAGGCCGAGCTCGCGCTGAGCGACCGCGACGCGAACCTGCTCTCCTCGCGCGACGACGGCGACAACCTCGGCGGCGCCTTCCGGGCCGCGCTGGCCGGGCGCGTGGCCGAGCCCGGCGGCCAGCCGCTCACGCTGCGTGCCAGCGCCGAGCGCCAGGAGGAGCGCTTCCGCTTTCCGGGGGCACGGCGCGGCGCGTCCGACTATCGCCTGTGGAACCTGCCCTGGGATCCGGGACGCCTCGACGAGCGCCGCCTCGGCCTCGCCCTCGACTGGGGCGATTCCCCCTGGCGCAGTCTTCACGGCGGCGTGGAGAGCCTGAGTCTCGGCAACCGCTTCGACGGCCTGCGCGGCACGCTGGACGGCGGCCTGGGCCGCGCGGATCTCGGCCTGCGGGCGGCCGGCGCGGCGGTCTCGAGCAGCGACTCGCTCCTGGGCGACGGCTCGCGCCTGGAAGGCCGGCTCACGGTCGATCTGCCGCTGCCCCTGCTGCGGGGCGCGCAGGTCGACGTGGAACGCGCGCGCCTGGACCATCCCGACAGCCTGGACGCGCTGCGCACGCCCGAGCTGCGCGCCAACCACACGCGCAGCGGCGCGGAGCTTCGCTTCGGCGCGCGCGGCGGCGGGCTCTGGAGCTTCAGCTGGCGCGAGGAGGGCATCGAGGCCGGCGCGGCGCAGGACCGCGTGCGGCGATTGCGCAGCGCCGTCGCCGGAGGGCTGCCGGCGAGCGGCCGCCTCGATCTCACCGCGCACTACCAGCGCCGCCGCGGAAGTCTCGACACGGAGCAGTTCCAGGCCGAGGCGCGCGGCACCTGGCTCGCCCGCCCCGGTGGCTGGGGGGGAGATCTGCTGTACCGCCTCGGCAGTCAGCGGCAGCGTCTGCGCCAGAGCCGTCTCGTGTTCGTGGGGCTGGGCCTCGGCGACCTCAACGAGGACGGCGTCTACGTCGGCGAAGGGGAGGGCGATTACCGCCGCCTGAGTCTCCTCGCCGAGGAGGCCGTGCGCACGCAGAACCTGGAGCTGGAGACCCGGCTGCAGCACCTGGAGGCGCGCAAGGGTCGCTGGCTCTCGCGTCTGGGGAGCGAGTCGCGCGTGACGCTGCGTGAGCAGAACCGCGACGCCTCGCCCTGGGCGCTGGCGCGCCTGGATCCGGCGCGCTTCCGCCGCGTGGGCAGCACGCTGCTCGGGAGCGCGGAGCTGTGGCAGGAGCTGCGCTACCGTCCGCGCGGCGGACAGGAGCTGCGCTATCGCTTCCGGCGGCTGGCGCGCCTGGACGCCCGCGACACCGCCGGGAGCGTCGACGAGAGCGAGTGGAGCCACGCCCTGCGCAGCCGCTGGAGCGGCGACAGCGGCAGCCTGGAGTGGACGCTCCGGCTCGAGCGCCGCGAGCGGCGCGGCGTGGAGGGCGGCGGCGGCGACTACGCGGTGGGACAGCGCGGCAGCGCTTTGGCCGGCGCCCGTCACCTGCCGGGACGGCTCACGGCCACCCTCACCGGCGACCTGAGCCTGCAGCGGGACGATGCGCGGGCCCTCGGCCTTCGGGTGCTCAGCCTGGAGCCGGGCCTCGCCCTCACGCCCGTGAACAGCCTGCGCCTCGAGGCGCGCTGGCAGCTGAGCCACAACGACTACACCGAGGGCGATCCCGCCGCCGGCCGCCCCTGGTTCTTCGACGCACCCGGCTGGACCCGCGTGCTGCGCCTCGAGTCCACCGTGCAGGCGGGGGGCAACCTGACCCTGAGCGCCCGCTACGAGCTCCGCGAGGAGGCCGACACGGACGCCCGGCAGCGATTGAGACTGGAAAGCCGTGCATTCTTCTAGGGATGGCGATGGCACTTGCAGCGATGCATGAGATGAAGCGCGCCCTGCGCGGACTCCTCCTCGCCCTCCTGCTGAGCGGCGGGGCGGGGCTGTCCGCGGCGGCGCCGCTGCCCGAGGGCCTGGCACGGCAGCTGGACGCGCTGGGACGCGCCGGGGGCGATCCGGGGGCGCGTCTGGCGCGCGCGGCGCTGGCGATCGAGGCCGCCGGCTGGCGGGCGGACAGCCTCGTGCTGCAGGGCCGCAGCCTGCGCGCCCTGGGGGCGCGTCCGCACCCCGCGCGGGTGGACTCCCTCGCCGGGGAGACGGCGGCGGCGCCATGGCGGGCGGACGCGCTGATCGCCTCGCCGGCGGACTTCCAGCGGGAGGCGCGCGACTGGCTGACGCTCATGGACCGGGGCGGCCATCCCTTCGCGCAGCTCTGGCTGCGGCCCGCGGACGGCGACACGCTCGCGCTGACGGCCATCCTGCAGCCGGGTCCCGGCGGGAAGCTCGGGCCGCTGCGCGTGCTGGGCGGGAGGCGGCTGGGGGAGGACTTCCTCGTCGACTACCTCGACCTCCCGCGCGACGTGCCCATGACCCGCGCCGCCGCCGAGCGCGGCCGCGAACGGCTGGCGGCCAGCGGCTGGTTCGACCGCGTGGACCGGCCGGAGCTGGGCTGGGATCCCGTGCGCGGCCAGGTGGGCGTGCTCTACCGCGTCGTGGAGCGCCCGCGGCCGAACCGCATCACGGCGCTGCTCGGCAGCGGCTCCGGCGAGACCAGCGGCGCGCTGGACCTGGACTTCTTCAGCCCCTTCGGCCGCGGACGTCGCTGGCAGCTCGGCGGCGACTGGCAGGGGCGGCAGCGCAGCCGCGTGGACCTGTCGCTCTCGGAGCCGCGGCTGCTGGGCCGGCCCGTGGCGATGGACCTCGGCTTCCACCGCGCCAAGCAGGACTCCACCTTCCTGCAGCTCTCGGTGGAGGCGGACCTGCGCCTGCTCTTGCCCGCCGGCTGGGAGGGCATCGCGGGCATCGGCTACGAGCGCAGTCTCTTCGGCCTCGCCACGGGCGACGTGGCCAGCGACGCCACCATGAGCCGGCGGCGGCACCGCTTCGGCCTCGCCTGGCGCGGACTCGGCGAAGGTGGGGGGCTGGACCGTCGCCTGCGCCTGGTGGGCGACCTGCTCATCAAGCGCTCCACCCTGCCCGGGGAGGAGGGCCGCGAGCGCCAGTACGCGGTGGAGGGCGAGGGGCGCTGGACCGTCCGGCTCGCGCCCCTCTGGAAGCTGCGGCTGAAGGGCGTGGGCGATCTCGTCCACAGCGCCGAGGGCGGCTTCAACGCCGCGGAGCTCTATCCTCTGGGCGGCGCGCTCAGCCTGCGCGGCTACGACGAGGAGTTCTTCCGGGGCGACCGCGTCGCGTCGACGAGCGCGGAACTCGCGCTGGGGGAGCCTCTTGAGCTTTCCCTGTTCCTCGACTATGGTTGGGGCCGCTGGCGCCGCGACGGCGCGCCCACGGCGAGCTTCCGCGGCTGGGGCGCGGGCCTGGGCCTCCTCGCGCCGGGGCCCCGCGGCCAGCTCTCCCTCGCCCTGGCCATGGGCGAGAGCAAGCGCCTGGCGGACCTGCGCGTCCACCTGGCCCTGGACACCGGCTTCTAGCAGCCCGCCGCGGCGGGAGGAGGGGCATGCCCCGGGACCGAACGGCGCGCGCCGCCGCACGCTGGCGAGAGCTGGTGGACGCGATCCGAGAGCACGATCGCCGCTACTACGCCGAGGCGTCGCCCACCATCAGCGACCAGGACTACGACGCGCTGATGGCCGAGCTCGTCGCCCTCGAGGCCGCGCACCCCGCGCTCGCCCGGCCGGACAGTCCCACCCAGCGCGTGGGCGAGGCGCGCGACGCGGCGTTTCCGCCGCACGTCCACGCCGAGCCGATGCTCTCGCTCGCCAACACCTACAGCCGGGCGGAGCTGGACGAGTTCTTCGCCCGCACGCGTCGCGCGCTGGAGGCGGGCGACGACGCGCCGCTCGACTGGTCGGTGGAGCCCAAGGTGGACGGCGTGGCCCTCTCGCTGGAGTACGTCGCGGGGCGTCTGGAGCGGGCCGCCACGCGAGGCGACGGGGTGCAGGGAGATCTGGTGACGCCCAACGTCTTCACCTTTCTCAACGTGCCCGCGCAGCTCGCCGAGCCCGTGAGCCTCACCGCGCGCGGCGAGGCCTACCTCGACCGCGAGCGCTTCGCCGCGCTGAACGCCGCGCGGGCGGCGGCCGGCGAGGAGCGCTTCGCCAACCCCCGCAACCTGGCCGCGGGCACGCTGAAGCTGCTGGACAGCCGCGAGGTGGCGCGGCGGGGGCTGTCCCTGGCGGTCTATGCCGTGCTCGGCGACGAGCTCGGCGACACGCACAGCGGGCGCCTCGAGCGCGCGGCGACGCTGGGGCTGCCGGTGCTCGCCACGCGCCGCTGCCGCGGGGAGGAGGCGGTGCGCGAGGCCGTCGATGCGCTGGACGCCGAGCGCGCGGCATTGCCCTACGCCACCGACGGCGCCGTCATCAAGCTCGACTCCCTCGGGCTCCAGGCCCAGCTCGGCGCCACGGCGCGCTCGCCGCGCTGGGGCATCGCCTACAAGTTCGCGGCGGAGCAGGTGAGCACGCGGCTGCGCGACATCGTGCTGCAGGTGGGGCGCACGGGTGCGGTCACCCCCGTGGCGGAGCTGGATCCCGTGCAGCTTGCGGGGACGACCGTGAGCCGCGCGACGCTGCACAACCGCGACGAGATCGAGCGCAAGGACCTCCGCGTCGGCGACACGGTGCTGGTGGAAAAGGGCGGCGAGGTGATCCCCAAGGTGCTCGGCGTCCTGACCGACGCGCGCGACGGCAGCCAGCAGCCCTTCGTCTTTCCCACGCGCTGCCCCGCCTGCGGCGCGGCGCTCTCCTTCGCCGAGGAGGAGGTGGCGGTCCGCTGCGAGAACCCCCGCTGTCCCGCCCAGCTGCGGCGGCGGCTCGAGCACTTCGCGTCGCGCGGCGCGCTGGACATCGAGGGCCTCGGCAAGCAGTGGATCGACGTGCTCGTCGACCAGGGCCTGGTGGAAGGCTTCGCCGACCTGTTCACGCTCACGGAGGCGCAGCTGCTCGAGCTGGAGCGCATGGGGCCCAAGAGTGCGGCGAACCTGGTGGCCGCCATCGACGGGGCGCGCCGCCGGCCCTGGCGCGCGAAGCTCTTCGCGCTCGGCATCCGCCACGTGGGCGCCGAGACGGCGCGCATCCTCGCGGCGCGCTTCCCCGACCTCGCGCGGCTGCGCGCGGCCACGCTGGAGGAGCTGCAGGCGCTCGACGCCGTGGGGCCGGTGGTGGCCGCCGCCGTGCTGGAGAGCCTGGCGGCCGAGGGGGTGAACCGGGAGCTCGCGGCGCTCGAGGCGGTGGGCTTCTTCGACGCGTCGGACGCGGAGGCGCCCGCGCCCGCGGCGGACGGCCCCCTGGCCGGCAAGACCGTGGTCATCACCGGCAGCTTCGCGGACGTCGACCGCGACGCCCTCAAGGCCTGGTGCGAGGCGCGGGGCGCCAAGGTGACGGGCAGCGTCTCGTCCCGCACCGATCTGCTGCTCGCCGGCGAGAAGGCCGGCAGCAAGCTGAGCAAGGCGCGCGAGCTGGGCGTGGAGATCTGGGACGAGGCGCGCCTCCGCGCGCTGAGGGACGCCGAGGCGTGAGGCGCCTCGGCGTTCGCGACTGGCTGGCGGCCACGCACCGCCCGGCCTGCCTGGACCTGCGTCCGGCGGAGGACTTCGCGCGCGGGCATCTGCCGGGTGCGGGCAACGTCCCCCTGGACGAGATCGACGCCCGCATCCACGAGCTGCCCCGGCGCGGGGCGGAGCTCTTCGTGGTGGGGGGCGAACTCGCCGCCGAGGGCGCCCATCGCCTGCAGCGCCGCGCGCGCTGGTCGCTGGCCTGGACCGACGAGCCGCCCGCCGACTGGCCGGCCGACGCGCTGGACCTGGGCGCCGCCAGCCCGCTCTGGTCGCCCAGCCCCTGGCTCGCCGAACACTGGCAGCTGTTGCCGGCCGGCGGTCGCGTCCTCGATCTGGCCATGGGCAGCGGCCGCAACGCGGTCTGGCTGGCGCTGCGGGGGTTCCGGGTGGAGGGCGAGGACATCCTGCCGGAGGCCGTGGCCTTCGCGCGGGGGCTGGCCGCTCGCCACGGAGTGGACCTCGACGCGCGGGTGGGGGACGTCACCCGCCCGGACGCGCTGCCGCGTGCCGCCCTTGACGGGCTCCTGGTTTTCAACTTCCTTCACCGGCCCCTGCTGCCCCGGCTGGCGGACGCGCTGGCCCCCGGCGGGGTCCTGATCTACGAAAGTTTTCTCCAGGGGCACCGGGGCAAACCGCGCCGGCCCCAGTGGCTGCTGGAGCCGCTGGAACTCCAGCGGCACTACGAGGATTTGCTGGAAATCGTCGCCTATCGCGAAGGGGAGCGCGAACCGGCCGCGCGCACGGCGTCGCTGGTGGCGCGCCGGCGGCCCCGTTGACCGCGGCCAGACCCGTGTGCGATAATAGCTTCCGTTCGAATGACAGAATGAGGTTCCGGCGGCGCGCGACCGGCGACGAAGCGGTCGGCCAATCTTACACCGGGCCTGGCGGACTGCACCGGACGTCACCGCCGTCCCGCGGCAAAGGACACGCATGCTGGATCTGATCGCTCGCTACTTCGCAGACGGCGGCCCGCTGATGTGGGCCATCCTCGCCATCGTGGGCGCTGCGGCGGCAGTGATCGTCGAACGGGCCGTCTTCTTCCTGCTGCGCTGCCGCGACCGCTCCGGTCCGCTGGTGGCCGAAGCCGTGAGCGCCCTGAACCACGGCCTGCCGGAGCGGGCCCTGCGGGCCGTCACCCGGCAGCGGGGACCGCTGAACGCCGTGCTGGCCGTGGCCATCGAGCGCTACCGCGACGGCCACAGCAACAGCGAGATCCGGCAGGCGGTGGAGGAGGTCGCCCTGCGCGAGGTGCCGCGCTTCTCCCAGCGCCTGGGCTACCTGAGCACCTTCGCCAACGTGGCCACGCTGGCCGGTCTCCTGGGGACGATCTTCGGCCTCCAGGTGGCCTTCCGCTCCCTCGTGGTCACCAACGCGGCCGAGAAGGCCGCCGTGCTCGCCGCGGGCATCGCCCAGGCGATGAACACCACCTCCTTCGGCCTCATCGTGGCCATTCCCTGCCTGCTGGCCCATGCCGTTCTGGTCAATCTCCAGAGCCGACGTGCCGAGGACCTTGATGCGGGCGCCATGCGTCTGCTCAACTACCTCGAGAACCGTCCGGAGAAGCCGGACGTGATCGCGGGCCGCATTTCCGCCTAGGCACGTTCACCGAGCTTCGCGGGCAGCCGGCGAGAAGGAGCACGCCATGACCCAGCGCACGCGCGGCCTGGGCGCGCGCCGGCCGACGGCCGCGGTCGGCGGGGCGGACGTCAACGTCACCCCCGTGCTCAGCATGTTCACCATCCTCATTCCCTTCCTGGTGAGCATGGCGGCCTTCTCGCACTTCGCCGTGCAGGTGTTCCGTCTCTCGGCGGCCGAGGCGTCGGCCACGGCCACCGACACCAGCCCGCCGCTGCTCGTGGCGCTGGGGGCGGAGGGCGTCCTGCTGGCCAAGGGGGACGAGGAACTGGGCCGCCTGCCCGGAGCGGGCCAGGGCGCCACCAGCTTCGCGGCGCTGGACAGCGCCCTGGTGGCGCTGCGCTCGCAGGGCCTGGCGGGCAACCGGGTCGTGGTGGCGGCGGAGGACGGCGTCCGCTGCGCGTCGCTGGTGGCCTGCCTGGACCGCTGCCGCGGCGTCGGCTTCGACGAGGTGAGCCTCGCCGACGGCCTCGCCGAGCCCCTGCCGACGCTCGTCACGCCGGAGGCGTCCCCGCGATGAGCGAGCCGTCGAAGAGCATCCTGCCCAAGGACGCGCGCAAGGGCGCGCCGCGCAGCGCGGGGAGTCCGCCGCTGACGTCGCTGGTGGACATGATGACCATCCTCGTCGTGTTCCTGCTCGTGAACCTCAGCGTGCAGGGCGACCTCGCGTCGAGGGCCTCGGACATGCAGCTGCCCACGTCGAGCAGCCCATCGCGGCTGGCGCCGGCCCTGTCGGTGGAGGTCACGTTGAGGCAGATCAGCGTGGAGGGCGTGCCGGTGCTGCCGGTGGCAGAGGCCGTGGCGGCCGACTCGCTGGTGCTGCCGACGCTGCTCGCGGCGCTGGAGGGCGCGGGCGACACGCAGGGCGTCACCCTGCAGTGCGACCGCGATCTCGACTTCGCCGTCATCAAGCGCGTGCTGCGCACCTGCGCCGCGGCGGGCATCCGCGACTTCGCCCTGCTGGCCGAACAGGAGACGCCGTGAGCGACGCGCCGGCACAGAACGACGCGCGCGCCGAGCGGCGGGAACGCCTGCTGGCCAGCTATGCGGTGGCGCCGCCGCGCCGCGGCCGCGATGGCCGCTTCCTGGCCTTCCTCGCCGCCTGCGTCCTGCTGGCGCTGGTGGCGGGCGCGGGGCTGCGCGCCGCCGCGCCGCCGGGTCCGCCGCGCACCGCCGTGCCGGTGACGCCGGCGCGCTTCCAGGTGGTCCCGGCCGTGCACCTGCCGCGTCCGCCGGCGCCCGCGCAGCCTGCGCGCGCGCGAGTCGCCGGCGGCGGCCGTGCCGCGCAGCGTGCCCGTCACGCTGCCCGCCGCCGCGCCCAGCCGCGAGACGCCGCCCGCGTCCAGCGCCGCGCCCGCCGCCGCTGCCGAGGGCGCCGCGAGCGCCGCGCCGCCGCGCAAGGTCTACGGCGTGCGCAAGATCTACGGCCGCGCGCTGGGGGACGACACCGGCGGCGCCTTCCTCACCGCCAAGCCGGGCAACAGCACCGGCGGCCCCATGGACAGCCTCGTGGCGCGGCCCGAGGATCTCGTCGCGAACGCCGTTCCGCTCAGCGGCGTGGATCGCGCGCCGCTGCCGCTCTACGTCGAGCGGCCGGTCTACACGCAGGCCATGGTCGACGCGCGGGCGAGCGGCGTGGTCAACGCGCGGCTCCTGGTGAACGTGCGCGGCGAGGTGGAGCAGGTGGACGTGCTCGACGACTTCGGCTTCGACTCGGCCCGGCTGGCGGCCGAGGCCTGCGGACGCTTCCGCTTCGAGCCCGCGCTGCGGCAGGGCGAGCCCGTCGCCGTGTGGATCCTCTACAAGATTCGCTTCGAGTTCGCGGGGTGACGGGGATGCGCGCGCTCATGGCCTGGCTGTCCCTCGCGCTGGCGCTCTCCGCGCTCGCGCCCGCCGCCGCGCTCGCGCAGGAGGGCGCCGAGCCCGACGTGCTGCCCGAGCTCGTCCACTTCGCGCCGGCCGAGTACCCGCGCGCGGCGCTCCGCGCGGGCATCGAGGGCGACGTGCTGCTCGAGCTGCTGGTGAACGCCGGGGGCGAGGTGGACTCGGTGACGGTGGTCGAGCCGCTCGAGCCCTCGCTCGACGCCGCCGCGTCGTCGGCCGCCGCGCGTTTCCGCTTCACGCCCGCGCGCGTGGCGGGCGAGGCCGTCCCCGTCCGCCTGCTCTACAGCTACGCGTTCTCGCTGCGCGACGAAGCCCGCAAGATCGCGCCGGTCACGAAGCTGCGGGGGCGCGTGCTGGAGCGCGGCAGCGGCCGTCCCCTGGTGGACGCCACCGTGGTGCTGCACTTCCCGGCCGCCGTCATGGACAGCGTGATGGCCCTGCCCTGGCCCATCGTCATGGAGCGCCTCGCGAGCCTGCCCGGCCAGTTCGGCGGCGGCGACAGCCTGGTGGCCTACTCCGACTCCACGGGCGCCTTCCGCTTCAGCGCCATCCCGCCGGGCCTGCTGCGGGTGGTCGTGCGGCGGGGCGGCTTCCGTGAGCTGGACACGCGGGTGAGCGTGCCCGTCGACGGCGCGCTCTCGCGCGACTTCGCCCTCGCCCGCAGCAGCGTGGCGGCCTACGAGCTGGTGGTGGAGGGGCACGACCGGGATCGCGAGGTGTCGCGGCAGCGTCTGACCGCCGTGGAGGTGGAGACGCTCCCCGGCTTCGGCGGCGACGCCGTGCGCAGCGTGCAGTCCATGCCGGGCGTGGCGCGTCCCGTGCTCGCGGACCCCGGCTCGGTGACGGTGCGCGGCAGCGGCAGCTACGACACGCGCTTCTTCCTCGACGGCGTGGACATCCCCCTGCTCTTCCACTACGGCGGCGTCAAGTCCACCTACAACAGCCTGGCCCTGGGCAGCGTGGACCTCTACCCGGGCGGCTACGGCGCGAGCTACGGGGGCTGCGTGGGCGGCGTGGTGGAGCTGCGGGGCCGGCCCGGCCGCCGCGACCACTGGCGGCGCATCGTGGACGCGGGACTGCTGGACGCGTCCTTCCACGCCGAAGGGCCGCTCGGCGAGCGGAGCAGCCTGCTGCTCACCGGGCGCCGCAGCTTCGTGGGCGAGGTGCTGCGCGCCGTCCTGTCGGGCAGCAACGACTACCAGATGACCCTGTCGCCCTACTACTGGGACCTGGTGGCGCGCTACGACTTCACGCGCCGGCCCGAGGAGCGCTTCTTCGTCACCGCCTTCGCGGCCCGCGACCGCATGGACCTGCTGGTGCCGAGCGCGGACCAGGGCGACCCCAGCGTGAACGCGGCCACGAACGCCATCGCCATCGACGCCAGCTTCAGCCGCTTCATCCTGGGCTACGACCGCCCGCTGGGCGAGCGCTTCGACAACATGCTCCGCGCCTCCTACGGGCGCTCGCAGCAGCGGGGGCACGTCTTCGGCTACTTCGACTTCGACCTGCACGGGCCCAACTGGCAGCTGCGCGACGAGCTCACGGCCGCCGTTCACTCGCGGGTCGACGCCACGCTGGGCCTGGACCTCAACTACGCCCCGGTGCACTACGCGGTGCGCGCGCAGGACTGGCCCGCGGCGCTCCAGAATCGCGACAGCTCCGACCTGGGCGCCTACCTGTCGGTGGAGTGGCGTCCCACGGAGTCGCTGCTGCTGCGCCCGTCCGTGCGCGTGGACGACTACTGGCAGAGCGACGCCACCGAGACGAGCCTCCGCATGAACGCGCGCTGGCGGCTCGGCGCGCGGCACGCGCTGAACGCCGCCCTGGGCAGCTACAACCAGCCGTCCCAGCCGCAGCCGACGGGCAGCTCGCTCCAGCTGGTGGACGGCGGCGCCTCCCTGCCGCCCACGCTGGGCCGGCACGCGGTGCTGGGGGAGGAGTGGCGGATCTCGCCCCAGCTGCGCCTGGAGACGCAGCTCTACTACAACACGCAGCGCCGGATCCCGGTGGCCGTGGAGGAGTCGGTGGACGGCTACCGTCCCAGCGCCGAGGCGCGGATGGGGGGCCTCGAGCTCACGCTGCGGCGCGAGAGCGGCGGGCGCTTCTTCGGCTGGCTGAGCTACACCCTCTCGCGCAGCGAGCGGAAGACGCCCGTGCGGCCGGCGAACGTCACCCAGGAACCCGACACCTCGGGGCTGCCGAGCACGGCCGGGCCCTGGGACCCCGACCGCTGGGTGCTCTACGCGCTGGATCAGACGCATCACCTGGAGGCCCTGGGCTCGTGGCGCGTGACGCCCACCTGGTCGCTGGGCCTGCGCCTGCAGGTCGTGAGCGGCAACCCGGTCACGCCGCTGCTCAACTACGACAGCCAGCAGTTCGAGTTCGACGCCGACACCGGCGACTACCAGCAGGTGCTGGGCGACTATCTCAGCGATCGGCGCAGCCCCTACGTCCGCTGCGACATGCGAGTGGACAAGCGCTTCGTGCGCGGCTCGTCGATCTGGCAGCTCTACCTGGACGTGCAGAACCTCGGCTACTTCCTCTACAACAGCCCCGAAGGCTATGACTACAACTACGACTTCTCCGAGCGGCGGGACTACGGGTGGATCATCCTGCCCGCGCTCGGCTGCCGGGTGGAGTTCTAGGATGAAGATCCGACGGCGCCCTCGCGTCCTCGCGGCGCTCCTGCTCGCGGCGCTGCTGCCCGCCTGCAGCCAGGACTTCTTCGACCTGGAGATGCACCTGGGCCGCGAGGACAAGACCCGCCCGATCGCCATCGCGGTCGAGCCTCCGGAGGCCGCGCCCGGCGACTCCGTCCGGGTGACGCTCCGCTACTACACGCCCTTCCCTGACGACTGCACGCTGAGCTGGCGCCTCGCGCTGGACTACAACGCCGGCGAGTTCGCCCCGGACTACGTGGAGCGGGTGCTGCTGCCGCTGGATCCAGCGCCGCCGACCGCCCTGGGCAACGGCCTCTTCGCGCAGGAGTTCTGGCTGGCGCTGCCGGACTCCGCGCTGCTCGTCTCCAGCGCGATCGACGACCCGGTCTCCGATCCGGCCACGGTCGCGCTGATCCGTCAGCTGCTGCCGCTGGGCCCCGACGAGCTGCCCGACAAGGCCCTGGTGGAGTCCCTGCTCGCCACCGTGACCCCCGAGGATCTGGCGACCCAGGACCCGGCCACGCAGGCGACGGTCCTCGCCATCGCCGATCGCTTCGCCTGCCGCGTGCTCCTGCGCGCGTCGATCCACTGCGAGCTGGACGTGGACGTCACCCGCACCGTCACCGTGCGCCACAGCGCGCGCCTGGGCAGCGAGAACGCGAACACGAATCCCCAGGCCGACGCCTACGAGGTGCTCGCCATCGCGCACCCGGACGTGTCCTGGGCCGACCACGCGTCCTACGCCGGCGTGACGCAGCACTACCCGCTCGCCGCGGACGGCCCGGTCACGGAGATCCCGCGGCACGCCGACTGGACCTACTACGCGGTCCTGCCGCCGATCCGCGAGTCCTACAGCTCGGCCCTGGACGGGTCGCCGCAGCGCGAGGCGACCAGCTTCCGCTGGTACTACCTGAACCTGGATTCGCCGTCGGACGACTACGCCCTGCTGCGCAACGACGCGGGGGACGAGACGGAGATGTGGGCCCTGGACGAGAGCGCGCGCCTGCTGCCGCGCGCGGGCGAGAGCGTCGACTACCGGCTGATCACCTGCCTGCGCGACGGCCGCCCCGACTGGGAGTTCTACCAGTTCGCGCCGGGGTTGACGGTCTTCGAGGGCACGCTGCGTTTCGTGGACCCCTGAGCCTCGGCCGAGCACGCGAACGCCCCGCGCGCCGTGCTGGGCGGGCGGGGCGTCGACGTGCGAACGATCGGGCTAGAGCAGCGCGCCGATCTTCTCCACCATCTTTTCCTTCGGCGCGAGGCCGATCTGCGTGCCCTTCACCTGGCCGTCCTTCATGAAGAGCACGGTGGGGACGGACATCACGCCGAACTTGCGCGCGCTGCCCTGGGCCTTGTCCACGTCCACGTGGGCGACCTTCAGCCGGCCCTTGTACTCCGTGGCGATCTCCTCGACGATCGGATCGAGCTTCTTGCAGGGACCGCACCAGGTGGCGCTGAAGTCCACGAGCACCGGGATGTCGCTCTGGGTGACCTCGGTCTCGAAGTTGTCGTCGTTGACGTGCAGGACGTCGCTCATGGTTCCTCCTCCAGTGCGCGCTCGCAGTGAGCGATGGGCGGTCAGTGCGCGGCCAGGACCCGCTCCATGATCGGGGCCAGGTCCTCGGCCTTCTTGAAGCCCGCGAAGCGCTCGAGCTCGCGGCCCTCCGAATCGAAGAAGATGACGGTGGGCATGCCCACCACGCCGTAGCGCTTCTGCACGGCGGCGTTGTTCTCGTCGCGCTCGGTCATGTCCATCTTGATGGACGTGAAGCCCCGGGCCAGCTCCAGGATGCGCGCCTGGTTGTAGGTCTTGTGGTCGAGCTCCTTGCAGGCGGCGCACCACTGGGCCCAGAAGTCCATCATCACGGGCGTGTCCGCGGCGGCGGCCTGGGCGAAGCCGTTCTCGGCGTCCCAGACCCACTCGGGCTCCTGATGCGTCGCGAGGGCGACCCCCGGCGCGCCGCCGCCCCCGGCGGGCAGCAGCTGCGGGGCGAAGCCGCGCAGTCCCGCGCCGATGGTGAGCACCGCGCCCAGGATCCAGAGCAGCAGCAGCACGCCCTTCATGAGACCCTGGCGGTGGCTGGCGTTCTCCGGCAGCGGATGGAAGGCGCCCCAGGCGGCCAGCGCCAGCACGAGGGCGAGGCCGAAGGCGAGGGTCAGGATCCAGGCCGGCACCAGCGCCCGCAGGAACCAGAGGGCCAGGGCCCAGAGCATGAGCGCGAAGAAGTGCTTCACGCCGTCCATCCAGGCGCCGGCGCCGGGCAGCGCGGCCAGCGCGCCGCTGAAGGTGCCGAGCACGAGGAAGAGCAGGCCCAGGCCAAGCGCGAAGACGAAGAGCAGCCAGAAGCCGAGGAAGAGGCTGCCGGTCTGCGCGACCCAGGTGAGCAGCACGACGAGCACCGGCCCCACGCAGGGCGCGGCGATGAGGCCCGTCGCGAAGCCCATGAGCACGGGGCCGAGAAAGCCGCCGCGCGCGCCGCCGACCTTGCTGGTGAGGCCGCTGGGCAGCTGGATGTCGAAGAAGCCCGCCATGGAGAAGCCCATGGCGCCCACGAGCAGCGCGATGGCGCCGTTGACCCAGGGATTCTGCGTGGCCTGTCCGAAGGCGGCGCCGGTGGCCGCGGCGAGCAGGCCCAGCGCCGAGTAGGTGATCGCGATGCCCAGCACGAACCACAGCGACAGCACGAAACCCTTCAGCGGGTTGCCCTTCGCGCTGCCGCCCACGTAGCTGATGGTGATGGGGATCACCGGGTAGACGCAGGGCGTGAAGCTCGTGAGCACGCCGCCGAGGAAGACCAGCAGGAACGCCAGCCAGCTGCCCGAGGCCAGGGCGCGCGCGAGGCGGCCTTCGAGGCCGCCGCCGGTGCCGAGCGCGGGGGCCGCGCTGTCGCCCTGGCCGCCGCCGCTGGGGTCGACGCCCGCCACGCTCAGCGGCGCCCAGGCGCTGCCGGCGGGGGCGAGCTCGAGCGCCAGCGTGGCCGTGGCCTCGTCGGGCGGGAAGCACATCTCCACCTCGCCCTCCTGGCAGATCTGGTACTCGGCGACGGCGCGCAGCGTCACGGGGCCGCTCGCGGGCAGCGTGACGCGCGTCCACACGGGCACCTCGCCGCGGTAGACCTGTCCGTCCTCCACGGGCTCGCCGCGCGGATAGCGCGGCTCCTCGACGGCGAGGGCGGGCTCGGCCGTGAAGTCGACGGTGAAGAACGCGTCGGTGAGGTGGGTCCCGGCGGGGATGCTGTAGACGAGCACCACCGGCACCGTCTCGCCCGCCACGGCGCGGTCGGCCATGAGCTCGAGGCGCACGGGGACCGGGGGCGGGCCGAAGCCGCCGCCGTCGCCCAGCGCGCCGCCCGCCGGCCCGGGCGCGGCCGCGGACACCGGCAACGCCAGCGCGCCCAGGAGCAGGGCCAGCGTCAACCGCGTCCACAGTCTCACGCTCCGTGGCGCTCTGCGCAGACTCCACCCGAACATCGCAACTCCCCTCGTGGCTGGGATTTCGGACCAAGATAGAGCATGCCGCCGGGTCGGGCAACAGGATTGAAATGGTCTCCCAGGGCGCTTGTGGCCCCGCGCGCCCTTGGGCATACTCCGATGTCGCCCGCAGGTTCGAGGATTCAACCCCACGCCGACGATGAACAGCGCACTCGCCATCCGACTCTCCCCGACCACCGACGCGCCGGCCTGGACCCTCGATCCGAGCCCCGGGGCCGCGCCGGACCTCGCCGCGCGCCGCCTGCCGCTGGATCTCTTCCTGGCGCTCTTCCTGCCCGAGCGGCCCGCCCCCGACGGCGCCGCCTTCGGCGAGCTCGACGCCGACGCGCTCGACCTCGACGCCCTCGCCCTCGACATCGCCGCCATCGACTGGACACCTCTCGCCGTGGAGACCTGGGGCCTGATCCAGGGCCTGATGGCGGGCGGCGGACCGCCCCTCGCGGCCTGGGCCGCCTTCGCCGCCGAGGGGGGCCGCCTGGCGGCCGAGCGCGCGATGGCGGCGAAGCGTCCCGCGCGACGCGCTGCGACCGCGGCCGGCGCCCTTGCCGGCGGCGGCGAGGCGCAGGTGGAGGCCATCTTCGCGCCGGGGGGCGCGCTCGCCACCTTGATGGGCAAGGCCTTCGAACTGCGCGACGGCCAGCGCCAGATGGCCCTCGCCACCTGGCAGGTGCTCGCAAGCGGCGGCGACCTGCTCGTCGAGGCGCCCACGGGCACGGGCAAGAGCCTGGCCTACCTCGTCCCCGCCGGGCTCTTCGCGCTGCAGCACGGCGAGCGCGTGCTCGTCTCCACGCACACGCGCAACCTGCAGCAGCAGCTGCTGGGACGCGACCTGCCCCGCCTGGCCGAGGCGGACTGGTTCCCGGTGAACTGCGCGCTGCTGGTGGGACGGGAGAACTACGTCTGCCGCCGCAAGCTCGAGCGCTTCCTCGAGACGATGGGGGACGATCCCCGCCAGCGACTGGCCGCCGCCGCGCTGCTCGTCTGGCGCGATCGCAGTCCGCAGGGACTGGTGGAGGAGCTTGCCGAGCACCCGCTGATCGACCCCGCGCTGCTGGAGGACCTCCGCGCGCGCAACCAGAGCGCGGAGGAGAGCCGCTGCGCCGCGCGCAGCAACTGCTGGGTGACCCGCGCGCGCGAGCGCGCCCGCGGCGCGCAGCTGGTGGTGGTGAACCACGCGCTGTTGCTGGCCGACCAGGCCGTGGGCGGCGCGGTGCTGGGCGAGTATCGCCATCTCATCGTGGACGAGGCCCAGCACCTCGACGCGGTGGCCACGCGGGCGCTGGGCGTCACCCTGTCGGCGCGCGTGCTTGACGGTGCGCTGGCCGTCATCGCGCCGGAGAATCGGCAGCTCGGCTGGGGCGAGCGCGCGCTCGCGCGCTGGCTGCCGGCGCTGAAGGCACTGGCCTCCGACGGCGAGGCCGTGGGCGCCGCGCGGGAGTGCCTCCTCGAAGCCCTGCCCGAAGCCCGCGCCGCGCTGCGCGCCCTGCTCGACCGCCTCGCGGCCCAGGGCGCGGTGGCCCGGGCCATGGCCGACACCGGGCGCCTGCGCTACCGCGAGGCGCAGGCGCTGGGACGTCACCTCGCGAGCGAGGCGGGTGCGCTGACCGAGGCGCTGGGCGCCGTCGCCCGCGCGGCGCGCGCGCTGCAAGGGGCGGCGCGGGACGTCGCCGCGCCACCGGGCAAGGAGCCCGAGCTGCGCGGCGAGCTGGAGTCGCTGGATCTCATCGCCACGGGCGTCGACGAGCTGCGCGAGCGGCTGGGCTTCCTGCTCGCCGCCGAGGGCGAGGACTTCGTCTTCTACCTGGAAGGCGACGCGCGCGGCGGCGTCCGCGAACTCGTGGCGAGCCCGGTGGAGGTGTCGCTCGAACTGGGCGCCTTCTTCCGCGAGAAGCTCGATGCGCTGCTCATGACCAGCGCGACGCTCACGGTGCAGGGCAACTTCGACTACTTCCGGCGCAAGGTGGGCCTCGAGTACAGCGGGCGCACGGCGTTCGAGCTCGCGCTCTCGAGTCCCTTCGACCTGGCGGCGCAGGCCACGCTGCTGCTGCCCACCTACCTGCCGGAGCCGGGGCGACCGGGCCACGTTGAGGCCGTCGTGGAGCTGCTGGCGCATCTCGCCACGGCGCAGCCGCTCAACACGCTCGTGCTCTTCACCAGCTACGGCGCGCTCGAGCGCTGCCGGCGCGGACTGCTCGAGCGCGGCCTGTCGCCGGAGCGGCTGCTGGTGCAGGAGAGCGGACAGAGCCGCGACGCCCTCGCCCAGCGCTTCCGCACGCGGCGCGGCGCCGTGCTGCTCGGCACGAGCAGCTTCTGGGAGGGCGTGGACTTTCCCGGCGACGCGCTGAAGATCCTCGTCATCACGCGCCTGCCCTTCGCGGTGCCGTCCGAGCCGCTGGTGGAGGCGCGCTGCGAGCGGCTGGCCGAGGCGGGCGAAGACCCGTTCATGGACTTCATGGTCCCCGAGGCGGTGCTGCGCTTCAAGCAGGGCTTCGGGCGGCTGATCCGCGGGGCGAGCGACGAGGGGCTGGCGATCTTCCTCGACAGCCGGCTCGTCCACAAGGGCTACGGCCAGCGCTTTTTGCGTTCACTTCCCGCGGAGACTCGACTATGTTTCGATCCGTCGACGCTGGAGGATGAACTCCACGCCTGGTACGTCTCGCGGCCGCGCCCGACGCGGCCCGGCGCCTGAAGCCGCCGCGCGCGGGACACGCGACACCGACCCGCAGGACACGAGGGGGACACGATGCTGGAGTTGAGCCCGGGCCAGGTCCGCGCGCCTCGGGGCAGCGCACTGCACTGCAAGGGCTGGCTGCAGGAGGCCGCCCTGCGCATGCTGATGAACAACCTGGATCCCGAGGTGGCCGAGCGGCCCGAGGACCTGGTGGTCTACGGCGGCACGGGCAAGGCCGCGCGCAACTGGGACTGCTTCGCGGCCATCGTGCAGGCCCTCACCGACCTCGAGGCAGACGAGTCCCTGCTCGTGCAGTCGGGCAAGCCGGTGGCCGTCTTCCGCACGCACCCGGACGCGCCGCGCGTGCTGATCGTCAACAGCCAGCTCGTGCCGGCCTGGGCGAGCTGGGAGCAGTTCTGGGCCCTGGAGAAGAAGGGCCTCATGATGTACGGGCAGATGACCGCCGGCTCGTGGATCTACATCGGCACCCAGGGCATCCTGCAGGGCACCTACGAGACGCTCGCCGAGGCCGCGCGGCAGCACTTCGGCGGCACCCTGCGCGGCACGCTCACCCTCACCGGCGGCCTCGGCGGCATGGGCGGCGCGCAGCCGCTGGCCGTCACCATGAACGAGGGCGTGGCGCTGGTGGTGGAAGTGGACGAGCAGCGCATCGACCGCCGCCTCGAGCACCGCTACCTCGACGTGAAGTCGAAGGACCTGGACGACGCCCTCGCGCGCTGCGCGGCGGCCAAGGCCAGGGGCGAGGCGCTGAGCGTGGGCCTGCTCGGCAACGTGGCCGAGGTCTTTCCCGCGCTGGTGGAGCGCGGCGTGACGCCGGAGCTCGTCACCGATCAGACCAGCGCCCACGATCCGCTGAACGGCTACGTCCCCGCGGGCCTGAGCCTCGCGGCGGCGGCCGACCTGCGCGCGAAGGACCCGGACGAGCACGTCCGCCGCGCGCACGCCAGCATGGCGGCGCAGGTGCGGGCCATGCTGGCGCTGCAGTCGCGCGGGGCCGTCACCTTCGACTACGGCAACAACCTGCGCGGCGGCGCGGTGAAGGGCGGCGAACCGCGCGCCTTCGACTTCCCCGGCTTCGTGCCGGCCTTCGTGCGTCCGCTCTTCTGCGAAGGCAAGGGGCCCTTCCGCTGGGCGGCGCTGTCCGGCGACCCGGCGGACATCGCCGCCACCGACGCCGCGATCCTGGAGCTGTTCCCGGAGGACGAGGCGCTCGCGCGCTGGATCCGCATGGCGTCCGAGAAGGTGCACTTCCAGGGACTGCCCAGCCGCATCTGCTGGCTCGGCTACGGGGAGCGCGAGCGGGCGGGTCTCGCCTTCAACCGGCTGGTGGCCGAGGGCAAGGTGAGCGCGCCGATCGTGATCGGGCGCGATCATCTCGACAGCGGTTCGGTGGCCAGTCCGTACCGCGAGACCGAGGCGATGCAGGACGGCTCGGACGCCGTCGCCGACTGGCCGCTGCTCAACGCCCTGCTCAACGCGGTGAACGGCGCCACCTGGGTGTCCATCCACCACGGGGGCGGGGTGGGCATCGGCAACTCGATCCACGCGGGCATGGTGATCGTGGCCGACGGCACGCCCGAGGCCGAGGCGCGCCTCAGCCGCGTGCTCACGGGGGACCCGGGCACGGGCGTGATGCGCCACGCGGACGCGGGCTATCCGCGCGCGCTGGAGGTGGCCGCAGAGCGCGGCGTGCGCACACCCCTCGTCCAGCCCGCGCGGCCGCTGTGAAGGCCACGCTGATCGTCCGGGGCATCGGCCAGCTCGCCACGCTGGCCGGTCCCGCGGGCCCGCGGCGCGGCCGGGCCATGGACGACCCCGGCCTCGTGGCCGGCGCCGCCCTCGCGGTGGCGGGGGACCGGATTCTGGCGGCGGGGCCCGAGGCGGCAGTGCTTGCCGCGGTGACGACCGGTCCCGACACCCGGGAGCTGGACGCGGGCGGCGCCCTGGTGACCCCGGGCTTCGTCGATCCCCACACGCACGCCCTCTTCGGGCGCTACCGGGCCGACGAGTTCGACCTGCGCGTGCGCGGAGCGGCCTACGTGGACATCGCCGCCGCGGGCGGGGGCATCCACGCCAGCGTGGCCGACTTCCGCGGCCGCAGCGACGAGGACCTGCTGGCGCTCAGCCGGCCCCGCCTGCGCCGCATGCTGCGCTCGGGAAGCACTACTATAGAGGTGAAAAGCGGTTACGGCCTCGACCTCGAGCAGGAGTTGAGGGCGCTTCGCCTCATCGCCGCCCTCGACGCGGAACTTCCGGGCACCCTGGTCCCCACCTTTCTCGGCGCGCACGAGATTCCGCCGGAGGGGCGCGCCGACCGCGACGCCTACGTGCGCGCGATCTGCGAGGACTGGCTCCCGGCCGTGGCGGCCCAGGGCGTCGCGCGCTTCGCGGACGTCTTCTGCGAGCCCAGCGTCTTCACCCTCGCCGAGAGCGAGCGGATCCTGGCGGCGGCGGCCGCCCTGGGCCTCGGCCTCAAGATCCATGCGGACGAGATCGCCGCCGGCTACGGCGGCGCCGCCCTCGCGGCGCGGCTGTCGGCGCTGAGCGCGGACCACCTGATCGTGATGGCCGAGGCGGACATCGCCGCGCTGGCGGCGTCGAACACGCTGGCCGTGATGCTGCCGGCCACCAGCCTCGGCCTCGCCAGCACGCAGTTCGCGCCCGCGCGCCAGCTCGTGGACGCCGGCGTGGCCCTGGCCCTCGCCACGGATTTCAATCCCGGCTCGAGCTGCTGCGAATCCATGGGGCTGATCGTCTCGCTGGCCGCGAGCGCGCTGCGGCTGACGCCGGCGGAGGCCCTCTGCGCGGCCACGCTCAACGCGGCCTGGGCCTGCGGCGAGGGCGAGCGCGCGGGCAGCCTCGAGCCCGGCAAGCGGGCGGACTTCGTCCTTCACGATGCCGCCGACCTCCGCGAGCTTCCGTATCACATCGGCTTCGCGTCGGCGCAGCGCGTCTACGCCCGCGGCGAGGTCGTGGACTTCGCGGAGGACGCCTGCCGCGACCGGCCCCTCGCAAGAACGTAAGTCCTGTCGAACGGCCTGCCCATTTTGCAATCCACCGGGCACTTTCTTGCGCCCCGTCCCTTTCCCAGGGGGCGGCGGGGGTGCCGAGGCCTGCCCGCAATCCCTTGCAGTGCATCAGCTTGCCGCTTTGAGGCGCGTCGCCCGCGATGGAATAGCCCTTGCTGACTCGGCGGAGACCCTGATTCCAGGGCAGGGGTTCCTGTGCTCGGGAAAGGAGAGCCCTTGAGCCGCATCCAGGAGTTGAAGCGCAACCTGAGCTTGGCTCTCCAGGAATCCTCCTGGGACGACGCGCTGGCCGTGCTCGAGAAGCTGGTCAGCGTCGAGGAGTCGCAGCCCGCCTATCACAACCAGATGGGCGACATCCTCCTCAAGTCGGGACGCCAGGCCGAGGCCATCACCAGCTTCATGCGGGGCATCCACGCCTACCGCGAGCTGGGGATGTACTCGAACGGGGCGGCGCTGTGCAAGAAGGTCCTGCGCCTCGAGCCCGAGCAGCGCGAGGCCATCTGGGTGCTTGGCGAGCTCAAGACCCGGCAGGGTTTTCTCGCCGACGGCGCCGAGCACATGCTCGAAGGGCTCAAGCTCTACGCCGAAGACGACCCCATGGACCGCAAGTCCGTCCTGACGCTGCTGGAACAGGCCGAGACCCTTCAGGCGGGCAGCCGCGAACTGCTGAGCTACGTCGCGAGCACCTACACCCGGATGGGCGAAAAGGAACTCGCGCGGAAGGCGACGCTGCGGATGGCGGACCTCGAGGAGCGCGAGGGCCATCGCGATCGCGCGGAGGCGCTGCGCGGCGAGGCCCGCAACATGGCGCCCGCGGGCGGGCCCGAGCCCGCGCCGGACAGCGCCGCGCCGGCAGCCCCCGCCGGCCCGGTGCTCGAGAAGCGGGCGCGGCCGAGCATCCCCACCGCCGAGGAGATGGAGAAGCTCACCATCACGAGCCCCGGCGAGCCGCTGCCGCTGGCGCCGACGCCCTCGGCCGCGGCGGGCGGCAACGGTGGAGAGAAGCACGAGGACGAAACCGCGGAGAGCGCTCCGGAGCCCGACGACGGCTTCGAGGCCTTCACCGTGGCGACGCCCGCCGACACCGCGCCCGCGCCCGAACCCGCACCGGAACCCGCACCCCCGGCGCTGGAGGCGGACGCGGAGCCCGTGGGCCTGGACGACGGCACCGAGGACGACGAGACCGCCGCGCTCGCCGAGTCCATGCTCGCCCAGCTCGAGCGCAGCGGCCTGCCCGAGGTCGAGGTGCTGCCCAGCAACGGCGACGACGACGAGCTGCTCACCACGCGGCAGGTGGCGGACTCGCTGGTCTCCCAGTTCCATCTGGACGACAGCGTCGAGCTGCTGCACAGCACGCAGGGCGACGACGGGCCGGCGGCAGCGCCCGCGGCGCCCGACGAGGCGGGGGGCCTCGCCGAGCTGATGGACAGCCGCCAGGGCGGCGACGCGCTCAGCAATACCCAGAGCGCGCCGAGCGGGGGCTCGTCCCAGGGCGACGCCGACGAGCGCCTGCCACTCGCGGACGTCAGCGACGGCCTCGCCTCGGACCCCGGCGACGGGCACGCCGCCGGTGGACTCGACCTCGACGGCCTGGAACTCGTCTCGGTGGAGGACAGCCTCAAGGAAGCCGAGGGCGAGTGGAAGCGAAAGGCCGAGGACGAGGCGCGGGGGCGCGGAGAGACCCTGCCCGGACGGGAGGGCCGTCGGCGGAGCCTCGACCTCGACAGCACCGGGCATCCGGGCGAGGACGGCCATCTCAGCTTCGGCCTGTCCACCACGGCGGGCGAGGCGCTGCAGACCGACGACATCGACGAGGTGCTCGGCGAGTTCAAGCGGCGCATGAAGGAGCAGATGGGCTCCATGGCGCCGGAGGAGCGCTACCAGCTGGGCGTTTCCTACATGGAGATGGGCCTCTTCGAGGAGGCGCTGGAGGAGTTCGAGCACACGCTGGAGCACAAGGTCCTCGGCCAGAAGACCCGCGAGTGGATGGCGCGCTGTCTGCTCGAGCTGGAGCGGCCGCGGGAGATCGTGCTGCTGCTGCAGACGCGCCTGGACGCCGAGACCTATCCGCACAAGTCCATGGTCGAGCTCTACTACCTGCTGGGCGAGGCCTACGAGATGCTCAAGGCCTGGGACCTCGCGCTGGACGCCTTCACCAAGGTCTACCAGCTCGACAGCGAGTTCCGGGACGTCCAGGCCAAGCTTGCCAAGCTGACCACCGCCTAGTACGCTGCCCCCTTGGCCCCGAAGGTCCGGCGCTGCGCTGGACGCGAAGGGGTGGGGAGGCCCTCTGCGCTACGATCTCCACAGCCACAGCACCGCGTCCGACGGCGTGCTCTCACCGGCACGGCTGGTGTCCCGGGCCGCCTGGGCGGGACTCGACGGCCTGGCGCTCACCGATCACGACTGCGTCGACGGCGTCGACGAGGCGCTCGCCGCCGCGGACGAGCACGGCCTCGAGCTCATCCCCGGCATCGAGCTGAGCGTGCAGGTGGACGGCCGCGACGTCCACGTCCTCGGCTACTGGATCGACCACGCGAGCGACACGCTACGCGGCATCCTGCTCGAGCTGACCGCGATGCGGCACCGTCGCGCGGAGCGCATGGTGGACCTGCTCCAGTCGCTGGGCTGCGCGGTGACCTACGGGGACGTCCTCGAGCAGGCCGGCGACGGCAACCCCGGCCGCCCGCACGTGGCCAAGGCGCTGCTCGCCCGCGGCGAGGTGTCGAGCCTCGAGGACGCCTTCGCGCGCTACATCGGCGACGACGGCCCCGCCTACGTCCCCAAGACCCTCATGGACCCCGAGCGCGGCTTCGCGCTGCTCGCGGAGTACGGCGCCGTGCCCGTCTGGGCCCACCCCGCGCTCACGGACTACGAGCCCTTGCTGGAACGCTTCGTGTCGCTGGGGCTGAAAGGCCTGGAGGTGGACCACCCGAAGCACTCCGTGCTGGACCGGGAGCAGCTGCGGGCGCGCTGTCGCGAGCTCGGCCTCGTGGCCACCGGCGGCAGCGACTTCCATCAGCCCGGCAGCGGCGCCAGGGATCTCGGCGCCGAGGGCGTGGCGAGCGAGGCGCTGGCCGCGCTGCGCGCGTTGCGGCCGGCCGGGCGGGGTCGCCTTGACCGTCCCGGGGGCATGGGCTAAGGTCCCCGCGCGTTGACATCTGCTCGCCTCGCCAAGGAGCCAGGGTGCGCCGCACCGTTCGCATCGCCCTCTTCGCCGCCCTCGCGGCCGCTCTGGGTTTCCTTCTCGCGCCCGTCCCCAACGTGGAGCTCGTGACCTTCAGCCTCTTTGTGGCCGGTAGCGCGCTCGGCCCGACGGGAGGCGCGGCGGCGTCCCTCATCGCCATCGCCCTCTACTATGGACTGAACCCCTACGGCTCGAGCCTCGCCTTTCCGCTGCTCTTCGGCGCGCAGCTCGTGGCCGGACTCTGGATCGCGGCGCTCGGCGCGCTCTGCGGACAGCTCTGGCGCGGCCTGCCTTCCGCGGCGCGAGACGGCTGGGCCGGCCGCGCGCTGCTGCTCCCCTTCGCGCTGGCGGCCGCGCTGGCCCTGCCGCTCCTGCCGGCCCTGAGCTTCGCCCTGCTGGGCGGCGGCGCGTGGCAGGGCTGGGCGGCCCTCGGCCTCCTCATGACGGCGGGTTCGCTCGGGGTCAACGCGCTGATCTTCCTCAGCAGCTACGGACCGCTCATGCGGCAGGTGGCGCGGCTGGACGCGGCGGGACGTCATGCCTGAGCGGGGGCGTCGACTGCTGCTGGCCCTGGCGCTCCTGGCCCTGGCGACGGGCGCGCCCGCCCAGACCTGGCGCGTCGACGGCGAGGCGCTGCGACGGCTGCACGCGGACACGCTGGAGGACGTCCTCCGCGCCGCGCCGATGCTCACGGTGGAGCGCCAGGGCGGCGAGGGCCTGCCGTATCGCGTGCTCGCGCCCGGGGCGCGCCCCGGCGAACTGCTCCTGGTGGTGGACGGCGTGCCCTGGCGCGACGCCTGGACCGGCGAGCCGCTGGCCGAGGAGCTGCCCATCGCGCTCGTCGAGGCGGTGGAGCTGGACCTGCGGCCCCAGCTCGCGGACTACGGGGACGCGGCGCTGGCGGGCGTGATCCGCGTGACCACGCGGCGTCCCGAGGCGCCGCGGGTGCAGACCCGGCTGCAGCTCTCGCGGGGCAGCTTCGGCCAGCGGGGACGTCACCTGACCTTCACGACGCCGCCGGGCGACGTCGCCGTGCTGGTGGGCCTGGACGAGGTCTTCGCCGAGGGCTATCCCTTCAGCGCCGTGTGGAACGGCGAACCCGTGCAGACGAGCGCCACGCCGGAGATCAGCCTGACGCGCCGGCGGCAGCTCAGCACGCGGGTGCTGCTGGACGGGGGCGGCGCGGGGCCGCTGGAGCTGTCCTTCGAGGGCAGCGCCTGGCATCTGGATCGCAGCGGCACCCGCTTCGACCCCTGGTACCGCGAGCGCACCCGTTTCGCGCTGCAGCTGCCGTCGAGCCCGCTGGGCGCGCTGACGCTGAGCCACACGCTGCTGGACCGCCACAGCGCGGACGGCCGCGCCACCGACGCCGGCGTCGCGCTGCGCTGGTCCCGTCCGCTGGCGGGGGACGCCCTGCGACTGCTGGGCGGCGCGGAGCGTCATCAGCTGGGCTTCACCGTGGACGGGGAGCGTGCGCCGCTGCCGCGCCCCGCCTGGCTCTGGCTGGGGGCGCGGGGCGAGGCCGCGCTCGGCGAGCGTCTTCGCGCCGCGCTCGGCGGCCGCTTCACGGCGCCCTACGAGCGCCGGGGACGGGTGCAGGGCGAGGCGTCGCTGCGCTGGACCCTTCCGGCCGGCTGGGCCGTGGAGGGCTTCGCCGCCGGTGGGCGGGGCGACGTCGCCTGGGGACGAGACCGGGTCCCCGACCTCCAGCGCTGGCCCGCCGCGCTCAGCGCTCCCGGCGAGGCGCCCGCCGGCGACCCGCTGCTGCGGACGGGGGCCGCGCTGGACCGGCAGGGAGAGTCGTTCTGGGCGCGCCTGCTCGTCGCGCACGAGGAAGGCGGGCTGGACTGGGTCCTCGTGGAGACCGACGCGGGCGGCGCCTGGCGCGCGGCGCCTGGCGAGGCGCGTCAGGCGCTGGGCGCGACGCTCGGGACGCGCGTGAAAGGCCTCGGGGGCGTGATGGCCGCGGCGGTCGACCTGAGCGCCGAAGGTGGCTTCGACGAGGCCTCCACCGCGGAGCGCGCCTTCTATCCGCTGGCCGCGCGGGGAACGCTGAGCCTGGGCCGCGCCTTCTTCGCCGCCGATGCCCGCCTCACGCTGGACGGCGGACTCGAGTTCCGCGGCGGCCGCAGCGATCACGGGAACATCGTCAGGGCCTCGCTGGGCGCGGAGCTCCGCGTGCTGGACGCTCGCTTCTGGTTACGTTTGAGCAATGCGCTGGACTGGGCGGGGGAGGAACTGCCGGGCTTTCCCGTCCAGCCGTCGACGCTGCGCCTCGGCATCGACTGGCAACTTGATCACTAGACCGCGCAAAAGGGCACGTTCGGCCGCCTAGGGCGGCGGTTCGCGTCGTCGGCGCGCCCTCACGGGGAAGCTTGCGCCGCGCCGGGCGCTTCTGCGGACAGGGTTTGCAGAGTGCGCGCTGGCATATGCGTTGCCTCTCGGGGAACGGTGGCACCCGGCATGGATGCCCGGCCCCCGGAGGACCCGTGACCAACGAGAAACTCAGCGAGGCGCTCCTCGCCAGCAAACTGCTGACGCCGGAGCAGCTCGGCAATATTGTCGAGGCGCACCAGCGTCAGGGCGGAGCGCTGAGTCGCCACATCATCGAGAGCGGGTACATCGAGGAAGCCTCGTTCCGGGACTTCCTGTCGTCCGTCTTCCGCGTGGCGGCCGTCGATCTCGGCTCCATGGAGATCGACAACGAGATCATCAAGCTCGTCCCCGAAGACATCGCCACACGCTTCCAGCTGGTGCCCGTGGGCCGCCAGGGCCGCGTGCTCGAAGTGGCGATGGCCAATCCGGACAACCTCTTCGCCATCGACGACCTCAAGTTCTACACGGGTCTGGAGGTCCGTCCCCTGGTGGCGCCCGAGTCCGCGATCAAGGACGCGATCGACCGCTACTACGACCGCGCGCAGACGCTCAAGTCCGTCATGGACGAGATGGACGGCGACATCGACGTCATCGACGACGACGACGAGCTGCTGGCCACGCGCGAGATGGAGGCCGAGAGCCAGGCCGCGCCGGTGGTCAAGCTGGTGAACAGCCTGCTGGCCGACGCTGTGCAGCGGGGCGCCAGCGACATCCATGTGGAGCCCTACGAGAAGAACATGCGCGTGCGCTACCGCATCGACGGCATCCTGCACGACATGATGAGCCCGCCCAACCGCCTCAAGAGCGCGATCATCAGCCGCATGAAGATCATGGCCGAGCTGGACATCGCCGAGCGCCGCGTGCCGCAGGACGGCCGCATCAAGCTGCGCATCGGCAGCAAGAACATCGACATGCGCGTGAGCACGCTCCCCACGCTCTTCGACGAGAAGATCGTGATGCGAATCCTGGACAAGAGCAACCTCCAGGTCGACCTGAACAAGCTCGGCTTCCAGACGGGCCCGCTCCAGCACTTCCTCGAGGCGATCAAGAGCCCCTACGGCATGGTGCTGGTCACCGGCCCGACCGGTAGCGGCAAGACCACGACGCTGTACTCCGCGCTCACCAAGATCAACACGGTGGACGTGAACATCATCACCACCGAGGACCCGGTGGAGTACAACCTCGAGGGCATCAACCAGGTCCAGATCAACGACGACGTGGGGCTCTCCTTCGCCAGCGCGCTGAAGAGCATCCTGCGCCAGGACCCGAACATCGTCATGGTCGGCGAGATCCGCGACCTGGAGACCGCCAGCATCGCCACCAAGGCGGCCCTCACCGGTCACCTGGTGCTCTCCACTCTGCACACCAACGACGCGCCCAGTTCCATCGGGCGACTCATCGACATGGGCATCGAGCCCTTCCTGGTGTCGAGCTCTGTGCGGCTGATCCTGGCCCAGAGACTCGTTCGGCGCATCTGCTCCAAGTGCAAGGCGCCGGTCGAGATTCAGCCCGAGGTGCTGGTGGAGGCGGGGATGACTCCGGAGAACGCGCAGACGGCCCAGCCCCAGAAGGGGACCGGCTGCCCCAACTGCAACGGCACGGGCTATTCGGGCCGTGTCGGACTCTACGAGGTGATGGTGATGACGCCCCGGCTCAAGGAGATGATCCTCGACCGGGCGTCGACGGCGGAGCTCCGCGAGCGGGCCATCGCCGATGGAATGATCACGCTGCGTCAGGACGCCCTGTGGAAGATGGCCCAGGGAATGACGACGCTGGAGGAAGTTCTGAGGGAGACCAACATTGACTGAGATCAACATGAACCTGCGCGAACTGCTGGGTCAGATGATCGAGAAGGGCGCCAGCGACCTTCACCTCTCCGCGGGACTCCCTCCGATGTTCCGCATCGACGGCGAGATCACGCGCTTCGGCGAGGACCGCATCCTGCCCGAACTCGCGCGCAAGCTGGCCTACAGCATCATGAACGAGGACCAGCGCTCGCGCTTCGAGAAGACGCGCGAGCTCGACTTCTCCTTCGGTATCCCCAACCTCTCGCGCTTCCGCGCCAACGTGTTCCTGCAGCGCGGCGTCGTGAGCATGGCGATCCGACAGATCCCCTTCGAGATCAAGTCCTTCTCGCAGCTGGGACTGCCCAACGCGGTGGGCGAGTTCGCCAAGCGCACCCAGGGGCTCGTGCTGGTGACGGGCCCGACGGGCAGCGGCAAGAGCACCACGCTGGCCAGCATGGTGAACTGGATCAACGAGAACCGCAACGGCCACATCATCACGATCGAGGACCCGATCGAGTACCTGCACCAGCACAAGCGCTGCATCGTCAACCAGCGCGAGGTGCGGGCCGACACCGAGAGCTTCGCGGTGGCGCTGAAGTACGTGCTGCGGCAGGACCCGGACGTGATCCTGATCGGCGAGATGCGCGACCTGGAGACCGTCCAGGCCGCGTTGACCATCGCCGAGACCGGCCACCTCTGCCTGGCCACGCTGCACACCAACAGCGCCTACGAGAGCATCCACCGCCTCATCGACATCTTCCCCAGCTCGCAGCAGGCCCAGGTCACCGCGCAGCTCGCCTTCGTGCTGCAGGGCGTGGCCACGCAGGAGCTGATCCCCGTGGCGCGGGGCGGCGGGCGCTGCCTGTCGTCGGAGGTGCTCGTCTGCACGCCGGCGATCAAGAGCGCCATCCGCGAAGGGAAGGTGCACCAGGTCTACGGCATGATGCAGGCGGGGCAGAAGTACGGGATGCGGACCATGAATCAGAGTCTCTACGAGCTCTATGTGAACCGCCAGATCAGTCTCGAGGACGCCATGGGCCGCAGCCGCGACCCGATGGAGCTCCAGCACATGATCGGCGAACTGGTGAACATGGACTCCTAGCCGAAGGGATAGCGCATGGCTAGCTTCGTCTGGCAGGGCATTTCGCTGAGCGGCAAGCGGGTCTCCGGCGTGCTGGAGGCCGACAGCAAGGCGGACGTCCTCAAGAACCTGCGCAAGCAGAAGATCCGCATCACCCTGGTGCAGGAGCAGGCCGCCAAGAAGGGCATGTTCTCGCGCCCGAAGAAGATCAAGGTCAAGGACCTCGGTCTCTTCACGCGCCAGTTCGCCACGATGATCAGCGCCGGTCTGCCGCTCATCCAGTGCCTCGAGGTGCTGGCGCAGCAGATGGATCACCCGGAGCTGCGCTCGGTGATCAGCCAGGTGACGCAGAGGATCGAGGGCGGTTCGACGCTGAACGAGGCGCTGCGGGACCACCCGGTCGTCTTCAACGAGCTCTTCACGAGCATGGTGGAGGCGGGCGAGACGGGCGGTATCCTGGACACCATCCTCGAGCGCCTGGCGACGCACCTGGAGAAGATGGAAGCCCTGATCCGCAAGATCAAGGGCGCCATGACCTACCCGCTGGTGGTCTTCTCGGTGAGCATGGGCGCCACGGCCTTCATGCTGCTCTTCCTGATCCCTCGCTTCGCGGCGATGTTCGCGGACTTCGGCGGCGAGCTGCCGCTGCCCACGAAGATCGTCATGATGGCGAGCGACGGCCTGAAGCACTACGGCTGGGTCCTGGTGATCCTGATCGTGGGCGGCCTGATCTTCCTCAAGCGCTACCGCGCCACCTACAAGGGCGCACGCAAGGTGGACGCCATCATGCTGCGCATCCCGGTGATCGGCCAGGTCGTGCGCAAGGGCTCCGTGAGCCGCTTCTCGCGCACGCTCGGCACCCTGCTCGCCAGCGGCGTGCCGCTGCTCGACGGCCTCAACGTCACCGCCCGCGCCGCGGGCAACACCATCGTCTCGGACGCCGTCGGCGTGATCCGCACCTCGGTGACCGGCGGCTCCACGCTGGCCGAGCCGATGCGCCAGGTGGGCGTCTTCCCGCCAATGGTGACGCAGATGGTCAGCGTGGGCGAAGAGACCGGCCGCCTGGACGAGATGCTCGGCAAGCTCGCCGACTTCTACGACGACGAGGTCGACGCGGCGGTGGACTCGCTCACCGCGGTGATCGAGCCGGTGATGATCGTCGTCATGGGTCTCATCGTCGGCGGCATGCTGATCGCCATGTACCTGCCGATGTTCAAGCTCATCAGCGTCGTGTCCGGAGGTTAGGGGAGGATGCAGAAGGTCGAGCCAGCCGGCGCAACGCTGGACCCCGCCTGGACCGCCATGATCAGCGGGGGCGCCGGCGCCGTGGCCGCCCTGGCGGCCGCGCTGGGGGCTCCGCCCTCGCTGCTGCTGGGGCTCGGGGCCGTGGCGGCGGGCGCGGGCGCCTGGACCGTCGCGGGGCTTCGCGCGGAACGACGACGGCGAATGATGTCGGAATCGATACTTCAGGCGGGCACGCGCACGGCCGAAGACATCATTGCGGCCATTCCCAGCGGGTTGGTGGGCTTGGACGAGACCGGTTCCGTCTGCCGCTGGAACGAGGTCGCGACCCGGATCCTCGGCATGGGCCGGGGGGGAATGATCGGACAGCACGTGGATCGCTGGCCCATCGCGGGGCAGCGCGGCCTGGCCGCCCTGCTGCGCGACGCGCTCGAAGGGAAGACGGTGAACCGAGGCAGCCTGGACGTGACCCGCACCGACGGCAAGATCATCCCGCTCGGCATCTCGACGAGCCGGCTGGGTGGCGGTTCCGGCGCGGTGGCCGTGTTCCAGGACCTGACCGAGGCGAGAAAGCTCCGGGCGCGCATGCAGCAGCAGGAGCGCCTGGCCGCCGTGGGCGCGCTGGCGGCGTCCATCGCCCACGAGATCCGCAATCCGCTGGCCTCCATCGCCGGCAGCGTGGAGCTGCTCGCGGGGGAGCTGGAGCTGTCCGGCGAGCACCGGGTGCTGCTCGACCTGATCATCAAGGAGAGCGACCGGCTCAACGCGCTGATCGGGGAGTTCCTCGACTTCACGCGCGAGCGCCAGCCGAGCCCCGAGGTGCTCGATCCGAGCGTCCTGCTGCGCGAGGTGCTGCGGCTGCTGCGCCAGCGGAGCGAGGCGGGCGAGCAGCTGCGCCTCACCCTCGGCGCCGAGGACGCGCCGGCTCAGGTGGAGGCCGACCCCGGCATGCTGAAGCAGGTGCTTCTCAACCTGCTGCTCAACGCCGCGCAGGCGGTGAACTGGCGGGGCGCGCTCAAGGTCACGCTGGCCCAGGCGCCGGCGTCGGACTGCGAGAAGGGGGCCACCGGACACTGTCTGACAATTGACGTGGCCGACGACGGGCCCGGCATCGCGGCCGCCGACAAGGAGCACGTCTTCGAGCCCTTCTTCACCACCAAGCCCGGCGGCACGGGCCTGGGGCTCGCCATCGCGCACCGCCTCGTGCGGCTGCACGGCGGCCAGCTCGAGCTGGTGGAAAGTGAAGGGCCGGGCGCCGTGTTCCGCGTCCGCCTGCCCCTGCTCTGGCGGGGCGCGGGCGACGCGACCGGGGCGCACGCCCCGGAAACGACCGAAACAGCAGTACAGCAGTCTTAGCGGAGGGAGCCCGAGCCCATGGCTCAGCCCAGGATCCTACTGGTCGACGACGAAGAGAGCATGATCCGCTTCCTGTCGATCATGCTCGCCAAGGAAGGATACGAGATCCGCGCGGTCAGCAGCGGCAAGCAGGCCCTGCGCGAGCTGCAGCAGTGGCGGGCCGATCTCGTGATCAGCGACATCCGCATGCCGGAGATGGACGGCATCCAGCTCCTGGCGGGCATCAAGGCCATCGACGCGTCGATCCCGGTGATCCTCCTCACGGCCTACGCGAGCCAGGAGACCGCCATCGAGGCCGTGAACAAGGGCGCCTTCCACTACCTGATCAAGCAGGCCCGCAACGACGAGATCAAGATGGTGGTGCGCAACGCGCTGGCCATGCGCGAGGTACGCAGCGAGAACACCCAGCTGCGCCGCCAGCTGCAGGACGACTCGTCGCTGGAGAGCATCATCGGCAGCAGCGAGGCCATGCAGCGGATCTTCGCCGTGGTGCGCAAGATCGCGGCGACGGACAGCACCATCCTCATCGGTGGCGAGAGCGGCACCGGTAAGGAGCTGATCGCGCGGGCCATCCACTTCATGAGCGGCCGCGCGGACAAGCCCTTCGTGGGCGTCAACTGCGGCGCGCTGCCCGAGAACCTGCTGGAGAGCGAGCTCTTCGGCCACGTGAAGGGCAGCTTCACTGGGGCCATCCGCGACAAGGAGGGCCTCTTCAAGGTGGCCGAGTCGGGCACGATCTTCCTCGACGAGGTCGGCGAGATCACGCCGGCCCTCCAGGTCAAGCTGCTGCGCGCGCTGCAGGAGCGCGAGTTCCTGCCGGTGGGCGGCACGCAGCCGGTGAAGGTGGACGTGCGCGTGCTCGCCGCCACCAACCGCGACCTGGAGGAGGAGGTGGAGCGCGGCACCTTCCGCGCGGACCTCTACTATAGACTCAACGTGATCCCGCTCACGGTGCCGCCGCTGAGGGAACGCCGCGAGGACGTCCCCCTGCTGGTGCGGCACTTCATCCAGCGCCTGGCGGAGAAGCGCGGCCTGCCCATGAAGGGCATCACCCGCGACGCCATGGAGCTGCTCTGCGAGTACGACTGGCCCGGCAACGTCCGCGAGCTGGAGAACGTGCTGGAGCGCATGGTCCTGCTCGAGGAGCGCGACAGCCTGGACCGCGAGTCGCTGCCCGAGAAGCTGCTGGAGAGCCCCGACCGGAGCCCGAAGGCCTTCTTCGAAGGCAAGCCCCGGGCGACGCTCGAGGAACTGGAGAAGGAGTACCTGCTGCAGGTGCTCGAATCCACCGGATGGCAGAAGAAGAAGGCCAGCGCCATCCTCGGCATCAATGCGTCCACCCTCTACCGCAAGATCCAGCGCTACGGCCTCGAGCCGCAGCGCGAAATGGCGCAGGTGGACTGATTCGTCGGGTCCCCGTGGGGCCCAAACTGCACGGGTGCTCAGGCAGGGCACTTTCGTGCAGCTTGCAACGCGAAGCGCAAGCTCCTGCCGTTCAAGGGCTTCGCGCGCCACAATGTGCAAGGGCGGCTTGGCACTACCCTTGCGATGAGGGGGCCCGGACCGACGCGTAGGAGCCAACCGAGCCCGATTCGGCGGACCAACAGGAGGTAAGCTAGATGTTTTCCAACAAGGGTTTCACCCTGATCGAGTTGATGATCGTGGTCGTGATCATCGGCATCCTTGCCGCGATCGCGATCCCGAACTTCGTCGCCATGCAGGACCGCGCCCGTGAGGCGGCCGTGAAGTCGAACGGCCACACGGCGCAGCTGGCGGTGGAGGACCTGGCCGTCCAGGGCAACGGCGTCTATCCCGACGGTGCGGGCGCTGAGGCGGCGATTCAGAACGCGCTGCCCGGTGGCACTGCGTTCTCGAACCCCATCACGGGGGCCGCGGACGGCTTCACGGCGGGTGCAGGCGCCGCGGAGGGCATGGTGGACTACTCCGATCCCACGACGACCGGTGTGGCCAACCAGTACCAGCTCGACTGCTACGGCAAGGCCGCGGCGCTCGTGCTGACCCTGACCAACGGCTAGTTCGGATTCCCTGGCGGCGGGGGCTCTCGGCCCCCGCCGCTTTTACCTGTCCTGCCCTTGGCTCTGGGCATGTCGTGCGGGAGGTCGCGCTCATGCTGGATAGACGGGGCTTCACCTTGATCGAGCTCATGGTGGTCATCGTGGTGATCGGCATCCTCGCGATCATGGGCACGATGAACTTCACCACCATGCGCAACCGCGCCATGGAGGCCTCGGTCAAGGCCAACGGGCACGCGGGGCAGCTCGCGGTGGAGGCCTACGCCGCCGCGAACTTCGGCACCTATCCGCCCGCCGCCACGGCCCTGGCGGACATCCAGGCGCAGCTGCCGGGAGGGGCGATCTTCAAGAACCCCTTCAGCGGCGCCGACGGTCTCAGCGTGGGCGCCGGTCCCGCCGAGGGCATGGTGGACTACCAGGACCCCACGGCCATGGGCGATCCGCAGCACTACCGCCTCGACTGCTACGGCAACGGCGGAGGGCTACTCCTCGGCCTGTCAAACGGATAAATTCCTGCAGAGTCGGTACATGTTGAGGCTATGAGCACCCTACGGGCCTGGGAGCTTCCAGTCCCACAAGTCAAGCACAACAGGTGCCCAGCAGGCGGGCAGGCCAAAGCTCGAACCCGCTGGTCCGCACTGAAGCGAAAAGTACCGCGCCTCGGCAACCTGTCGGCCTGCCAACCCACTCGGGTGCAATCAGCCTGGGCCACCACGGCTCCCGCAGCTCCTCCCCGACCAGCAGCAGGCCGGCAGCTACTTTATACTTGATCTATCAATCCGGAGATGCTTAGTTCTTTGTGCAAATTGTGCCCAGCATGGGTCATGTGCGACAAGGCGGCAACGACACGGAGGGGGTAGAGAATGCGGTTTCCTGTTGCGGTGTTCGTTATGCTCCTGGCAGTAGACGCGTGGGCGGGGATACCGGATGGAGCACATATCTACATCTCATCGGCCGGGACTGGACGCGTAACAATAGCGCCCTGCGGTGGCGAGGAGCTAGATACAGCAGGTCCGGGCGGTCAGTCCCTGGCAATCTATTTGACGGTGTTGGACACCGTGGGGGACCCAGTAGAAAGCATCCCTCCCACGGACATATGGTTGTGGCATCCGAGTATATGGCTGTGTGGGCCCGCCGAGGAATACAATCACCCAGACGGCCAGACGAATAGCCTTGGCGAGACGTCGTTCACGGGAAGCCTCTTCGGTTCGGTTTTGGCGTCATCGGAGCCGCCGCCTTGTGATCTGCTTGAAATGCATGCCGTCGTGCTCGGCGTCCAGTCGATTGAGTCCGTTGAGATAGGTGTCGACTCTCCCGACCTGAATGGAGACGGGCAAGTCACCATTGGGGATATGGGGATTCTGGCGGGTGAGCTAAACTGCACTGAGTGCAACCTATGTTGCGACTACAACGAGAGTGGTGCGGTCACAACGGCCGACTTCGGAATCTTTGCGCAATACTACAATCAGTGCTCGTGCCAGTAGCGAGGTCTGACTCGTGGGTGAAGGAGGTTCAAACATGCGGTCATCAGGCTTGATCGTGGTATTCAGCGCTCTCTTGCTGGTGCAGGTGGCGTGGATGTCGAACTCAGTAGCGGCAGACCGTGACGACGCATCGTGCCATTGGGTGACTCAGGTGCCCTCTGGAGGGGTGACGCCCGTTGCCGTCGCAACAGGGGTGGGCCCATATGTGTATGTGACTGGTAGCTTTTCGACCCCCACCCCGTTCGATCCGGCATTTCCAGAATCCCCTGAAACGCCCCTTGGGTTGGACATGTACTTGGTAAAGTACTCTAGCAATGGGGATTTCGAAGATGTTTGGACGTATGGGGAGTGCACAGGGGACGAATCTGAAGCGCAGTACCCAACGGCCCTGGCAACGGGGCCGGGCGGGAGCGTGTATGTGGCCGGTCAGTTTAATGGTGCCATCCACATTGGCGATTGCGGTGGGGGAGCAGACGATTGTGATTTATATGCCATCGGAACGCAGGCTAACATCTTCATCGCCAGGGTGGCAAGTAGCGGAGACTGCATCTGGGGGTTATCTTTCGGGAACAGCGCGGAGGTGGCAGTGACCTCCCTTGCGGTTGACGATTCGGGAAACGTCTTTGTGCTGGGGTACTTTCAAGGAGATATCGACTTCGGAAGCGGTGAGCACTCTGCTACCAGCCGAGACATGTTCATCGCTGTCTTCTCGTCCGCTGACGGCACACTTCTTTGGGATGCAGCCTTCACTTCATCGGGGACCGACACACCTCGGTCGATCGCCCTGTCAAGTTCCACTGGATTCGCGATAACCGGGACATTCGATGGGAATCTAAACCTAGGCTCGGGGATCCTCCTGACACCACCTGTGGGATCGGTAGATGTTTTTGCGGCGTCGTTTTCGGGTGACTTGCAGAGTGGCTTTTCAGCCGAGTGGGGCAGCGCGTTCGGCAGCACTCTGGTCGACCCTAGCTACGATATCGCGACGTCTTCGGCAGGGGGGGTGCTTGTTGCGTGTGGCTTCCACGGCACGCTGACTGTGGGGGGCGCTGACTATGCAATCGCGGATCCAGGCGGCGTGGATGACGCCCTTATCATGTTCGATGATCAGGGGGCGGTGGAGTGGGTGCTTGCACTCGGTGGCAGCGGGAGCGATGCAATTGGTGGCGTCGCCATCGATGCAGCGGGAAGCGTACTGGTCACGGGCTACGTAACAGGTTTGGCTGAGATCGGTGACATCGATTTCGGCTTGAATGACAGTGTGCGCAGGGGACTGCTAGCGAAACTGGATGGGGTGGATGGATCGACAGTATGGGTACTTGATCCATTTGGCGCTAGCAACACAGGGAACACGACGGCCGCGGATGTGTCGTTGGATGAGTGGGATTACATCTTGGTGCATGGGCACTACAACAGTGTCCCGTTGAGTATGGGCAATTGCACTGTTATGACCAGTGCCCCCGGCATGTTCACAGCCAAGCTTGGGGGGACCGTGACAGGCGACTCCCCGCTTGTTGATGCGGTCGAGCCAGGCTTATCAGTCGTGGCGGCCTGGCCGAATCCGTTTTTTCGGTCGACGGCGATCAGCTATGCGTTGGACCGACATCGGCAAGTTGCTATTGACATCGTGGACGTCCAGGGTAGGCATGTGCGGACATTGTATGAAGGGTTAGCAGAAGCTGGGATCAATACTGTCGAGTGGGATGGGAAATCGGATGAGGGTGATCGCGCGCCGGCAGGAGTGTACTTCTGTCAGATGGATTGGGGTTTGGGGCGCGATTCGAAGAGCTTATGCCTGCTGCGCTGAACACCGAGGGCAGTCTTGACCTGATCGCTTTGATTCTGATCCCGGGTGCTTGCGGCCCGGGATCATCTCTTGACCACTCGCATAGTCACACCACTACAGCTGACCTTGCCAGTTTGCCGACCTACCGCAGTGCTTTTTTGGAGCTCTCCAGTCAATCATCGGCATCTAGCGATCGACATCCTCACCAACCCTGGTCCTCTCTCCCCTCCGTGGATGCGCGATTGGAACGCCCCGTGCGACTCCCCTCGTGAAGGGGCCGAACGCGCCATTACTGGGCGCTTTTCGGCCGTCGTCAGGCAATTTCGACCGCTTTGCGGTCAGGGGAGGAGCCCTGAGCATGAGCACGAGCGGAGAGGTGGTCCTCCAGGTCGAGGATCTCCACAAGAGCTACGGCCGCCGCGCGCGGGGCCGGGCACCGGTGCTCGCCGGCCTGAGCCTGAGCGTGGCCCGGGGCGAGGTCTACGGACTCCTGGGACGCAACGGCGCCGGCAAGAGCACGACCTTCCGGCTGCTCACCGGTCTGGCGCGGCCCGACACGGGCTCGATCCGCCTGCTGGGCGGTGGCCCGAGCGACAACGACGTCCGCCTGCGCCTCGGCTACTGCCCCGAAAGCCCGGCCTTTCCCCCGAATCTCACGGTGCGCGAGGTGATGCGCTTCCACGCGGCGCTGGTGCGCTCGCGCATCGTCACGGCCGGCAGCCGCCTCGACTGGCTCGCCGCGCAGTTCGACCTGGCCGACGTCGCCCGCAAGCAGGTGCGGCAGCTCTCCCGCGGCACCGTGCAGCGTCTGGCGCTGGCGCTCGCGCTGCTGGCGCGACCGGAGCTGCTCATCCTCGACGAACCGCTCACCGCCCTCGACCCGCTGCAGCGGCAGCGCGTGATCGACATCCTGCTGGACCAGAAGCGCGCCGGGACGAGCATGATCGTCTCGAGCCACATCCTCTCCGAACTGGAGGCGCTGGCCGACCGGCTGGGCGTGCTGTCGGGCGGGCGCATCCGCCGCGAGATCCCGCTCCACGCGGAGGGCCGCCCCCTGGCGGTGGATATCCGCATCCCCTTCGAGAAGGTCAAGGAGGCGCGGCTGGACGCGCCGGACCTGGAGAGCGTGCACGAGGGCGACACGGAGACTTTCCGCGGCCTGCCCTTCGAGCGCGCGCAGAGCTTGCTGCAGCGCTGGACGGCGCTGGGCATCCCCATCCTCGAGCTGCACGAGCGGCGCGATCTGGCCGCGGACGAGATCATCGCCAGCATCGCCGCGGAGGGGGAGGCACCGGCCAGCGAACCCACGGACGAACCCGTCAAGGAGCGCGTATGAGAGTCGCGGCCGTGCTGGCCTGGAGCGCGTTGAAGGAAGCGCTGCGGGACCGTCTGCTCTACTCGCTGCTCGGCCTCGGCGCCCTGCTGCTCACCGTGTTGGCCTTCATGGCGCCGCTCACCCTGGGCGCGCGCGACAAGACCTTCAGCGACGTCGCCCTGGCCTGGATCCACGCCTCGGGCCTGCTGGCGATGCTGGTGCTCGGCGCCTGGAGCCTGCACCGCGAACAGGAGCGGGGGATCTGGCTGGGCATCCTGACGCGCCCCGTCTCGCGGCAGGAGTACCTCATCGGCCGCGTGATGGGCCTCCTCGGCGTGCTCGCGCTCATGGTCGGCGGCGCCGCGCTCGTCTACCTGCTCGTGGCCTGGGCCACCGGCGTGCCGCCCGTGGGGCATCTCGCCGTGGGACTGCTCTACATCGTGATGGAGATGTCCCTGCTGGCGGGGATGGTGCTGCTCTTCTCCACCTTCACCGGACTGGTGATGACGCTCTTTCTCGCGCTGGCCATGTTCGCCGCGGGCCACCTGTCCGCGGACCTGCTGCGCTTCGCGGAGCTGTCGCACAGCGCCGTGATCAAGGGCGTGGCCCTGGGCGCCCACTGGGTGCTGCCGCATCTGGAGCTCTACCGGGTGCGTCACGATCTCGTCGCCGGCGTGGCGCCCGCGCCCGACGCGATCCTCGGCGCGCTCGGCTACACGCTCCTCTACTTCACGGCCTTGGTGGGCGGGGCGGCCGCCATCTTCAGCCGCCGCGAGATCCGCTGATGCGGAAGGAGCCGGTCTTCCTGGCGCTGAGCGCGCTGCTGATCGTGGTGGCCCAGCTCAGTCAGCCCTGGCCCGCCGTGCGGCGCCAGGCGCCGCATCGTGCCCTCGAGTCCGTCATGATGGGCAGCGAGGCCGTGCTCGTGGACTACTACTGGTTCGACCTGCTCCAGTACTTCGGCGGCTACCGGATGGGAGAGCACGACCTCGCGGGCTTCAACCTGCGCGTCGAGCGGCTGCTGGGACTGGATCCGAACTTCCACCGGGCGACCCTTTTTGCCGCCGTGATCCGCGCCACGGACATGGGCGATCCGGCCGGCGCCGTTCGCTGGCTGGCCTACGCGGAGCGCGCCAACCCGGGCACCTGGTACTACCCCTACGAGCAGGGATTCATGCAGTACCTGTGGCTGGAAAACTACCAGGCCGCAAAGTCCGCCTTCGAGCGGGCCGGGCGCTGCCCAGGGGTGGCGCCGGCCTGGCGCCATTTCGTCGCCCGCATCTCGGAGCTGGGCGGCGATCCCCGCGTGGCGCGGGAGATGTGGCTGGAAGTGGCCGCCACGGCGGAACATCCGTCCGTGCGCGAAGCCGCGCTCGAGAACGTGCGGCGGCTGGAAGCAATCCTGCATAAGCAGGGTCAGGAGCGCCTGACCACGCCATCGGCGGCGCCCTCCTGAGGAAGGATGGCACATGGCTTGCTGTCGTGAGATCGCACCCGGAGTCCGGCGTGGTTGGCGCAATGCCCGCCTTCGCGCGCCCCAGGAGGTGAAATGAAGCTGCCTTTCAAGAAGGAGAGCGACCATGTGGTCGCGCTCGACATCGGCAGCCGACTCGTGAAGGTGGTGGAGATCGGCCGCAACGAAGGCCGTCCCACCCTGCTGCGCTTCGGCACGGCCCATGTGTCCCCCGACGCGGTGGTGGAGGGTGAGATCATGGACCGCGACCTGCTGCTCGCGGCCATCGAGGCCGCCTTCGAGGCCGCCGAGATCAAGAAGGACAAGGTGGTCACGGCCGTCTCGAGCCGCTCGGTCATCGTCAAGCGCCTGCTCATGGATCGCATGACCACCGAGGAGGCGCGCGCGCTGATCGAGATGGAGGCGTCGAGCCACATCCCCTTCGACATCGAGGACGTGAGCCTGGACTTCCAGGTGCTCGAGCCCAACGCCGGCGACGGCAAGATGGAGGTGCTCCTGGTGGCCGCCAAGCGCGAGGTCATCTACGAGCATCTCTCGCTGCTGCGCGAGGCGGGGCTGACGCCCACGGTGATCGACGTGGACACCTTCGCCATCCAGAACCTGCACGAGGGCGTGGGCGGCGAGGAGCCGCTGGCGACCCTGGTGAACGTGGGCTCCGAGGTGACGAACGTCAGCATCGTCCGCGACGGCTTCCCGCTCTTCACGCGGGACTTCAGCGTCGGCTGCGGACAGTACCTGGAAGCGCTGCAGCGCGACCTCGAGATCCCCTACGAAGAGGCCCTGCAGCTCATCAGCACGAACAACGTGGACCGCACGCAGCCGGAGGAGGCGGGGCAGGAGACCATCGCGCGGCTCTCGGAAGAGATCGCCGTGGGTCTCGAGCGCTCGCTGGCCTACCTGCGTTCGGCGGGTGAGGTGGAGGAGCTCAGCGCCGTCTACCTGTCCGGTGGCGGCGGCAACCTGCCGGTCCTGCGCGAGCGCCTCGAAGAGCGCCTGCGCCTGCCGGTCAAGACCGTGGATCCCCTCAGCGCCCTCGAGATCGATCCCGACGTGGAGACCGAGATGCGCGAGCTGGGCCTGCCGGCCCTGCTCGGCGTCGCCGTGGGCCTGGGACTGCGGGAGGTGGTCGCGTGATTCGCATCAACCTGCTGCCCTACGAGGACCGTCCCCGGCCTCGCACCCTGCCGCTGCCCGACCGCGTGTCGCTGATCGTCTACGCGGCGGCGGCGCTGATCGTGGCGGCCGGCGTCTACACCTTCTTCTCCCAGGGCCACACGATGCGCTCGCTGGAGTCGAAGCGGGTGGAGCTGAACGCCGAGCAGGAGCGGCTGGAGCGCCAGACCCGGGCCATCGAGCAGCTCGAGACCCAGAGCGCGCTGCTCAGCGAGCGCCTGGATCTGCTGCGTCAGCTCGAGGTGCACCGCTTCGAGAACGTGGAGTGGCTGAACTCGGTGAACACCGTGGTGCCGACGAATCTCTGGATCAAGCAGATGAACCGCAACCAGGCCGGCAACCGCACCACGCTGGAGGGCGTCGCCGAGGGCTTCCAGCCCATCAGCGACCTGATGAAGTCCATGGAGCAGAGCGGGCACTTCGGCGGCGTGCAGCTGGTCAAGGCCGAGCGCAACATGCTGGGCACACGCCCGATGATCTACTTCACGGTCTCCGCGGGCTGGGGCGCCGACGGTCCCCCGGCCACGCCGGCCCCAGCCCCCGAGGGTAAGTCATGAACCTTCAGGACCCCGTCATCCAGCGGCGCGCCTTCACGGTGCTGATCACGCTGCTGCTGGGCTACCTCTTCTTCGGCAGCACCCTGCTGCCCTTCACCTACCGGGTGAAGAAGGCGCAGATCGCGCGCGTGGACGCCGAGCTGGCCGAGCAGGAGCGCAAGCTGGAGATCGCCCGCGGCAAGGCGGGCCGGCTCGAGGTGCTGCAGGCCCGCATGAACGAGATGCAGGCCGACTGGACGCGTCTCGAGGCGCTCCTGCCGCGCACCGAGGAGATGCCCGAGTTCCTGAAGGAGATCGCGCGCCTGGCCAGCACGGTCGGCGTGAAGATCGACCTGCTCCAGCCCGGGCAGACGGTGCCGGGCGAGGGCGTGCTCACGCGTCCCATCGAGATGCGCGTGCACGGCGACTATCACAAGGTGGGGCGCTTCATCGCGCTGGTGGCCAACGCCTCGCGCGTCATCCGCACCGACGGGCTCACGATCCGCGGTCTGGACGACGCGTCCAAGAAGAAGAACGTCGAGGGCGACGCGAAGGACGGCAGCATCGAGGCCACCTTCCGCGCCACGCTCTACATGATGGAGGGCAGCAATGCGGTTCGCTGACGCGCGCCGGCGCTGGGCGCTCCTCGCCCTGCTCGCGCTGCTGACGGCGCAGGGCGCGATGGCCGCGGTGGGGGACGAACCCGCGCCGAAGGTCACCGAGCAGCGCCTCGAGCTGAGGACGATCACCTACCACGCCACGCTCTCGCGCGATCCCTTCGACCTGCCCGACTACACGGCGGGCTCGCAGACGTCCTCGCGCGAGCTGGACCTGCGCACCGCCGAGCTGGTGGGCGTGGTCAAGCTCCCCGGCGGCGACTACATCGCCCTGGTGGAGGACGCCAACGGCGACAGCTATGCCCTCTTCAAGGGCGACAACGTCCGGTCCGGGCGCGTCACCGCCATCAGCGACGCGGCCCTCACAGCCTGGATGCGCAACGGCGACTCGCGGCAGCAGATCCGCCTCGAGCTCGTCAAGGAAGGAGAGTGAGATGCTCGGCAAGACCCTGAGGATCGCCGCCCTGCTGGTGATTCTGGCCTGTAGCGGGCTGACGGCCCAGGCGGCCACGCTGCTCAACTCCCTGGTCTGGGAGGACGGCGTGCTGATCCTCGGCTTCGACGGCCCCTACGAGAGCCGCAGCATGGTGCTGGACGACCCCGACCGCATCGTCCTGGACTTCCCGGACGTGCGTTCCACCCTGGACGTGCAGGACTACGCCGGCAGCGGCGACCTGCAGGCGATCCGCGTCGGCCAGAACGAGCCGGACGAGCCCGGCGGGCTCAAGGCGCGCATCGTGCTGGACCTGAGCGCCCCGCACAACTTCCTCACCGAGGAGTCGGGCCGCTTCCTGCGGATCACGCTCGCCCCGTCCGGCCAGATGCCGGCGAGCCCGAGCGCGGGCGCCGTGATCGCCTCCGCGCCCAAGGCGGCGCCGAAGGCCGCGCCGGCCGACGAGGACGAGCTGCCCGTGGTGGCCGAGAGCGAGACGCTCCACGCGCCGCGCCCGGTGGCGGCGGCGAGCATGGGCGCGATGGACGCCCTGCCCGACGAGGCCCCCGCGGCCAAGGCCAAGGCCACGAAGCCCGACCTCGACGGCGAGGACCGCGCGCCCTTCGACTGGGAGCAGGCCGACAAGGCGAAGGCCGCGTCCGCGCCGGCGGCCAGCGGCGACGCGGCCAGCGAGTTCGCGCGGCTCTCCGGCGGCGGCAGCGCGTCCAGCGCGGGCGCCGCGGTGAGCGCTGCGAAGAATGCCGCGGCCAAGCTGGAGCAGCGGCAGGCCGAGGCGGAGGCCGTCTTCTACGGCGATCCGTTCGAGACGCCCGAGGCGGCGAGCTCCACGAGCGAGGTCGAGAGCGCGCCCAGGTCCGTGGCCGTCGTGAAGGCCCAGGCGCCCGTCGCCAAGAGCCAGAGTCAGGCCGCGCCCGTGGGCAAGCCCGTGGTGATGGCGGCCGCGACCGGCGGTGCCGTGGGCATGGCCGCGGCGAGCGAGACGGCGGCGCAGCCGAGCGCGCCCTCGTCCTCGGGCGCCCCGGTCAAGACCGCGCCCGTGGTGAAGTTCGATCGCGGGACGCAGCAGACCGCCGCCGAGGCGGCGCCGATGCAGGTGGCCGACGCGAGCGCGGCGATCGCGAAGCGCGAGCCGGTGCAGGTCGCGCAGGCGGCCCCGGCCGCGCAGCCCAAGGCCGCGCCCGCCGCGAAGACCAGCGCCAGCCTGATGGCCGGCCACGGCGCGGTCAAGCCCGACGACGCGCCCATCACGCTCGAGATGCGCGGCGCCGAGTTCCGCACCGTGCTGCGCGCCTTCTCCGAGTTCGCCAACGTGAACATCGTGGCGGGACAGGAGGTCAAGAGCAAGGTGTCCGTCACGCTGGACGACGTGCCCTGGCGCGAGGCCCTGGCCGCCGTCTGCAGCGCGAACGGCTACGCGGTGCGCGAGGAGCACGGCGTGCTGCGCGTGGCGCCCCGCGGCAGCCTGCTGCAGGAGGACATGGAGATGCTCACCGCCGAGAAGAAGCGGCAGGAGTACCGTCCCCTGGAGACCCGCGTGATCAACCTGTCCTACGCCGTGGCGGAGGAGATGACCGAGCCCCTGAGCAAGATGCTCACGGAGCGCGGCAAGATGGACGTGGACGAGCGCACGAACAGCCTGCTCATCACCGACCTGCCCGAGACCGTCGCGCAGGTGGCCGAGCTGGCCATGCGCCTCGACCAGCTGATGCCGCAGGTGGAGATCACCGCGCGGATCGTCGATCTGGACTACCGCGCGAGCCGCGACCTGGGCATCGACTGGAACGCCCTCAACGTGGTCAACCCGGACGCGGGGATCGTCGGCAACGCGAGCGTGACTCAGACCTTCCCGGAGCCCGCCGGCCAGGTGCAGGTCGCCTCGGTGCGCAGCTGGGGTGAGCTCAACGTCACCCTGCAGGCCCTGGAGCAGGAGAACAAGGCGAACATCATCAGCACGCCGCGCGTGACGACCATGGACAACCGCGAGGCGAACATCCTCGTGGGCAAGAAGATCCCGCTCATCGTCGCGGACGAGGCCGGCAACGCCATCACGCAGCTCACCACCATCGGCATCAAGATGGTCGTGACCCCGCACATCAACCCCGACGGCAAGATCATGATGCAGGTGCTCACCGAGGTGAGCGACCTGGCCAGCGAGGCGACGGTGCAGGGCGGCGTGATCATCACCACGAGCGAGAGCAAGACGAACGTGATGGTGGACAACGGCTCCACGGCCGTGATCGCGGGCCTGATCAAGTCGAGCGAGAGCACCCTGGAGAACGGCGTGCCCTTCCTGGGCAAGCTGCCGATCCTGGGCCGCCTCTTCGGCTACAGCAACAACACCGACAGCAAGCGCGAGCTGATCATCTTCATCACGCCGCGGATCGTGCAGCCGGGCAACTCGGACACCGAGGCCGACCTGCGCGACCAGGGCTACACGCTTCCTCTGGGCGGCTAGCGCCGCCGTTCGGGCGAACCCGGCTCCCGCCTTGCGGGGCCGGGTTTTTCTATGCCTGGACCCGCGGGCTTGCTAGGCTCGGCGCGTCTCCAGCCGAGGACGTTCCATGCGCCACCTGCAGCTGCTCACCGCGGGCGAGTCCCACGGCCCCGGTCTCACGGCGATTCTCGAAGGCCTGCCCATGGGCCTCAAGGTCGATCCCGTCCGTCTGAACGCGCAACTCGCACGCCGTCAGGAGGGCTACGGCCGCGGGGGCCGCATGAAGATCGAGAAGGACCAGGTCCGCGTGACCGGCGGCCTCCGCCGCGGCGTGACCCTGGGCAGTCCGCTGGCGCTCTGGGTGGAGAACCTGGACTTCGCCAACTGGGAGCGGAGCATGCACCCGGAGCCGCGGCGCGGAAGCAAGGCGCCGAAGCCGGTCACCCAGCCGCGGCCGGGCCACGCCGACCTGGCCGGCGTCCTCAAGACGGGCACCGGCGACATCCGAAACGTGCTGGAGCGCGCCAGCGCGCGCGAGACGGCCGCGCGGGTGGCGGCCGGGAGCGTCTGCCGCCTGCTGCTGGAGGAGCTGGGGGTGATGGTCTTCAGCCACGTGCTGTCCATCGGCGGGGTCAAGGCGCAGGTCGACTACGGCGACCTGGCCGCCCTGGCCGAGGCGGCGGCCGCCAACGATCTCCACGTGGCCGACGGCGACGCCTACGCGCGCATGGTGCGCACGATCAAGGCCGTCTGGAAGGACGGCGACACGCTCGGCGGCGTGGCCGAGGTGGTGGTGACGGGGCTGCCGGCGGGGCTGGGCAGCTACGTCCACTGGGAGCGGCGGCTGGACGCGCGGCTGGGCGAGGCGATCCTGTCCATCCCCGCCGTGAAGGGCATGGAGATCGGCCCGGCCTTCGAGAACGCCCAGATGCGCGGCAGCCGCGTGATGGACGTGATACTGCCCGCCAAGGCCGCCGCCACGGGTCTGCGCTACGCGCGGGGCTCGAATCGCATGGGGGGGCTCGAGGGCGGCATGACCAACGGCGAGCCGCTGCTCGTGCGCGGCGCCATGAAGCCGATCTCGACCTTGATGCAGCCGCTGGACAGCGTCGACATCGCCACCGGCCGCGCGGTGAAGGCCGTGCGCGAGCGCAGCGACTGCACCGCCGTTGCCGCCATGGGCGTCGTGATGGAAGCCATGTGCGCGCTCGTGTTGGCCGACGCCGTCCTCGACGAGTTCCGCGCGGACACCCTGCGCGACCTCAAGCAGGCCTGGCGACTCTACCGCCGGCAGCAGACCCGGCGCTGACGCCGTGCGCATCCACCTGCTGGGCTTCATGGCCGCGGGCAAGAGCAGCCTGGGACCCGCGATCGCGCGCCGCGGCGGACTGCCCTTCCTCGACCTGGACCAGGAGGTGGAGCGGCGCAGCGGACTGACCGTCCCCGATCTCTTCGCGCTCGTGGGGGAGCGCGCCTTCCGCGAGGAGGAGCACGCCGCACTGCGTGCGCTGGAGGGCCGGCGCGACCTCGTGCTGGCCACCGGCGGCGGCGCGGTGGAGGACCCGTCGAACCGCGCGCTGCTGGGCGCGGGCTTCTGCGTCTACCTGGACTGGGAGTGGCCGCTGCTCGCCGCGCGGATCCTGGCGCGGCCCGCCAGCCGGCCGCTGGCGGCGGGTGGCGAGACGGCGCTGCGCGAGCGCTGGGAGCGCCGGGTGCCGCTCTACCGGGGGCTGGCGCGGCTCGTCCTGCCGCTGGGGTCCCGCGAGGCGGAGATGGACCGGCGCCGCTTGCGCGAGCAGCTGAGCCGCCGTATCCTCGCCGCCGCCCGCGCGGCCGAGGGGGAGGAGGCGCCGCCGTGCGCGTGATCGCCGGGCGCTTCAAGGGACGCCGTCTGGCCCCCGCGCCGCCGGGCGTGCGCCCCACGAGCGACCGCGTGCGCGAACGGCTCTTCGCGGTGCTGGAGCCCGCGCTCGCCGGCGTCCGCGTGCTGGATCTCTGCTGCGGCACCGGCGCGCTGGGCATCGAGGCGCTGAGCCGGGGCGCGGCGGCGGCGCTCTTCGTGGACCGCTCCGCGCCCAGCCTGGCCGTGCTCGAGCGCAACCTGGCGCCGCTGCGGGCGGCCGCGCCGGAGCTCGCGATGGCGGTGCGGCGGGCCGAGGCCGTGGACTTCGTCCGGCGCCAGTGGCCGTCGCCGGCGCCGGGGCTGGTCTTCCTCGACCCGCCCTACGGCGAGCCCCTGGGACCCGCGCTGCTGGCGGCGCTGGCCGAGCGGCGGCCGGCGCGGGTCGTCTACGAGAGCGAGGACCGGGACGTGGACGCGCCCGCGGGCCTCGTCATCGAGCGCGTGCTGCGCTTCGGCGACACGCGCGTCACCCTGCTGCGAGGAGGCGAGGCGCCATGACACCCACCCCGGCCGTCCGACGCTGGCTCTACCCCGGCACCTTCGACCCGCCGACGCTGGGGCATCTCGACCTGATCCAGCGCGCGCTGCCCCTCTGCGACGATCTCGTGGTGGCGGTGGCGGAAAACCGCGAAAAGCGTACCTTGCTACCGTTGGCCGACCGCCTCGCGCTCATGGAGACGGTGACGGCCACGATGGACGGCCTGCGCGTCCTGAGCTTCGACACCCTGCTCACCGAGCAGGTGCGCACGCTGAAGGTGAACGCCGTCCTCCGTGGCGTGCGCGCGTTCAGCGACTTCGAATACGAACTGGTGATGGCCCTGACCAACCGCAAGCTGCTGCCGACCTTCGAGACGATCTTCATGATGCCCAGCGAGCCCTTCCTCTCCGTGAGCAGCTCCCTGGTGAAGGAGATCTTCCGCTACGGCGGCGACGTGTCGGCCTTCGTGCCGCCGGCGGTGCTGGCTCGGCTGCAGGCGCTGGGGACGTCGTCCGACTGAGACGGCCGTGACCGGAGGAGGAGCCATGGAGCGCTTCAGTGACAAGTTGAACAGCATCGGCCGCGCGGTGGAGCCGTCCAAGACCCTGGCGGTCACGGCGCTGGCCGCCCGGCTGAAGAGCGAGGGACGCGACATCATCTCGCTCACCGCCGGCGAGCCGGACTTCCGCACGCCCGCGCCGGTGGCCGAGGCCGGGATCGCGGCGATCCGCACCGGGGCCACGCGCTACACCGCGGCGGCGGGCGAGCCGGCGCTGCGCAAGGCGATCGCGGAGTTCTACGCCCAGCGCCTCGGCTTGCCGCTGGCGGCGGAGAACGTCTGCGTGTCCAGCGGCGCGAAGCCGCTGCTCTACTACCTCATGTGCATCCTGCTGGAGCCGGGGGACGAGGTGCTCTTCCCCGTGCCCTACTGGGTGAGCTACGCCGCCATGGTGACGATGAAGGGCGGCGTGCCGGTGGCCGTGCCCACCGACTACGCGAGCGACCACAAGCTGGACGCGCGGCGCCTCGCGGAAGCGGCGGGCCCGCGGGCCAAGGCGCTGCTGCTGAACAACCCGACGAACCCGAGCGGGGCCGTCTACACGCGCGCCGAGCTGGAGGCGATCACCGCGGTGGTGCGCGAGAAGGATCTCATCCTCATCGCCGACGAGATCTACGAAGACCTGGTCTACGGCGACACGCCGCACCAGTCCTGCTACAACCTGGCCGCGTGGCTGCCCGAGCGGACGGTGCTGGTGTCGGGCTTCTCGAAGAGCTACGCGATGACCGGCTGGCGCCTCGGCTACGCCATCGCCGAGGCGGGGCTGATCAAGGCGCTGGCGAGCTACCAGAGCCAGGCGCTGTCGAGCCCGTCGCAGATCAGCCAGCGCGCGGCGCTGGCCGCGCTGGGCGAGGGGCGCGAGTCCGTGGAGCCCATGCGGCAGGCCTTCGCGCGCCGCCGCTCGCTCTGCGTGGAGCGCATGCGCAAGGTGGGGCTGCCCTTCATCGAACCGCGCGGAGCCTTCTACCTGTTCTTCGACACCATGCCGCTCTGCGAGCAGCGCGGCTGGGCCGACGGCCAGGAGTTCTGCACGGCGCTGCTCGAAGCGGAGGGCCTGGCCCTGGTGCCCGGCGATGCCTTCGGCATGCCCGGCTGGGCGCGGCTGTCCTTCGCGGCCTCCGACGACGAGCTGACGGCGGCCTTCGATCGCCTCGAGCGCTTCGTGGGCGTCGTGGTCTGATGCTCGTCGACCGCGTGGTGATCCGTGTGCGCAGCGGTCGCGGAGGCGACGGCTGCGTGGCCTTTCGGCGCGAGAAGTTCGTGCCGCGCGGCGGGCCGTCGGGGGGCGATGGCGGCCGCGGCGGCGACGTCGTGCTCGAGGTCGATCCCCGCATGCACACGCTGCTCGACCTGCGCTACCGCAACAGCTATCAGGCCGAGAACGGCCGCCCGGGCCAGGGCTCGGAGAAGAGCGGCAAGAGCGGGCAGGACGCCGTCGTCCCCGTGCCGCCCGGCACGGTGGTCCGCGACGTGGAGGAGGACGCGGTCCTCGGCGACCTGGTGGAGCCGGGCCAGCGCCTGCTCGTGGCGAAGGGCGGCAAGGGGGGCCACGGCAACGCGCGCTTCAAGAGCTCCATCCACCAGGCGCCGCAGAAGTTCACGCCGGGCGGTGCGGCCGAGGAGCTGACCCTGGAGCTCGAGCTGAAGCTCATCGCCGACGTGGGCCTGGTCGGCCTGCCCAACGCGGGCAAGTCGACGCTGCTGGCCTCGCTCTCCGACGCCCGTCCCAAGATCGCCGACTACCCCTTCACCACGCTCGAGCCGAACCTCGGCCTCGTGCGCACGTCCCAGTACCGCAGCCTGGTGATGGCCGACGTCCCCGGCCTCATCGAGGGCGCCAGCGACGGCAGGGGACTGGGCAAGGAGTTCCTGCGGCACGTCGAGCGCTGCCGCGTGTTGCTGGTGCTGGTGGACGGCAGCGCGGACGACCCCCTGGCCGACTACCTGACCCTGCTCGGCGAGCTCGAAGCCCACGAACCCGCCCTGCTCGAGAAGGAGCGCCTCTTCGTGCTGAGCAAGCTGGACCTGCTCGGCGGCGAGACGCCGCCCCGCCCGTCCGGGCTCGAGGAGCGCGTGGGCTACCTCGCCATCAGCGCGGTGACCGGCGCCGGCCTGGACGCGCTGCGTCACGTGCTGGATCGCCACGTCACCCCGCCCGGGGAGGGCGACCGCCCCGGCCACTCCCCGATCCCCACCCTCTGAGATGACGCCCCTGCGCATCGCGCTCTCCGGCGCCAGCGGCATGCTGGGCGGCGCGCTGCTGACCGCGCTGGCGGCCGACGGCCACACCCTGACCCGCCTGCTGCGCCGCGCACCGCGCGGCCCCGGCGAGCTCCGCTGGGACCCCGCCCGCGGCGACCTGGACGCCGCCGCGCTCGAGGGTCTGGACGCCGTGATCCACCTGTCGGGGGAGAACATCGCCGCCGGCCGCTGGAACGCCGCGCGCAAGGCGCGCCTGCGGACGAGCCGCGTCGGCAGCAGCGCCCTCCTCGCCAGCCGCCTGGCGACCTGCGCGCGCCCGCCGCGGGCGCTGCTCTGCGCCTCGGCCGTCGGCTTCTACGGCGACCGCGGCGACGAGCGCCTCGACGAGGGCAGCGCCGCGGGCCAGGGCTTCTTCCCGGCGCTGTGCCGGGACTGGGAGGCGGCCGCGTCGCCCGCCGCCGCCGCGGGGATCCGCGTCGTCCACCTGCGCTTCGGCGTCTTGCTGGGGGCCGAAGGCGGCGCGCTGGGCCGCATGCTGCCGATCTTCCGCCTGGGCCTGGGCGGTCCGCTGGGCAGCGGCCGGCAGTGGCTGAGCTGGCTGTCCCTGGAGGACGCGACGCGCGCCGTCCGCTTCGCGCTCGCGAACGAATCCCTCGCCGGGCCGGTGAACCTGGTCTCGCCGGCTCCCGTGCGCCAGCGTGACTTCGCGCGGGCGCTGGGCCGCGCGCTGCACCGCCCCGCCCTGCTCCCCGCGCCGGCCTTCGCGCTGCGCCTGCTCCTGGGCGAGATGGCCGACGCGGCCCTGCTGGCCAGCGCCGCCGTCCATCCGGGGCGGTTGGAGGCCGCAGGCTTCACGTGGCGGCACCCCCGCCTGGACGACGCGCTGGCGGACGTCCTCTAGTCGCTCGCCCGTCCACGGCGTTGTCACGGGCCGGCGAAACCGACGCCGCCGTTGTCGCTCCGACCTCGACGCCGCCTCGACGGATCCGCCCAAGCCCATGCCACGACGCGCGATGCCGATCCTGGCGTCGCCGGCGCAGCGCTTGCGCTGTCCGGCCGGAGGTGTGCCCTGCATCCGGACGTCGATCAACTCGAGCTCTCCCAGCGCCTGCTCTACCAGCCGGCGCGCCTCGCCGAACTGGTGGCCCTGGGGACGCCGCCGCCCCGCTGGCTGGAAATCCTGCGCCGCGAGCCCGCGCCGCAGGACCTGCCGTCGCCCGGGGTGCTGCGCGGCCAGGCGGAGACCTGCCGGCGGCTCGACATCCGCGTGAGCCCCTTCGGGGGCGCGGACTACCCCGCCGCCCTGGGACAGCTCCCCGATCCGCCGCCGCTGCTCTACTACCGCGGGCGGCTGCCTGGCGAGGGCGAGCCGCTGCTGGCGATCGTAGGCAGCCGTCGGGCCAGCGGACAGGGGCTGGAGATGGCGCGGCGGCTCGGGCGCGCGGCCGCCGCGGCGGGACGGCCCGTGGTCAGCGGGCTCGCCCGGGGCATCGACCAGGCCGCCCAGCGCGGCAGCCTGGAGCAGGGGCCCAGCTGGGGCGTCCTGGGCTGCGGGCTCGACCGGGTCTATCCGCCCGAGGCGGGCGCGCTGGCCGAGGCGGTGGTGGCAGCCGGCGGACTCCTCAGCGAGTTCCCGCCGGGCGCGCCGCCGCTGCCCTTCCACTTTCCGCGGCGCAACCGGCTGATCGCGGCGCTGGGGGTGGCGCTCGTGGTGGTGGAGGCGGGGTCGCGCAGCGGCGCGCTGCATACGGCGCGCGAGAGCCAGGCCCTGGGCCGGGAACTGGGCGCGGTGCCCGCCAGTCCACTCAATCCCTCGGCGGGCGGGAGCAACCGCCTGCTCGCCGAGGGCTGCCACCTGCTGCTGGGTCCCGAGGACCTGCCGGTGCTCTGGGGCGAGTCGGCGGGGCCGGGGCACGCGAACGGCGAGACCTGGACGCCCGCGCGCTGCGCGCGCGAGGGCGTGCTGGACGCCGAGCGCCTCTCGGCGCGCAGCGGCTGGCTCATCACCGAGACCCTGGAACGGCTGGCCGACTGGGAGCGCGAGGGCGCGGTGGAACGTCTGGGCGGCGGGCGCTTTCGCGTGACCGATGCCGCCGCGCCGGCGGCGACGATTGATGGCGGGCCGCGCGTGGACTAGACTGCGACACCATGCGACTCAAGCACCGCATCGAATTCGCGCTGGTGCGCGGCGGGCTGGCCCTGGGTTCGCTCTTCCCCTGGTCGTGGATCAGCGGGACCGGAGCGCTGATGGGGCGCTTCGCCTTCCACGTGCTGCGCGTCCGCCGCCGCGTGACGCTCGAGAACCTGCGTCTGGCCCTGGGCGAGCGCACGACCGAGGCCGAGCGCCGGCGCATCGCCGCGGACTGCTACGCGCAGTTCGGCCGCAGCTACTGGGAGTACTTCGCCCTGCCCGCCTTTCGACGCCGCCGCGTGCTCGAGCGCGTGGACTACAGCGGCCTCGAGCATCTGGAGGCGGCGCGCGCAGCCGGCAAGGGCGTGCTCTTCCTCGCAGCGCACTTCGGCAACTGGGAGCTGCTGGCGCTGGCGACGCAGGCGCTGGGCCTGCCGGTGCACCTGCTGGTGGGCGACCTCGCCAACCCGGGCGTGGACGCGGCCATGAACGACCTGCGCCGCTCGCTCGGCTTTCCGGTGGAGCACCGGGGCATGGGCCTGCGCGCGGTGATGAAGGCGCTGCGCGCGGGACACGGCGTGGGGGTGCAGGGCGACCAGGAGGCGCGCTGGCACGGGATCGTCGTGCCCTTCTTCGGCATGGAGAGTCTCACGCATCCGGGCTCGGCCTACCTCAGCCTGGCCACGGGCGCGCCCATCCTGCCGAGCTTCCTGGTGCGCGAGGGCAAGCGCTTCCGCGTGATCTTCGACGCCCCGCTCTGGCCCGAGGGCAAGCCCACGGACGCGGCGGTGCTCGCGCTCACGGCCGCGCACACCGCGCGTCTGGAGGCGGTGGTGCGTCGCCATCCGGAGCACTGGTTCTGGCTGCACAAGCGCTGGAAGCGCGCGCCGCGCGGGGAGGACGGCCTCCCGCGGCGCGTGGCGCAGGCGGCGAACTAGGCGCGGCCGGGCTCCGAGAAGCCCGCGGACGGCGTCTGGTTGCCCGGCTCGGGCAGCGCGCCGTGCAGTTCCTCGTAGCGCTGGACGTGCTGCTGCAGGCCGCGCAGCAGGGCCTTCACGTTGGCCGGCGCCATGATGACCCGCGCGTGCACCTGGGCCTTGGGCCGGCCGGGCATCAGGCGGGCGAAGTCCAGGATGAACTCGTTGCTGGACTGGTTCACGAGCGTGATGTTCGCGTAGTGCTCGTCGGCGTCGCCGAGATCGATCTCGATGCGGGTCGTGGCGGGCTGCTTGGGGTCGGCCATGGCGTCCTCGTTCCTGCGTGTGCGTGGCGGTTGGGGCCTTCCGCGCCATGTAAGCACGCGCTTTCGGGCGGCGCCAGCCCCTTTCTTGACACCCCGGGGGGCCGGTGATACTTTGCGGCCACTCTTTTGCGGCCCTCCGCGCCGAGCCGGCGCACGCCCCCGAGGAAGCATGGATTCGCAGTCTCCCAGCCTGGATCGACTCCGCCGGCTCCTGGACGGCATGCAGGGCCTGCCGGTGCTGGTCCTCGGCGATCTCATGCTCGACGTCTACCTCAAGGGCTCGGTGGAGCGCATCAGCCCCGAGGGGCCGGTGCCGGTGGTGGCCGTGCGGGAGCGGGAGCATCGGCTGGGCGGTGCCGCCAACGTGGCGCGCAACGTCGCGGCGCTGGGGGGACGGCCGCGTCTCCTGGGGATTCGCGGCGACGACGAGGCCGGCGTCCAGCTGGCGGCCACCCTCGAAGCGCACGGCATCCCGGCGGGCGACCTGGTGGTGGATCCCGCGCGGCCCAGCACGGTGAAGACGCGCATCCTCGGCGCGGGGCAGCAGATCTGCCGCGTGGACGACGAGGATCGCCGTCCGGCCGCGGGGGACGTCCTCGCCGCGCTCGAAGCGCGCGCCGCCGCCCTCGTGGCCGAGTGCCGCGCCGTCGTGCTCTCCGACTACGGCAAGGGGGTGCTGGTGGACGCCCTCGTGGCCGCGGTCGTACGGGCCGCCGCCGCGCGCGGGGTGCCCGTGGTGGTGGATCCCAAGGAGGGCCACTTCGCCGCCTACCGCGGCGTGGATCTCGTCACCCCGAACAAGGCCGAGGCCGGCGGCTCCTTCGGGCTGCCGATCCGCAGCGACGACGACGTGGAGCGCGTGGGGCGCGGCCTCCTGGAACGCCTCGGCGTGAAGGCGCTGATGATCACCCTCGGCGAGGGCGGCATCGCCCTGTTCACGCCGGGGGCCGAGCAGCGTCGCTTTCCCGCGAAGGCGCGGCGCGTCTACGACGTCACCGGCGCCGGGGACACCGTCGTGGCCACGCTCGCGCTGGCGCTCGCCGCCGGCGCGGGGCTCGACGAGGGCGCCGTGCTGGCCAACCACGCGGCGGGCCTGGTCGTGGCCGAGGTGGGCACGGCCGCCGTGCGCCCCGAGCAGCTGCTGGCGGCCGTGCTGGACGAACGCCTGCGCGAACCCGAGCAGGACGGCCGCGAGGCCCTGATCCTCAGCCGCGAGGAGGCCGCCGCCTGGGCCGCCCGCGCCCGGGAACGCGGACAGCGCGTGGTCTTCACCAACGGCTGCTTCGACATTCTCCACGAAGGGCATCGCACCCTGCTGGCCGAGGCGGCCGAGCAGGGCGAGCTGCTGCTCGTGGGTCTGAACGGCGATGCCTCGGTGCGTCGCCTCAAGGGCGAGAGCCGGCCCGTCCACGGCGAGGACGATCGCGCGCGCCTGCTGGCGCACCTGCGCTCGGTGGACGCGGTGTCCGTCTTCGACGAGGACACGCCGCTCGAGCTGATCCGCGCCGTGCGCCCGGCGGTGCTCGTCAAGGGCGACGAGTACGCCGAGGACGCGATCGTCGGCGCGGCCGAGGTGAAGGGCTGGGGCGGGCGCGTGCACCGCGTGGGCATGCTGCCCGGCCATTCGACGACCCGCAGTCTACGGAACGAGAAAGAGGGGAGCGCCCGCGGTCCCGCCCGCTGACCCGTCGGCGGCGCCGCGCGCGCTCACAGCGGAGGAGTGCTGTGTGAAGATTCACGAGTATCAGGCCAAGGAGCTGTTCCGCCGGCAGGGCATTCCCGTGCCCGACGGCCACGTCGTGCGCACGCCCGAGGAGGCGAAGGAGCGCGCGCGCGAACTGGGCGGCATGGTGGTGGTGAAGGCGCAGGTGCTGGTGGGCGGCCGCGGCAAGGCCGGCGGCGTCAAGCTCGCCGGCAGCTACGACGAGGCCCGCGACAAGGCCGACCAGATCCTGGGCATGGAGATCAAGGGCCTCACGGTGAAGCGGCTGCTGGTGACACGGGCCGTGGACATCAAGGCCGAGTACTACCTGGGCATCGTGCAGGATCGCGCGGCCCAGCGGGCCACGCTGATGGTCTCGGCGGCGGGCGGCATGGACATCGAGGAGGTGGCCAGCTCCGCCCCCGAGCAGATCATCAAGCACAGCATCGACCCGGTGGCCGGGCTGACCGCCTACGAGGCGCGGCGCGTGGCCTTCCGCGTGGCCACGGGGCGCGTGGCGCTCAGGATGGCCGACATCCTGCAGCGGCTCTGGGCGGCCTATCGCGACGCCGACGCCAACCTCGCCGAGATCAACCCGCTGGTGGAAACGCCCACCGGCGAGGTCTGGGCGGTGGACGGCAAGATGGTCCTCGACGACAACGCCCTCTACCGTCAGAACGAGATCGCCGGCTGGCGCGATCCGGCGGAGACCACGCCCGAAGAGGACGAGGCCCGCGTGGCCGGCCTGAGCTTCGTGAAGCTCGAGGGCGACGTGGGCTGCCTGGTCAACGGCGCCGGCCTGGCCATGGCCACGATGGACCTGGTGAAGCACTACGGCGGGCAGCCGGCCAACTTCCTGGACATCGGCGGCAGCTCGAATCCGGACAAGGTGGTGAAGGCGCTCGAGATCATCACGCGCGATCGCAACGTGAAGGCGATCCTCTTCAACATCTTCGGCGGCATCACCCGCTGCGACGACGTGGCCCGCGGCATCATCGCGGCCAAGAGCAAGATGGACCTGAAGCTGCCGGTGGTGGTGCGCCTGGTGGGCACCAACGAGGCCGAGGCCAAGCAGCTGCTGGCCGCCACGGAGCTCGTCGGCGCGGACAGCATGGACGAGGCGGTCCAGAAGGCGATCGCCCTGGCTCGGGGGGAAGCGGCGTGAGCATCTTCATCGACAACGACACGCGCGTGGTGGTGCAGGGCATCACCGGGCGCGACGGCGGTTTCCACACCGAGCAGATGCAGGCCTACGGCACGAAGATCGTGGCCGGCGTGACGCCGGGCAAGGGCGGCCAGGAAGCCTACGGCGTGCCGGTCTACGACACGGTGGCCGAGGCGGTCGAGCAGGCGGGCGCGAACACGAGCGTGATCTTCGTCCCCGCGAGCGTCGCGGCGGACGCGGTGCTCGAGTCCGTGGCCGCGGGGGTGCAGACGGTGGTCTGCATCACCGAGGGGATTCCCGTGCGCGACATGAACGCGGTCATGCCGCGGGTGCGCGCGGCCGGCGTGCGCCTGATCGGTCCCAACTGCCCCGGCGCCATCACGCCCGGGCAGTGCAAGGTGGGCATCATGCCCGGGAGCATCGTCAAGCCGGGCCGCGTGGGCCTGGTGAGCCGCTCGGGCACGTTGACCTACGAGGTCGTCTACCACCTGACGCAGGCGGGGCTGGGCCAGTCCACCTGCATCGGCATCGGCGGCGACCCGGTGATCGGGACCAACTTCATCGACTGCCTCGCGGGCTTCCAGGCTGACCCGGAGACCGAGGCCGTGGTGATGATCGGCGAGATCGGCGGCACCGACGAGGAGGAGGCCGCGACCTTCATCAAGGAGCGGATGGACATCCCCGTGGTGGCCTTCATCGCCGGCCAGACGGCGCCTCCCGGCAAGCGGATGGGCCACGCCGGCGCCATCATCGCCGGGGGCTCGGGCACCGCGGCGGACAAGATCGCCAGCCTCCAGGCGGCGGGCGTGCCCGTGGCCGAGATCCCGAGCCGCATCGTGCCCTTGCTCAGCGAGATCTACAAACCCTAGCGCGCGACGAGGACTGCCGCCATGAGCGAAACCTACCTGATGATCAAGCCGGAGCTGGTGGCCGACCAGGTGATCGGCGAGATCCTGGCCATGCTGACCGCCAACCGCTTTGCCATCAAGGCCTTGGAGATGAAGCGGCTCAGCGCCGCGCAGGTGCGGGCCTTCTACGCCGAGCACGAGGGCAAGGGCTTCTACGACGACCTGGTGGCCTACATCAGCGGCGGCCCGGTGGTGGCCGTGCGCCTGGAAAAGGACAACGCGGTCGCGGACCTGCGCACGCTGGTGGGGGCCACGAACCCGGAGAACGCGTCGCCGGGCACCATCCGCTACCTCTTCGGGCGCAGCCTGCAGAACAACGGGGTCCACGCCAGCGACTCGGACGCCTCCGCGGCCCGGGAGCTGGGGATCATCTTCGGGGGCTAGGGCCTTCGCCGAGGCGGCCAAGACCTTGACAATGGAGCAGTTCGGTTCTATGATGCCCCCTCTTGTGCGGGCCGTGGGCGTCCCGTGAAGATCCTCCTCAGCAGCGTCAAGGAGCAGTCGCGGGACTTCGTCCTGACGGGTCCCGTGCGCCTGAAGGAACTCGAGGACGCCGGCCGGGCGGAGCCCGGCGAGGCCAGGCTGGAAGTCAGAGTTGACCCTGCCGGCGAACGCTGGTACGTGAGCGCTGAGGTCGAGGCGAGCTTTCCCTTTCGCTGCGACCGCTGCGGACGTGCCTTCGCGGGGGCCCTCACGGGCAGCTTCCAGCTGCTGGTGCTCGCCACTTCTCCCGGGGACCTCGAGCCCGACGACGAGGACACGGTGGTGGTGCTGCCCCCGGGCAGCCAGGAACTCGATCTGACCGCCGCCGCGATGGAGGCGCTCTGGCTGGATCTGCCCATCCAGCTGAGCTGCGAGGACGGCGACGCGGGGCCCTGCCCCGGACCCGACGGCCCCGAGGAGGCCGCCGCCGGCGAGGGCGAAGCGGCCATGGACCCCCGCTGGGGGCCCCTGGCGGCGCTGAAACAGCGGCTCGAGGCGCAGGCTCCGAAGGGTCCCGCGGCCACGGCCGCGGACCAGAACGACAGTGAAGAACAGGAGTAGCTCATGGCTCTTCCCAAGAAGCGCAAGTCCCGCTCGCGCTCGCGCATGACCCGTGCGGTCTGGCTCGCCTCGGCGCGCACGCCGACCCTGGTGCGCTGCAGCCACTGCGGTCAGATGAAGCCCAGCCACCAGGTCTGCCCGGACTGCGGCTGGTACGCCGGCCGCCAGGTGCAAACGGTCGAGTCGGACTGAGGGGCGTGAAGCTCGCCTTGGATGTGATGGGAGGCGACCACGGGCCTCCCGTTCTCGTACGCGGCGCGCTCAAGGCCCGGCGCGAGCTCGATGCGGCGCCCGAGCTGCGCCTCTACGGCGACGCCGACGCGATCCGTGTGGTGCTCGCCGAAGAGGGCGAAGGCCCGGACAGCTTCGAGATCGTGCACACCACCGAGTCCATCGCGATGAGCGAGTCGCCGGCCTCGGCGGTGCGCAAGAAGAAGGACTCGCCGATCGTCCGCGGCATGCTCGATCTGAAGGCGGGCGAGGTGGGCGGCATCGTCAGCGCCGGCTCCACCGGCGCCATGGTGGCCGGCGCGATGTTCCACGTGGGGCGCCTGCCCGGCGTGCTGCGTCCGGCCATCGCCACCTGGTTTCCCAGCAAGCAGGGCGGCTGCGTCGTCCTCGACGTGGGCGCGAACTCCGAGAACAAGCCCGAGCATCTCGCCCAGTTCGGCGTGATGGGCCGCCTCTTCGCCGAGGCGGTGCTGCGCCGCGAGAAGCCACGCGTGGGCCTGCTCAACATCGGCGAGGAGAGCAGCAAGGGCAGCGAGCTCTACGTCAAGGCGCACGAGCTGCTGGCCGCCGCGCCCGTGAACTTCGTGGGCAACGTGGAGGGCGCGGACATCCTCGCCGGCGAGGCCGACGTGGTGGTCTGCGACGGCTTCACGGGCAACGTCGTGCTGAAGCTGGCCGAGAGCATGGTCGGCTACACCACCCGGCTGCTGATGGGACACATGAAGGAGAGCGTCCTCGGGACGCTGCGCGGCAAGCTCGGCGCGCTGCTCATGAAGGACGGCCTGCGCCGCGGCCAGCAGCGGATCCGCAAGGACCTCGACTACGCCGAGCACGGCGGCGCACCGCTGATGGGCGTGGGCGGCGCCGTGATCATCAGCCACGGCAAGAGCAACGAGCTCGCGATCATGAACGCCGTGCGCACGGCGGCGCGCTTCCAGGAGCTGCACACCGCCCAGCGCATGGAGGCGCTGCTGGGCCAGTCGCAGCGCCAGTCGCAGGGGGAAAGTCTTGGCGCCTAGACCCAGCGTGCGCCTCGTGGGAACGGGACACGCCGTCCCCGAGCGCGTGCTCACCAACGACGACCTGAGCCGCATCGTGGACACCAGCGACGAGTGGATCACCACGCGGACGGGCATCAAGCGCCGGCACATCGCCGCCGACCACGAGAACAACAGCGACTTCGCCGCCGAGGCCTGCCGCCGCGCGCTCGCCGAGGCGGGCTGCGACGCGGCCGACGTGGACTACCTCTTCGTGGGCACGGTGACCGGCGATCTCATCTTTCCCAGCACGGCCTGCATCGTGCAGGCCAAGATCGGCGCGGAGGGCGCGGCCGCCTGGGACCTGTCGGCGGCCTGCAGCGGCTTCCTCTTCGGCATCGAGCAGGCCACGGCGCTGCTGGCGTCGGGCCGGGGCAAGCGCGCGCTGGTGGTGGGCTCGGAGGTCCTGAGCCGCCTGACGAACTGGAAGGACCGGAGCACCTGCGTCCTCTTCGGCGACGGCGCCGGCGCCGTCCTGCTGGAGGCGGGCGAGCCCGACGGGCGCGGCGTGCTGGCCACCTTCAGCCGCAGCGACGGCCGGCTCACGGAACTGCTCAACGCGCCGGAGGGGGGCAGCGCGTCGCCGCCCACGGCGGAGGTCATCGCCGCGCGGACGAACAAGATCCACATGAAGGGCAACGAGGTCTTCAAGCACGCGGTGCGCAACATGGGCGCGGCGGCGATGGCGGTGCTGGAGGACGCGGGCGTGGCGGCCGAGGAGGTCGCGCTGTTCATCCCGCACCAGGCGAACACGCGCATCATCGACGCGATCGCCAGCCGCCTCGACATTCCCTCGGAGCGCGTCTACGTCAACATCCAGGACTACGGCAACACGAGCGCGGCATCGATTCCCATCGCGCTGGACGAGGCGCGCCGCAACGGCCGCGTGAAGGCCGGCGACCTGGTGCTCATGGCCGCCTTCGGCGGCGGCCTGACCTGGGGCGCCGCGCTCGTGCGGCTCTAGCGGCGCGCAGGCAAGGAGGACGCATGCTTCGTCGCCCGATGATCTTTCCCGGCCAGGCCTCGCAGTTCGTGGGCATGGGCCAGGAGCTCTTCGCCGGGGACGCCGCGACCGCGCGGCTCTTCGCCGACGCGGAGGCGCGCGTGCAGCTGCCGCTCGGCGCGCTCTGCTTCGAGGGACCGCTGGAGCGCCTCACCGAGACGCGCCACGCGCAGCCGGCCATCCTGCTGGTCAGCATCGCCTGCCAGGACTACCTGGCGCGGCACGGGGTGGCGCCGAGCGTCGTGGCCGGTCACAGCCTGGGGGAGTACAGCGCCCTGGTGGCGGCCGGCGTGATCGAACCGCTGCGGGCGCTGGAGCTGGTGGCCCTGCGCGGACGCCTGATGTTCGCCAGCGGCGAGAAGACGCCCGGCACGATGGCCGCGGTGATGGGCCTCACGCGCGAGGCCGTCGAGCGCTGCTGCGCGGAGGCGGCCGAGGGCGAGGTGCTGCAGCTCGCCAACGTCAACAGCCCCGAGCAGCTCGTGATCAGCGGGGCCGTCGCCGCCGTGGAGCGCGGCATGGCGGCCTGCAGCGCGGCGGGCGCGGCGAAGGTGGTGCCGCTCACGGTGAGCGGGGCGTTCCACTCGGCGCTCATGGCGTCGGCGGCGGAGGAACTCGGCGAGGCGCTGCGCGCGACGCCCTTCAGGAACGCGTCGGCGCCGGTCATCCCCAACGTGACGGCCGCGCCCACCACCGACGGCGACCGTCTGCGCGAACTGCTCATCGAGCAGCTCACGCGCCCCGTGCTCTGGGTGGAGTCCATGCAGGCGCTGCGCACGGTGGACGAGACCGACCCGCTGGAAGTCGGCCCCGGCAAGGTGCTGATGGGCCTCATGCGCCGCATCGACCGCGGCGCGCGCGTGGCGTCGCTCGGCGACAAGGCCGCCCTGGACGACTGGCTCGCCGCGAGCGGGGCCAGGGCCGCGGAGTGAAGGAGGAGGCCATGGCGGCGGACGACGCGCTGATGGGCAAGCTGGCCCTCGTGACCGGCGGCACCCGGGGCATCGGCCTGGGCATCGTGAAGGCCCTGCGCGCGCGGGGTTGCCGCGTGGCCCTGGTGGGCAGCAGCCCCGAGCGGGGCGAGGCGGCGGCGGCGGCGCTCGGCGGCGGTGAGGACCTGCGCGGCTTCGGCTGCGACATCGGCGACGGCGAACAGGTGGCCGCGCTGGTGGAGGCCGTCCGCGGCGCCATGGGCGAGGTGGACTTCCTCGTCAACAACGCCGGGCTGACGCGCGACAACCTCTTCGCGCGCATGAAGGCCGAGGAGTGGCAGCGGGTGCTGGACGTCAACCTGGGCGGCGCGTATCACTTCTGCCGCGCGCTGGCCAGGCCCTTCATGAAGCAGCGGGCCGGGCGCATCGTGAACATCAGCAGCGTGGTGGGACAGATCGGCAACGCGGGCCAGGTGAACTACGCGGCGAGCAAGGCCGGGCTCATCGGTCTGACCAAGAGCCTCGCCAAGGAGCTCGCGCCGCGCGGCGTCACGGCGAACGTGGTGGCGCCGGGATTCATCCGCACGGACATGACCGACGGGCTCGCCGACGACGTGAAGGCGAGCCTGCTGGCGTCGATCCCCCTGGGCAGCCTGGGCGAGGTGGAGGACGTGGCCGCGGCCGTGCTCTTCCTGCTCGGACCGGGCGGCCGCTACATCACCGGGCAGGTGCTGGGCGTCAACGGCGGCATGGTGATGTAGGGTTTTGCATTTGACACGGGGGACGCGATCCCCTAAGGAGTTGGCATTCCAGGCGAGGGGCGAGGGTTCCCCGCGCCCATGCAGGAGGTTGCATCCATGGCATCGATCGAAGAGCGTGTGCATCAGATCATCGAGAAGGAACTGGGCGTCAATCCCGAGCAGATCACCCCGACGGCCTCCTTCATCGACGACCTGGGCGCGGACTCCCTGGACACCGTCGAGCTGGTCATGGCTTTCGAGGAAGAGTTCGGGATGGAGATTTCGGACGAGGACGCCGAGAAGCTCACCAACGTGCAGGCCGTGGTGGAGTATCTGAAAGCCACCGTTTCCGAGGCCTAGCCCCGCTGCGTCCCGCTGCGACGGCGGGGCGCCGTCAGCGCAGGAGGACGAGCATGGACAGCCGCGTCGTCGTCACCGGCCTGGGGCTGGTCAGCCCCGTCGGTCAGGGTCGCGAGGCGACCTGGTCAGCACTGCTGGCCGGGCGCTCTGGCGTAGGCCTCATCGGCGCCTTCGACACGGAGGGCTACTCCGCGAAGATCGGCGCCGAGGTGAAGGACTTCGATCCAGGCGAGATCGTCGAACCCAAGGAACGCAAGAAGACCGACCGCTTCGCGCAGTTCGCGCTGGTGGCGGCCGAGGAGGCGCTGGAGCAGGCCGGCCTGCTGGCCGAGCCGCCGGACGGCCTGCGCACCGGCGTGATCATCGGCTCGGGCATCGGCGGCATGTGGAGCTTCGAGGAGAACCACAGCGCGCTGATCGAGCGCGGTCCGCGGCGGGTGAGTCCCTTCTTCATCCCGATGATGATCGGCGACATCGCGTCGGGGCTCGTGTCCATGCGGCACGGCTTCCGCGGCCCCAACTACGGCGTGGTCTCCGCCTGCGCCACGGGCGCGCACGCCATCGCGGACGGCGCGCTGCAGATCCGCGCGGGCCGGGCCGACGTGATGGTGGTGGGCGGCGCGGAGGCGACCATCAGCCCCATGGCGCTCGCCGGCTTCGGCAACATGAAGGCGCTGTCCACGCGCAACGACGATCCCACCCGCGCCAGCCGTCCCTTCGACGCCGAGCGCGACGGCTTCGTCATGGGCGAGGGCGCCGGCATCCTGGTCCTCGAGAACTACGCGCACGCGAAGGCGCGCGGCGCGACGATCCTCGCGGAGCTGCTCGGCGCGGGGCTGACCGCCGACGCGCATCACATCACTGCCCCCGATCCGGAGGGACGCGGCGCGACGGCCGCCATGCAGCGCGCGCTCCACGAGGGCGGCTTGCCGCCGGAGGCCGTGGGTTACGTCAACGCGCACGGCACCAGCACGCCCTACAACGACCGCGTGGAGACGCAGGCGATGCGCAACGCCTTCGGCGCGCACGCGAAGTCGCTGAAGATCAGCAGCACCAAGTCCATGACGGGACACCTGCTCGGCGCGGCCGGCGGTCTGGAGGCGGGCATCACCGCCCTGGTGCTCCAGCGGGGGGAGATTCCGCCCACCGTGAACTACGAGCATCCGGATCCAGACTGCGACCTGGACTACGTCCCCAACACGCCCATCAAGCACGCGGTGGAGGCGGCGATCAGCACCTCCCTCGGCTTCGGCGGGCACAACATCGTGCTGCTGCTGGGCAAGGCTCCGGGCGAGCGCTGACGCCCTCCGCCAGAGGAAAGGTGGCCCCGCCATTCGCGCCTGGTTCCGAAAGCTCTTCCCGGGCAAGCTCTTCCCCACGCTCTCGGCCGACGAGAGCGAGGCGCTGGCGCGGTTCCAGGAGCGGCTCGGCTACCGCTTCAAGGATCCGGAGCTGCTCTTCCTCGCGTTGACCCACCGCTCCTACGCCTTCCAGGAGGGCATGGAGCGGCAGGCCAGCAACGAGCGCCTCGAGTTCCTCGGCGACGCGGTGCTGGGCCTCGCGATCAACGTCGCGCTGGTGCGCGAGCTGCCCGAGGCGGACGAAGGCTCCCTCACCAAGCTCAAGAGTCTGCTGGCGAGCCGCGTCGTGCTGGCGTCCGTGGCGGGGGATCTCGAGCTCGGCGCGGTCCTGCGCCTCAGCGCCAACGAGGAGGAGAGCGGCGGCCGCAGCCGCGACTCGATCCTCGCGGACGCCTTCGAGGCGGTGCTCGGCGCGATCTACCTCGACGGCGGGCTCACGCCCGCCCGGCGCCTCGTGGCCGCGCGCGTGCTCTCGCGCAAGGAGGAGTTCCTCGCCGACGAGAGCCACCGCAACTACAAGTCGCTGCTCCAGGAGCGCGTGCAGTCCGTCTACAAGACGCCCCCGCGCTATCGCGTCGGCGCCACCCACGGGCCCGACCACTCCAAGGACTTCGAGGTGGAAGTCCTGGTGCTGGGCGAGGTGGTGGGAGAAGGCAGCGGGCGCAGCAAGAAGGATGCGGAGCAGGACGCCGCGCGCGTCGCCCTCGAGCGCCTCGACGACGACGCGGCCGGCTTCCCGTCGCCGCCGACGGACGCGCCCGACGCCGGCCACTAGCCCGGCTTTACCCGGAATTCGCTTGACCGGCCGCCTGCCCTCGCCCAACCTTTTCGCATGGGCCGTCTCCGGCCACGGGGGCGGCCCCGCTGCGAGGAGAGGTTGCCGTGGACGCGCGGGCCCTGGGACAGCATGTCCTCGTCCTGGATGCGGGCTACCAGCCCGTCAACATCGTGAGCGCGCGGCGCGCGATGGTCCTGCTGGTGAGCGGGCGCGCCGTGGCGGTGGAGGAGTCCGGCCTCGTGATCCGGTCGGCCCAGGCGGAGTGGCGCCTGCCGCGGATCATCCGGCTCTTCATCGCCATCGCGCACCGGGTCTATCGCGTGGTGCGGGTGCAGCTGAATCGCAGGAACCTCTACGCCCGCGACCGGTTCATCTGCCAGTACTGCGGGAGCGCCGTGGGGCCCTTCACCATCGACCACGTCGTGCCGAAGAGCCGGCGCACCCCCGAGTACCCGCGGGGCGGACCCACCCACTGGGAGAACTGCGTGACCTGCTGCACGGCCTGCAACCATCGCAAGGGCAACCGGCTGCCGGCCGAGGCCGGGATGCGCCTGCTGACGACGCCGCGGGAGCCGCGCTGGCTGCCGCCCCTGCTCTTCCGCCGCTTCCTCGGCGACGCCATGCATCAGAGCTGGGAAGCCTACCTCTACCAGCGATGATCCACGACGCCCCCGCACGCCTTCGGGCCCCTCGCGCGGTCCTCGTCCTCGCGCTGCTTCTGCTCTGCGCGCCGCTGGCGCGCGCCCAGACCGCCGACCTGGTGCGCTTCCAGCTCTGGACGGCAGACTCGCTGGCCCTGGCCGGCAGCTACTTCCGGGCCTTCGACGCCGCGCAGCCGCTGGTGCTCCTGCTGCATGACCGGGGCGCGTCGTCCTACGCGCTCGCGCCGCTCGGCTACGGGCTGCAGGACGCGGGCGCCGCGGTCTTCCTGCCGGACCTGCGCGGCGAGGGCGACAGCGTGAACAGCCGTCGCGGGCGCGTGTCCCCGGCGCCGGCCTGGAACGCGTCCGCGCGGGCGCTGATCGCGCGGGACCTGGAGGCCGTGCTCGGCTTCGCCGATCGCCAGCCGGGCCTCGAGGGGCGGCCGTGGGTGCTGATCGCGGAAGGGGAGGCCTGCGCGCTGGCGCTGGAGATGCTGGCCGAGGACGCGGAGCGCGCGCCGCAGGCGCGGCGCTACGCGGGCGGCCTGCTCGTCTCGCCGCTGCCGACGGCGGACCTGCGCGCGTCGGCGAACGCGGCGCCGCAGCCGCTCCTGCTGACGGCCTGCGATCAGGACAGCGTCTCGCTCGAGAGCGTGCGCGCGCTGCTGGCCGCGGGTCCGGAGGGCAGTCGTCGCGTGGAACTCCTGCCCTGCCGCAGCCGCGGGCTGCGCGCGCTGGGCGGTGACCTGGCGCTGCCGCTGCGCTTCCTGCAGTGGGTCGACTCCGGCCGGGAGCCTGCGCCGAAGGCGCGCTAGATCGCGCTAGCGGTCCAGCGACTCGTCGCAGTAGCTCGCCAGCGCCTCGGCCAGCAGGCCCAGCCGGTCGAGCAGCAGCCGCTCCGGCCGATCGTTCACCGTGTTGTAGTCCACGTGAAAGCCCCCGAAGAGGAAGTCCGCCGGCACGCCCGCCTCGGCGAAGACCCAGTGATCCCCGCCGCGCGCGAACATGGGGCCGTCGCCGGCCTGCACGGCGAACCCGCGTGCCGCGAGCGCGGCATCGAGGCGCGTGGCGCCCGGCGCCCCGGCGTCGCTGGACCAGTGGATCATCAGCCGGGCATCGGCGAGGGACGGATCGCGCAGCTTCCGGTAGCTGTCCACGCCGGCGCGTCCCACGGAGTCCAGGTTGATGACGCGGTCCGGCTTGCCCTCCGCCGCCAGGTAGGCGCGCGCGCCGAGCAGCCCCAGCTCCTCGCCGTCGGCGAGCAGCACGCGCAGCTCGTCGCGGTGGGGCTGGCCGTGCAGGAGCTCCAGGGTCTCGAGCAGGGTGGCCACGCCGCTGACGTTGTCGTCGGCGCCGGGGAAGAGGCCCTCGGGAGTCACGCCGAGGTGATCGTAGTGAGCGCTGAGCAGCAGCACGCGCGTCGACGGCTCCTCGCCGGGCAGGCGGCCCACCAGGTTCACGCCCTCGAGCGCCAGCGGACGTCCCGCGGGCAGGCGCAGCCCCCAGCCCTCGGGAGTCGAGAGCGCCATGCCGTAGAGCAGTTCGGCGCCGGGGCCGTCCGCATAGGCGAGCACCCCCGTGGGCGGCGCGCCGGCCAGGGCGTAGAGGCGCGGGTCGCGCGAGCGCGTGCGCGCGAGGTAGTGGCCGAAGAGGCCGGTGCTGTCGGCGGGATCGGGCACCAGCACGACGCCCTCCGCGCCGGCCGCCTCCGCCTCCAGCTCGAGCGAACTGGGCGAGAACTCCTCGCCGCGGCCGGCGGGCCCCAACCGGATCAGCAGGGTGGGCGCGCCGCAGGCGGGCGCCGGCTCTCCCTTGGGCCAGGCCACGACGCGGGGCGACGCGCTGGCGCGGAAGGGCGAGGCGACGCTGAGCTGCAGCGGCACCTGCGCGCCGGCCGGCGTGCCCAGCGCGCCGCGCAGGCTGTCCAGCTCCACGCCGACCACGGCGAAGGGCTGGGTCAGGCCGTCGGCGCCGGGGAGAGGCTCCAGCCCGAGGGACGCCAGCCGGGAGAGCAGGTACTCTCGCGCCCTGGCGTTGCCGGGCGTCCCGGCGCGGCGCCCGGCGCAGTCCTCGGAGGCGAGGGCGAAGACGTCCTCGTGCAGTCGCAGGGTGTCAGCGCTGGCGGCCCGCCCGGCGCTGGCGGCGGGGAGGGCGGACGGCGCGCCCGCGAGGAGCGCGAGGGCGAGGGGGACGAGAAGCTGACGTCGCGGCATTGCGTGGCTCTCCGGGTTGGGGTTCCCTAGCCGTAACCCAGGGGCCCTCTACGCCGCAAGCCGGGAAAAATCCCCTTGCCCGTGCAGGCGGCATTCCCTAAACTCCCCAGGTCCCCACGATTCCGGAACCGACGCAACGGCGCGGATTTCCGCGCGCCCATTCACCGCGAGGTGGACGACGATGAGGCCCAGCGCAACGCCCCGGCGAGTCGGGTGGCTCGCCACCTTGGCGGCGACGACCGTCCTGTCTCTCTTCCTGGGAGCCTGCTCGGACGACAGCTCCAATCCCGCCGGGCCCGGTGGCTCGACGCTGAGTCCGCTCACGGCGAACTACCTGCCGCTGGCCCCGGGCGAGTGGTGGAGCTTCGTGCGCCGCGAGACCGGCGTCTTCAGCCCCGACACGACGCTCGACTACTACAACCCCGACCTGCCCTCGGCCTACACGCGCTGGGAATGCAGCAGCGGTGGCGGGCTGGCCGATCTCATCCTCACGGGGACCGCGACCAGCGCGCCCGACGGCGGCGGCGTCCTGCGGCACTCGCTGAGCGTCTATCTGAACAGCGTGGCCGGAGGGTACTCGCTCGCCGGCGAGGACACCCTCGCCGCCACGGACAGCAGCTTCGTCTTCCTCGAGGGCGCGCCCTATCCTTGGGTGCGCTTCGGGCAGCTCCGCTGGTCGCAGCAGCTCGCCACCTACGCCGACAGCAGCATGGGCGTGGACTACGGCGGCGACGAGCAGGGGAAGGTCCTGCTCAACCACGCGCTCGGCTTCGACTACACCCGCCGGCTCTACCAGGGCGAAGGCCAGCCGGGCAACGTGCTCTGGGATCCCTCGGACGTGGACCACGACACCTACCTCGACGGCATCAGCGCCGTCCGGCTCGTGGGCGAGGTTCTGGCCGAGGAGACCTTCGCCTACTCGGACCTCGGGGCCGAGGCGGACTCGCTCTTCCCCGAGCTCAAGGGCGTCAGCTACCCCCGGTGCCGCTGGGTGCGCCTCAGCCTCGAGGCGGACATCTTCCTCAGCAACCAGCGGGATCCGAACACGGCCCCCGGCGAGAGCGCGATCCCGGACGAGTACATCCCCGCGCGCGCCGCGATGGGCACCGCGCGCCGGGATCTCGGCCTCCTGCTCCTGGCGCCTGACCTCGGACCCGTGGTCGTGGTCACGTCGCGCGATCTGGACAAGGTCGTGGTGGTGGGGGACCAGGCCCTGGACGAGATCGTCTTCAGCCCGGACCTGCTCCAGTACGACTACCTGGTGGACAGCAGCCTGCTACAGTGAGGTCCCGTCCTCCTCGAGCTGCGTGAACGGCGAAGGGCCGCGGACGAGATCCGCGGCCTTTGCGTTGAAGTCTCCCAGCGCCGATGGCGGCAGGGCCAGCCGCCAGTGCACGCGCGCGTCGCGCCGCTGGGTGACGACCCGTCCCTCCCCCGCCGCGAGCAGCGCCCGCAGCGCGCCCTCGTGGGCGTAGTCGAAGCTCCCCTCGAGCAGCAGCAGCGCCAGCCGCTCGTCGCGCGGCGCGGCGGCCAGCGCCTCGCGGGCGACGCCGCCGTAGGCGCGCACCAGTCCGCCGACACCGAGCTTCGTGCCGCCGAACCAGCGCAGCACCATGCAGAGCGCGTCCGAGACGCCGGCGCTCTCGAGCGCGCGGGCGATGGGCGCCCCGGCGCTGCCGCCGGGTTCGCCGTCGTCGCTGTTGAGCGCGCGGGCGCTCTCCGGACGTCCCAGGCGCAGCGCCCAGCAGAGGTGACTGGCGTCCGGATGCCCGGCCGCCGTGCGTTCGCGCAGGGCGTGGGCGGCGGCCTCGTCGACGACGGGCGCGCAGAGGGCCAGGAAGCGCGAGCCCTTGATCCTGGCTTCGGCGCTGGCGCCGCCGGCGAGAATGGCGTAGGCGTCCGGGTGCATGGGCCGGGTCTAGCACGCGAAGGCGGGGAGGTCCAGGCCGCGCCCGGGCGTTGACCCGTCCGCGGCATTGGGCTAGCCTCCGCGCAGCACGCCGGAGGTTCGCCATGGACGCCACGCCCCGCTCCCTCTCGCTCGGTTCCGCCCTCCTGCTGGGGCTGTGCCTCGTCGCGGGCCTGGCCCTGGCGGGCTACGCCGTGGGCGAGGGGCTGCGCCACCAGGGCGCGGCGACGCGGACCGTCACGGTGAAGGGCCTGGTGGAGCAGGAGGCGAAGGCCGATCGGGCGCTCTGGTCCCTGAACTTTCGCCGCGCCGGCTCGCAGCCGGAGTCCGTGCAGCGGCAGCTGGAGGCCGACCGGCAGGCCGCCGTGGAGTTCCTGCACGCGCAGGGCTTCACCGACGACGAGATCACGCGCCAGCCCATCCGCACCGTGGACAAGCTCGCGCGCGAGTACGGCGAGACCAGCGACGTCGGCGCCTATCGCTACGTGGCCACGAGCGCGGTGCGCGTGGACACGCAGCAGGTGGACCGCGTGACCCAGGCCATCGGCCGCACGGAGACGCTCCTCAGCGCCGGCGTCCTCCTCGACGGCGACGCGAGCAGCGGGGCGAATCCGCGCTACCTGCTCAGCAGCTTCAACGAACTGCGCCCCACGCTCCTCGCGGCGGCGACCAGGAACGCGCGCGAGACCGCGCAGCGCTTCGCGGACGACGCGAGCACGCGCGTCGGGCGCATCCGCGACGCGAACCAGGGCTCGATCCAGATCTTCGGGAGCGACGGCAACAACGAGTCCTCGCCCTACAGCCCCACCAGCACGCCGACGAAGACCATCCGCGTGGTCAGCACCTTCGAGTTCGAGCTGGAGTGACGCTTCAGAGCCCGAGGCTCACTTCCACGCGCAGGCTGCCGCCCAGGTCGTGGAAGCTGTAGGCGCTGTCGAGCTGCAGGCGACGTCCACCCTCGAGATCCTTCCCCAGACCCGCCCCCAGCGTGAGGAAGCGCAGCTCCTCGGTGTCGAGCCGCTGGCTCATTCCACCGCGCAGCGCCAGCACGGGATGCACTCGCCACTCCAGGCCCAGCGCCGCCTTGTGCGCACGTTCGCTCTCCAGCGCGAGCTCCAGGTCGACGGCCAGGCTGAAGGGCGCGGCGTCGAGGCCGAGGCCCGCGCGCAGCGTGGGGGGGACGCCCTCGTGGTAGTCGCCGAGGCCGGAGCTGCTCCAGCGCAGGTCGCTGAGGGCCTCGTCGAGGACGAGGCCGTAGCGGTAGGGTCCCTGGCGGATCACGACGCCGAGATCGAGGCCGGCGCCGTAGGCGCTGCCGTCGACGCCGTCGCCGCCGGACTCGGGGCCGAAGGACGCGTGGCGCAGCCGGAGCGTCGCGCCGAGGGCCAGTGGACCCAGGCTCTGTCCGAGCGCGACGAGGAGCGTGTTCTCGCGCAGCAGGGCGTCTCCGCCCGACAGCAGCGCGGCGGCCACGCCGCGCCCTTCGCCCCAGGGGCGCGCGCCGCCCAGCACCGTCGAGGGCACGAGGCCGAACTGGTCGCCCTGCATGGCCCAGAGGGACGTCCCCGCGAGCGCGGTGAGGCCGGCTGGATTCCAGGCGAGGTCGGTGGCCCGGCCATCCGCAGCCACGCCGGCGCCGCCCATGGCCATGACGCGTCCGCCCAGTCCCGGATCCGCGAACGCGGCGGGAATCGCGCTCTGCCCCGCGCGCGCCGCGCCGGGCAGCGCGAGTCCGGCGGCGAGCGCGAGGGAAAGGGTCAGGCGGTGTCGGCGCATGGCGTCTCTCCTACTTGATGAGCACGAGTTGCAGGATGCGTTCGGCGCGGTCCCGGCCGTCGTCCACGACGAGACGCAGCAGGTAGCGCCCGTTGCGGGCCAGCTCGCCCGCGTCGGTGAGGCCGTCCCAGGACACGACCTGCGCCACGCCCACCTCCAGCGCCTCGTGGCGCAGCAGCGTGCGCACGGGATCGCCGAGCAGGTTGTAGACGGTCAGGTCCACCAGCGGCGCGGCCATGGCCTGGCTGCTCAGGACGAAGCTGAGCTGGACGGGACCCAGCGCGGGACTGAAGGGGTTCGCGCTGAAGGCGGCGTCCGCGACGCCGAGCGGCGTGTTCGCCACGAGCAGCGCGTACTCCGAGAAGTGCGCGAGGCTGCGCGACAGGCCGGCGCTGCCCTTGTTCGCCAGCATGGCCTCCCAGCGGAGGGCCTCGGCGTCCCACCAGCCCATGGCGAGGCGCTGGTTGAAGAGCGGATTGGGGATGGGCAGCGTCAGCGTGGCCGGGGTGTCGACGCCGAAGGCGAGACCGTCGGGCAGGAAGCGGTAGAGCTCGCCCTCCACCCGGAAGCTGCCGGCGCGCCGGCGCAGGGGGCCCGGCGTGCGGCGCCGCATGGACAGGCGGGTGGTCTGGGCGAGGGCGCCGGCGGGGAGGCTGATCGAGACGCCGTTGCCGTCGTCGAGGACGCGGGCGCTGTCCGGCGACACGCGGGCGGTCACGCTGAGCGCGCGCGTGGCGCTGAGCCCCGAGGCGAGATGCCGTGCGCCGAGCGTCACCGTGCCGAGGAAGTCGGCGCGGGGCGTGAAGCGGCCGGTGGCCGCGTCCAGCGTGCCGGCGTTGGCCGGCTCGACGGTCCAGGCCAGCGGGTAGTCGAGCTGCTCGCCGTCGGCGCTGAGCTGCGCGCCGCGGAAGATGGCGCTGCCGTCGTTGTCGAGCTCGTCGACGCCGCTGATCTCGAGGCTGGCGAGTGAGGTCTCGACGAGCTCGAAGTCGTAGGGACCCGCCGCCTGGCCCTCGCCGACCTGCACGATCTGCTGGCGCGGCTCGCTCAGGTAGCCGTCCGCGCGCAGCACGAGCGTGTAGCTGCCCGGCGGCAGCGCGCCGAGGCTGTAGGCGCCGAGGGCGTCCACGGCGACGCTCACGTCCACGCCGCCGCTCCCGGCCACGCCGCGCAGGCGCGAGCCGGCCGGCAGGGGACTGCCCGGTTCGCGTCCGCCGTAGAGCGTGCCGTAGATGCTCGCCGGCGCGGACGTGAGCGCGAGCGCGAGCGGCGCCCCGTCCGGACTCACCGCGTCGAGCGCGAGCGGCGCCCAGCCGGCGGCGTCCGCCACGAGCGAGTAGACGGAGGCGCGCCGCAGGCCCGCGGCGACGAAGTCGCCCGCGGCGTCGCTCAGGGCCTCCCCGTGGTAGCCCGCGCCGTCGTCCACGATCACGAGCGCGCCGGCGACGGGCACGCCGCTGTCGGCGTCCGTCAGCCGTCCGCGGATGACGCCGTCGTCGGGCGCGAGCTGGAACAGCAGGCCCGCGGCCGGCGGCAGGACGTTCAGCAGCGGATTCGTGGAGACGGCCGAGTGCCCGGCCAGGCTCGCGCTGACCGAGAGCGCCTGCGCGAGATCGAGGCCGGAGACGGCGAAGAGGCCGTCGCCGTCGGTGAGGGCCTGCGCCACGAGCTGGCCGCCCGCGCGCAGCTGGACGCTGGCGCCGGCCAGGGGAGAGTCGCCGTCGCCGCGCACGGCGCCCGAGAGCGTGCCGGTGTGCGCCGTGAGGACGAGGTCCAGCGCCGCCGTCTCGTCCTCGGCGAGGAGCAGCGGCTCCTGGGCAACGGCGAAGCCCGACTTCTGGGCCTTGAGCGTGGAGGCGCCGGCGAGCAGGCGGGGGAAGTGGAAGGCGCCGTCCGCGCCGCTCAGGGCGCTGCCGGAGGCCGCGCCGCTCACGGTGAGCGTGACGCCGCCGAGCGGGGCGCCGTCGGCGTCCGCGACGGTGCCGTCCAGGCGCGCGAAGCGGGTCTCGAGGACGGGATTGTGGACGGTGCTGCCGACGGGAAGCGTCAGCACGGCGCTGTACGGCGCAAAGCCGGCGGGCGCGAGCGAGAGCGTCCAGTCGCCGGGGGCGAGCGAGATGGCGTAGCGGCCGCTGCCGTCGGTGGCGACGGTCAGGCTGTCGGCGCCGGCGTCGAGGCGCAGGAGCGCGCCGGCGACGTCCAGGCCTTCGTCGTCGCGCACGCGGCCGCTGAGCTGCGCCGGCTGGGGCGTCAGCGCGAAATCGTGCTGCCAGGTGGCGCCGTCGGCCAGCACGCCGGTCGCGGCGCTCACGCTGCCATAGCCGCTGCGCGAGGCGGTGACGGTCCAGTCCGCGCCGCCGTCGAGCAGCAGCGACCAGCCGCCGCTGGGATCGCAGCCCGTGCTGGCCTCGCCCAGCGCCGAGACGGCCCGCAGCTGCGCGGCGGGCAGGGGCGCGCCGTCGGCCGTCACCGTGCCGGACAGCCGCGCGCCGGCGGGGGTGAGCGTGAGCAGCTGCCCGGGCAGGCTCTGGCCGGGGGCGAGGGTGAGGGCGACGGGGCCGTCGCCCAGCATGGCCGCCTTCGTCGCGCCGAGCAGGTAGGCGCCCGGCGGGGCGCTGAGGCTGAAGCCGCCGGACGGCCCGCTCAGCTGCGCGAGGGAATCCGTGTCGCCGCGGAGCCAGACGGTGGCGCCGGCCACGGGCAGCCCCTCGGACAGCACCTGTCCGCTGACCGTGGCGGCGCCCGGCGCGAGGACGAAGTCCACGCCCGTGAGTTGCTGTCCGGGCGCGAGCTCGAGCGTCTGCTGCGCGCCGCTGTAGCCGGTCTTGCTCGCCTGGAGCAGCTGCGTGCCCGCGGGCAAGGTGAGCGTGTAGCTGCCGTCCCAGAGGCTGCCAGCGCTCGCGCCGCCGCCGGTGACGGTGGCGCCCGCCAGGGGGGCGGCGCCGTCGCTGACCTGTCCCGACACGCTGCAGGGGTTGGGGCTGAGCGTCAGCACGAGGCCGCTCTGGCCGCCGCCGGGCGCGAGGGTGAGCTGCAGCGGGGGGCCGGGGCTGTAGCCGGCCTTGCTCGCGCGCAGGGTCCAGGTGCCGGGCGCGAGGGAGAGCTGCCAGGCGCCCTGGCTGCCGCTGAGCGCGGTCTGGGGATAGCCGGCGCTGGGGGTGGCCGTGACGGTCGCGCCGCCCACCATGCCGCCGCCCGCCTGCACGAAGCCGTTGAGGATGGCCGCCTGGGCGCTGAGCGTGAGCGGGGGATCGAGGGCGAGGTCCTGCCCCGGGGCGAAGCTGAGCGTGCGCGGCGCCGGCGAGACGTAGCCGGGCTTGGCGGCCGTGAGCGTCCACAGGCCGGCGTCGAGGTTGAACTGGAACTGCCCGTCGCTGCCGGTGAAGGCCTGCAGGCTCTCGCCGTCGCGGGCGAGCGTGACCGTGGCCGACACCACCGGCGCGCCGCTGGCGTTCAGCGCGGCGCCGGCCAGCGTGCAACTGTTGGGCTCGACGTGCAGCGGCGCGGGCAGCGTCTGATAGGCGCCGGGCTGGGCCGTCACCAGCAGGCTGTCGGCGGCGTGGTAGCCGCTGCGGGTGGCCTTGAGCCGCCAGACGCCGGGCGTGACGCCGAGCTGGAAGCCGCCGCCGCCGCCCGCGTCCACCTGGCGCAGCTCGCCCGTGAGCGTGTCGCGCGCGCTCACCACGGCGTAGGCGACGGGCTGGGATTGCAGATCGCGAACGGTGCCGGCCAGCGTGGCGGGACTGGGCGGCAGCACGAGCGTGACGGTGCGCAGCGAGTCCTCGATCACCTCGGCCTGCGCGCTCGCGTCCTCGTGGCCGTCGAAGGAGGCTTCGAGCAGGTAGGCGCCGGGACTGAGGTCGTCGTCCCAGCCGCCGCTCGAACCGGTGACCACGGGAAGCGCGCTGCCGCCGCCGCCCAGGGGCGTGAGCAGCACCTGCACGTAGGCGAGGACGTCGCCGTTGTCGTCGCGCGTGCGGATCTTGAGACGCCCCGAGGCCACCACGTAGACGAACTCGCGGGGCGCGCTGGCGGTGCCCTGGCCGCTCTCGTCCAGCGCGTAGACCTTCCAGCGGTAGCGCGAGTCGACCAGCAGGCTGGACGCGGGCAGCTCGAGCGACGTCTGGCCCGTCACCTGATCGAAGACGCCCACCGCACCCTCGTTGCCGTCCTCGTCGACGATGCGGCTGAGCACGAACTGGTAGTGGCTCGCGCCGTCGACGGCGGACCAGTTGAAAACCACGGAGTCGCTCTGCAGCGTATCGCCCTCGGCGGGGGCGAGGAGGACGGGTGCGTCGAGGGCGCTGCCGCCATCCACGTTGAAGGCGCTCACGCCGGCCTGGCGCGTGCTCGAGAGCGCCGGGTTGTTGCCGTAGTTGTTCAGGACGAGCCAGTTGTAGGTGGGCCCGGGCACCAGCGGCGCGGCGTTGCCGTTCATGCCGGTGAAGAAGCCCGAGGGGTCCACGTCGCCGTAGGCGATGCTCGTCGACGGCGTGATCGCCTGCCACACGATCGCCGCGCCGGCGATCACGGGATCGCCGTTCTCGTCCTCCTCGATGAGGATCTCCTGGTCGCTGAACAGCACGTGGTAGTAGGGCACGCCCAGCACCGGCTCCCAGCGCAGGGTGACGCCCCCGCCCGGCACGGTGTCGCCGTTGGCCGGCGAGAGCATCAGCGGGGCCTGGTCGGCCTCGATGAAGAGCGGAAAGGGCAGGCTGGTGTCGGCGGCGTTCACCAGGCTGACGAGCCGCGCGGTCCACGCGCCGGGCATGAGGCCGAGACTGTCGGGGACGAAGTCCAGCGCGCCGGGGCCGCCGGCGGCGCCGTCGAGGGGCAGCAGGTTCTCTGGCGTGGGCCCCAGCTCGAGCTGGCAGTCCAGCGGCTCGGCCCAGCGGAGGGAGAGCGTGTCGCCGAGCGCGGTGAGGCCGCCCGGGATCTGCGTGGGATGGACGTCGCCCACGCCGGCCAGCGCGGCGCAGGGCGCCAGCAGGGCGATGAAGAAGAGCGTTGCGTGGCGGCGGGTCATCGTCCTCTCCCGGATCAGAGCAGCAGGGTTCCGCTGAGTCGCAGCGACGGCAGCGGGGCGGCGCTGAGCATGGCGTCCAGGCGCAGGCGCTCGCCCACGCGCGCGCCGCCGCCCAGGGTCAGCATGGGCAGCGGCAGCAGGCCCGACGCGTGCGTCTCGCCATCGAAGACCACGCGCGGCGACGCGAGCAGCACGCCCAGCGACAGGGAGGCGGGCCCCGAGTAGACGCCCGCCTTCAGCAGGCCCCGCGGGCGCAGGGCGAGTTCGGTGTCCAGGTAGCGCAGGCTGCCGTCGCCCCAGAAGACGCTGCCGTCGAGGCTCAGACTCACCGGGCCCAGGAAGCTCGCGGCGCCGAGGCCGAGGCTGCCGGGCAGGGCGAGGCGGAAGCGGTCGTCCACGGGGGAGTCCACCGCCTCGGTGCGCGTGGGCTGCGACAGCGACAGCTGCGCCGGGTCGATGCCGCCGTCGGCGTAGGCCACCAGCCGCCGCAGCGAGAGCTCCGCGCTGCCGGGCAGCTCCACGGGCGGGCTGGCCTGCAGCACCAGGCCGAGCGCCAGGCGCGGCACCGGGCGCCAGCCCGCGCCCAGCCGCAGGGTCCAGCCGTGGCCGGCGTAGTCGCCGTGCACGCTCTGGTCGAGGGAGTTCTCCCAGGCGTCGTTCGGGTCGCCGAAGCTGAACTCGCGACCGCCGGTGGACATGATGCCCTCGGTGTCGGCGAGGCCGTCGACCTGCGCGCGGTAAGCGAGCCAGTCCACGCCGACGCCGACGCTGAGATCCGGCAGCGGCCGCAGGCCCATCGCCACGCTGTAGCGGCGGGCGCGCAGCCGCAGGCGCGCGCTGAGGTCGAGGTCCGCGCGCAGGAGCACCGTCTCCGTCTGGTCGCCGAGCGTCTTCTCGATGTCCGCCCAGGCCTGCAGGCCCGTGGCGAGCAGATCGAGGTCGAGGGCGAAGGGCGCGTCAATCGTGAACGACGCTGTACCCGCGGGTAGCGGCAGGATCAGTGCTGCGGTCCCGAGGCCCCCGGGGTGGAAGACGCTGGCGTCGGCCGTCGAGGCCACCAGCGTGCCGCCGTCGGCCAGGTGGTCCTCCAGCAGATCGTCCGTGCGCGACACGAGCTCGTCGTCGAGGCCGAGCATGCCGCCGAGGTCGAGGCCGAGGCGGGGGCCGAGATCCGCGGACAGCAGGGGACGTCCCACGAGGCCCAGCAGCGCCGGGTTGTGGAGCTGTCGTCCCGGTCCGGGGTAGATGGGCGCGACGGTGGTCTGCAGTCCCGCCACGCCCGGGCCCAGCAGCGCGACGCTGGTCGCGCCCATGGTCAGGGCGAGCTGGCCGCCTTCGAAGTGTTGGATTTTTGCAAGAGAATCGTCATCTTGCCCGCTGGCGAGGCGCGGCAGGCCCAGCGCGAGGGCGGCCACGACGAGGAAGCGTGGGGCGTCGATCATCCAGCGTGGGGTGTTCACGGAAGGCTCCCTCCTCGTGCGCAGGCGTCCGTCGCCCGTTCTATTGCAAGTTTGTGGCAAGTTTTCTTGCAGCCCCGCGGCGAGCGCTCGCCCGAGGGCGCAGCGGGTGCTAGACTGCCCGCTTCCTGCCCACGATGGAGGATGTCGTGACGAAGGTGCCTCAGCTCGACCTGCCCGCCCAGTACGCCGCGTTGCGCGACGACATCCGCGCCCGGGTGGATGCGCTCTTCGAGTCGCAGAGCTTCATCCTCGGCGCGGCCGTGGCGGACTTCGAGGCGGCCATGGCCGATTACCTCGGCGTGCCGGGAGCGGTGGGCATCTCCAGCGGCAGCGAGGCGCTGCGCATCGCGCTGGCCGTGCTCGACGTGGGCCCGGGCGACGAGGTGCTGCTGCCCGCCTTCACCTTCTTCGCCACCGCGGGCGCCGTGGCGCAGCGCGGGGCGACGCCCGTCTTCGTGGACGTGGACGAGCATTTCCTCATGGACCCGGACGACGCGCGGCGCGTCCTGACTCCGCGCACGCGAGCGGCGATCGGCGTGCACCTCTATGGACGTCAGATGGACTGGCGGCCCTGGCGCGCGCTGGCCGAGGAGCACGGGCTCGCGCTCATCGAGGACGCGGCGCAGTCCGTGGGCTCGCGCGACGCGCTGGGGGCCAGCGGCAGTCTGGGCCACGCCGCGGCTTTCAGCTTCTTCCCCAGCAAGAACCTCGGCGGCGCGGGCGACGGCGGCCTCTTCACCAGCCCCGATCCCGCGCTGCTGGAGCGCGCGCGCCGCTACCGCAATCACGGCGAGACGCAGCGCTATCACCACGCGGAAGTCGGCGTGAACGGGCGGCTCGACGCCCTGCAGGCCGCGGTGCTCCACGCGAAGCTGCCGCACCTCGACGGCTGGAATCGCGCACGGCGCGCGCTGGCGGCGCGCTACGCCGAGGGCATCGCCGCGCGCGGGCTGGCGGACGTCCTGCGCGCGCCGGCCCTGCCGGTGGGCGAGGAGCACGTCTTCCATCAGTTCACGCTGCGGGCCGAGCGGCGCGACGCGCTCCTGGCGCACCTGCAGGCGGCCGGCATCGGCGCGGCGATCTACTATCCCGTGCCCCTGCACCGCCAGCCCTGCTTCGCGGATCTGCCCGGCGTCGCGCGGGCGCTGCCGATGACCGAACGCCTGTCGGCGGAGGTCGTCAGCCTGCCCATCTATCCGGAGCTGGGAGAGGAGCGGCAGGACGCCGTGCTGGACGCGCTGGCGGAGTTCTACGCGCGCTAGTTGTGCTTCTGCAGCTGACGGGCCTCGTGGACGATCTCCTGCCGCACGCCCGAGCTGCCGCGCGCGAGGCGCGTGAAGTCGTGCCGTGAGATGTAGCGCGGCCCGAGGAAGGTGCGCAGCGCGCTGAGCGGGATGCCCGTGGGGTTCTCGAGCAGCGCCAGGGGCACGCCGCGGCAGGCCGCGCCGCTGTGCAGACGCCGCTCGCGCGCGATGCGCAGCAGCACCTTCAGGCTGCGGCTGCCGCGCGCGATGGCCTCCACCACGCCGTGACGCTGGCTCCACTGCTCGTTGTCGAGGATGCGCTCGCAGAACGCGTCGTCCTGCAGCCGGCTGCGCAGCATGAGCAGCGGCGAGCCCTCGTCGCGCCAGCCTTCGGGACTCATGGGGCAGCCGTCGGGGCTGACCCACTCGGACCAGAGCAGCGCGTCGAGGTCGACCCAGTACAGCCCCTCGGACTCGCTCACGGCGCTGGCGCGGAAGAGCGTCCGCGGGGGGCGTTCGCCCAGGCCCAGGCGCCGTTGACGCCAGCGCAGGGGCAGGAGCAGCGCCGCGTGGAGCGTCTTGCGGTAGCGGCGGCCGCCGAGCGTGCGCAGGAGGCCCACCCAGGCCGTGGGTTCGTCGCCGACGAGTTCCGTGCTGCTCATCCAGTTCACCCAGCCGGAGAGCAGCTGCGAGGGAAGCGATTCGCCCTTGTTCAGCGCGTGGCGCCAGCCCACGAGCTCCTCCTCGCCGAGGTACTGCTCGAGGGGATGCTTGAAGCCGCGCGCGCCGCGCTCGACGAGCGCCTGGAGGTCGCCCTGCCACTCGTCGAGGGCGACGACCAGCGGCAGCAGGCGGGCGAGGGCGGCGGGGTCGTAGTCTCCGACCTGGTCGACGAGCCGCGCGCCGCGCAGGCTGGCCGCGCGGCCTTCGAGCAGCAGCAGCCGGGCGAGCGCGTCGGGCAGAGGATGGGGCATGCCCTCCGGGGCGGCGAGCAGTGCGCTCAGGGCGTCGCGCGGGCCGGCGAGCGAGGACTGGAACTGCTCGGGCGGGCCCATGGGCTCCACGATGGCGAGTAGTTCCGCGAGCCAGGCGGTCTCCTCGTCGCTCGCGGGCGCGGTGACGAGGAGCAGTCGCCGGCCCAGCCGGTCCAGGTGCCGCAGCGTGGCGACGCGCTCGGGGTAGAGCACGCTGCGGGGGCGTCCGCAGAGGAAGCTGAAGAGCAGGCGCAGGCCGGCGGGGTCTTCCCGATAGGCCGCGCCGATGATGGCCTCGAGCAGGCGCTGCCGCGTGCCGCGCTCCTGTTCGGCGAGCAGGGTCCAGAGCGCGTCGCGACGTCGGCGGGGATGCGCCTCGTCGGCGATGCCGGCGAGCGGGCCGTCGAAGGCGGGCGCGCCGGGCGCCCAGCGGTCGAGGGCGTCCGCGAGGGCGCGCTCCTCGGCGTCGGGCGTCCGGGTGAGGACGGTGCTGTCGTTGGCCACCAGTTCGGCCGGCATCGAGGCTCCAGGGGGAAGCGAAGGAAACGCCGCGCCACGGGCGTCGCCGGTAGCGCCGTTCACCGCGGCACGTTGCAAGGACGGGTCCAGCGGTCAGGCGGAGGGCGTGTCCAGGTATTGCAGGCGGTGGAGTCGCGCGTAGACGCCGTCCAGCGCGAGCAGCTCCTCGTGGCGACCGGACTCCACGATGCGGCCGCGCTGCACCACCAGGATGCGATCCGCGCCGCGCACGGTGGACAGACGGTGCGCCACCACCACGCTGGTCCGCCCGGCGAGCAGCCGCTCGAGTCCCTGCTGGATGAGCGCCTCGGTCTCGGTGTCCACGGAGCTCGTGGCCTCGTCGAGGATCAGCACGGCGGGGTCGTGGGCGAGGGCGCGGGCGAAGGCGATGAGCTGCTTCTGCCCCGTGGACAGACCGCCGCCGCCCTGGGTGAGCGCCGTGTCGAAGCCGCGGGGCAGTCGCTCGATGAAGTCCAGCGCCCCCACGGCCTCTGCCGCCGCGCGCACGCGCGCCGCGTCGATGCCCGCGTTCCCCAGGTGGATGTTCTCGCCGATGCTGCCCGGGAACAGGAAGATGTCCTGCTGCACCAGCGCCACCTGTCCCCGCAGCACACCGCGTGGGAGGTCGCGCAGATCCACGCCGTCGAGCAGCACGCGCCCCTGCTGCGGCTCGTAGAAGCGCAGCAGCAGGCTCAGGATGCTCGACTTGCCGCCGCCCGTCGGGCCCACCAGGGCGAGGCGTTCGCCGGGCGCCACGTGGAAGGCCACGTCGTGGAGCACGGGCAGGGCCGGGTCGTAGCCGAAGCGGATGCCCTCGAAGCGGATCTCCCCGCGCAGGCGCGGCGGCGAGGCGGGCAGCGCCGGCGACGGGGGCTCGGGCTCCGTGTCCAGCAGCCGGAAGATGCGCTCGCTGGAGGCCATGGCCGCCTGCATGATGTTGAACTTCTCGCTGAGGTCGCTGATGGGCTGGAAGAAGCGCCGCGCGTAGAGGATGAAGGCCGCCAGATCGCCGAGGCTCAGCGCCGCGTCGCCGCCCGTGCTGTACCAGTGGCCGCCGAAGCCGAGGCTCAGGGAGATCGACAGCACCGCGATCACTTCCACGAGCGGGAAGAAGAGCCCCAGGTTGAAGACGCTGTCCAGATGGGCCCGCGTGTGGGAGCGGTTGAGCTCGCGGAAGCGGCCGGCGGCGCGCTCTTCCTGGCCGTAGGCCTGGATCACCTCCATGCCGGCGAGGTGCTCCTGCAGGAAGGCGTTGATGGCGGCCACGCGCACCTGCACCTGGCGGAAGTTGGTGCGCAGGCGTCCGCGGAAGTAGAGCGTGATGAGGCTGAGCACCGGCAGCAGCGCGAAGGTCACCAGGGCGAGCCGCACGTTGAGCAGGAAGAGGTAGCCCAGGATCACCGCCAGGGTGATGAGATCGCCGATGATCGCCACCAGGCCCGAGCTGAACATCTCGTTGAGCAGCTCGACGTCGCTGGTGATGCGCGTCATCAGCCGGCCCACGGGATTGCGGTCGAAGAAGGCCACGGGCAGGCGCTGGAGGTGGGCGAAGAGCTCCAGGCGGAGATCGAGCATGAAGCGCTGGCCGAGGCCGACGACGATGAGCGTCTGCAGGTAGCCGAGGCCGAACTCGGCGAGCAGCACGAGACCGAAGAGCAGCGACGCGTAGAGCAGGGCGGAGGGATCCGAGCCCACGATGCCACGGTCAATGCCCACCTTGACGAGGTAGGGCCCTGCGAGACCGGCAAGGCTGGCGCAGGCGAGCAGCACGACGGCCAGCGCCACCCGCCAGCGATAGGGGTGGAGGTAGCGCAGGGCGCGCCGCATCAGCCGCGCGTCGTAGGCCTTCTGGGGGGCGAGGTCGGCCTGGAGGTAGTCGCTCACGCCTGCTCCCTCTCGGCGCCGTCGTCCGCCGTCGCGCCGGCGGCGCCGAGCTCGTCCTCCAGGAGCTGGCGCTCGTGTAGGCGGCTGTAGAGCCCGCCCGCGACGAGCAGGCTGGCGTGGTCGCCGCGCTCGACGATGCGGCCGCCGTCCATCACCAGGATCTGCTGGCAGTGGCGCACGGTGGAGACGCGATGGCTGACCAGGATCAGGCTGCGCCCGCGCGTGCCGGCGCGCAGCGCCGCGAGGATGCGCTCCTCGGTGTGCGTGTCCACGCTGGCGAAGGGGGCGTCGAGGATGAGCAAGCCCGCGTCCTTGAGCAACGCGCGGGCGAGGCTCACGCGCTGCTGCTGGCCGCCGGAGAGGTTCACGCCGCGCTCGCCGATGGGCGTGTCCCAGCCCTTGGGAAAGCCGAGGATCTCGTCGAGGACGCCGGCGTCCTTCGCCGCGGCGTCGCGCAGCGCGGGGTCGATGCCCAGGTCGCCCTGGCGCAGGTTGGCGTCGAGGCTCTCGCTGAAGAGCAGCGGCTCCTGGGGCGCCCAGGCGATGGACGCGCGCAGCTGGGCGAGCGGGAGCGTGGTGACGTCGCGCCCCGCCAGCAGGATGCTCCCCGGCGGGGGATCCAGCAGGCGCGGAATGAGCCGCAGGAGCGTGGTCTTGCCGCTGCCGGTCAGGCCCACGATGCCGAGGGTCTCCCCCGCGGGCAGGCGCAGGTCGATGTCGTGCAGGACGGCGTGCTCCCCGTAGGCGAAGTGCAGATGGCGGATCTCCAGATCGCCGCGCAGGGGCGCGTCCTGCGGCGACGGCGCGGGCCCGGCAATGGCCGGCTCCTGGTCCAGCACCGCGAGCATGCGCGCCCAGGAGGCGCTGCCGCGCTGGATGATGCCCGTCACCCAGCCCAGGGCGGCCATGGGCCAGCTCAGGCGGATCATGTACTGGATGAAGGTGACGAGCTGGCCCAGGGTGATCCGGCCCTCGCCCACGGCGCGCCCGCCGTAGAAGAGGATCAGGACGATCGCCGCGCCGCTCAGCAGGCGGAGCGTCGGCATGAAGAGGGCCATCATGCGGTAGAGCTTCAGGTTCGCGTGATAGTAGGCCCAGCCCTCCGCTTCGAAGCGCCGCTGCTCGCCCTCCTCGCGGCCGAAGGCCTTCACCACGCGGATGCCCGAGAAGTTCTCCTGCACGCGCGTGCTGAGGCGGCTGAACTGCTCCTGGATGCGGGTGAAGCCGTGGTGGAAGCGGCTGCTGATGAGGTAGATCAGCACGCTGAGCACCGGGAGCGGGGCGAGGCCGAGCAGGGTGAGCTTGCCGTCGATGACGAACATCAGCGCGAGGGTCATGATGAGCGCCGTCGCGGTGTTGATCGTGTACATGATGCCCGGGCCGAGGAGCATGCGGACGGCGTTCAGGTCGCTGCCGGCGCGGGCCATGAGGTCGCCCACGGGGGTGCGCTGGTAGTAGGGGGGATCCAGGGTCAGGAGGTGGGCGAAGAAGTCGTCGCGCAGCTCGAACTCGATCTCGCGGCTGGCGCCGATCAGCAGCCAGCGCATGCCGAACATGAAGGCGCCGCCGGCGAGGGAGAGTCCGGTGAGCGCGAGCACGTTGCGCGTCAGGAAGCCGTCGGGGAGACCGGCGCCGCCGGCGTGGGCGCGCTGCAGGACGTCCACGATGTGTCCCACCAGCCAGGGCACGGCCGTGGCGGCGAGGTTCGAGAGCAGCAGGCAGAGGACGCCGAGCGCGTAGCGTCCCCGGCGGCGTGCCAGGTAGGGCATCAGTCGCAACAGGGCGCGGATGGGTCACCTCCGGGAAGGGGGGTAGTCTAGGCGGCTGGCCCGCCGCCTGCAAGGCGTGGAAACGGGGTCCGGGGCGGTCCGCTTTTCGGGGTGGACAGCGGCCGACCGCGGCACTATCGTTGAAACTGCAGTTTCGCATCCACTTGCACGGCTCGCGACGCGAGCGGGAGTTGCCATGTTCGCCTTCATGGGTCAATGGGAGATCGCCCTCGTGGTGCTGGCTCTGCTGCTGCTGTTCGGCGGCCGCAAGATCCCCGAGCTGGCCCGTGGCCTGGGGTCGGGCATCCGTGAATTTCGCCAGGGAATGTCCGGCAAGGACGAGAACGACCAGCTCCCCAAGGGGCGCGGCGACGGGGCCGGCGGGCCCGGCTCCAAGGACTAGGCCCTGAGCCTCTCGCTGCGCAGCCCGCGGCTCATCACCCTTCTGCTCCTCATCGCCTCGGCGACGTCGGCTCGGGCGGAGCTCGCGGCTCCCTCGCGCCTCCATTCGCACTGGCTGCTGGGGCGCGGCCTCCTTCACCGTGGCGGCCGGGCGGAGCTGCGACTCCTGGACGGCGACCGGGTCTCGGCGGCCCTGACCTTGCCGCCGGTGGCGCTCGCGCCGCGCCGCCAGTTCCTCCTGCGGGAGGGCGCAGCCCTGCTGGACTGGACCGAACCTGCCGGCGCCCGCTCCCTGCTGGCCCCGCGGGGCGATCTGCGCGGCGTGCTGGCGGCGCTGCCGCCGACGGCGCTGGCTGCGCTCCTCCTCGGCGACGGCCCCGCCCTCACGGCCTGCCTCGAGGGCGCGGTCCCGGGGCCCGCCGGCGGGGCGCTGCGGGAAGCGCGGGGGCGTCTCGGGGGACATCCGGCCACTCTGCGGCTGCGGGGCGGCCGGGCGCGCGCGCTGGACTGGGACCTGCCGCAGGGCAGGGTCGTCCTGCACTGGCCGGCGCTGGCCCCAGGCGCGAGGGCGGTCCTGCGCGTGGCCCTGCCCGACGGCAGCTGGCTGCGGGTTCAGAGCCGCTTGCGCCCGGCGCCGGCGCTCGGCCCCGAGGACTGGCTTTTTCTGGGTGACGACGGGAACCCTCCGTGAGGACGGGGTGTTGCTCAGCAGCAACCCCTGACCATCTCGGAGAGAGACATGATGCTAGCATGGAAACGTCAGGAGGGGCAGGGCGTGCCCACCGATGAGGATCTCATCCTGGCCGTCCAGGCCGGCGACAAGCGCGCTTTCGACGAGTTGGTCGGCCGCTTCAAGATGCGCCTGTACAACTTCGTCCTGCGCATGGTCGCCGACCCGGATCTGGCGGAGGAAATCACGCAGGACGCCTTTGTCCGCGCCTACATCAACGCGGACAAGTACCGGACCATCGCCAAGTTCAGCACCTGGCTCTACACCATCGCGATCAACCTGGTGCGCAACCACGCGCGCCGCGCCAAGCGCAGCCCGATCTCGCGGATGCCGCTGATCGGCAAGGGCGAGGACAAGGTCGAGATGGAAGCGCCGGACCTCGGCGACCTCCAGGACGTGGACCTGGAGCGCCGGGAACAGCGTCGGTTTATCGAGGAGATCATGGTCAAGATTCCCGCGCACTACCGGGAACCCTTCGTTCTCCGCGAAGTTCACGACCTCAGCTACGAAGAAATCGCGGCGGCCACGGGCCTCAAGCTCGGCACCGTGCGCAGCCGCATCAACCGGGCTCGCGCCCATTTCCGGAAGCAGTGGTTGGCTCGCTTCGAAGACGACAACGCCCGCACGGCGGATGGAGGCCCCCTGCAATGAACTGCAAACGCGCCCAGGCTGCGATTTCCCTGTTCCTCGACGAGCGGCTCGACCCCGCGGGACAGACGCAGCTGAACCGGCACCTGGCCGGCTGCACCGAGTGCACGGCCTATCTCAACGAACTGAAGGAGGGTCTGGCGGCCCTGCACGAACTGCCGCTGGAGTCTCCGTCCCCCAACTTCGACTGGAATCTGAAGCGCAAGCTGCAGCAGGCCCAGCACGAGGGCTGGCAGTACCGCGACGAGGACGTCGAGCGCCGCTTCTGGCCGCGCTTCGTGCTCTCGGCGGCGGCGGCCCTGGCCATCGCCCTGGGCGGCGGCGCGCTGGTCTACCGCGCCATGCAGGCGCCGTCGATGTTCCCGCCGGCGCTGGGCGGCAGCGCTTCGCAGGGCGGTCTCGCCCAGGACAGCGGCGAGGGGTTGCAGATCCCGTCGACGCCGCAGCCCTTCGCGGGCGGCCTCCAGGAGAGCTCTCGCGGCTTCCAGCCCGTGGGCGGCAGCGACGTGATGCCGCTGCAGGGTCCCGAGCACTGGACCATCCAGGCGGCGGATCCCCGTCAGGCGATCCTGCTGGAAGGCAAGGCCGCCGAGACCGGCGCTCCGAGCGCCAGCGCCGACAGCCTCGGCGCTCCCGCGACGACGCCCTGAACCCCGGCGGGGGTGGCGCGAGGCTGGGCTTGCCCGCCCTCGCGCCACCCCATGCGCGCCTCGGCGCTTCCATCAGATGAGCGTTTGACCCCACCGCGTCCGGCGCCTATTCTGCCTCCATGATCACCTCGCCCCGACGTCTTCGCGCAGCGATTGCCGCGCTCCTTCTCGTCGCGCCGCTTCTGCTCTCCTGCAGCGAGAAGCGCGTGATCCCCGCCGTGGGTCCCTACTCCGACGTGTGGATCTTCACCGAGCAGGGCACGCAGACGGACCTGCTCCGGAGCTTCGTCGAGTCGCTCTCGCACCCCATCGAGTACGTCTTCGAGGAAGAGAACGAGTTCGACGTCTACGTCCGCGACTTCGAGCAGTTCGAGCACAACCGCGACCGCAAGAACATCGTGCTCTACGCGCGCGTGGACCGCCAGGGCGGCATGCTCTCGCGGGTGCAGCGCCTGCTGGGCAAGGACATCCTCGCCCGGGTTCGGCGCGAGGGTCAGCTGGTGCTCTACCGCGAGGATCTCTTCGCGCGCGACCAGGACGTCTACTTCCTGCTGGCCGACGGCGCCGCCGGCGAGGAGCAGCTCTTCACGCGCATGGCGCCGACCCTGCGCGACCGCATGCGCGACTCCACGCGCGAGCGCCTGCGGGACTATCTGTTGAACGGCCGCGAGAACAAGGGCGGCGGCAAGTACCTGCTGCGGCGCTACGCCTTCACCCTGCGCTACCCGGCCGAGTACCGGCTGCTGCAGGAGCGTCCCGACCTCGGGGCGATCGAGCTGCACCGGGAGGATCCGAGCCGCGTGATGGGCGTCTTCTGGCAGGACTGGGACGGCCCGGCGCCCACGGTCGCCGACTCCACCCGCCTGCTGGCCTTTCGCGAGTCGGTGGTGGACACGCTCTACCACGGCGACTACCTGCTGCCCGAGGCCAACCAGTTCACCGCGGTGGAGGAGGCCGGACGCAGCGCGCTGCGCCTGCGGGGCATCTGGCAGAACGAGCGGGACATGACCGGCGGCCCCTTCGTCACCTACTTCTTCCTCGACGAGCACCGCCACCGCCTGCTCGCCCTCGACCTGCTCCTCTACGCGCCGGGCATGGCCAAGCATCCCTTCATGCGGGAGCTCGAGGCGCTGGCCACGACCTTCCGCTACTGATGCGAAGCCTCCAGGTGGCGCTGGGCGCCCGCAGCTATCCGATCCATCTCGGCCGCGACCTCGACCCCGCGCTGCTGGCCGACGCCCTCGCCGGCCGCCCCGCGGTGGCCCTGGTGGACGCCCAGGTGGCCGCCGTGCAGGGGCCGCGCCTGGACGCGCTGCTGGGCGGGCGGCCCCGCCTCACGGTCCCCTCGGGCGAGGGGACCAAGACCCTGGCCCAGCTGGAGCGCCTGGCGCGCGAGCTGATCGCGCTGGGCCTCGGCCGCGACGGGGCGCTGGTCGCGGTGGGCGGGGGCGTCTGCGGCGACCTGGGCGGCTTCCTGGCCGCGAGCTATCTGCGGGGCATCCCCTTCGTGCAGGTCCCCACCACGGTGCTCGCCCAGGTTGACGCGAGCGTGGGGGGCAAGGTCGCCGTGAACCTGCCGGGGGCCAAGAACAGCCTCGGCGCCTTCCACCAGCCCCTGGCCGTGCTGGCCGACCTGGGCTTTCTCGACACGCTGCCCCGGCGCGAGCGCGCCGCGGGGCTGGCGGAGCTGGCCAAGATGGCGGCCACCCTGGACGCCGACCTGCTCGCCGCACTCGAGCAGGCGGGGGAGTCGCTGCTGGATCCGCGTTCGCCAGCGCTGCCCGACGCGCTGCTTCGCGGCTGCGCGCTCAAGGCGGCGGTCGTGGCCGAGGACGAGCGCGAGGCGGGGCGAAGGGCCATCCTCAACTTCGGCCACACGCTGGCCCACGCCCTGGAGGGCGCGACGCTGGCGGGCACGCCGGTCGCCGCGGGCGAGGCGCCGCTGCTGCACGGGGAGGCGGTGGCCATCGGGATGCTCTTTGCGCTGCGGCTCGGCGCGGCCCTGGGCGTGACCGCCGCGGAGGGCGCGGAGCCGCGTCTGGCCCGCCTGCTCGCGCGGTGGTCGCTGCCCCTGCGGCCGGCCGCCGGCGCCGACGCGCAGGCTCTCGTCCGGCTGATGGGCAGCGACAAGAAACGCCGCGGCGGCGCGCTGCGCTTCGTCCTGCTCGAGGACTGGGGACGCAGCCGCCATGGCGTGGAAGTGGCCCCGGAGAGTGTGGAGCGGGCCCTCGTCGATTTCCTCCTCGCCGTGCCGGACACGGAAATGCGTTGACCGTCCGGCCCGGGCTCTGCTAGCGTTGATTGCCTAGAAGTCGTGTAATCGTATAGGCTTAGGATATCCAAGGGGTTGCGCTTGCCAGTTCCAGCACGATCCAAGCTCGTCCAGCGCGACAGGGACCAGGGCCGGGAGGCCCTCGAGTCGCGCTTCGCCCGGGGCGAGCGGACGCTCTTCGTCCCCCTGGCCGAGCTGGCGCGCCGCGACGGGCGCCTGGCCGAGGCGGCGGCGTTGCTGGAGCAGGGGCTGGAGGAGTGCCCCCGGCGCGTGTCGGCCTGGGTGCAGCTCGCGCGGCTGCGCGCCCAGGAGGGCCGCATGGACGAGGCGCTCCGGCACTACCGCCATGTTCTCGAGGCCCTGGATCCGCAGAACCTGCCGGCGCTGCGGGCCCTGACGGCCAGCAGCCTGGCCGCGGGGGACGTGGACGCGGCGCGGCGGCTTCTCGAGGCCTGGTCCGCGCAGGACCCCGAGGATCCCGAGCTGGCGGATCTGCTGGAGGAGCTGGAGGCGATGGGCGCGGCCGATCCCTCGCCGCCCGTCCCTCGCGCGCCGGGGTTGATGGAGCTGAGCCTGGCCGAACTCGAGCCCGCCTACCTGCGCGCGCCGTCCCCCGACGATCCGGATGCCTGGGCGGGCGCGGACCCGCAGCGGGCCGGCGGCGAGCGGACGGGATGACGCGCATCCTCGTCCTCCAGGGACCGAACCTGAACCTGCTGGGCACGCGGGAGCCGGAGGTCTACGGCGCCCGCGACCTGAGCACGGTGCAGGCCGACCTCGAGCGCTGGGCGTCGGCCCGCGGCGTCGCGCTCGAGTTCCTGCAGTCGAACCACGAGGGGGCGCTCATCGACGCCCTGCAGCAGGCGGCGGGGCGCTGCGACGGCGCCGTCCTGAACCCCGGCGGCTTCAGCCACAGCAGCGTGGCGCTGCGGGACTGCATCGCGGGCCTCGCGCTGCCGGTGGTGGAGGTGCATCTGAGCAACCTCCACGCGCGCGAGCCCTGGCGGCAGCGCTCCCTCACGGGCGCGGCGGCGAAGGGGATCATCAGCGGCTTCGGCGAGGAGAGCTACCGGCTCGCCATCCTTCACCTGGCGGGTCTGGCCGAGGACTAGCGGCGCCCGGCGCCGCAGGCAAGGGAGAGAGCATGCGCGTTGACGAGATCCGCCAGCTGATCAAGCTGCTGGAAGAGAACGCCGGCATCGTCGAGATCGAGATGTCCAGCTTCCTGGGCGGGCACCGCGTGCGGGTCTCCCGTCGAGGCGAAACGGCGGCCCCCGCGGTCGCGCCGGCCGCGCCGGCTCCGGTGAGCGCGGGGGGGGCGGCTGCCGCGCCCGCGCCGCAGGCCGACGGTGACCTCCACGTCATCAAGGCGCCCATGGTCGGCACCTTCTACACCGCGCCCAACCCGGACGCCGATCCCTTCGTCAGCGAGGGCAGCAAGGTGACGCCGGGCACCGTGCTCTGCATCGTGGAGGCCATGAAGCTCATGAACGAGATCGAGTCGGACGTGAGCGGTGTGGTGCGCGAAATCCTCGTGGAGAACGGGCAGGCGGTGGAGTTCGGACAGCCGCTCTTCCGCGTGGAGCGGCGCTAGGCTTCCTTCCGATTCCCCATCGCGGACCTTGCTTCCCGCCGAGAGATCCCCAGGGAAAGGGTGAGCTTCTTGCTAAGTTTCGCCGGGGCGACGTGTGCCCCTCAGGCGGAGGACAGCATGGAACTCACCCAGATGTTGCAGGAGATGGTGGAGCGGCGGGCCAGCGACCTTCACATCAAGGTCGGCCGCCCTCCGGGCTATCGCATCAACGGCGAGCTGGCCTTCGCCGGCGACGAGCCCCTGCTCCTCGAGGACACCGTGGCGCTCTACCGGCAGGCGCTGGACGAGAGCCAGCGTGACGTCTTCGAGCGCGACCACGAGGTGGACTTCGCGCTCAGCATGCCGGGCCTGGGCCGTTTTCGCGGGAACATCTTCCTGCAGCGCGGCAGCATCTCCATGGTGTTCCGGCACATCCCCACCACGGTGCCGCAGCTGGAGGACCTCAACCTGCCCGACGTGACCGAGCGCCTGGCCATGTCCCCCCGCGGACTCGTGCTGGTGACGGGCATGACCGGCAGCGGCAAGTCCACCACCATGGCCGCCATGGTGCGCCGCATCCTGGACACGAAGCCGGTGAGCGTGATGACCGTGGAGGACCCCGCGGAGTTCCTGCACGCCGACGGCATCGGGATGGTCACGCAGCGCGAGGTGGGCAGCGACACGCTGTCCTTCGCCTCGGCGCTGAAGCACGTGCTGCGGCAGGACCCGGACGTCCTGGTGATCGGCGAGATCCGTGACGCGGCCACCATGCGCATCGCGCTGACGGCCGCGGACACGGGGCACCTCGTGCTCTCGACGCTGCACACCACGGACGCGTTGCAGACCGTGAACCGCATGCTGTCGCTCTTCCCGCCGGACCAGCACAGCGAGATCCGCCACCTGCTCTCGCACAACCTGGAGGGGATCCTCGGCCTGCGCCTCGTGCCGACCAAGGACGGCACCGGTCGCGTGCCGGCCTGCGAGGTGCTGGTGGGCTGCGCGACCACGCGCGAGTACCTGCAGGATCCGAAGAAGATGAACAGCATCCGGGACTTCATGGCGGAGGGCTACACCGTCTACGGGACGCGGACCTACGACATGTCGCTGCTCGAGCTGGCCAAGCTGGGCAAGATCAGCATGGAGGAGGCGCTGACCCACGCCTCGCACCCGGACGAGATCCGGCTCAAGATGTCGGGGATCGAGGGTTCGGAGAACCTGCTGGAAACCTGGATCCCGCGGGACAGCACGACGCACGTCTAGCCGCCGAAGCGCCGCAGAGCCCGTCAGAATGGGGACTTGCGGCGCTTCGCGCGCCCTGATCCCCGCTGGACAGCCCTCGGCGACTGTGCTATGCCACGGACCTGGCGCGGGTGGACCGCGCCGGAGGTCGGAAGGCTGTCCCCACGATGATCCGCAAGCTGGTGGTGGCGAACCGGGGCGAGATCGCCCTGCGCATCATGCGCGCCTGCGAGGAGCTCGGCATCGAGACCGTGGCCCTGCACTCGGAGGCGGACGAGGACAGCCTGCACGTCAAGTTCGCCCACGAAACCGTCTGCATCGGCCCGGCCAGCTCCAGCCGCAGCTACCTCAACATCCACAACATCATCAGCGCCGCCGAGGTGACGGGCGCCGACGCCGTCCACCCGGGCTACGGCTTCCTCGCCGAGAACGCCCACTTCGCCGAGGTCTGCCAGACCCACGGGCTCATCTTCGTGGGTCCCGAGCCGGACATGATCCGCCGCATGGGCGACAAGGCCCTCGCCCGCGAGACGATGATCGCCGCCGGCGTCCCCGTGGTGCCCGGCAGCGAGGGCATCGTCGCCGACGAGCTCACGGCGCTTCAGATCGCCCGCGAGATCGGCTTCCCGGTGATGGTCAAGGCCAGCGCCGGCGGTGGCGGCAAGGGCATGCGCGCCGCGGCCGACGAGGAAGAGCTGCGGCGGGCCTTCGGCGCCGCGCAGGGGGAGGCCGAGGCGTCCTTCGGGCGCGGGGACGTCTACCTCGAGAAGCTGGTGCTGCGCCCGCGGCACGTGGAGATCCAGGTGATCGGCGACAAGCACGGGAACATCGTGCACCTGGGCGAGCGCGACTGCTCGATCCAGCGGCGGCATCAGAAGCTCATCGAGGAGTCGCCGTCGCCGGCGGTGGACGACGCCCTGCGCGCCAAGATGGGCGGGGCCGCCGTGCGCGCCGCCGAGGCCGTGAACTACCACTCGGCCGGCACCGTGGAGTTCCTCCTCGACGAGACGGGCCGCTTCTACTTCATGGAGATGAACACGCGCATCCAGGTGGAGCACCCGGTCACGGAGATGGTCACCGGGCTGGACCTGCTCAAGGAGCAGATCCGCGTGGCGGCCGGCGAGGCGCTGAGCTTCCGGCAGGGGGACGTGGTGATGAAGGGGCACGCCATCGAGTGCCGCATCAACGCCGAGGATCCGCTCAACAACTTCGCGCCCGCGCCGGGCACCGTGGTGAGCTTCCACCCGCCGGGCGGCCCCGGCGTGCGCGTGGACACGCACGTCTACAGCGGCTACAAGATTCCGCCCTTCTACGACTCGATGATCGCGAAGATCATCACCTACGGCGCGGACCGCGACGAGGCGATTCGCCGCATGCGCCGCGCGCTGGACGAGTGCGTCATCGACGGGGTGCCGTCCACCCTCGGCTTCCACGCCAAGATCATGCAGCATCCCCGCTTCCTGAGCGGAAAGTTCAGCACCCACTTCCTGGAGGAGGAGGACTGGCGCAGCGCGGGGCGCTGAGCCGGTCCGCAGACCATGGCCGGCTCCCGTAGCACGTCCCGTCACCCGTTGCGCGGCCTCGTCGCCCTGCTGCTCGGCCTCGTCGTGCTGGGCAGTCTGCTCACCTTCCATCCCGGCGACTGGGTGGGCTGGGGCTGGGACGCCTCGCTCTTCCACGCGCGCAACGCCTTCGGCTTCGTCGGGGCGGTCCTCGCCAAGATCCTGCTCTTCCTGCTGGGAGCCCTGGCGCTCTGGCTGCTGGCGCCCGCCTTCTTCCTGGCGGGCGGCGCCGACCTGCTCGGACGCTCGCGGCGACCGGCGCTGCAGCTCTGGGCCGCGGCCGCGCTGCTGGCCCTGCTCTGGGCGGGCAGCGCGGTGGCCGGAGGGCCGAGCGTCGTGCGTCAGGGCTGGCTGGGCGAGCTGCTGAGCGAGGGTCTGGCCAGCCTGGCCGGACGCACGGGTTCTGTGATCGTGCTGGCCTTCCTCAGTCTGATGGCGCTGGTGTTCGCGCTGCCCGGGCGCGTCTTCGGCGGGCTGCGTCGGGGTCTTCTCGTGCTGGGGCGTGGGCTCCTCGCGCCGCTGCGCGCCGGGGGACGCGCGCTGACGGCGCTGGGCAGCGGTCTCGCCGAGGCTCTGCGCTGGGTGGGCGGATCCGTCCGTGGGCTGGCGCTGCGCAGTCAGGACGCCTGGGCCGAGCAGGCCGCGCGGCGCGCCGAGACGCGGGCGCGAGCGGCGGGCGAGGACCCATCGCCGATGGCAGTGCCGGCCGCGGCCGTGCACGCGATCACGATGGAGGACGAGCCCGTGGCCCTGGCGGCCGCCGCCACGACGGGCGCGCCCGCGCGCGAGTCGCGTCCCGAGCCGCGCAGCGCCCCGGCGCCAGCGCGGCGCGCGCGGCGGAAGCGCGGCGATCTCACGCTGCCGCCCCTCGAACTGCTCGAGCCGCCCACGGTGCGCAGCGAGGCGGCCGACAAGCGCTTCGTGGAGGAGCGCGCGAAGGTGCTGGTGGACAAGCTGGCGAGCTTCAACATCGGCGGGCGCGTCAGCGCCATGAGCCAGGGACCGGTGGTCACCACCTACGAGTTCGAGCCGGACACCGGCGTGAAGGTCAACCAGATCCTCAGCCGCCGCGAGGACCTCGCGCTCGCGCTGCGCAGCAAGGAGCTGCGCATGGTGGCGCCGATTCCCGGCAAGGCGGCCGTGGGCGTGGAGCTGCCGAATCCGAAGCCGCGGGTCATCCGCCTGCGCGAGGTGCTCGAGGCGACGGATCCCGTGGGCGCGGGCGGCCAGCTCGCCCTCGCGCTGGGCGTGGACGTGGACGGCCGCGCCACCTGGACCGACCTCGCCGACATGCCGCACCTGCTGGTGGCCGGCGCGACGGGGACGGGCAAGAGCGTCTGCATCAACACGCTGCTGGTGAGCCTGCTGCTCGCGCACACGCCGGACACGCTCCGCCTCTTCCTCGTGGATCCCAAGATGCTGGAGCTCAGCGTCTACAACGAGATCCCGCACCTCATGCACCCGGTGATCACGGACAACCGCGTCGCGCTGCAGGCGCTGAACTGGCTGGTGGGGGAGATGGAGCGGCGCTACCTGCTGCTCAAGCCGGTAGGCGTGCGGAACATCGGCGAGTACAACGACAAGGTGCGCGCCGGTGAGGTGACGGACCGCGACGGCCAGCGCGTCGACGAGACGCTGCCCTTCCTCGTGGGCGTCGTCGAGGAGTTCGCGGACCTGATGATGACCCTGGGCAAGGACATCCAGACGCCCATCGTGCGCCTGGCGCAGATGGCCCGCGCCGTGGGCATCCACCTGGTGCTCGCGACGCAGCGGCCGAGCGTGGACATCATCGACGGCGTGATCAAGGCGAACTTTCCGAGCCGAATCGCGTTCAAGGTCTTCAGTCGCTTCGACTCGAAGACCATCCTCGATGGCGTGGGCGCCGAGACCCTCATCGGCCGGGGCGACATGCTCTTCAAGCACGGCCGTCAGCCCTTCCCGCGCCGCGTGCACGGCGCCTTCGTGGAGACCGGCGAGGTGGAACGCATCGTGGATCACTGGCGCCAGGTGGGGGGCGACGACCCCGCCCACGTGAATCTCGAGCCCCGCCGCGAGGGCGGGCTCGACCTGGCCGCCGAGGACGACCTCTTCCCCGACGCCCGGCGCACGGTCATCCTCGCCGGCTTCGGCAGCACCACCATGCTGCAGCGTCGACTGCGCGTGGGCTACACCCGCGCCAGCCGCCTCATGGACATGCTGGAAGAGGCCGGCATCGTGGGGCCCCACACCGGCAGCAAGGCCCGCGAGCTGCTGGTCGGACCGGAGGCGCTGGAAGACGAGGAGCTGGGCGCATGAGCGATCCCGCCAAGGCGCGCCGCGTCTATCTCGAGTCGCTGGGCTGCGCCAAGACCCTCGTGGACAGCGAGGCCGCCCTCGGCCTGCTCCTCGGGCGCGGGTTTCGTCACGAGACGGACCCCGGCGCCGCCGAACTGCTGCTCCTGAACACCTGCTCCTTCATCGAATCGGCGCGCGAGCAGTCGGTGGAGCGCATTCTGGAGCTGGTGCGCCTCAAGGGGGAGACCGGCGCGCGCCTGGCGGTGATCGGCTGTCTGCCCCAGCGCTATGCCGACGAACTGCGCGACGAGATCCCCGAGATCGACCTGCTGGCCGGCGTGGGGCAGCAGGCGGAGCTGGCCGCGTCCCTGGCGGCGCTCTTCGCCGGCGACGACGCCGCGGCGGGGGCCCAGGCCCTCACGCCCGCGGCGCCGGCCATCAGCTTCGCGGGCTTTCTCGAGCGGCCGCTGCTGACGCCGCCGCATCTCGCCTACCTCAAGATCGGCGAGGGCTGCAGCCGCAAGTGCAGCTTCTGCGCGATACCGGGGATCCGCGGGCAGTTCCGCAGCCGCCCGCCCGAGGACCTGGAGGCCGAGGCGCGCGCGCTCGCGGCGCGCGGCGTGCGCGAGCTGAACATCATCAGCCAGGACACGGCCTACTACGGCCTGGACGCGGGGCCGAAGGGAGCGCGGGAGACCCTGCTGCCGCTGATGCGGCGCCTCTCGGCCGTGGACGGGCTGGAGTGGATCCGCGTCTTCTACCTGCATCCGACGCTGGTGGACCTGCCCGATCTGCTGGAGCTCTTCGCCCTGCCCAAGGTGCTGCCCTATCTGGACATGCCCATCCAGCACGCGTCGGCCTCGATGCTCAAGCTCATGCGCCGCGGCCACGGGCCCGAGCGGCTGACGGAGCTCTTCGGCGGGCTGCGGGCGGAGCGTCCCGACATGACCTTCCGCAGCACCGTGCTGGTGGGCCACCCCGGCGAGACGGAGGACGACCTCGCCACGCTCCTGGACTTCCTCGGCGAGCACGGCTTCGACCACCTGGGCGTCTTCGGCTACAGCCGCGAGGAGGGCACGGCCTCGCCGAGCCTCGGCCCGGCCGTGCCGGCCGAGAGCGTGGCGGAGCGGGTGGAGGCCGTCCAGCTCGCGCAGATGGCCTGCAGCGAGGAGCGCGCCGCGTCCTGGGTGGGACGCCGGGTGCGCGCGGTGGTGGAGGCGACGGCGACCCTCGGCGAGGGGCTGCCCCCCGAGCGCTGCCTGGATCCGCTGGCCAGCGCGCCCTTCCCGTCGGCGCGGGCGGCCCTGCGGGGGCCGCGGGAGGCCTACGAAGTGGACGGTCACCTCTTCCTCGACGACGACGCGGGCCTCGCCCCCGGCGACTGGGTCGAGGTGGAGGTGATCGAGAGCGACGTCTACGACCTGCGGGGGCGTCTGACCGGGCCGGCTTTGCCTTGACAGCGGCCGGGACGCTTCCTATACCAAGCTGGACCAACAACTTGACGGAGATCGCCATGCGCGCCACGCCTCGCCGAGTCGTCCTGTCCGCCCCTCGCCGCCTGCTGGGCTGCGCCGCGTTGCTCTTCCTCGCGCTGGGGCCGGCGGTGGCGGCGGAGCCGGCGCCGCTGACCGTGGAGGACATCCCCACGAATCTCGGCCTCGCCCACCGGATGGCGACCGAGGTGGCCGCGGCGACCCTGGACGCGCTGTCCCTGCCGGCCGGCGGCTGCGTCCTGCTGAAGGCGCGCGGCGAGCACTCGGGGAACTCGATCCTGGAGCTGGCGCTGGCCGAGGCCGCCCGCCAGCGCGGACTGGCGATCGCCGCGGCGGACGCCGGCTGTCCGACGACGCTCGAGTATCGCATCCTGGAGCTCCAGATCGCCTACACCGGTGTGGACCGCAGCGCGCTGTGGACGCGCAAGGAGATCGAGCGCCACGGCGCCTGCGTGCTCGCGGCGCGGGTCCTCGAGACCGAGGGCGGGCGGGAGCGCGCCACCACGCAGCAGGAGGTGCTGCTGGCCGACCGCGTGCCCTACGACTTGAAGGATCTGGTGGGCAGCCCGACCTATCCCTTCACCGCGCCCGAACTCAAGGAGCGCGACTGGAGCAAGTCCGCCGAGCCCTTCGTGGTGACGGGCATGATCGCGGGGCTCATCTACCTCTTCTTCAGCAACCAGAGCGGGAACTGATGCGCCGACCCGCGCTGCGGCGGGCGCTCCGGGGCTTCGGCGCCGGCGGCGCGGCGCTGGGCGTCGCCCTGGTCCTGGCCACGTCCGGGTGCGGGGGCGGCGAGCTGGAGTCGCACCTGTCGAAGGGACGCAGTCTCTTCGCGCACAAGCACTACGAGGAGGCGCAGCTCGAAGGGCTCTACGTGCTCCTGCGCGAGCCCGAGAACGAGGAGGCGCTCTCCCTGGTGGCGAGGAGCCTCCTGGCCCAGGACCGCGACGGCGAGGCCGAGAGCTACTTCCACACGCTGGCGGAGAAGAGCCCGCTGCACGCCATGGAGGCGGCGGAACTCTACGACACCCGCGCCAGGGAGGACTACACCTCCGGGCAGAAGAGCCGCGCCGCCCGCCGCTGGCTGATCGCCCTGCGCTTCGAGCCCATGCTCGATCTTGGCCCGTACGCGTTCTACATGGCGGACCGCTCCTACGAGGAGCGCGACTGGCGCCAGTCGGCGGCGCTCTACGGGCGCGCGCTCAGCGTCTACGCCGACTCGAGCGCCGTGAAGCAATCGCTCTACCCCTACGCGGTGAGCCTGCACAAGCTGGAGCGGGACCAGGAGGCCATGGACGTCCTCGGGCCCTTCATCACGCGCTACCCGCGCCACCGCGATCGGCACGAGGCGATCTGGCTCTATCAGGAGATCCTCATCGACCAGGCGCGCGCGGCGAACGGCCGCATGGACTACGACGCCGCCGTGGAGTATCTTCGCCGGGCCCTGCGCTTCGACGAGAACCCGCCGATGACGGCGGAAGCGCTGCTGGAACTCGGCGGCAGCTACGAGAATCTACAGGACTACGACGCGGCCGCGTCCTGCTACCGGCGCGTCATCGACACGAGCAACACGCAGACGGGCCGGATCTACGACACGGCCATCGAACGGTTGGCTAGAATGGAGAAGGCGAGGTTGCGGTGAAGCGAAGCGCGAGGGATCCGAAGGCCCTCCGGCGGCAGGGACTCGTCCTCCTCGCTCTGCTGCTGGTGGGGGCGGCGTTGGCCGGCTGTTCGTCCAGCCGCGGTCTGAGCCGGAAGGGCAGGGCGGACAACGCCTTCGCCCGGGGGGACTACGCGAGCGCGATCCAGGACTACCAGGTCTTCCTCGAGGAGGCCGGCCTCGGCGTCGAGGCCATGGACGCCCACTTCATGCTGGCCCGAAGCTACTTCGAGAACGGCGACTACCCGACGGCGGCCGTGGAGTTCGAGATCTTCCAGCGCGACTATCCGCGCAGCGACTCGCTGCTCGCCGCCGCGTGGTACCAGACGCTCTGCTGGGTCGAGCAGTCGCCCGCCTACGATCGCGACGCCACGCCCACGCTGAAGGCGATCCAGATGCTGCAGGACTTCCTCCTCGACCACCCCGACGCGCCCCAGGCGCCCGACGCGAAGGTCAAGCTGGCCGCGCTGCAGGACAAGCTGGCGCACAAGGCGCTGTCCGTCGCGGAGCTGTACCGGCGCATGGAACGGCCCCAGGCGGCGGCGATCTACTACGAGAAGCTGCTGCGCGAGTACCCCGATAGCCCGCGGGCCGACGCGGCCGTCCTCGGTCTGATCGCGGTGCGCGTGGAGATGGGCGAGCGCGGCGAGGCGCGTCGGCTGGCCGAGCGCGTGGCGGCGGATCGCCCCGACAGCGAGCTGGCCCGGCGGGCCCGGGCCCTGCTCGACCGCTGAGCATGGCCGGGGCGCGGCGCCGTCGCGTGGGGCTCCTGGGGGGCAGCTTCGACCCTCCCCACGCCGGCCATCTCTGGATGGCCCGTCGCGCCCATGCGCTCTGGAGCCTCGACGAGGTCTGGCTCGTTCCCGCGCATCATCCGCCGCACAAGGACGCCGACCGGCAGACGCCCTTCGCCCAGCGCGCCGCCCTTGCGCGGGTTCTCGTGGAGAGCAGCGGCGAGGACTGGCTCCGCGTCGACGCGATCGAGGCCGAGCGCCCGGGGCCGAGCTACAGCCTCGACACCGTGCGGGCGCTGAAGGCGCGGCACGGGGCGACGCAGCGCTTCGCGCTCATCCTGGGCGCGGATTCGCTCGCGGACCTCGACGGCTGGCACGAGCCGGCGCAGCTCTGCGCCGAGGTGGAGCTGCTGGTCCTGGCGCGGGAGGGGAGTCCCACGCCCGCGCGCTGGCCGCACCGGCTCGCGGCGGGGGAGACGCACCCGGCGCAGAGCCGGGTCATCCGCGGCTGTCTCGCCGCGGGACGCGAAACGCCCTGGCTGCCGGCCGCCGTGGCCGCGGCCGCCCGGCGCGCCGGACTCTACCGCAAGGAGGCCCCGTGAAGCTGCTGCTCCTCGACGGCCACGCGCTGGCCTTCCGCAGCTACTACGCCATGATCCGCAGTCCGCTCACGAACAGCGCGGGCGAGAACACCAGCGCGGAGTTCGGCTTCCTGCGCACGCTGCTGGCCCTGCGCCGCGACGAGGCGCCGGATGCGATCCTGGTGGCCTTCGATCCGCCCGGGGGCAGCTTTCGCCACCGCGAGTTTCCCGACTACAAGGCCCAGCGCGCCGAGACGCCGCTGGAGCTGAAGGCCAGCGTGTCGCGGCTCCAGGAGTTCCTGCCGCTGGCGGGCATCGCGCAGGAGATTCGCCCGGGCTACGAGGCCGACGACGTGCTGGCGAGCGCCGCGCGCCGCGCGGCGGCCGAGGGCTGGGACGTGCGGATCGTGTCGGGCGACAAGGACCTCTGCCAGCTGGTGGACGACCGCATCCACCTGCTGCGGCCCGCGAGCGGCAAGAAGCCGCAGAAGGAGCTGGGGCCGGCCGAGGTGGAGGAGGAGTACGGCGTGCCCCCGGCCAAGATCCGCGACTACCTGAGCCTGGTGGGCGACAGCGCGGACAACGTCCCCGGCGTGGCGGGGCTGGGACCCAAGGGCAGCAGCAAGCTGCTGGCGGAGTTCGAGTCCCTGGACGACCTCTACGCCCGCCTGGACGACCTCGACTCGGCCACCGTGCGCAAGAAGCTCGAGGACGGCCGCGAGAACGCCTTCCGGGCGCGCGGGCTCATCGCGCTGGTGGAGAACCTGGACCTGGACGGGCCGGAGCCAGCCTGGCGTCCGGCGGCGCCCCGGCGCGAGTCCGTGCAGGCCTGGCTGCTCGAGCGCGGCTTCCACACCCTCGTGCCGGACTTCCTCGGCGAGAGCGAGCCCGAGGAGGCGGCCCGCTACTCGCTCGTGCAGGACGAGGCGTCCCTGCGCGCGCTCGTGGAGCGCCTCGAGTCCGCGCCGCGCTTCGCCGTGGACACCGAGACCACGGGGCTCGATCCCCTGAGCGACGCACTCGTGGGCATCAGCCTGGCCCTGGAGCCCGGGGAGGCCTTCTACCTGCCGGTGGCGGGACGCTGCGCCGGCGAGGGGCTGCCGCTGGAGACGCTCCGGTCGCTGCTCGGTCCCGCCCTCGCCGATCCGGGGATCGAGAAGGTCGCGCAAAACCTGAAGTTCGACGCCCAAATGCTTGAACAGCATGGCCTACCCATCCAGGGTGCCTGCTTCGACACCATGCTGGCCAGCTACTGCGTCGACCCCGGCCGGCGCAGCCACGGCCTCGACGCCCTCGCCCTCGAGCTGCTCGGCCACGTGATGGTGCCCTTCGAGGATCTCTTCGAGGCGGGCGACAAGACGCGGGACATCCAGACCGTGCCGCTGGACAGCCTCGGCCACTACGCCGCCGAAGACGCCGACTACACCCTGCGCCTGGCCGCGACCCTGCGTCCGGCGCTGGGGGAGACGGGCACCGAGCGCGTCTTCCGCGAGCTGGAGATGCCGCTGATTCCCGTGCTCTCCGCCATGGAGAAGACGGGCATCGCGCTGGACACGGCGCACCTGGCCAGGCTCTCGGGCGAGATGGAAACCGCCCGCGCCGAGCTGGAGGGACGCATCCACGCGGCCGCGGGGCGGGAGTTCGCCATCGGCAGCCCGAAGCAGCTCGCGACGGTGCTCTTCGAGGAGCTGGGCCTGCCCAAGGGACGCCGCACCAAGACCGGCTACTCCACCGACGAGCAGGTGCTGGGCGAACTGGCGGCGGAGCACCCCATCGCCGGCTGGGTGCTGGAGTGGCGCGAGCTGTCGAAGCTGAAGAGCACCTACGTCGACGTCCTGCCGCAGATGGTGCTGCCGGCCACCGGGCGCGTGCACACGCGCTTCAACCAGGCGGTGGCGGCCACGGGGCGGCTCTCGAGCAGCGATCCGAACCTGCAGAACATCCCGATCCGGACCGCGCTGGGACGCGAGATCCGCCGCGCCTTCGTGCCGGCGCAGGGGATGCAGCTCGCATCCTTCGACTACAGCCAGGTGGAGCTGCGCATCCTCGCGGCGCTGAGCGGCGACGCGGCGCTGGGCGAGGCCTTCGCGGGCGACCGGGACATCCACCGCTGGACGGCGGCGCGCCTGGCAGGCAAGGCCGAGGACGACGTGACGCGCGAGGAGCGCGACCGCTCCAAGGTGGTGAACTACGGCGTGCTCTACGGCATGGGCGCCCACGGACTCGCCCAGCGGCTGCGGATCTCGCGCGGCGAGGCGCAGGGCTTCATCGACGAGTACTTCGCCGCCTTCCCCGAGGTGCGCCGCTGGATCGACGAGACGCTCTTCCGCGCGCGGGCGGAGGGGGCCGTCACCACGCTCTTCGGGCGCCGGCGGGCGCTGCCCGAGCTGAACAGCGGCAACGGCCGCATCCGCGGCTTCGCCGAGCGCATGGCCGTGAACACGCCGATCCAGGGCAGCGCGGCCGATCTGATCAAGCTGGCCATGATCCGCATCCACGACTGGCTGCCCGGGAGCGGACTCGATGCGCGCATGCTGCTGCAGGTGCACGACGAGCTGCTCTTCGAGGTCGCGCCCGGAGACCTGGAGGCGCTGTCCGGGGAGGTCGTCGCGCGCATGGAGGGCGTGGGGCAGGGCATCGGCGCGGTGAACGTCACGCTCAAGGTGGACTGGGGCGTGGGCGCGAGCTGGCTGGAGGCGCATTGAGGCGTCCCGACTCGCGCGTGTGGGTGGTCACCGGCCCCATGGGCAGCGGCAAGAGCACGGTCTGCCGCCTGCTCGAGCAGTGCTGCGCGGCGGTGCTCGACGCGGACGCCCTGTCGCACCGGCTGCTGGCGCGGCACGACGAGGTGCACGCCGGCCTGCGCGCGCTCTTCGGCGAGGCGGTCTTCGGCGCCGATGGGCGTCCGGACCGGCGGCTCATCGGCGAGCGCGTCTTCGCCGACCCCGGGCTCCTGGGCAAGCTCGAGGCGCTGCTGCATCCCCACGTGCTCAGCGAGCTGGCCGACAAGGCCGCGGACTGGCGCGCGCGCGGCAGCGGGCTCCTGGTGATGGAGGTGGTGCTCTGGTTCCAGCTCAGCCAGCGCCCCTTCGCCGTGGACGGCGTGCTGCTCACCTGGGCGCCGCCGGAGCGGCTGGTGGAGCGCGTGGCCGCGCGGAGCGGTCTGGCCGCGCACGACGTGGCGCGCCGCCTGGCCGCCCAGGGGGACTGGGAGCGCTGGACGGCCCAGGCCGACCGCGTGCTCAACACCGACTGCGATCTCGCCGAGCTCGAGCGGCGCGTCCGCGTGCTGCTGCCGGCGCTGCTCGCCGCTCCCGCGCCGTAGGGGGAGACCCGGGCTTGACGCCCCCTCGCCATCGACGCACTATGGTTGCCCGACCCGATCCCGAGGAGCCCTGGAATGTCGCACGCCGCGAACATCGCCACGCTGGAGTCCCGCGTCTCCCATCTCAAGGAGTGTCTTTGACTATCCGCGACTGACCGCGGAGATGGCGGCCCTGGAGCAGACCATGGCCGCGCCGGGCTTCTGGGATGACCAGGCCCGCGCCAAGCGCACCATGTCCCAGTCCAAGCGGCTCAAGGCCTGGCTCGATCCCCTGAACGAGCTGGCCAGCGCCTGCGCGGACCTCACCCTGCTGGACGAGCTGGCCGAGAGCGAGGACGACGCCTCCGCCAGCGCGGAGATCGAATCGGAGCTGGAGCGCCTCGAGGAGCGCCTGGACGGCTACGAGCTCCTGCTCATGTTCAAGGACGAGGACGACGACAAGAGCGCCATCCTCACCATCCACCCCGGCGCCGGCGGCACCGAGAGCGCGGACTGGGCCGAGATGCTCTGGCGCATGTACCAGCGCTACTGCGAGCGCCAGGGTTGGCAGACCGAGCTGCTGGACTTCCAGCGCAGCGACGAGGCGGGCATCAAGAGCGTGAGCGTCGAGGTGAAGGGCGACTTCGCCTACGGACGCCTGAAGGCCGAGCGCGGCGTGCACCGGCTGGTGCGCATCAGTCCCTTCGACGCGCAGAGCCGTCGGCACACGTCCTTCGCGTCGGTCTTCGTCTATCCCGAGGTGGAGGAGGCGGGCGACATCGAGCTGGACGAAGCCGACCTCAAGGTGGACACCTTCCGCGCCAGCGGCGCGGGCGGCCAGCACGTGAACAAGACCAGCAGCGCGGTGCGCATCACCCACATCCCCACGGGCATCGTGGTGAGCTGCCAGGACGAGCGCAGCCAGCATCGCAATCGCGAGAACGCGCTGAAGATCCTCATGGCGCGGCTCTACCAGCTGCGCCGCGAGGAGGAGGAGGCCGCGCGGCAGAAGCTCGAGGACAGCAAGACCGAGATCGGCTGGGGCAACCAGATCCGCAGCTACGTCTTCCATCCCTACTCCATGGTCAAGGACCACCGGACGGGCGTGGAGACGGGCAACGTGCAGGCCGTCATGGACGGCGACCTGGACCGCTTCGTGGAGGCCTGGCTCAAGAAGAGCTCCGGCATGGCCGTGGGCGACGGGTCGTGACGCGCCTCGAAGTGGCCACGCGCTCGCGGCAGGAGATCGTGGACGTGACGCGGGACGTCGCGCGCGCGGTGGCGGCCAGCGGCGTGGTGGAGGGCCTGTGCCACCTCTTCGTCCCGCACACGACGGCCGGCCTGGCGATCAACGAGAACGCCGATCCGGACGTGAAGCGCGACCTGCTGATGGCCCTGGACAAGCTCGTGCCCGACGACCCGGACTTCCGGCACGCCGAGGGCAACAGCGCCGCGCACCTGAAGAGCGTGCTCGCCGGCAGCGGCGCGACGCTGCTGATCAGCGAGGGTAGGATCGAGCTGGGCAGCTGGGGCGGCGTGTACTTCTGCGAATTCGACGGACCCCGCCGCCGCCGCCTGCTCGTCCGCGTGCAGGGAATGAATGCGGACGGCCGGCAGGTGCTCGCCTAGCGCGGCACCCTGAGCGAGACGCCGCGCGACGCGCGCGCAACGAGGAGGACAGCGAGCCATGGCCGAGCACGAGGCGCCCGAAGCGTCCGGAGCCCCTGGAGCAGTTGACCGTCTGCGCCGGGACAAGGACGAGAAGCTCACGCGCCTGCGCGAACAGGGCGTTGAGCCCTATCCCTACCGCTTCGAGCGCAGCGCCACGGCGGCCGACTGCGTGGCCAACGCCGACGCCTGGGTGGCCGAGGAGAGGGAACTGAAGCTCTGCGGCCGGCTCATGAGCCAGCGCGTCATGGGCAAGACCAGCTTCGGGCATCTCGAAGATCGCAGCGGCAGCCTGCAGCTCTTCCTGCGCCTGGACGAGCTGGGTGAGGAGAGCTACCGGCGCTTCACCAAGCTCGTCGAGCCCGGCGACCACGTGGGCGCCACGGGGGCGCTCTTCGTCACCCGCACCGGCGAGCTCAGCCTCAAGGTCAGGGACTGGACGCTCCTGGCCAAGGCCATGCTGCCGCTGCCCGAGAAGTACCACGGCCTGACGGATCCGGAGCTCCGCGCCCGGCAGCGGTATCTGGACCTGGCGGCCAATGGCGACGTGCGCCGCAACTTCGAGACGCGCTCGCGCATGATCAGCTTCATCCGGCGCTTCTTCGAGGAGCGCGGCTTCCTGGAGGTGGAGACGCCGGTGCTGCAGCCGCTCTACGGGGGGGCCAGCGCGCGTCCCTTCACCACGCTGCACAACGCGCTCGACACCAAGCTCTACCTCCGCATCGCCGACGAGCTCTACCTCAAGCGGCTCATCGTGGGCGGCATGGAGCGCGTCTTCGAGATCGGGAAGATCTTCCGCAACGAGGGCATGGACCGCACGCACAACCCCGAGTTCACCATGCTCGAGGCCTACGCGGCCTACTGGGACTACCACGATCTCATGGAGCTCTTCGAGACGCTCTACGCGCAGCTCGCGACGGAGCTCACCGGCTCGACGCGCATCACCTACGGCGAGCACACGATCGACATGGCTCCGCCCTGGCCGCGGCTCGACTACTACGAGGCCCTCGCGAAGGCCACGGGCGAGGACCTGCGGCTGGCGCCGGCGGAGGCGGTGGCCGCGCTGGCCACGAAGCACGGTATCGCGCTGGAGCCCGGCATGAACCGCGGCAAGCTGCTGGACGCGCTCTTCGCGAAGCTGGTGGAGCCCGGACTGATCCAGCCGACCTTCGTCATGGACCATCCCAAGGAGATCAGCCCGCTGGCCAAGGACCACCGTTCGAAGCCCGGCCAGGTGGAGCGCTTCGAGCCGTTCATCGCCACCTTCGAGGCGGGCAACGCCTTCAGCGAGCTCAACGACCCCGCCGAGCAGCGGCGCCGTTTCGAGGCGCAGATGGGCCTGCGCGCGAAGGGCGACGACGAGGCGCAGGTGCTGGACGAAGACTACATCCGCGCGCTGGAGGTGGGCATGCCGCCCACGGCGGGGCTGGGCATCGGCATCGACCGGCTGGCGATGCTCATGACCGACGCGCACCACATCCGCGAGGTGCTGCTCTTTCCGATGATGCGACCCGAGGCCTGATGGGTCTCGCCTTCGACCTGGCCCTGCGGCATCTGGCCACCTCGCGGCGCGGCGGCTTTCTCGGACGCGTCAGCCTGCTCGCCACCGCGGGCGTGGCGGTGGGGGTGGCCACGCTGCTGACCGTGTTCGCCTTCGTGCAGGGCTTCGAGGCCGAGGTGCTGTCGCTGCTGACGGACATGAATCCCGGCGTCTTCGTCTCCGCGGCGGCGCGGGGCGGGATCGGGCCCGATGACCCGGTCCTGGACACCGTGGCGGCGACGGCCGGGGTGAGCGCCGTGAGTCCCTTCATCCAGCAGAAGGGCGTGCTGAGCACGCGCTCCGGCCGCAGCCTCAAGCTGCGGGGGGTGATCCTGCGGGGGCTCGATCCCGAGCGGGAGCGGGGCGTCACGCGGCTGCTGGACAGCTGCGATCCGCCCTTCGCGGGTTTCGACCTCCTGGGCAGTCCCGAGGCGCCAGGGCTGCTCATGGGCCGTGAGCTGGCGCGCGAGCTGGGCGTGCTGCCCGGCGAGGTCGTCACCTTCACGACCCTGCTCGACGGCGACGGCGACGCGGATCGCGCCCTGCATCAGCCCTTCACCGTGCTGGGTTTCGTGAGCACCGGCCTCTACGAGTTCGACCGGCGCTTCGCCTACCTGGACCTCGCCGTCGCCCAGCGCTGCTTCCGCCCGGAGGGCGGCGCGGATGGCCTGGGACTGCGGGTGATCCGCGTCGACGACGCCGACCGCGTGGCGCTGGCGTTGCGCGGCGAGCTCGAGTACAGCCGCTACCGCGTGGCGAGCTGGCAGGACCTCAACGGCGAGATCTTTCGCTGGATCCGCACGATGCGCTCCGTGCTCTTCGTGGCGCTGAGCCTGATCATCCTCGTGGCGGGCTTCAACATCGCCGGGGCGATGACGATCATCGTCACCGAGCGGACGCGGGAGATCGGCCTGCTGCTGTCGCTGGGGGCGGAGCGGTCCTCGGTGCTGGGCGTCTTCCTCACCGAGGGCTGGATGATCGGCGCCGCGGGGGTGCTGGCGGGGGGACTGCTCGGGACGGGGCTCATCCTGTGGTTCCGCAGCCATCCGCTGCCGCTGCCGGGCGAGGTCTACTTCATCGATCACCTGCCGGCGCAGCTGAGCCCCGCGCTGGTGCTGAGCATCGCGGGGGCGGCGGTGGGCGTCGCGCTCTTCGCCCTGGTGCTGCCGGGACTGGAGGCGCTCCGGCGGCGGCCGCTGGAATCGCTGCAGGGAGAGGGGGGTATCCGTGCCTGAACTGCTGCGCGCGGAGGGGCTGAGCCGCGTCTTCGTGACCGCGCGTCGCCGCCTCGAGGTGCTGGCGGACTGCAGCCTGACGCTGAACGCGGGCGAGGCCCTGTCGATCCTGGGGGCCAGCGGCAGCGGCAAGAGCACGCTGCTGCACATCCTCGGCACGCTCGACCGGCCGGACGCGGGATCGCTGCGCTTCGACGGACGCGACCTCCTGGCCGCGAAGGCGCGCGAGGCGAGCGCCTTCCGGCGCAAGGAGCTCGGCTTCATCTTCCAGTTCCACCACCTGCTGCCGGAGTTCTCGGCGCTGGAGAACGTCGCGCTGCCCGGGCTCATCGCGCGGCAGCGACGCGCCGAGGCCTTCGCCCGGGCGAGCGCCCTGCTCGCGCGGGTCGGTCTCGCCGAGCGGGAGGAGCATCGCCCGGGCGAGCTCTCGGGGGGCGAGCAGCAGCGCGTGGCCGTGGCGCGCGCGCTGCTGAGCAAGCCGCGCCTGGTGCTCGCGGACGAGCCCACCGGCAACCTCGACACCGCCACGGGGCGAGAGGTGGCCGATCTGCTCTTCGAACTCACCGCCGACGAGGGCGTGGGCCTGCTGCTCGTCACCCACGACGCCGCGCTCGCCACGCGCGCGCACCGCAGCCTGCGCCTCGACCGGGGCCGCCTGGGCCCGGCCTGACCCTGGTGAGACCCGGCCCCCGGCTCTATATTGAAGGCGGAGGTCAGGTCCATGCGTGAGATCTGCGAAGCCTGCGGCCAGCGCGAAGCAGAATTCCGTTTCACGGAAGTGGACGGCGCGGGCAAGCGCTCAGCGCTGCTCTGCGCCGACTGCGGCGTGGCCCGCGGGCTGCCCAGGGACGCCGTCAAGGGCGAGCGGATGGACACGCGCGCCCTGTGGCGCGAGATCATCGAGCAGCTCTCCGAGGGCCGCGGCGACGACGCCCTCTCCTGCCCCGACTGCGGCCAGACCTTCGCCGACTTCGAGCGGACCCGGCGGCTGGGCTGTCCGCGCTGCTACCAGACCTTCATGGGCGACATGACCCGCCTGCTCCAGGACTGGCACGGCGGCCAGGGGCACCGCGGCAAGATGCCGCGCAACTTCGGGCGCCGGATCGACCTGCGGCGGCGAATCGTCGGGGTCAAGGAGAGCATCCACCTGGCCGTGGGCGAGGAGCGCTTCGAGGACGCCGCGCGCCTGCGCGACGAGATGAAGGACCTGGAGCGCGAGCTGGCCCGCCTGCTCGAGACGGGAGAGCCGTCGTGACCCTGGCCCCGCAGTTCAGGTCGCTCCTGGAGGAGACGCGCAGCCGGCGCCACCCCGTGGTCCTGGGGGCGCTCTGCATCCTGCGGCGCAATCTGCCCGAGCGCTTTCCCGGGCGCCTGGACCGGCAGGAGCGGGAGCTGCTGCGGGACCGGCTCTTCGCCGCCCTGGCCGAGATGGACTGCTGCCGCGAGGCCAGTTTCCTCAAGGCCGAACTGCTCGACCCGGCGGAGATGGCCTGCCTCGCGGAGTTCGCGTTGCTGCCGGAGCGGCAGGACCTGGCCGACGACCGACGCGGGCTCGTCCTGCCGGCGGGCGCCCGTCACAGCGTCCGCGTCGGCGATGGCGACCATCTTTGCCTGCAGGGGCACCGGGAGGGCTGGGAGCTCGAGGAGATCTGGGCCGACGTGGACAGCCTCGACGCGGCCCTCGAGGAGCGCCTCGATTTCGCCTTCTCCGAGGAGTTCGGCTACCTCACCGCCTCTCCCCGCCGGGCGGGGACGGCGCTGCAGTGCCGCGCCCTGCTCCATCTGCCCGCCCTGACGCTGCGGGGCGAGCTGCCGCGCCTGCTGCGCGCCCTGGACGTGCTCCACGGCGACGTCCGCCTGCACGGGGACGGCGAGGGCCCCGGCACGCTCCTGGAGCTGGCCAACTCCCGCAGCATGGGGATGAGCGAAGATGAGCTGGTGGACGGGTTTGCGGAGGTCGTGAACAAGCTCAGCGCCTTCGAGGACCGGGCCCGGGAGGCCCTCCTCACCGAGGCACGGAGCTTGCTCGAAGACAGGGTCTGGACCGCCTATGGGCAGCTGCGCTACGGCCGGCTGCTCAGCGCCCAGACCGCCGCCGAGCTGCTGGGCACGCTGAGCCTGGGCTGTCGGGCTGGCATCTTGGAAGTAGTTGATTATCAAGGAGTTCAGTCCATGTGGCGGCGTGTGGGGGACGGCGGGCTTCAGCTGCTCGCCGGCGAGACCCTCGACCCCGCGGCACGGGACGCCCGGCGCGCGGAGCAGCTCCGGCGCTGGCTGGCGGATCTGGAAACGGCCGAGCGGAAAGGATAGTCCATGAACGACCGATTCACCGAGCGCGTCCGCAAGGTGCTCTTCCTGGCCCGGGACGAGGCCAGCCGCCTTCAGCACGAGTACATCGGCACGGAGCACCTGCTGCTGGGCATCGTCCGGGAGGGCGAGGGCATCGCCGCCAAGGTCCTGAAGAAGATGGGCCTGGACTTCGAGCAGATCCGCCTCGCGGTGGAGAAGCTGGTGGCGGCCACCGGCGGCACGGTGACCATCGGCGAGATCCCCTTCACGCCGCGGGCGAAGACCGTCCTCGAGCTGTCGGTGGAGGAGGCCCGCCTGCTGGGCCACAACTACGTGGGCACCGAGCACCTGCTGCTGGGGCTGATCCGCGAGGGCGAGGGCGTCGCGGCGCGCGTGCTGCTCGACCTGGGCGCGGACCGCAAGAAGGTGCGCGAGGAGATCCTCAAGCTGCTGGGCGCCACGGGCGGGCAGCGGCGCAATCCCCGCCGCGAGAAGAGCGAGACGCCGGCGCTGGACCAGTTCGGCCGCGACCTCACGCAGTACGCGTCCGACGGCAAGCTGGACCCCGTGATCGGCCGCGACAAGGAGATCGAGCGGGTCATCCAGGTGCTCTGCCGGCGGAAGAAGAACAACCCGGTGCTCATCGGCGAGCCGGGCGTGGGCAAGACGGCCATCGCCGAGGGCCTGGCCCAGCACATCGTCGAGAACAAGGTGCCCAAGATCCTCAAGGACAAGCGCATCTGCACCCTGGATCTGGCAAGCGTCGTGGCGGGAACGAAATATCGCGGTCAGTTCGAGGAGCGCCTGAAGAGCGTGATCAACGAGATCCGCGAGTCGAGCGACGTGATCATCTTCATCGACGAGCTGCACACCATCGTGGGCGCAGGCGGCGCCGAGGGCGCCATCGACGCCTCGAACATGCTCAAGCCGGCCCTGGCGCGCGGGGAGATGCAGTGCATCGGCGCCACGACCCTGGACGAGTACCGCAAGCACATCGAGAAGGACGGCGCCCTCGAGCGGCGCTTCCAGATGGTCCTGGTCAACCCGCCCTCGGAGGAGGAGACCATCGCCATCATCCGCGGGCTCCGCGACAAGTACGAGGCGCACCACCGCGCCACCTTCACCGACGACGCCATCGTGCAGTCCGTGAAGCTCAGCCAGCGCTACGTGAACAACCGCTTCCTGCCGGACAAGGCCTTCGACGTGATCGACGAGGCCGGCGCGCGGGCGCGGCTGGCCGTCACGGCGATTCCGAAGGAGCTGGTGGAGATGGAGCGCGAGGTGGAGCGCCTCGAGCAGGAGAAGGAGAGCGCGATCCAGAACCAGGAGTTCGAGACCGCCGCGCGGCTCCGCGACAAGGAGAAGGAGCTCAAGGCGCGCCTCGAGAACCTGCGGATCGAGGTGGAGGAGAACGTCAGCGAGGAGCGCGCGGTGGTGGACGTGGAGGACATCTGCAAGGTCATCAGCGAGATGACCGGCATCCCCGTCACCAGCGTGGAAGAGCGCGAGGGCGAGAAGCTCCTGCGGATGGAGGAGGTGCTGACCGAGCGCGTGATCGGGCAGGCGGAGGCGGTGGCGGCCATCGCCACGGCCATTCGCCGCAACCGCGCGGGGCTGCGCGATCCGCGGCGGCCCATCGGGTCCTTCCTCTTCCTCGGCCCCACGGGCGTGGGCAAGACCCACCTCGCGCGGCAGCTCGCGCGCTTCCTCTTCGACTCGGAAGACCAGCTCCTGCGCATCGACATGTCCGAGTACATGGAGAAGTTCGCCGTGAGCCGTCTCATCGGCGCGCCTCCCGGCTACGTGGGCTACGACGAGGGCGGCTACCTCACCGAGAAGGTCCGCCGCAGTCCCTACTCGGTGGTGCTGCTCGACGAGATCGAGAAGGCCCACCCGGACGTCTTCAACATCCTCCTGCAGATCCTGGAGGACGGCCAGCTCACCGACAGCTTCGGCCGCACGGTGGACTTCAAGAACACCGTGGTGCTCATGACCAGCAACCTGGGCGTGCGCCAGCTCAAGGAGAGCCGGACCATGGGCTTCTCGCTGGCCACGGACGACAGCGACTACAAGGACATGCGCCACAAGATCATGGACGAGGTCAAGCGCGCCCTGAGTCCGGAGTTCCTGAACCGCATCGACGACACGATCGTCTTCCACAGCCTGGGCCGGGCGGAGATGAGCCGCATCCTGGAGATCCTCATCGGCGATCTGCAGGCGCGTCTCAAGGAACAGAGCTTCAGCTTCACGCTCGACGACCCGGCCAAGCAGCTGCTCATCGACCGCGGCTTCGACCCCAGCCTGGGCGCGCGGCCGCTGCGCCGGGCCATCCAGCGCAACCTGGAGAACCCGCTGGCCGAGCAGATCCTGGCGGGCAAGCTGCGCCGCGGGCGGCCGGTCGCGATCTCGGTGAAGGACGGGGAACTCCATTTCGTGCAGTCAGATGCGAGCGGCAAGGGGGGCGGGCGGGGGGCCCGCAAGGACGAGCCGTCCCCGGCGTCGGCGCCCGCGGAGTAGGGGGGCGGAAAGACCTTTACAAGCCGCGGCACTTCTCCTAGATTCCCACTGTTTTACGGCTCCTGCGGGGGCCGTTTTTTTGGGCCGCAGGCCCGTGGCTTGTCTCCCACGCGAGCGGATGCCGATGCTGCGACGCGTTCCCTTCCTCTTCCTCGCCCTCCTCGCCTCGCTGCTCACGCTCCCGGCGGGATCTGCGCGTGCCCAGAGCTTCACCGTGGACTCCCTGCGGGTCACGGGAGAGCGCTTCGTGCCGGCCGATCGCATCCTGCTGGAGTTCGGCGTCGCCAAGGGGGACACCCTCGACCGGGACACGCTGGGCGACGCGGTCAAGCGGCTCTACCGCAGCCACCGCTTCGAGACCCTGACCGTGCGTGCCGAGCCGCTAGGCGCCAGCAGCGCCCTGCTCGAGCTGCAGGTCACCGAGTACCCCCGCGTGGCCGAACTTCGCTGGGAGGGGCTGAAGAAGCTCAAGAAGAAGGACCTGGAAGAGGCCATCCGGATCACGCAGGGCAGCTATCTGCGGCCGCTGCTCGTGGAGCAGGCCAAGGCGTCCATCCTGGCTCACGCCGAGGAGAAGGGCTACTACTCCGCCAGCGTCGAGGCGGACGACACCGTTCAGAACGGCCGGGCCACGCTCACCTTCACGCTGCACGAGGGCGCGAAGACGAAGATCCACGACATCCGCTTCGAAGGGAACAGCGGCCTGTCCACGGGCGAGCTGAGGGACGCCGTGAGCTCGAAGCCCAAGCGGATCTATCTGCCCACGAGCTGGACGAACTTCAACGCCTACCAGCCGGACTCGATCGCGGCGGACGTCGCGAGCATCACCCGGGCCTATCACCAGGCGGGCTATCTCGACGCGAAGGTGCTGGACACCCAGCGCGACTTCGACGAGAAGAACGCGGACGTGACGATCACCTACCGGGTCGAGGAGGGCGATCGCTACGCGTTCGGCGCCATCGACTGGTCGGGCAACGTGGCGCTGCCGGACTCGAGCATCGCCGAGTTCCTGCCCTTCGAGGCGGGCCAGCCCTTCGACGGCTGGGCGCTGGACCGCGGCGTGGCGCGCGTGTCCGAGGCGCTCTACGACCGCGGCTACCTGTACAACCAGGTCCGGCCGGAGCGGAACCTGCACGAGCACAGCGTGGACCTCTCCCTGCGCATCGTGGAGGGTCCGCTGGCGCGGGTGCGCGAGGTCATCGTGGCGGGCAACGACAAGACCCTCGACAAGGTCATCCGCCGCGAGATGAAGATCTACCCGGGCGAGCTGTTCAACCGCGAGAAGGTGATCCGCAGCCACCGGGACATCTTCATGCTGCGCTTCTTCGACGACGTGCAGTTCGAGCCGCGCACCGATCCGGCCAGCGGCGACGTCGACCTGGTCTTCCGCGTGGTGGAGCGCTCCACGGGCAACTTCGGCGCGGGCATCACCTACAGCGAGGCGACGAGCGTCACGGGCTTCATCCAGGTGGGCGCGCAGAACTTCCGCGGCCGCGGCGAGAGCCTGAACTTCCAGTGGGAGTTCGGCAGCCGCGTGAACCTGTTCAACGTCGGCTTCACCGAGCCGTGGTTCCGGGACCGGCCGATCTCGCTGAGTGGGAACGTCTATCGCAGCCGCAGCGACCTGTACCGGGAGTACTACAAGGACGAGAAGCTGGGCTTCTCCTTCGGCGCGGGGCGCCCCTTCCCGTGGCTGGAGTTCGCCCGCATCAGCGCGACCTACCGTCTGGAGAGCATCAAGCTCTACGACTTCAGCCAGGAGTACCTGGACGCGGGCGGCCGCCTCGCCGAGCGCGACTGGCCCGAGGTGGAGAGCAGCGTGACCTTCTCCTTCTGGCGCGACTCCACCGACAACCCCTTCCTGCCGAGCCGGGGCACCCGCTTCCGCACGAGCGGCCAGTTCGCCGGCGGTGCGCTGGGGGGCAATCTCGCCTACCAGAAGTACCTCTCGAACTACACGTGGTACCAGAAGCTGGGCGGACCCTTCGTGCTGCGCTTCCACCAGACGCTCGGCCTGGTGGATGGCCTGGACCGCCCCGACCAGGTGCCGGATCAGGAGCGCTTCCGTCTGGGCGGCAACCGCACGGAACCTCTGCGCGGCTACGACGAGTACAGCGTGGTGCCCTACGGCAACAGCGGCTTCCTGGGCGGACGCGCCATGACCACGGGCACCGTGGAGGTCGTGCTGGGCGTGAACAACAGCGTGCAGATCGTCGCGCCCTTCTTCGACTTCGGCAACACCTGGAACTCGATGTCCGAAGCCGATTTCACCACGCTCAAGCGCTCGCTGGGCTTCGGCGCCCGCATCGAGATTCCGCTGATGGGTGTCCTCGGCTTCGACTGGGGTTACCCCCTGGACCCCGCGCCCGGGTCGGATCACGGGCGCTTCCACTTCAAGATGGGAACCGACTTCTAGGAGAGATGCCGCCATGCGCGTCAAGCAGTCCATTCTCGCGCTCGCAGTCGTGGCCCTGGCCGCGGTGGGCGCGGCTCGCGCCGACGACCTCAAGGTGGGGGTCCTGGACATCCAGGCGATCTTCCAGAACTACGAGGGCTACGAGGAAGCGCTGAAGATCTTCAACAAGGACATGGAGGCCTGGCAGGCCCAGAAACAGCAGATGATCAGCGAGCTCACCGAGGCGCGCGACAACTTCGCCGTGCAGCGCCCGATGATGACGCCGGAGACGCAGCAGCAGCGGCAGTCGGAGCTAGCCCAGCTCGAGGGCGAGCTCTACCAGTTCGACCAGGAGAAGTTCGGCCCCGAGGGCGAGGCCGCGCGGCGCAACATGGAACTGAGCGAGCCGATCTACGAGAAGATCCGCGAGGCCGTGAAGACCATCGCCGAGGAAGACGGATACGATCTGGTCTTCGACGTCAATGGTGTGATAGTTTACTGGCGCCCGGACCTGAATCTCGACGATCGCGTCGCCGCGGCGATCAATGCCAAGGGCTAGCGCCGGAAGGGTGGCAATCTTGACCAAGCCGGACCAGGACCTGCTGGGGGCGGCGAGCGCCGCGCGCAGCTACACGCTGGCGGAGGTGGCCCGCGCCCTCGCCGGGGATCTCGAGGGGGATCCCACGCTCGAGATCAGCGGCATCGCCGGCATCCGCGAGGCGGAGCCCGGGCAGATCAGCTTCCTGGCGAACGGGCGCTATCAGGGATTCGTCAAGGAGACGCGGGCCAGCGCGCTCATCGTGAGCCGGAAGGCCGAGATCAACGGCCTGCCCGCTGTGCGCGTGGACGATCCCTACCTCAGCTTCCTCAGGGCCATCCAGCTCTTCGCGAGCCCCCTGCGCAACGCCTTCGCGCCGGGGGTGAGCCCGCGCGCCAGCGTGGCGGCGTCCGCGCGCCTCGGCGCCGGTTGCCACGTGGGCGACTTCGTGCGGGTTGGCGAGAACGTGGAGCTCGGCGACCGCGTCGTGCTCATGCCCGGCGCGGTGCTGATGGACCGCGTGCGGATCGGCGAAGACAGCGTCATCTTTCCCAACGTGACGCTCCGCGAGGATTCGAAGCTCGGCGCGCGCGTGATCGTCCACGCCGGCACGGTGGTGGGGGCTGACGGTTTCGGCTACGCCTGGGACGGCAGCGCCCACCGGAAGATCCCGCAGATCGGCCACGTGGTGCTGGGCGACGACGTGGAGCTCGGCGCGAACGTGTGCATCGACCGGGCGACGACGGGCGTCACGTCCATCGGCGACGGCTGCAAGATCGACAACCTCGTCCAGATCGCCCACAACGTGCAGATCGCCAGGAACAGCATCGTCGTGGCGCAGGTGGGCATCTCCGGCAGCACGCGCGTGGGCGAGCACGTGAAGATCGCGGGGCAGGCGGGCATCGTCGGCCACATCGAGATCGGCGACCGCGCCCAGGTGGGCGCGCAGGCCGGCGTGACGAAGTCGGTGGAGCCGGACACGGCCGTCTCGGGCTATCCCGCGCGTCCGCACGATCAGGCCATGCGTCTGCAGGCTGCCCTGGCCAAGCTCCCGGAGCTGGTCCGCCGGGTGCGCGAGCTCGAGGACGAGGTGCGCCGACTGCGCGGCGGCGCGGGCGACGACGGCCGCCAGGAGGACGACCGCACGTGATTCGCCAGCAACGGACCATCGCCAGCGATCTCGTCTACGAGGGGATCGGCCTCCACACGGGCAATCCCGTGCGCATGCACTTCCACCCTGCGCCGCCCAACACGGGCATCGTCTTCCGGCGGGTGGATCTCGATCCGCCGCTGGACTTCCCCGTGCACGCGGACTTCTCGCCCGCGGTCACCGAGGAGTTCCGGAACACCACGCTCAGCCGCGACGGGCAGAGCATCCACACCGTGGAGCACGTCCTCGCGACGCTGACCGGCCTGGGCGTGGACAACGTCATCGTGGAGCTCGACAGCAACGAACCCGCCGAGCCCGTCCATGGCAGCTGCGCCGACTACGTGGAGCGCTTCAAGGAAGTCGGCATCACGGGACAGGGCGCCCCGGTGCGCTACTTCGAGGTGAAGCAGCCGATCAGTCTCGTGGAGAACGAGATCGAGCTGCTGGCCCTGCCCTACGACGGCTTCCGCATCAGCTTCACGATCAAGTACGACGAGCCGCAGCTGGGCACGCAGTACGCGTCCTTCGACATCAACCCCCAGATCTTCGAGGAGGAGATCGCGAGCGCGCGCACCTTCGTGCTCTGGGACGACGTCGAGCGCCTGCGCGAGCAGGGCCTGATCAAGGGCGGCACGATGGACAACGCGATCGTGGTGGGGCGCGAGGGCATCATGAACGAGACGCCGCTGCGCTTTCCCAACGAGTTCGTCCGCCACAAGATCCTCGATCTGCTGGGCGACCTGACGCTGGTGGGCCGGCCGATCAAGGGCCACATCATCAGCCACAAGAGCGGGCACGTCTCCAACGGCAAGTTCGCGCGCATGCTCGCCGAGGCGGCCGAGCGCCAGGACAAGACCTTCATCGGCGGCGCGCCCAACGAGTGGAACATCCGCGACATCATGCGGATCATGCCCCACCGCTATCCCTTCCTGCTCGTGGACAAGCTCATCGAGATGGTGGACGGCCAGCGCGTGGTGGGCGTGAAGAACGTCACGGTGAACGAGCCCTTCTTCGACGGGCACTTTCCCGGGCACCCGATCTTCCCCGCCGTCCTGATCCTGGAGGCCATGGCCCAGACGGGCGGCATCCTGCTCCTGTCCACGGTTGACAATCCGACGGGCAAGCTCGTCTACTTCATGGGCATCGACAACGCGCGCTTCCGGCGGCCCGTGCTGCCCGGGGATCAGCTGCGTTTCGAGCTGAGCATGCTGCGTCTGCGCAAGAGCGGGTGCAAGATGCGTGGCGAGGCCTTCGTGGACGGCCAGCTCGTCGCGGAGGCGGAACTGATGGCCCAGGTGGTCGAGCGCTAGCGTGAGGGCGGTCATGGGCAGAGCGAGCGGCGAGCAGGGGAGGATCCACCCCACGGCCATTGTGGGCGAGGGCGTCACGCTCGGCGCGGACGTCAGCATCGGCCCGTTCAGCATCGTCGCCGACGGCGCCGTGATCGGCGACGGCTGCGAGATCGCCAGCCACGTGCGCATCGAGGGCTGCGTCCGCCTCGGACCGCGCAACCGCATCTTCCAGGGCGCCGTGCTGGGCAGTCCGCCCCAGGACCTGAAGTACCGGGGCGAGCCGAGCATCCTCGACATCGGCGCGGACAACATGATCCGTGAGTACGCCACGCTCAACCCGGGCACGGCGGCGGGCGAGGTGACCCGCGTGGGCAGCGGCTGCCTTCTCATGGCCTATTCCCACGTCGCGCACAACTGCGCGATCGGCGACGGCGTCATCCTGGCCAACAGCGTGAATCTCGCCGGGCATGTCGCGGTCGAAGATCATGCGATCGTGGGGGGCGTGACGCCCGTCCACCAGTTCGTGCGGATCGGCGCGCACGCCTTCGTGGGCGGCGGCAGCCGCGTTCCCCAGGACGTTCCCCCGTTCCTCCGTGGCGCGGGTAATCCGATGGAGATCGCCGGTCTGAATCTACTGGGCTTGCAGCGGCGCGGGTTCGCGCCCGAGACCCTGAACAGCCTCCGCAAGGCCTATCGCCTGCTCTACCGCGCGGGCCTCAACACGACGCAGGCCCTGGAACGCATGGAGACCGAGTTGAGCGACTGCGCCGAGGTGCGCAGGCTCATCGACTTCGTGCGCAGCAGCGCGCGCGGCATCACCAAGTAGGACAGGTCAGTCGCCCGCCTCGCCGACCCCGAGCAGCGCGGGCTGGCTGGCCGTGGCGTCGTTCCAGCGCTCGAACTCGGCGGCGAGGGTCGTGGCCGCGGCCTGGAGCGCCGGGGCGGCGAAGTCCGCGGGCGCGTAGAGGAGGGCGAGACCGCTGACGGTCTCCGGGCGGATCCGGGTCCGGTCGGAGTCCGAGCTGGGCGAGCCGAAGGCGCCCTGGTCATCGGCCAGGCAGAGGCGGGCCTCCACGTTCACCGGCGCCTTGCGGATCCCGGGGAAGGACTCGTCCGGCTCGCCGAGGCGCAGGATCACGTCGCCCGCGACGCGGTCCGCGTCGTAGAGCCCCAGGGGCATCCCGTGCGAGAGCGAGAACAGGTTGCCCGTGTCCACGACGGCGTCGAGGCGGTAGAGCTCCTTGCCCAGCAGGATCCGCCGCAGCAGCGCCTCGCTGGACGGGCGGTGCCGCGTGGGATCCATCCCCACGGCCTTGTAGAGCGTGCGTGCGGGCGCGAAGAGTGGGATCTCGGAGGGCTTGAGCCCCGCCCAGCGCTGGCGCAGGCCCTCGGCGACGCGCGCCACCTCGTCGCGGAAGCCCGGCGCCTCCTCGTGGCGCAGTTCCGAGAGCGTGAACCAGGCCGCCATCACGCGTCCCCGGAGTTCCGGATGCAGGGTGACGTCCACGGGGCTTCCTTTCGCCGGCGGCGCGCGCAGGCTACGGTTGCAGCCCTTCGCGCCGGCCACTAAGATCCAGCCTGCTCGCAAAGGAGGTCAAGGTGAAAGTCGGTGTGCTGGGCTGCGGCCATCTGGGCAGCATTCATGCCCGTGTCTACAGTGAACTGCCGGAGGTCACGCTCGCCGGCGTCTACGACATCGATCCGGCCGCCTCGGCGCGCTGCGCGGAGCGCCTGCGTTGCCGCGCCTACGACAGCCTCGCGGCCCTCGCCGAGACGGTGGACGCGCTCAGCGTCTGCGTGCCCACGCCCGCGCACCGCGACGTGGCCCTGGCCGCCCTCGAGCGCGACTGCCATCTGCTGGTGGAGAAGCCCGTGGCGCACGACCTGCGCGCCGCCGAGGAGATGCTTGCCGCGGCGGCCCGCCGCAATCTCCAGCTCATGGTCGGCCACGTGGAGCGCTTCAATCCGGCGATCCTCGCCGCGCTGCCGCACTTTCGCGCGCCGGGCTTCGTGGAGAGCCATCGCCTTTCGCCCTTCGGCGCGCGCGGCGCGGAGGTGGCCGTCGTGCTCGACCTCATGATCCACGACATCGATCTGCTCTCGATGATCCTGGGCGAGGAGGTGGAGAGTCTCGACGCCAGCGGCAGCTCGGTGCTCACCCGCGACGTGGACATCGCCAACGCGCGCCTCCGCTTCGCCGGCGGCTGCGTGGCCAACATCACGGCGAGCCGCATCAGCCGTGAGCGCATGCGCAAGCTGCGGGTCTTCCAGCCGGACGGCTACCTGGCCGTCGACCTCATGGCCGGGAGCGTGGAGTTCATCCGCAAGCAGGCGGACTTCGACCTGCGCCTCGCCAAGGCCGTGTCCGCGCCGGGCGGCATGGCCGACGTGCACCTGGAGGACTTCGTCGAGCAGGTGGCCGTGCCCGTCACCCGCGCGGAGCCGCTGCGTCTGGAGCTCGAAGCCTTCACGCGCGCGGTGTCGGCGGGCGAGCCCGTGCCCGTGAGCGGCGAGGACGGCCTGCGCGCGCTGCGCCTCGCCGTGCGCATCCTGGAGACGATGCACGGTGGCCGCTGAGCCCCGCCGCGCGCCCTGCGTCCTCCTCACCGCGGGCGAGGCCAGCGGCGACCAGGCCGGCGCCGCCGTCGTGGCGGCGCTCAAGGCGCGACACCCGGACTGGCGCCTGCTGGCCACGGGCGGCGAGCGCATGGCGGCCGCCGGCGCGGAACTGATCCTCGACTACCGCGAGCTCGCGGTGATGGGCTTCGCCGAGGTCATCACCCGCCTGCCCGCCCTGCGTGGGCACCTGAACCGGCTGCGCCGGCGTCTCGAGGACGGCTCGGTGGACCTCTTTCTCCCCGTGGACTTCCCCGGCTTCAACCTCCGCCTCGCCGCGCGGGCGCATCGCGCCGGCGTGCCCGTGCTCTACTTCGTCGCGCCGCAGCTCTGGGCCTGGGGGGAAGGGCGCGTGGCGAAGCTTCGCCGCGATGTCGACCGCCTCGCCCTGATCCTGCCCTTCGAGGAGGCCTGGTTTCGGGCGCGCGGCGTGGAAGGGCGCTTCGTCGGCCACCCGCTGATGGAGACGGAGCGCCCGCTCGCGCCGGCCGCCGCCCGGCCGCGGCTGGGCCTGCTCCCGGGCAGCCGCGCGCAGGAGGTCCACCGCCTGCTGGGGGTGATGCTCGAGGCCGCGGCGCGGGTCGCCGCCTCGCTGCCCGGGCTGGAGCTGGAGCTGCTGGAATCGCCGGGTCTGGCCCCCTCCGTCTACGACGCCGAGCTCGCGGGCGCGCCCATCGCCCCGCGCCGCTGCCGCGAGACGAGCGCGGGTTTCCTCGCCCGGCAGGGCGCGGCCCTGGTGGCCAGCGGCACGGCCACCCTGGAGGCCGCCGTGGCCGGGCTGCCCATGGTGGTGGCCTACCGCACCGGCGCCCTGAACTACCAGCTCGCCCGGCGCCTCGTGCGCCTGCCGCGCATCGCCTTGGTGAACGTGGTGTCCGATGCCGCGCTGGTGCCGGAGCTCATCCAGGGCGATGTGACCGCCGAGGCCCTGGCCGCGGCCGTCCTCCCGCTGCTGGAGGACGGCCCCGCCCGCCGCGCCCAGCGCGAGGGCCTGGAGGCGCTGCGCGCCTCGCTCGGGGGCGCGGGCTGCGGCGCGGGGGTGGCCGCGCTGGCCGAGGAGCTGCTCGCCGCCGGGCCGGGGGCGGCGCCGTGAGCGAGAGCGCCCACTGGGACGCCGGCGAGGACCGGCTCGCCCCCAAGGAGCGCCGCGCGCTGGAGCGGCAGGCCTGGGCCATCGCCGGCTTCTTGCGGCTCTGGGGCGGCAGCTGGCGCGTGGACGAGGACCGCCAGGCCCTGGACGCCGCACGGCAGGCCAGCCCGAACGGGACCCTGGTCTACGTCTTCTGGCACAATCGCATGCTGATGCTGTCCTACACGCACCGCGAGCGGGGCATCCACGTGCTCCGCAGCGGCAGCAGGGACGGACAGCTCATCGCGGCGGTGAACCGTCGCCTGGGCTACGGCATGCCGGCCGGCTCCGGAAGTCGTGGTGGATCCGCGGGATTGCGGCGCATGCTTCAAGCGTCGCGCGAAGGCGCGGACACAGCCCTCACCGTGGACGGTCCCCGCGGCCCGCGGGGCCACCTCCACGGCGGGGCCCTGCAGCTGGCCGCGCTGTCGGGCTGTCCGCTCGTGCCGGTGGCCGTGGCCGCGCCCCGCATGCACGTCTTCGGCAGCTGGGACAGGACGCTCCTGCCCTGGCCGCTGCAGCGCCTGCGCATCCGCTATGGCGCGCCGCGTCTCGTGCCGCGGGGTCTTGGCGGGGACGCCCTCGAGGCCCTGCGCCGGGAGGTCCAGCTGGAGCTGCAGCGCTTCACCGACGCCCTGGACCTCGAGCTCGGTCGCGCGCCGATCCCGCCGGCGGAGGACGCGTGAGCGCCCCGCGCGTGCTCGACTACCGCCGTCCCTGGGAGCGACGGCCGGGGGGCGCCGCCCTGCTCCTGGCGCCCCTGGGGCTGCTGGTGGGGGTGGCCGCCGCGCTCAACGGCCGCCGGCTCGCCGGACGGGCGCGCCGCTGCGTCCGCCCCGTGATCAGCATTGGCAACCTGGAGGCCGGGGGCACCGGGAAGACGCCCGCGGTGCTGGCCCTGGCGACGCTGCTGCTGGAGGCGGGGCGGCGGCCGGGGATCGTCACCGGGCTCTGGGGGCGGGACGCCGAGGGGCGCGCGCTGCTCGCCGGTGACGACCCCGCCTTCGCCGACGCGGCGCCGGACGAGGCGCGGCTGCTGGCCGCCCGGCTGCCCGGCGTGCCGGTCCTGGCGGCACGCCGCAAGGTGGAGGGCGCCCTGGCGCTGGACGGCGCCGGCGCCTGCGAGCTGATCCTGGTGGACGACGGCTTCCAGCACCGCGGTCTCGTCCGCGACCTGGACCTCGTGCGCCTGTCCCCGGACGCGCCGCTCTCCCCGTGGCGGGTCCTGCCCGCGGGCCCCCTGCGCGAGTTTCCCGGGGCGCTGGCGCGGGCGGACGCCTTCGTCCTGCGGCCCGGCCAGCGCGCGCCGGCGGGGAAGACGGTCTTCGTCCTGGAGTGGGTGTCGAGCGAGCTGCGCGACCTCGACGGCGCCCCCGCGACGCCCGCGCGCGTCTACGTGACAGCCGCCGGGATCGCCCGCCCGGAGGGCTTCGAGAAGGCGGCGCGGGCGCGCCTGGCGACGGCCGGCGCGCAGGTGCGCGAACACCTGCGCTTTTCGGATCACGCCGACTGGACGCCGCGCGTCAGGGCGCGCCTCGGCGCCGCGCTGGAGCGCCACCCGGGCGCGCGTTTCCTGCTAACGGAAAAGGACGCCCATCGCTGGGCGTCCTCGTCGCGTTGGGATCTGTCGGGGCCGCCGCCTCAGGTACTGGCCCAGGAGCATCGCTTCCAGGACCCGGCGGCTCTGCTCGCCCTGATCGATCAGTTCTCGTCGGCGTAGTCGGCGAAGAGGATCGTCGTGCTCGCCTCGATGATCTGATCCCGGTCGGAGCCCTGCTCGTGCCCCGTGAAGATGATCTCCGCTCGCACCACGGCCTCGCCGTTCGGTGCCGTGCCGCCGGGCATGATGTCCACGATCGGGGCCTCGAGCTTGATCGAGGCGGGCGCGAGGACCAGCGAGGTGGTCATCTCCGTGCCGACCGGGATCGTCAGGTGCATCGGGATCGAAACCGTGGGCAGGTTCGGCGTGGAGAAGCTTCCGCCACCCTCCAGCAGCTGCAGCACCTCGTAGCGGATCGTCGCGGCCGTGAAGACGAAGTTCCCGTACGGATCGTCCGGAGTCATGTCGAGGAAGGCCTGGCTGGGCGGATTGGAGAAGACGACCTCGACCGTCTCCTCGGGGATGTACCCCATGCCGACGAGGGTGGTGTCCGAAACGAAGACGTCCGCGTGCAGCGGCTGTCCCGCATTGATGGACAGCAGGGTGGGACGGGTGTGACCCTCGATCGTGTTCTGGCCGCAGCCGCTGCTCAAGGCAAGCGTCAGGGCTGCCACGGCGATCAGAGAGTAGGCGGCAGTGCTGCGCATGCTGACCTCCTGGTGCGCAGGGATTTCGAGGACGGGACAGCAACGCCTGTGCCATCCCCCGGGGAACCCTGCGCAGGGCGCCATGGGGAACGCCGGGGAACCGCGAGGAAGCACGAGCGCGCCTGCCGCGGTCTCCGCCCCGCCGGGCGCTTGCCCGCAACCGGCAGATGGGGACCGCCCGGCTCAGATTGCATGGTCGCCTGCCCTGACGTAGACTGCCTGGGCCCCCGGGCGGACCGGCGGGCGGGAGGGCCATGCGCACGGACTTTCTGGTCATCGGGAGCGGCATCGCGGGGCTGAGCTTCGCCATCAAGGCGGCGTCCCTGGGGCGGGTGACCCTGGTCACCAAGAAGGAGGCGGCGGACAGCAACACCTGCCGCGCCCAGGGGGGCATCGCGGCGGTGCTGGACCCCGCCGACGATTTCGTCTCCCACGTTGAGGACACCCTCCGCGCCGGCGCGGGGCTCTGCGACCGGGCGCGCGTGGAGCGGATGGTGGCCGCCGGCCCCGAGCGGGTGCGCGAGCTGCTGGACTGGGGCGTGGCCTTCAGCAAGCAGGGCCCCGCGCTGGCCCTGGGACGCGAGGGGGGCCACAGCCGGCGGCGGATCGTCCACGTGGCCGACTACACCGGCCGCGAGCTCGAGCGCGTGCTGCTGGAGCGGGCCGCGAGCGACCCCAACATCACGATCCTGCCCAATCACATCGCGGTGAATCTGGCCCTGGTGCAGCACCTGCGGGGCGAGGGGCGCGAGGAGCAGGTCTACGGCGCCTACGTGCTCGACGTCGACACGGGCGACGTGGAGGCCATCGCCGCGCACGTCACGGTGCTGGCGACGGGGGGGCTCGGCAAGGTCTACGCCTACACCACGAATCCGAACATCGCCACCGGCGACGGCCTCGCCATGGCCTATCGCGCCGGCGCGGTGGTGGCCAATCTCGAGTTCGTGCAGTTTCATCCCACCTGCCTCTACCACGACCGGCTGCACAGCCAGCTCATCAGCGAGGCGGTGCGCGGCGAGGGCGCGCTGCTCCGCAACGGCGCGGGCGAGGCCTTCATGGCGCGCTACGACGAGCGCCGCGACCTCGCGCCGCGGGACATCGTGGCGCGGGCCATCGATCACGAGATGAAGATCCGCGGCGAACGCCACCTGTGGCTCGACTTCGCGCCCATCGGGCGCGAGGAGATCCCGCGGCGCTTCCCGGCCATCTTCAAGGCGCTGATGGGCGTGGGCATCGATCCGCGCTCGCAGCTCGTGCCCGTGGTGCCGGCCGCGCACTACGCCTGCGGCGGCGTCCAGGTGGACGAGACGGGCCACACCAGCCTCCGCGGCCTGCTGGCCCTGGGCGAGGTGAGCTGCACCGGCGTGCACGGCGCGAACCGTCTGGCCAGCAACTCCCTGCTCGAGGCCGTGACCTTCGCGCACTGGGCCTACGAGGCGCTGGCGGAGCGCGGGCTGCCCGATGGCGAGCAGCCCGAGCTCAAGCCGTGGAGCGCGCCCGAGAGCCGCGACTACCACGAGTCGGTGGTGCTCGAGCACGACTGGGATCTGGTGCGCCGGATCATGATGGACTACGTGGGCATCGTGCGCAGCGACGAGCGTCTCACCCTCGCGGACGAGCGCATCCGCCACGTGCGCGACACCGTGGAGAGCTTCTACTGGCGTTTCCGCATCTCCGCGGAACTGATCGAGCTGAGGAACATCGCGCTGGTGGCGCAGCTCATCATCCGCAGCGCGCTGGCGCGCAAGGAGAGCCGCGGCCTGCACTACACGCTCGACCATCCCGAGACCCTGGACGACTGGCTGCGACCCACGCTGCTCAAGCGAGGTGAGCTCTTTGGTTAGGCACGCGCTCTGGGACGGCAAGTTCTACCCCGGCGATGCGAAGCATCTCGCGACTCAGGTGGACGCGCTGCTCGCGGCGTGGCCCCCTCGACCCGACGCGCCCGCGCCCTGGGCCCTGCTCGTTCCGCACGCGGGCTATCCCTACTCCGGCGCCTGCGCCGCGGCCGCCTACGCGGGGCTGCCGGCGACGCCCTCGCGCGTGCTCCTGCTCGGACCGAACCACCACCGGCCGCTGGCGGGATTCGGCCTCTCCCGCGCGGAGCGCTGGGAGACGCCACTCGGCGACGTGGAGGTGGACGCCGCCGCGGTCGACGCCCTGCTCGCCGGCGGAGCGCCCTTCGCCCCGGCGGAGGAGGCGCTCGCGCTCGAGCATTCGCTCGAGGTGCAGTTGCCCTTCCTCCAGCGGCTGGGCGGCGAGAGCCCGCCGAGGGTGCTGCCGATCCTCGTCGGCCGCTGCAGCGCGGCCGACCGGGAGGAGGCCGCCCGTCGGTTGGGGGACATCGCCCGTCCGGGGGATCTCTGGGTCGTGACGACGGACCTCTCGCACTTCCATGCGCTAGAGCGGGCGGAGGCGCTCGACGCGGAGACCGCCCGGCTGATCGAGGCGGGCGACGCGGACGCCTTCGCGCTCGCGCTGGCGAAGGGGCGCGCGGAGGCCTGCGGCGCCGAGCCCGTGTTGCTGCTGCTGGCGGAGCACCGTCGCCGCGGCGGGCAGGTGGAGCTGCTGGATCGGCGGGACTCGTCCCCGGTCACGGGGGACCGGCGCGAGGTGGTCGGCTACCTCTCCGCGCGCTTCACCGCAGGTTCGCCCCGTGCCTAAGCCGTGGTACGTGGAAGGCTTCGGCGAGCACTACCTCGAACTCTACGCCCATCGCAACGAGCGCGAAGCCGAGCTGGCGATGGCGCTGCTCGCGCGCGTCACCCCGCCGCTGACAGGTCAGCGGGTGCTGGATCTCGGCTGCGGCGGCGGACGTCACCTCGCCGCGCTGGGTCGGCGGGGCGCGCGTGCGCTGGGCCTCGACCTCTCCTGGCCGCTGCTCGATGCGGCGCGGGGGCGGCTCAGGCCGGGGCTGCATCTCCTGCGCGGCGACATGCGGCGGCTGCCCCTGGCCGACGGCAGCGTCGACGGCGCGGTGAGCATGTTCACGTCCTTCGGCTACTTTGCGCGGGACGAGGAGAACTGGCAGGTGCCCGCCGAGGTGGCGCGCGTGCTCGCGCCCGGCGGCTGGTTCTTCTTCGACTTCTTCAACCGGGCGCAGCTCGAGCGCAGCCTCGAGGAGCGCGGCGTGCGCGAGAGCCGCCACTGGCGCGCCGAGGAGGAGCGCAGCATCGAGGCGGATCGGGTGGTCAAGCGGGTGGCGCTGCGCCCGCTGGCGGGCGGGGAGACGGTCCACTACGAGGAGAGCGTGCGGCTCTTCACGCCCGACGAGCTCGTCGACGGCTTCGCGCGGCTGGGTCTGGCGGAGTCGGGGCGCTGGGGGGACTATCGCGGCGGTGCCTTCGATCCCGAGCGGAGCGCGCGGCTCATCCTCCTGCTGACGCGAGCGGCGTCGTGATGTCCCAGGGCCCGCGTCGACACGCGCTGCAGCTGCCGGCGCCGTTGCCGGCCGCCGCGCCGGGAGCGCCCTCGCCCGTGGATCCAGCGCTGCTGGCGGCGATGCAGGGCGGCAGCCCCACGGCCCGCGCTCAGCTCGCGCGCGGCGAGGCGCGGCTGGTGGTCACCGGGCAGCAGCCGAGCTTTCCGCTGCCCCTGGGCCTCACGCTGCAGAAGGTGGCCACCGCGGTGGCGCTGGCGTCGCACCTGTCGGCCACGGGCGATCTCCCGGTCTATCCCTGCTTCTGGTCCGGCGGCGACGACAGCGACTTCGACGAAGCCGCCGGCCAGCGCCTCCCCCGACGGGGGCGCAGGCCGCTGGACGTGGCCCTGCCCGCGGCGCTCGCGCAGAAGGGCGCCTTCGTCGGGGATCTGGACCCCGGGCCGGCCTACGCCGAGTTGATCGCGCTGCCCGGCGTGGACGCGGATCTCGCGCGGCACGCCGTGCGCGCGGGCGAGGACCTCGGCTCGCGCGAGCTCAGGCTGGTGCTCGAGCGCTTCCCGGAGGAACCGCTCTTCGCGATCGACGCGAGGAGCCCCGCGCTGCGCGCAGCGGCCGCGCCGCTCTACGTCCGCTATGCCGCGAAGCGGCTGGAGTTCGCCCGGGCGCTGGACGCGGCGGGGGCGCGGCTCGCCGCCGACGGCACCGAGCCCCCCCTGCGCGCGGGGATCGGCGAGCGGGCGCTGTGGCTGCTGCGGCGGGGACGTCGCCAGCTCCCGGAGCCCGAGGACTACGCCGCGGCCCTGGCACGCCGGCTGGAAGAGGCGCCCGACACGCTCAGCCCGAACGCCTCGCTGCGCCCCCTGGCGCAGGACGCGGTGCTGCCGGTGGCGGCCGTGGTGCTGGGGCCGGGGGAGTGGCGCTATCATCGCCAGCTGGTCGACGGCTTCGCGCTACTGGACCTGCCCTTCCCACCGGCATACCCGCGCCTTCGCGCCCGGTGGGACGGAGATCGAGACCTCGATCTCCCCGATCCCGGTCGCCGCAGCAGTCCTCTGGCGCGTGGCGGGCATCCCCTCGCGGACCCCGCCCGGCTGCTCGCGCTGGCGCGCGAGCATCTGGCGGCCTGGGCGTCCGGAGAGCTTATTGAGTGGACCCTCCCGCTCGAACCCGAAGGAGCCTGAGATGCACCTCTTGGCCTGCGGCGCGCACGCCGACGACGTGGAGCTGGGCTGCGGCGGCACCCTGGCCCTGGCGGCGTCCCTGGGGCACACGGTGAGCATCCTCGATCTCACGGCCGGCGAGCTGGGCTCCAACGGCGATCCCGCGCGTCGCGCGGAGGAGGCGGCGGCCGCGGCGCGCGCGCTGGGTGTGGGGCGGCGGGAGAACGCCGGCCTGCCCGACGGACATCTCAGCGCCGCCGACCTCGGCCAGCGTCGCGAGGTGGCCGGGTGGCTGCGGACCCTGGGCCCGGACCTGCTCATCATCCCCGGCGCGCAGAACCGTCACCCCGACCACAGCGCCGCGCACCATCTGCTCTGGGATGCGGCCTTCCTCGCGGGGCTCGAACGCTACGACGCCGCGGGCGCGGCGCGGCGCCCGCAGCGCATCATCGAGACGATGGAGCGCTTTCCCTTCGCACCATCTTTCGTGATCGGGATCGACGCGGTGGTGGAGGCCAAGCGCGAGTCGCTGCGCTGCTACGCGAGCCAGTTCCTGCGGGGCGGCGGGCGCGCGGCCACGTCCATCAACCATCCGGACTTCCTCGAGCAGCTCCTGGCGCGAGACCGTTACTACGGCGCGCTCGGCGGTTGCGGCTACGCCGAGCCCTTCCACTCGGCGCAGGTGCCGCTCGTCGCCGACCCCGCGCAGCTGCTCGCGCCGGCGCCTTTCGACGGCGCGGGGAGGGCGTCGTGACGCGCCCGCTCAAGATCGGCGTCTCCTGCTACGCCTCGGCGGGGGGCAGCGGGATCGTCGCCACGGAGCTGGGCCTCGCGCTCGCCGAGCGCGGGCACGAGGTGCACTTCATCACCGCGTCGGTGCCCTTCCGCGTGCACCTGGGGCAGGAGCGTGTGTCGGTGCACACGGTGGAGACGCTGGACTACCCGCTCTTCGAGCATCCGCCCTACACGCTGGCGCTCGCGGTGAAGATGCACCAGGTGGCCAGCTTCCACGGCCTTGACCTGCTGCACGTGCACTACGCGATCCCGCACGCGGCCAGCGCGATCCTGGCCAGCCAGATGGGCTCGCGGCGCATCCCCGTGGTGACGACCCTGCACGGCACGGACATCACGCTGGTGGGCAACCACCCGAGCTACCACCGCATCACGCGCTGGAGCATCGAGCAGTCGGATCGCGTCACGGCGGTGAGCGACTTCCTAGCCTCGGAGACGCGCAGGATCTTCCGGACCGACAAGAAGATCCACACGATCCCCAACTTCGTCGACACGGCGCGCTTCAGCCCGCGCTCGGCGGACGGCCTGCGCGCCCGCTTCGCGAAGAACGGCGAGCGGATCCTGCTGCACGCGTCGAACTTCCGTCCCGTGAAGCGCGCGCTGACCCTGGTGGACATCCTCGCCGCCATGGAGGAGCGCGAGCGGACCGTCCTCCTGCTCGCGGGCGACGGGCCCGAACTCGCGGCGCTCGAGTACAAGGCGCGCGAGCTGGGGCTGGGCAGGCAGGTCAAGATCGTGGGCGCCTGGGAGCGCATCGAGGAGCTGCTGCCCGTGGCGGACGTCTACCTGCAGCCGAGCGAGCACGAGTCCTTCGGGCTCGCGGCGCTGGAGGCCATGAGCTGCGGCGTGCCCGTGGTGGTGACGAGCCGTGGCGGTCCGAGCGAGTTCATCCGCGACGGCGAGAACGGCTTCCTGCTGGATCCGTCCGATCTCGGCGCCTGGGCGGCGCGCTGCGACGCCCTGCTCAGGGACGAGAGCCTGCGCCGTCGCGTGGGCCTCGCGGGCCGCGCGTCGGTGGAGGAGGGTTTTCCGCTGCCGCGGGTCATCGATCGCTACGAGGAGCTCTTCCAGAACCTCATGGCCAGCAAGGTCGATTGACAGCGGCGCGTCGACGCGCTTTGTTATCCGGCAACCCGAGCCGGGAGGGGACGGGATGACCACCGACAGCGGCAAGCAGCGACCCTACAGCGCGGAGGCCTACGACTTCCTGCGCGAGGCGCTCGAGCAGGCGCGGCAGAGCACCCCCGACGGCGGGCACGTGAGCGGCGCGGAGCTGCTGGAGAGCCTCCGGCGCCTCGGCGCGGAGCGCTACGGCCCGCTGGCCGCCCTGGTCTTCCGCGAGTGGGGCGTCAAGAGCGGGGGCGACTTCGGCAACGTGGTCTACGATCTGATCGAACAGGGCAAGCTGCAGCAGCGCGACGAGGACAGCATCGAGGACTTCATGGGCGGCCCGCCCTACACCGAGGTCTTCGAGGAGCGTTACTTCCAGAGCGGCGGCGGCCAGTGACGGGCCGGCGCGGAAAGGCGAGCGCGTGAAGATCGAACGCGACTGGCTGGCGACCCTTCCCAAGACGGACCTGCACGTCCACCTGGACGGCTCCCTGAGGCCCGCCACGCTGCTCGAGCTGGCCGTGGAGGCGGACTTCGACCTGCCGGCCAGCAGCGAGGCGGAGGTGCGCACCCTCACCCAGGTGCAGGGCGAGGAGCGCAGCCTCTCGCACTACCTGCGCGCCTTCATGTACACGCTGCCGGTGATGCAGACCGCCGCGGCCCTCGAGCGCATCGCCTACGAGCTCGCCGTGGACGCCGCGGCGGAGAACGTGCGGCTGATCGAGGTGCGCTACAGCCCCCTGCTGCATCGCGAACGCGGGCTGCACAACCGCGAGATCATCGAGGCCGTGGAGCGGGGACTGTCGCGCGCCGAGGCCGAGACGGGCATCATCGCCGGGCAGATCCTCTGCGGAATCCGCTCCATGACGCCCGAACGCTCCCTGGAGCTGGCCCAGGCCACGCTGCTCTACAAGGATCTCGGCATCGTCGCCTTCGACCTCGCCGGCGAGGAGAAGGACTACCCCGCGAAGCAGCACCGCGAGGCCTTCTACTTCATCCTGAATCACAACCTGAACTCGACGCTGCACGCGGGCGAGGCCTTCGGTCCCGAGAGCATCGCGCAGGCGCTGCACTACTGCGGCACGCACCGGATCGGCCACGGCGTCCGGCTCTACGAGGACCCCGACCTGATGGAGTACGTGAACGACCACCGCATCCCGCTGGAGATGTGCCTGTCCAGCAACGTCCACACGGGCGCGGTGGCCGAGCTGCACGATCACCCGTTCCGGAAATACCTTGACCTCGGTTTGCGCGTGACCTTGAATACCGACAATCGGCTCATCTCCGACACCACCGTCACGAAGGAGTTCGACCGGGCGGTGAAAGCCTTCCAGCTTGACGTCGGCGACGTGCACGAGCTGATCCTGAACGGTTTCAAGAGCGCCTTCCTGCCTCACGCGCGCAAGGCCGCGCTGATGCGGAAGGTGGTGGAGGAGCTCGAGAGCCTCGGCGTTCCTCCTCGCCACAGCTACACGAACGGTCGCGGTGACCACCTGTAAGCGGGACGGATCCATGCGCTCAGCCCTGTCGACCCTCGCCTTCGCCCTGACCCTCCTCGCCGTCGTCCCGGTGGCGCGGGCGGCCGACGACGCCGCGCCCGCCGACAGCGTGATGCGGCCGCGGCTGGGACAGGGCAGCTACCTCGACACGCGGGATCTGTCCGCCGAGCCGAGAGACCTGAGCCAGGACGCGGGCGAGATCGAGTCCTTCCTCGACAGCTTCTCCAAGCGGCCGCCGCTGGACTTCAAGCGCCTTCAGCTCCAGGAGCTGCTGCGCAAGAATCTGCTCGCCGAGGAGGAGAACTCAAGCCGCGTCTCCGTCTTCCGCGCCGAGTCCACGCTCGCCCTGGAGCTCTACCAGCTCCGCGGCGAGGAGTGGCCGCACTACCACCCGCACAGCGATCTCTGGGTCTACGTCTGGCGCGGGCGGGGCACGCTCCTCATCGATGACGACGAGAGCGAGTACGGCCCCGGCGACCTGCTGCAGATTCCCGCGGGGCGCACCTATGCCCTGCACAACCTCAGCGGCGCGCCGACCGTGGCGCTGCTCTGGGAGTGGCCGCCGGTGGTGGACGAGCTCACGGTGGAGTTCATTCCCGAGGACGTGCTCGAGCAGATGCGGCTCGACTCCCTGCGCAACGTGGACCTGCAGGAGCGCAGTCTCTACCGCAGCGCGCGCCCCGGCCGCCGCTAGTTCCTCAGAACAGCTCTCCCTGACGCGTCGGTGGGGTGGGGTCGTCATCCACGCCGTCCTCGCTGTCCGGCGTGGCAATCTCCGCCAGCTGCGGATAGCGCGCGAGGAGGCTGCGCGGCACGCGCACGCGTTCCTCGAGCAGCTTCGCGCGGAGTTCGAGCGCGTTGACCGCGGCCTGGCCGCCGTAGTGGTTGTTCGTGACGACGAACAGCGTCGCGACGCGCTCGGCCGCCGATCGCACGCGGGCCGCGATCGCGTCAAGTTCCGCCGCCGCGTAGAGGTAGTCGTAGCGCTGATCACGCCCGGCGCTCGCGGCGAACCAGGCCGCTGCGTTGCGTCCGTGGAGGCGGAAGTAGGCGGCGTCGGGGCCGGTGGCGCTCTCGAGGGGCAGGCAGTCGCGGAGGGCGGGCTGGTCGACGTTCACGGGCAGCGCGCCGCGCTCCCCGAGCCAGTGCAGCCAGTCGGCGCGCGCGAAGCTGGCGTGGCGAACCTCGACGGCGGCCGGAAGGGGTTCGAGGCGCCGCAGCAGCGCGTCCACGCGGGCGCGGCTGGCGGGGGCGTCGCGAAAGGACCAGGGGAACTGCAGCAGCACCGCGCCCAGACGTCCCGCGTCATGGAGACGGCCGGCGAGCTCCGCCACGGCCGCGGCCGGCGCCTCGGGCTCGCCAGCGCCGAGGCCGGGGTGCGTCCAGCTGCGCGGGGCCTTGAAGAGGAACCGGAAGCGCGGAAAGCCGTCCACGCGGCGCAGCCAGCTCTCCACGACACGAAGCGGGGGCAGGCGGTAGAAGCTGGCGTTGATCTCCACGAGATCGAAGTGGCGCGCCAGGTAGGGCAACGGGTCGAAGTCCCGACGCTTGGGCGACGGGTAGACCGCGCCCGCCCAGTCGGGGTAACTCCATCCGGCGGTGCCGATTAGCAGGGACATCACGCAACCTCCCGCTCCCAGCCTAGTGCCTGGCGCGCGCGCTGAACAGGGCAGATTTCCTGTTGCCGGTCAGCAGGGCGACCGCTAGGCTGTCCCCTGAGCCAACCCCAGCCGCAGGAGCGACATGAAGGGCATCATCCTGGCGGGCGGCACCGGCAGCCGTCTCTATCCCCTCACCAAGGTGACCAACAAGCACCTGCTGCCCGTGGGCCGCGTGCCCATGATCTTCCACCCGCTGTCCAAGTTGGTGGAAGCCGGCATCGAGGAGATCCTGGTCGTGACGGGCACGGAGCACATGGGGGACGTGGTGGGCCTGCTGGGCAGCGGCCGCGAGTTCGACTGCCGCATCACCTACCGGGTTCAGGACGAGGCCGGCGGCATCGCCCAGGCGCTGGGCCTGGCGGAGAACTTCTCCCATGGCGACCCGATGACGGTGATCCTGGGCGACAACATCTTCGCGGATTCGATCCGCCCCGGCGTGGAGGCCTTCGAGCGGCAGGGGACGGGCGCGCGCATCTTCCTCAAGGAGGTGCGGCAGCCCGAGCGCTTCGGCGTGGCCGAGCTGGCAGAGGATCGCATCGTCAGCATCGAAGAGAAACCCGCCAAGCCCAAGAGCCACATGGCCGTCTGCGGAATCTACATCTACGACGGACGGGTCTTCGACATCATCCGCGCCCTGAAGCCCTCGGGCCGCGGCGAGCTGGAGATCACCGACGTCAACAACGCCTACATCGCCGAGGGCACCCTGCGCTACCAGGTGCTCGACGGCTGGTGGACTGACGCCGGCACCTTCGAATCGCTCCGCCACGCGCAGGAGCTGGTGCCGCCCGAGGCCGGTTTCGGCACGCGGGGGGCCGGCGGATGATCCTGGTCACCGGCGGCTGCGGGTTCATCGGCAGCAACTTCATCCAGCTGCTGCGGGCGGAGCGCCCGGAGCGGGAGCTGCTGAACCTGGATGCCCTCACCTACGCGGGCAACCTGGAAAACCTTGCCGCCCTGGAGGACGATCCCGGCCTCCGCTTCGTCCGCGGCGACGTGGCGGACGCGGCCCTGGTGGAGAGCCTCTTCGCCGAGCACCCCATCGACGCGGTGGTGCACTTCGCGGCCGAGAGCCACGTGGACCGCAGCATCCTGGGGCCGGGCGTCTTCGTCGAGACGAACGTGCGCGGCACGCAGGTGCTCCTCGACGCGGCGCGCAAGGCCTGGCCCGCGGGCGACGGGCGCTTCGTCATGGTGTCCACCGACGAGGTCTACGGCTCGCTGGGGCCCACCGGACGCTTCCGCGAGGACACGCCGCTGGACCCGTCCAGCCCGTATTCGGCGAGCAAGGCGTCGGCGGACCTGCTCTGCCAGGCCTATCACCGCACCTTCGGCTTTCCGGTGACGATCACGCGCTGCAGCAACAACTACGGGCCCTACCAGTTTCCCGAGAAGCTGATCCCGCTCATGATCCAGCGGGCCAGCCAGGACCTGAGCCTGCCGGTCTACGGCGACGGCCTGCAGGTACGCGACTGGCTGCACGTCGAGGACCACTGCCGCGCCGTGCTGGCGGTGCTGGAACGCGGCGAGCCCGGGCGCGTCTACAACATCGGCGGGGACAACGAGCGCGCGAACATCGACATCGTGCGCCTGATCCTGGCGGCCCTGAACAAGGGCGAGGACCTGATCGAGCACGTGACGGACCGCCCCGGGCACGATCGTCGCTATGCCATGGACGCGGGGCGCATCCGCGCCGAGCTGGGCTGGACGCCCACGGTGGATTTCGCCGACGGCATCGCGGCCACCATCGACTGGTACCTGACCCACCGCCCGTGGTGGGAGCGCATCCTGAGCGGCGACTACCGCGAGTACTACGATCGGCTCTACGGAAGCCGGTGACGACGAATCCGCGAAACGACGGTTGAGCGCATGAAGACGTCGATCCTCAACAGCCCCTTCGCCCGCCTCGCGCTGCGCAGCCTCGGCATGGCGCCGCTGGAACGCGAGTTCAGCCTGAGCCGCGGCTTCAGCGAAGCCCGGCGGCTGCTCTTCGTGGACTCGGGCCGGCTCTGCGATCTGGTCTTCTTCCTGCCGGTGATGCAGGCCCTGCACCGCGAGCAGCCGGAGCTCGAGCTGCAGGTGATGGTGGAGGACCGCTGGGCGGAACTCCTCCGCCGCGAGGCGATGCTGAGCGGTCTGCTCGTCTACAAGACCGACCAGCTCAAGGCGCGCTCGGCGAGCTACTACCGCCTGCTCAAGGAAGTGCGCAACCGCGAGTTCGACACGGTGATCCTCCTCGGGGACGAGGCCGATCCGCCGCGCGATCTCGTCGCCTACGCCTCCCAGGCGGCGCTGCGCATCGGCGTCTTCCGCGAGGAGCGGGACCAGCTGCTCAACTGCATGCTGCGCTGGCAGGGGCACGAGCGCTACCACATGGAGCTGGCCTGGGAGCTGTCGCGCTTCTTCCGGCTGGACTACGACCCCAGCCAGTGGCGCTTCACGCTGCGTCCGGAAGAGCAGCGCGCCGCCGATCAGCTGATCCACTTCCGCAAGCCGGTGAAGGACCAGGTGCTCATCGCCGTGGACCCGGGACGCGGGCTCGGCGAGCGCCGCCTCGCGCGCGGGAACCTGGCCTACCTGGTGAACCATCTCACCGAGCGGCTGCGGGGCAAGGTGCTGCTGCTGCACCTGGACGAGGACGCGGACGCCGCCGCCGAGTTCCGCCGCGACCTGCGCGGCGAGGCGCTGGACATGCCGCCCCAGGGCCTGCGCGAGCGGCTCGCGCTGCTCAGCCGCTGCGATCTGCTCGTGGCCGGCAACACGGAGTTCTTCCACGCGGCCGTCGCGGCCGGCGTGCCCAGCCTGGGCCTCTTCAGCGCGGCGGACAGCAGCCGCTGG